>CACEBC010000019.1 GCA_902557735.1 Porticoccaceae bacterium
TCAACAGTTGGAGTAATAGTGGATAGAGCTTCCGGTTCGATGAGTTGAACCTTAAGTTTTTGATGGCGATACCGAGATTGACATAGGCATCAGCAAAGTCCGGCTTCAATGCTATTGCTTGCTTATAGCTGGCTACAGCTTCGTCCAATCTGCCTAATGAGTTGAGCGTGACACCCAAGTTGCTGTAAACTTCCGCATAGTCAGGTCTTACTGTTATTGCTTGTCTCAAACATGCTTCAGCCTCGTCTAATCTGCCTAGTTCTTGTAACGTGACACCCAAGTTGCTTTGGGCTTCAGCATATTTAGGATTAATCTCGATTGCCCTTATATAGCTATTGATCGCTTCGCCAAATCTACCCAATTTTTTGAGCATAACACCCAAGTTGTAGTAGGCTTCAGCATAGTCAGGTTTCAAGGCTATCGCCCGGTCGTAGCAAGCTTCAGCTTCGTCTAATTTTCCAAGTTCTTTGAGCGTGACACCCAAGTTGTAGTGAGCTTCAGCATAGCCAGGCTTCAACGCTATCGCTCGGTTATAGCTGGCCTCAGCCTCATCCAATCTTCCTAGTTCGTTGAGCGTGTTACCCAAGTTGGAGTGGGCTTCGGCAAAGTCAGGCTTCAACGCTATCGCTTGATTGTAGCTGGCTAGAGCTTCGTCCAATCTTCCGAGTTCTTTGAGCGTGTTACCTAAATTGTTGTGGGCTTCGGCATCTTGAGGACTTAAAGCGACTGCTGTTTGGTTAGCATCTAGGGCCTCAAAAATCCTGCCCACTTGCCCCAACACCGCGCCTAAAAGTTTCCAAGCAAATTGATGGTCAGGAAAATCTTGCGTGATTTCTAATGCAAGCTTTGCTGCATCACCGAATCGTCCGTTCTGATAGCACTCTAATAAATTACTCAGTTGTTCCTGAGATGGGCTTAAGCTAACAACAGTTTCTTGTTTGTTTATGGAGGCTAGTTGTGCCTCCAGGACATTTAATTTTTCTTCAGCCACATCTTGCTTTTTTGCCTGCTCGAGAACTTCCTTGGCATTTTCAAACTGGTTTTCTTTGATAAGCGCATCGATGTAACTCAGCCAGAACTGTTCTATCTTTGGATTGGCTTCGAGGGCAGTTTTAAATAATGGCAAAGCTGCATCAGCTTTATTCACTGATACTGCTAATATGCCAAGATTGTGGTTAGCGTCTGGATGTAAAGGCTGAGATTGCAAGATAGTTCGATAGAGACGTTCGGCATCCTGAAGCTTGCCCTCTTTATGTGAAGCAACGCCTTGCTGCAATGCTTGCTCAATGGTTATTTCCATAGATACCTTTTTGGATCACTCCAACGATGACAACAAAAATTTGTATCAAATCCACGTTGAGGCATTATATTGAAAATAATTGTTAAAACCATGGAATCACTATCAGCGAATTATAAAGCCAAAATATCACTGACCTTACTTCAGCAAGCGAAAGATAACTAAAGAAATCGCCGAAATATGTTGAAGCTGGACGATATATTTTGAGGCTTACCACACCTTGGAATTGTTTGGTCGATGTGACCAACTGGTCGACAAATAGCTAAAAGCACCAGGCTTTTGGGATGGTAAGCTTAGCCTTTGTAACATGTTGATTTCAGGAAAGAAAAATGTTGGTCGGGACGGCTGGATTTGAACCAGCGACCACCACACCCCCAGTGTGGTGCGCTACCAGACTGCGCCACGCCCCGAAAATTTTATAAAAGACTCCGTCTATTTGGACCTGTCCCATTTGGAAAAAAACGTGATGAACACAAAAGAGGATCCCATGCCCACCATAAGCACAAAAATAGTCATCACATTGCGGTACGGTGTCTCAGGAATCCAGATCTGATACTTGCCGAGATAATATAGTATGAACATTGAAAGAAGAAAAGGGCAAATTGCGATGGAGCGCCTCAACCACGCAGATATTTTGGCAATCCAATCCACATTCATTAGAGTCAACCTCAAACCTTGTTATGATGAGAAAAAACTTCGATACTTGTGTTAGCAACACTAGCATGCGCTCTTGTTGCGATCAAATCACAAAAACTGAACAGCCACAATCAATTTGTTGACTCACAAAGCCTAAAAATGAACGTGGAGGTAAAAAATGTTCCTATCTAATTGTATTTCAAGGATCAGAGCATTTATAAATTTGATATTGTCCAATAATTTTTAACGATTGTCCTATAAACTGACAAATGAATATAATTCTGGTTAATATTCTTAAGCATCCGGTTTCAAATGGCTGGACCCTTTTTTGGCTCCTATCCTCGCTCGTAAACATAGCTATTACTTCAGCAGTTTCACACGCTAACTTAGCCTCCCCTGAAGATATATCCTATCTAATCGGATATTCGGTCAGATGGGCTATTCCATTTATCTATTTCGTAGTGGCTGCCTCATCAATTAGGATTCTTTTCCCGGGAATAGTATCAAACTGGTGGATTCGCAATCGCAAATATGTTGGCCTCGTTTTTGCCGTAGCCATGGCATGGCAAGCGATTTTTATTTTTCTCTTATCAACTTTTCACCGTGATTATTACTTTGATGAAGTATTCTATTTTCGCGATGAGCTGGAGGGGAGTGTAGGCTACATCTTTTTAGTCGCTATGATTGCCACCTCCTTCCGAGCCGCGCGGAAACGTTTCAGCACACTCCAATGGAATCTAATACACAAAAGCGGTGTCTATTTTCTTTGGGCCTATGCTTTTAGCGTTTATTGGTGGAATATCTTCTACTATCAATATAATGAAATTTATACCATCCCAAAATATCATGATTATTTATTTTATTGGATTGGGTTTTTAGTTTTTTCCTTGAGGGTGCTGGCATGGGGCAAAGCCCGAGATAACGACTTATTTCAGTACACAGCGTTTAATAATAAGGGTTTTCTCAGCAAATTATTCGGCCTAACCTCAATCTCTTTAGCTATATGTGCTTCCGCAACAGGCAGTTTATGGTATGAACCCGTTTCTAGACTGCTCTTGACACCAGCATGGTCAAACGAATTGAGTTTATGGCTGCCTTTTTGGCCTCTCGAGCCATTTCTTCCCCTACTCCTTTTGGGTATAGGCGTATCGATACTGACCCAACCACGGCAACAAACGATCACCTCGCTTCAAAAATAGTCTCTGATAAACACTTCCTCAACATCAGGGCTAAAATTACGAGTAAACTGTGAAATGTCACCTCGACCCTGATCAGATAACCTTTGGCTGAGCATCTTTGGCAGAATCAACTCTTTGACTTAAGTCCCTCGAGAAGGTCCTCGAGCTCAGTTATCGTTTGATCAACCAGTTGTTTATAAGGCGTCGCTTCTTGTTTGATGCCTTCGCCCTCAAGGCGCTGACGCGCACCTCCGATTGTGAAACCTTGCTCATATAAAAGTGATCTGATTTGTCGGATCAGCACCACATCCTGCCGTTTATAATACCGGCGATTCCCGCGGCGCTTAACCGGATTTAACCCTGGAAATTCTTGTTCCCAATACCTGAGCACGTGTGGCTTTACGCCACAGAGTTCGCTTACTTCTCCAATGGTAAAATATCGTTTTCCGGGGATAACTGGAAGAACATTATTACTGGGTTCCAGCATAATTCTCTACCCTAGATCTTAGCTTTTGACCCGGTTTAAAAGTAACTACACGTCGTGCTGCAATTGGAATTTCCTCGCCAGTCTTGGGATTTCGTCCTGGCCTGCTGTTTTTATCCCTGAGTTCAAAATTTCCAAAACCAGACAGTTTCACATTGTCACCATGTTCAAGAGCCCAGCCAATCTCCCCATAAAATTTTTCAACTATTTCCTTGGCTTCTCTCTTATTGAGACCCAGTTCTTCAAAGAGCATTTCAGCCATTTCAGCTTTGGTTAGTGCACCCATAACGTTTAACGATCTCCCTTATTGAGCAGAGTTGGTCTCATACAAACTTCATGCTTTCAGGTCTTAGCGTGTCTGTCAGGAAAACATCCCCTGACACCACTAGCCTTTGTCAACAGCTTGCGCGAACTTTGACAAAACGTCAAGTGTATAATCAATTTTTAGTGATTGTATGACTCAGAAATTTCAAGTAATCACTGCCCTGGTCAACGCGTTTTCAGACGACAATTTATAAAGTGAAACATTTGATTGAGTTATTGCTGCCGCGTTAGCACCACTATCACCTATGAACGCAGTTTAGCTCCGTAGCGCATGCCCAAAATTGTCACGACTCGTTTGATGGCTTGATCAATTTCGTTGTCGCTTAAGGTCCGATCTGGATTCTGAAATGTGAACGTTATTCCCAGACTTTTCATATTTTGGGCGTTCTCTAAACCGTCAAAGACGTCAAAAACAGCAACATGAATTAGGTCTGCCACACCCGATTGACGGGCACAACTTACCACATCACCAGCTTTTATCTCTGAGTTAACAATAAGAGCAAGATCTCGACGTATCTCGGGGTATTTGCTAAAGTCTTTATGCGCTGGCAGAGAACAACCCAGTAAGTATTGCAGATCCATATGGAAAAGGAATGTGGGGGTAACAAGATTGAATCCGCTTTGCAGTTTCGGATGAAGCTGACCAATGCAACCGACCTCAGATCCATGGAACAGGATAGAGGCAGCTTGACCCGGATGAAGTGCTCCATGGGACACAGGCGCAAAATCAAATTCTTCAAACATTCCGGTAAGAGTAATTACCGATTCAATATCTCCCTTTATATCATAAAAATCGCTCATACCTTTATTTGCTGTCCAATCGAGCGGAGCGCGCTGCCCACAAACCAACCCAGCCATAGCCTTATATGTTGAGATTTCCCCGGAGACCTCATAAAAACACTGGCCAGTTTCAAATATCCTTATTCGAGACCTGTGCCTGTTCAAGTTATACTGAGCCGTGCGCACTAACCCCGGCCAAAGATTAGTTCGCATAACTGACATATCATTCGATATGGGGTTGCTCAAGCGGACCGCGACACGATCTGGCTCAAGCAACTGCTGCAGTTTGTAGTCAACGAAGCTGTAACTAATGACGTCCCGATAGCCCCGAGCTGTCAGATGAGCAGTCACCTTAGATACAGGATTTAGGGTTTCCGTGCTTGGTTTGATCACTAAAGGTGCTACTGGCGTAGCGACTGGGATATTGTTGTACCCGAATATTCTTGCTATTTCTTCTATCAAATCCTGCTCTATTCTCAAATCGGATCGCCATGGGGGGGGGTTGCCAAAGGCTACAAAGATGATCTTTTGACAACTGATAAAGCCCCAAACGAATCAAAATATCTTCTATGTGCTCAGATCCGATTTCCACCCCCAATAATTTACTCACGTTTGAGTAATATAAAGTTATTTCCGAATGTTTTGGTAAATTATGAACTGTCTCTTCTAAAACAATTGGGCCGGCATGACCACCACATATCCTTATTATAAGAGCAGTAGCTCGCTCCATTGCGGCAACTTGAAACGAGGAATCAACACCTCGCTCAAATCGATGCGAAGACTCCGTATGTTTGCCATATAAGCGCGCTTTTGACGCAATCGCTAGCGGATTAAACCAGGCAGACTCCAGAATAATCTCATCTGTACTATCGGAAACAGCAGAATTTTTACCCCCCATTATTCCTGCAACAGCGAGTGGTTCTTCTGCATCAGCAATTATCAGCGTGGTCTCATCTAGTAGAATTTCGGTATCATCAAGCAAACGCAGTCTCTCGTTGTTCCCCATGCGCACAATGACCTTATCACTTAATTTCGCGCGATCAAAAGCATGCATTGGTTGACCCATTTCTAACATCACATAGTTTGTAACATCCACAACTGGGCTAAGACACCTCAATCCAGCTCGACGCAGGTTTTCCTGCATCCAGATTGGCGTTTTACAAGAAAGGTCTACACCACGAATCACCCGCCCGACATATCTGCCGCAAGCATCACTATCGATATCGACCTGAATTTTATCCTCAATGATGGGCTCAACCGGATGGCAATCTATCTCCTTGACACATAACTTATTGAGCACACCAATCTCACGAGCAATACCGTTAATGCTAAGGCAGTCGCCCCTATTAGGTGTCAGATCAACTTCAATGATTTTATCGTTTAAATTAAAGTAGTCTGCTATTAATAGTCCAACCTGGGCATCTTTGGGTAATTCCCATAATCCTGAGTCATCGTCTCCCAAATCCAATTCGGCTTGAGCACATAACATTCCATGTGACTCCACGCCTCTGATTAAGTTTTTTTTGATTTTAAGATTACCCGGAAGTATCGAGCCAATCTGAGCAAAGGGGACCTTCATTCCAACGTTTAAATTTGAAGCGCCGCATACTACCTCAAACTGTTCTCCCCGGAGACCACGGACGCCGCAAACGCTCAGCCTTTCCGAGTTGGGATGACTCCGCAATGTAAGAATTTCCCCCACCACAACTGGGCCTGAAATATTAGCGCAAGGTTTTATTGAATCTACCTCAAGTCCAGCCATAGTCAATTGCGCTGCCAGTGATACAGTGTCAATGTCTGGGCTAACGAGTTGTCGCAACCAAAGTTCGCTGATCTTCATAAAACGGCTTCCCTTTAGAATTGTTCTAAAAACCGCAAATCATTTTCAAAAAATAATCTCAAGTCATTGACTCCATAGCGCAACATGGCTAACCGCTCAGCACCCATGCCGAATGCAAAGCCAGTATATGTGGTTTGATCAACGTCACAATGCTTGAAAACGTTGGGGTGCACCATTCCGCCGCCCAGAACTTCAAGCCAACCAGTCATACCGCACACGCGACAACCTTTCCCGCCGCAGTTGTTACATTGAATGTCGACTTCCGCTGACGGTTCAGTAAACGGAAAGTAAGACGGTCGGAAGCGGACTGGCAGATCCATTTCAAAGAAAGCTTTTAAAAATTGATTTAGTAAACCTTTTAAATGGGAGAAATTAACCGCTTTATCGACCACTAGACCCTCCACCTGATGAAACATGGGCGTGTGAGTAACATCCGAGTCACGACGATAAACTCTTCCTGGGCAAATCATTCGGATAGGAGGATTTTTGCTTTTCATAGTTCGAATCTGAACCGGAGAAGTGTGTGTCCTCAAGACCGTTGATTTGTCGATGTAAAATGTGTCATGCATCGCCCTAGCTGGGTGATGGGAGGGCATATTGAGCGCTTCAAAATTATAATAGTCGTCTTCAATTTCCGGGCCTGTTTCAATTGAAAAACCGATGCCATCGAAGAATGACTCTATTCTATCCAAAGTGCGTGTTATTGGATGAATACCTCCATTGTTAACATTACGCCCAGGGAGAGTAATATCTATCTTCTCACTAAGTAATTTTAAGTCAATCTCTGCTTTTTCAAGACTTTGTTTTTGTAAGTCCAGTAAATTGATAATAAACTGCTTAAGCTCATTTATCTGAGCCCCGAGCCTAGGCCGTTCAGCTAGTGGAGATTCCCCAAGGGTTTTAAGTAGCCCTGTCACCAGCCCTTTTTTACCCAGATATTTTACACGCAGGCCTTCTAAAGAAGATAATCGGCTTGATCCTTTAATTGCACTCTCGGCTTCTAAACGAATTTGATCAATCTGAGTCATGAAGAATAACTTAAGTTGGGGATATCAATTTAGCGATTATAACTCATCGGAGAGAGAGGAAAGCAAGTCTCCTCGGTTGAAGCGCAGCCAAAAATCACCCCAGACGGAAACCGCCCATCTCAAGCTAGAGCTGTTTTGGCCTGCTCTACCAACGCATGAAAGGCTTCCTTGTCATGAACAGCCAAATCAGCGAGCATGCGTCGGTCTAATTCCACGCCAGCCTTTTGAAGTCCGTTAATGAATCTACTGTAGGACAGCCCCTCAATTCGCGATTGAGCATTGATTCTAGTGATCCAAAGTCGCCTAAATGTCCGTTTTTTTACTCGGCGATCACGATAAGCATATTGCCCTGCCTTTGTAACAGCCTGAACGGCTACTCTGAAGACCCTGCTTCGGGCACCATAATATCCCTTAGCTTGCTTTAATATCTTTTTGTGTTTTCTATTAGCCTCAACACCACGTTTCACCCTAGACATGATTCTCTCCTACTCTTCCAAGATAATATTGGTTAACAACTTCTCAACATGCGATCTACCCGCGGAGAATCTGAGTTTCCTAGAATTCGCGTGCCTCTTAGCTTCCTTTTACGTTTAGTCGACATTTTTGTCAGAATATGACTCTTATGCTGGCGTTTATGCTTGTAGCCAGCAGCGGACTTCTTAAACCGTTTAGCGGCCCCGCTATGGGACTTAACCTTTGGCATACCAATACTCCAAAATCTGAAATCAACTAATTAACACGGGGAACAATAGCGTTGAAGTCGGCGTTTCCCTCAACTTTTTTTACTCTTGGGGGCAAATACCATTGTCATTTGCCGGCCCTCTAGCTTTGGGTGTTGCTCTACCTGAGCTATCTCCTGAAGATCATCCTCTATCCGTTTTACCATTGCAATCCCGAGATCTTGATGCGCCATTTCCCTTCCCCTAAAGCGCAAAGTCACCTTAGCTTTATCACCATTTTCGAGAAAACGGATAACATTTCTAAGTTTTATTTGGTAATCCCCTTCGTCGGTTCCGGGACGAAATTTCATCTCTTTTACTTGCGTCTGCTTCTGCTTTTTCCTCTGCAAAGCGATTTTTTTCTTTAAGTCAAAGACGTGCTTGCCATAATCCATAATTTTACAGACTGGTGGTTCGGCATCTGGAGATATTTCGACCAAGTCCAATGTTTTCTCTCTGGCTGAATCCAAGGCGCGCTGCAGGTCAACTATGCCGATTTGAGCACCATCATAATTAACAAGCCTCACTATTGAGGCTTCAATGTCTTCGTTTAAACGCAAACGCTTGTTATCTTTTTTAATAACTCCTACTCCGTTGAACGATCTAATCGACCAAGCTGTTTAACACGCACTTCCAAAAGGTCAAAAATGTCATCTAATGTCCTTTTACCCAAATCGGTCCCCTCGCGAGAACGCACAGAAACTGTGCCAGTTGCTTTCTCTTTTTCTCCCACCACAAAAATAAACGGAATCCTACTTATCGAGTGCTCGCGGATTTTAAAGCCGATCTTCTCGTTTCTCAAGTCCGAAGTGACTCTAAAACCCCTATTACGCAATGATTTTGTGATTTCTTTGCAATATTCGATCTGCCCTTCTGTAATATTTGCCACAACGGCTTGCTCAGGTGACAACCAGATGGGAAAAGCACCCTCATAATGCTCGATCAATATCCCTATGAATCTCTCTAGCGAACCAAAAAGTGCTCGATGCAACATCACTGGGCGCTTGTCTCGGCTGCCTGTTTCGTCAACATATGTCATATCGAAACGCTCAGGCAAATTCATATCGACTTGTAAGGTACCGCATTGCCAATCACGACCAATGGCATCTCTGAGAACGAATTCCAATTTTGGCCCATAAAACGCGCCCTCACCCGGATACAACGTGAAATCAAGTCCTATTACATTTAACGCATTCCTGAGAGCATGTTCAAGCTTATCCCAAACTTCATCACTGCCTAAGCGCTTCTCTGGACGTGTTGACAGTTTAATCACCACATCCTCAAAACCAAAGTCTTTATAAATATCCAGAACGAGTGAAATAACATCGATGCACTCTTGCTCCATCTGCTCCTCGGTGCAATAAATGTGAGCGTCGTCTTGTGTGAAGTGTCGAACCCGCATCAACCCATGCAGAGAACCTGAGGGTTCATAACGATGAACTTTGCCAAATTCGGCCATTCGAAGGGGTAAATCACGGTAGCTCTTCAAACCTTGCGAAAACATTGACACCGAGCCGGGGCAATTCATTGGCTTGAGTGCAAAAATGCGTTCGTCCTCTGTCTTAGTCACAAACATGTTTTCCCGGTAGTTAAACCAATGGCCTGAAGTTTCCCAAAGACTGCGATCCATAACATCTGGTGTATTGACCTCGACGTATCCAGCCTCCTCCTGACGTTCGCGCATATAGTCCAGAAGCTGCAAAAATAGTGTCCAACCCTTTGGATGCCAAAAAACCGACCCGGGAGCATCATCGCTAAAGTGAAATAGGTCAAGCTTCTTGTTTAGCTTTCGGTGGTCACGCTTCTCGGCTTCTTCGATGCGATTGAGATAAGCTTTCAAGTCTTTTTTGTCGGCCCAAGCCGTACCATAGATGCGCTGAAGCATTTCATTTTTGTGGTCTCCGCGCCAATAGGCTCCAGCTACCCTCGTTAGCTTAAAGACGCCCAATTTCCCTGTAGCAGGGACGTGAGGTCCACGGCAAAGATCGACAAACTCACCTTGACGGTACAAGCTGATTGTCTCGGTTTTGGGTATGCTTTGGATGATCTCCGCCTTATAACCTTCGCCTATACTGTTGAAAAAAACCGCAGCTTCATCGCGATCCCACTCCTCCCGTTTTACAACGTGATCCTGCTTTGCCAGATCGCCCATGCGAGACTCTATCGCCTCCAAATCCTCAGGTGTAAAGGGTCGCTCAAAAGCAAAGTCGTAGTAAAACCCATCCTCTATCACCGGGCCAATGGTAACTTGCGCTGATGGAAACAATTGCTTAACCGCCATGGCCATGAGGTGAGCTGTTGAGTGTCTGATAATAAACAGTCCCTCAGGAGAGCGATCAGTCAAAATAGTTAGTTCTACATCATTTTGAATTATGAAATCTGCATCCACCTCCTTACCATCAACGATTCCCGCCACTGTCGCCTTCGCGAGACCCGCTCCTATATTTTGGGCAACATCTTGGACAGAAAGAGGGTTCGAGAATGTGCGCTGCGACTTATCAGGAAGCGTAACTGTAATCATGGTTGAATCCTTAAGCATTGTTATCAGAGGCCAGCGCCAGGCAAAAAAGCGCAAAAAAGCTCTCAGATTGGAAATTCTACCCGGTCTCCAAAGACTTACAAGCCATGAGTATGAAAACGCTTTATTTAAGTGAGATAATTACTGAGTTCCATTACCGAGAAAAAATATTCGATGAAAATCTATGTCGATGCGGACTCATGCCCAAGACCGATTAAAAAAATCCTTTTTCGTCTTGCACACCGCACAGGAATAATTATTTTGTTTGTCGCAAATAAAGCAATAATCGCTCCCCGATTAACCAACATCAAAACAATCGAGGTAGGCAAAGGTATTGATAAAGCTGATGAATACATTTTAGAAAAAATTTCGCCGAACGATTTGATTATCACTTCTGATATTCCATTAGCAGCGGATGTAATTACAAAGGGTGCAAGTGCTCTCAATCATCGAGGAGAACTCTTCACGAAAGAAAACGTGCGCCAGAGACTCAATTTGAGAGATTTTATGTCAACAATGCGCGCAAGTGGAGCATATACAGCTGGTGGAACTTCATTTTCAAACTCCAACCGAGTCGAGTTTTCCAATGCGGTCGACCGATTTGTGGCAAAAAATCATCATGATTGATCTTTATCGAGTTCATTCTCGAGTTTGGACCAGTTGAATGGCCAATTATGTTCTGCTCCCGACGGCAGTCTCAAAACCGGAATCCGAAGGGCTAATTTCTTCTGTAAACTTGGTTCACTGCCAATATTTATCTTCCTAAGACTAAAGTCCTTTTCGGCTAAAAGAGGCTTTAAAAGCGCCTCAGCATCGCTGCACAGGTGACAGTTGTCCCCAACATATAGTGTTAATTGATTGTTCATTGCTTTTCCTTACTGCATGCTCCAGGCAAAAAAACTGCCAGAGTCACCGTTTAACCCAAACGCTATTTCATTAAAGCACACTTTTTTATCTCACTATTTACACGTGAATTTTCGATTGTTTTGAGGGAAACGCAAACATCTCCAAAACTATTTTTCTCAAGCCACGAGACATTCTTGTAAAAAGAGTAAATCCCATCAACCGCCGCTCAAAAGATGGGAGAAATCTTTGACCGTGTATTTCCCCTCTGCCTCTGCCACTATGGTCGTATTTGCATCTCTCACAACAATATGCGCTGTAAAGTCGAAACGTCCCGCAGTGTCAAGCGACCTCCGCATGGCGTCGACTTGTTCATTTGAAAATTTAGTCTCCGCGACTATATCGGATAATGCTGGACGCATGAACTCGATTTTAAGCCCTGCGACAACAGGTTGATGTCTTGTCGCGTCAACATTATCGAGCACAAGAAGCCCGCCCAAAAACTCCGCAGCCATCCAGATGGGTCCAGCATGGAATATCTTCAGATGGTTTTGAACATTAGCGCTTAAAGGGATGCTAGCACGATAAAGTCCATTTTTAATGCTTTCAACTCGTAGGTCAATAAAAGAATAGATTGGGCACATAGAGCGTGCCAGAATTTCATAGTGAGAGCTAGAGTTCATTTTTAATATCCTCCCCGAGCGGATGATTATATTTAAAAAAACGAGCGAGTCTAATGCGGAGACGCTGGCATAACCTATTTGCTGATAATTCAATGATAGATGATCGGGGCAAACAAAAAATTAATGAATAAATTCTTTCCTTATTGATAATAATAATGATAACGATTATCATTAATAGCCAAAACCTTTGCGCCTCGCGTCCCTCAAACTTTTCCCCCGCCAAGATATGGATGTTTTGGCGGTTTTTTTAAAAAAAAATTAGCAACTCATTCATGAATACAATTTGCATAGTCAACACATTTTGCGTTAACTTGAAAAAAGGCCTAGGAGAAATTATGACAGAGCATGATGGGATGACAGAGGAGAATTCTTTCATAAACTTAATAGCAGAGAGGCAGTCCTTTCCGCGTCTGGAAGAGCCCGGCCCAACTGAACAGGAATTTGCATCTATATTAGAGGCGGCTTTAAGAGCTCCTGATCACATGCGCTTGAGACCTTGGCGCTTCCTTATCATCCAAAAAGATAACCGATCTGCCCTTGGCAGTTTGTTCTCTGAACACGTGATGGCTTCTAACCCAAATTCTAGCGAAGAGGTGCTCCTGAAAGCAAAAAATAAAGCATTTCGAGCGCCCGTTATCCTTGTGGGGATTGCCTGTATAAAAGATCACCCAAAAGTCCCACAAACCGAACAAATGCTCTCCGCCGGTTGCGTGCTAACCAATGTCGGTTTAGCGATATATGCTAAGGGGTTCGGCTCAGTCTGGAGAACCGGTGATTACGCATATTCCGATGTGATAAGAAGTGGCCTAGGCATAGCGGATAGTGAGAGGATCATTGGGTTTCTATATATCGGCACGCCAGTCAGCAGGGAAAGGCCTTTATCGAAAATCTCGCTGGATGAACACGTAAAATATTGGCCTTAAAAATTGGGGGCATAGTTCGCTTTCGTCCACCATTCAAGGCTCTGATTCAAAAAGTCAGCCGGTCGCATGTTTTAGGCTCGAGTCAACTTGATCTGTGAGGACTCAAATATCCAAATCAGATTCCATTTAATTAGTTAAGATTGACTAGTTCCCTTCAGCTTTTATTTTTTATCCTCCAAGTATTGTGAATACGAGGATTCCTTTGAAAGTCAACATCTAACGTTTCCGACCTCATATCCTCCACTAGGAAAGCATTCATGAGACTATTGTTTAACTTGAACTTTCTGTAATTATTGGAGAAATAAAGAGTGCCAAGTGGTGCTAACCGCTTAGCGGCTGCTCTTATGAGATATTCATGATCACGCTGTATGTCGAGAGAAACAGACATTCTTTTTGAATTTGAGAATGTGGGAGGATCAAGCAAAATGATATCGAAATACTCAAAATCTCTAGGTTCGGTAGCCAACCATTCAATACAGTCAATGTTTAATAATTGATGTTGATTTGTTGCCAATTTATTTAGCTGAAAATTTCTCCGAGCCCATTCGATATAAGTCTGCGAAAGATCGCAACTAAGAGAACTGGATGCCCCATGCAATGCAGCCATAACTGTAGCGCTGGCTGTGTAACAAAAAAGATTGAGAAACCGTTTTCCTGCAGCTTCGCTTGCAATAATTTGCCTCATCTTACGATGATCAAGAAAAATTCCAGTATCAAGATAGTTTCCAAGATTGATTTCAAATCTTGCAGCACCTTCGGTGATGATTAAGGGTTTGCCGTTTCGGCTCGGTATCTTGACATACTGATTTGCTCCATGCTGCCGCGAGCGCACTTTATAGAATGTCTTATCCTTGGAGTTGGGTGCAAAATGTAAAACCGCATTTCTTAACTCTTGGACGCGCCTTTTTGCCAAAGCACGCTCGATAGAGGGAGGTGCGGCATATTCTTGCACGTGAAAACAATCATCATAGATGTCGATGGCAGCAGAGTATTCAGGTAAATCCGAGTCGTATAGGCGATAGCACTTAATATCATTTTTTTTTAGCCACGGTGCCAAGCGCCGCTGATTTTTAGCCAACCGATTGGCTAGCATCGATGAACCCGGAGTCATTACCTTTGTTAAACGGTGCGAATCGATCCGCTGACGGATGACCGCAGATTTTGATCGCATATCGTCAAACAACAGTAACTTACAAGGAATTGAGCCATTAGAAAATTGATATTGCCGTACTGGTGTCAGGTCAAGTCTTCGCGCAAGATCGATGTTTCCAGAAAGAATCGCCGCTTTCCATTTTTTGAAGTTGGATTGCAAGCTCTGCCCTAATTGCTGATAAACAAGTTCCAAATTCCTAGTTTCGCCGATTCTCTGCCCATAGGGAGGATTGGTAATCAGTAGTCCGGTTGCTGCATCTGGTTTATTTAACTTGCTCACCGGCTTAACTGCCACACTGATTTTTTCATGTAGACCACTTTCCTCAATATTCCTTTTAGCAGACTGTATTGCGCCCTTGTTGACGTCATAACCAATGATCTTCTGATTTAGACTGAGCAATCCGAGCTGCCTTCTTCCTCTTGCCTCAGACAATACTTCATTCCATATACTTTCATCGTGCGAAGACCATGACACAAACGCAAAATTTTTTCGCATCAAGCCCGGCGCTATATCCGCCGCAATCATTGCAGCCTCTAATAACAGGGTGCCACCACCACACATCGGATCAATGAGATCCTCGCCCTTGGCTGCAAGAGCTGGCCAATTTGCTCTGAAAAGTATGGCTGCTGCTAGATTCTCCTTCAATGGCGCATCAACCAGCCCTTTTCGGTAACCCCGGCGATGCAAACTTTTACCAGACAAATCCAACATTACACTCAAATGTCTTCGATCGAGTTTCGCTTTAATAATAATGTCGGGTTTAAACGGATCGACTGATGGCCGCGCGCCCTTGAGACGACGAAATCGATCAACAACGGCGTCTTTTATCAATTGAGATCCATATAAACTGTTTTTAATGACACCAGAAGTGCCGGAGAAATCGACGGATATCGTCTTACCCAAATTAAAGTGATGTTCCCAATTAATTGCGCTGCTCGCGTCGTAAATGTGTGATGCTGAATCAACCCTGAAGGTTTTTAACAGCAACAAAATACGATTAGCTAGTCGCGACCACAAGCATGCCGAATAAATCATTCTTAGCGTGCCTTTAAACCTCACTGCACCTAGAGTTTGCTTAATGATCTTTCCACCCAACGCCGCGAGCTCAGCTTCCAAAAGTGGTTCAATACCCCTCGAGCAGATAGCTACACAGACAATTTGTTTTTCACTATTGGTCATATTTAAATTTTTGATCTCGACCTCATCAATCAGCTCACGGATTATATGAACTGTCATTTTTCCACTAGTACTCGTCGATTAGTGCACTCAAATTCACTTAATCTTTTGAAGCCTGATAATATATTTAAACGATATTACCAACTCTAATAGAGAGCTTTCATCACATAAAGACAAGACATTCGACTATTTTTTCTAGATTAGCTTTACTTAGAAATACCACGCTCACTCATCATATCAAAATCACGATCACAATCTCGAGTAAGCTTGGCACTATTACATAACACAAAATATTCACATCGTGGGCCTACCCATGATATACGCATTCGAATAATAAGGGTTATGAATGAAAAAAAAGAAAAAAGATCTTACTTCTCGTGCATTTTCAAAAGGTTATCAAGCCTCCATTCAAGGTAAACCGCTCAGCGCCTGTCCGCATACGGTAAATTCAAATATGGCGTATCACTGGGCTAGGGGTTGGAGAGAGGGCCGAGAAGATTTCTGGTCGGGATTTAAGCAACAAGCCTTCCAGCAGAAGGTTATAAACCTGTAAAACCAATTAATGCTTTTGAAGATAGCTTGTAACTGGGCGGACTAGCTTCAAAAGCGATTAAACGCCAGCAGTTAGCTCAATTGTCATGAGCTAGCACTCGTAGAATTCCTCTCTCGAAAAATTCGTCTCAATCCCCCTACCAAGTTAAGAAATTGATTTAAGGCAACAGTAATTATAGGAACATCATTGCCCTCTGATTTACGGACTTCTGCCATCATGATTTCCCAATTAGCGATAGTTGTTGCGTTTACTGATTGCCAGAGTTCGCTTATATCTTCGGATCTCCCTTGCCAAATTTGAAGCAACAAGGCAGCCGTGTCGCAACGATACTGCTCGAGTTGGTTCATGGAAGATTCGCGGGCCAGATCTTGCCAACGGCCAGCTGTCATGGTCCCATTGATTTTTTCCATCAAATCATCAAGCATTAATTTCTCGCCGACGCTAGAATAAACCTTTGCGACCTCCTGCACCGGCCAGTTGTGACGTAGGGCCAAATCAATTATCCCCAGAGCACGGTACAGGTTATCCGACAGCATCTGCATTCCTGAAATTGATTTGACCGCAAAATCACTGCTAGATGCATTGGCGTTTGGTTTTGCCAGCCAACTATTAGGTTGTAACTTATCCCAGTGTTCCAGGAGTTGCTGCATTGGCTCGGCAAACAACTCAATATTTTCGGCGCAATCAAAACATTCGGATCGATATCTCAAGAACCAGTTGGTAGAGCGACGAACAAGTTTGATTAGAACGTGAAACAAATCAAGTTGCACCTCTGGAGTAAAATTGTCATCGTCGGTCTCTATTAGATGCCAGAGTTGATCGATTCCCAAAACATTTATAACCACAGTCAGCGCACGCACGACCTCTTCTGAGCCGGCTCCGACAGTCTCAATAATACTGAAGAGGAAAGTAAATCCGAAACGATCGACAAGATCATTGGCCAACTGGGTTGCGGCTATCTCATTGGCTAACTGATGAGACGAAACAGTCCCACCCAAGTACTCTACAATCATTCTGGGAAAAGCTCTCTCGACCGAATCAGCCAGCCAAGCATCGTTGAGTAAATCTGCGTCTACAAGCGCTTGTTTTAACGTGACTTTTGAGTAAGAGATCAATACAGCTAATTCTGGCCTAGTCCAAGGGCCATTGCCTTGAGAACAACGTTCTACCAATTGATCATCTGTTGGGAGAAATTCTAAATCTCTATCCAATTTTCCCAAGCTCTCCAACCAGACCATGAAGCGCTGATATTCTGGATATTGTTCCTTGCCTTGATGGAGTGCAATGCTTATCGCTTGTGTTTGGCGCGCATTATTTTTTAGCACCTTTTCAGCTACCGGTTTTGTCATTGAAGCAAGGAGTTCATTCCGTGCAGCGATGTTTAAATCACCGCTTCGCAGTCTAGAGTTTAGCAAAATCTTAATATTTACCTCGTGATCAGAGCAATCCACACCCGCAGCATTGTCAATAAAATCTGTGTTACACAAACCTCCCGTTAAGCTATATTCAACTCGTCCAAGTTGGGTAATGCCTAGATTGCCCCCCTCTCCTATGACTTTACAACGCAAATCGCGACCATCTACTCTCAATTCATCATTTGCCTTGTCTCCAACCTGCGCATGATTCTCTTTGCTTGATTTCACGTAGGTGCCGATGCCGCCATTCCAAAGCAAATCAACTCGCGCCAGCAATAGCGCGGAAATCAGCTCGGCCGGAGTTAAATGGTCTTTATTTATGTCAAACCGTTGTTTAATCTCCTGAGTCAACTCAAGTGTCTTATCCTTGCGAGAAAACACTCTACCCCCAGTTGAAAGAAGTGATCGGTCAAAGTCACCCCACCCACTATGAGGTTCGTTGAATAGCCGTTCACGCTCGGTGTAGGTGCTCTCGGCATCCGGATTGGGATCAACAAAGATGTGCAAATGATTAAACGCTGCGACCAATTCGATATGTCTGGATAACAACATTCCATTTCCAAAGACATCTCCAGACATGTCACCGATTCCAACTACACTGAAATTGTGATTTTGTATGTCCACTCCAAGCTCTCGGAAGTGCCTTTTAACCGAAACCCAAGCACCTCTCGCCGTAATACCCATAGCCTTGTGATCATAGCCATTTGATCCGCCTGACGCGAAGGCGTCCCCTAGCCAAAACTGCTGCTGATTTGAAATTTCATTGGCAAAATCTGAGAACTTAGCAGTACCTTTATCGGCAGCCACTACCAGATATGGATCATCACCATCCAACCTTAGCAGGTTTTCAGGAGCAACAATTGCACTAGCAATATAGTTATCGGTAATGTCAAGCAGCGCCTCAATGAAAAGTTTGTAATATGCCTCGCCTGCGTGCGAACGTGGTCCATGGCGGTCTTCAAAACAGGTGTTTCTGATAACAAAACCACCTTTTGCCCCACTCGGCACTATTACTGCATTTTTCACTTGTTGTGCTTTGACTAGTCCAAGGATCTCCTTGCGGTAATCCTCCAGCCTATCAGACCAACGTAAACCTCCTCGGGAAACCTTACCCATTCGGAGATGCACACCCTCAAATTCTGGAGAATACACAAATATCTCGCTCTCTGGTCGGGGCTCTGGGGCGATAGAAATTTTTTCTGTGGAGAGTTTTATACTCAAAAAGGCTTTGGGAAGCCCATCAGACTGCAACTGATAAAAATTAGTGCGATTGGTGGCATCAATCAATTGTATGTAAGCACGAAAAATATTGTCATGGCTTATGTCTAAAACACTCTCTAAACGATTCTCGATATCCTGTCTTATTCGGCCCAGCTCATTGTCTTTTTCGTTGCCATTGACACGATGTGGGGAAAACAAAATCGCAAAAAGCTTGAACAAGACTTTTGATAGCTCCGTGTATTCGGAGAGCGTATCCGCGATAAAATCTTGGCTGTATGAGATCCCAAGTTGCTTAAGATACCGCGAATAGAGTCTCAATAGAGCGACTTCTCTCCAACTTAGGCATGCTCCGATGACTAATCGATTAAATCGATCATTTTCTGCAGCGCCAGACCATATAGCTTCTAAAGCTTGACCAAAGTCTTCCGCTATGGAATAAAAGTCAACATCAATTTTTAGAGTAAGTTCAAGCAAAAAATCTTGCAACCAAACAGATGATTGCTGTCGAGACGTAATTTCATGAGGTCGCTCCATCAGAACGTGAAATCCCAGATTTTCCAGGATTGGAATCATGTTTGATAATGCGATTGGCTCCTTGGAGTGGAACAATTTTAATTGCAAACCAGTCTCCCTTGGTCTCAGATCGACCGCCAGTTTTTTAGAATCGGAAAGAGACTCCAGAACAGAAATATCCCTTAATGCATGCACAGGTTTATATTGCTCCTTATATGCTTCCGAAAAGCTGCCGGCATATTTTCTCGACAGAGTTAAGCCGCTTTGTTTACCGATTTCTTCGACCGCGAGAATGTTAAACGCATCGGTCCAGTTTGCAGTAATACCCGCAACAATTTCCTCTAACTTGCCTGAATTAACAGTTTCAATACTGAAATCTGTTACCGGGAAAACCATGTAAACACGAACCAACATCGATTCTGGGAGAAAAAAACTGACAAATGTACTGTCCGATGCGCCCAGAAAACGTTCGACAGTGCGCTGGATCCGTTCTCTTACTCGCGAACTAAAAGATTCGCGAGGCAAAAAAATTAGGCAGCTAACAAATTTTTTAAAGGGGTCGGAATAGGTAAAAACCTTTGTAAGGTTACGCTGATAAATTTGCCATATGCCTATTGCCATTTCCAGCAATTCATCCTCAGGCATTTGTAATAATTCATCTCGCGGAAACGACTCAGCAATGGCGCTTAGCGCCTTGTGATCGTGGCTATTCTGTCGAAAACCTGAATTTGCTAGTAGATGATCCACTTTGCTACGAAGGATAGGAATGCGGCTAGAGCTATAGTCATAGAACTGAGAGGTATGAAGTCCCATAAAACGAGCCTCACCTATTGAATTGCCAGCCTCATCAAACCGTTTCACAACGACGTAATGTGAATATGCGCTTCGATGAACAGATGAACGACTCGATGATTTTCCAAATGCAAGTATTTTATCGGTATCATAAAACGAACGCACCCCGGAGCTAAGATCTTTAAGGCGTCTCTTTCTCGTTTCTGAACTAGGGCGTTTTAATAACCCTTTTCTCATATCCGCAATCTCTGTTAGAAAAATATCTTCACCCTCACTTTCCAGCACAAATTGGTTACTTCCCAGAAATACAAAAGCCCCCGAGTCCATCCACTCCAAAAATTCTGCACACTCGTCTCGATCACTTGTTTCCGGCGCCAGCAAGCGAACATCGTTAATTAAAGCCCTTAAATCTTTTCGAACTCCTTGAAAATCATTCACCACTAACTCGACGTCGTCCAAAACGCCTAACAACTCATTCGATAGGGCCTTGAGTTCGTGATCATCGCAGCGCTCTATTTCAATAGTTATAATTGCTTCGAGTGAGGCATCTGGCTTGTTTTCAGCTGCCATCGAAACAATGAGGCCTTGTGCATTCCTTTTGATCCATAATGGAGTGCTTCTAATACTGTTTATTTTTTCCGCTCGAGAGTTTAATGCGATTCGCAATGAATCCACCAGGAATGGTTTGTCCAGCTGATTTACATAGATTATCGAATGATCCGAAACCCAACCATCCTTGTGGCGATCAGGATTAAATGCTGAGAGTTGGCCGCGATAATCGCCGTCACAAAAATTTGCAGAATCAAATACTCTAACAAAACGATAAAGCCCGTAGATGTTCCAGAAAATTGTCTCCATTGGTCTATTGAGATAGTCCATATCGAGATGTTTTTTTATGGTGTGATTGACAAAATTATCAAAGTTTGTTTTATCGATTTCATCAACATATTGGCTCGAAAAAGAAGCTAGTGCTCTGAGCAGTTGTGGCCGGTTGTTTTTTTTATTTTCCATCGCTAATATTTCGCCTCTGGTAACGTGTTGTAGCGTAGAGCCTAATTGAACCGCGAAACCTTTGTCGAGAATGCAAACAGCAATTACTTGCTAGAACTTTCGACAACATCGATAAACTGCGCATGAAGACGTTATTCGCGTAAAGCAACTATAATGGGTTGAAGCGCAGTGTAAAACTGAATTTTTTTCCAGTTTGAATTAATTGGGAATTGACGGATTAGATGTTACTTTAATAGAGAGCGAAAACACTTTAAATGTGCGTTAAGGAGAGGGTTGGTGCAAGAGCGAATTAACCAATTGAAGAAATGGCTTAACAGCAAAATTTTAGGTCAAGAAACGTTGGTCGAAAGAATTATTGTGGCTCTTTTAGCAGACGGCCATCTCCTTGTTGAAGGTGCTCCGGGACTCGCAAAAACTAAAGCAATCAAGACGCTCTCTGAAGGCGTAGATGCTGACTTTCACCGAATTCAATTTACTCCGGACTTGCTGCCCGCAGATATCACTGGAAGTGATATATATCGCCCCGAAGAAAATCGATTTGAATTTCAGGCTGGACCACTCTTCCATAACCTGATTTTAGCCGACGAGGTTAATAGAGCTCCAGCTAAAGTGCAATCGGCTCTTCTAGAGGCTATGGCAGAGCGACAGATAACTGTTGGAAAAAATACCTATGACCTCCCTGATTTATTTCTAGTTATGGCAACTCAAAATCCTATTGAACAAGAAGGAACCTATCCACTTCCTGAGGCTCAAATGGATCGCTTCCTAATGCATGTTTCAGTTGAATATCCCGCACCAGAAACGGAGAGACTGATACTCGAATTGTCCAGAAAAGAGACATTGGAAGAGGTGTTGGAGAACTTCACTAAAGTGGATCAAGAGACAATCTTAGGGGCTCGCAAACAGGTCCTAAAAGTCCATATGGCGAAACCAGTGGAAAATTATCTAGTGCAAATTGTTTTAGCAACGAGGAATACGGCTGGTTATGGAGGAAACCTCGAATCATGGCTTGATTTCGGCGCGAGCCCTCGTGCAACAATCGCACTAGACAGATGCAGTCGAGCCCTCGCATGGCTAAACGGTCGCGATTTTGTAACTCCCGATGATGTCCGTAGCGTTGCTTATGACGTGCTCAAGCATCGGCTAATCCTGAGTTTTGAAGCAGAAGCCAACGGAATTTCTGTAACCAAAGTGATAGACCAACTTCTTGATATGGTGCCGTCAGCCTAGGTGCCGATTAGTTATGGTAGAGCACTCAAAATCTGACGATCTTGAATTCAACCCGGCGATCGCAAGCCAACAATCACTGATCAAACTGCGTTATGGGGCAAGAGAATTAACCAATTTTCCAAATCCCGTGGCACGACAGCAAATCTACGGCGCTCACAAATCGCGTTGGCGTGGCAGAGGGATGGACTTCGAAGAGGTACGCATATACAAGCCGGGAGATGACGTTCGAAGTATCGATTGGCGAGTAACTGCTCGCACTCAGGTAACACACACCAAGGTTTTCAGCGAGGAACGAGAAAGGCCTATCCTGATAATAACCGATCTGCGCGGATCAATGTTTTTCGGTAGCCAAAGGCTGAAATCAGTTGTCGCTTGTGAAATCGCCGCTGCACTTGCTTGGGCCGGGTTGGCAGCCAATGATCGCGTCGGGGGGCTTGTTTTTGGTCAACAGCAGCACGAAGATGTGAAACCAAAGAGAAGCCATCATTCTGTATTACAGTATATTCACTCGCTCCATAGTTTTTCTAAGTATCTTCTGAACTCAGATGAGGAAAGTTTAACTCTCAAAGATATGCTGCATGAATCGAAACAACTCGTTCTGCCCGGATCGACACTTTTTATTATTAGCGATTTCAACGATCTCAATGATAAATGTTCCAAGCATCTTTTTGACATTGCTCGATTAGCTAGGGTTAATTTCTGTCATGTCTATGACGACTTAGAGATTGATTTGCCTCCGCCCTCAATTTATGCAGTCAGCGATGGAAAAAATAAAATGCTTTTGGATAGCCGAAATGAATCTCTCCGTCAAAGTTATGCACATTCGTTTAGAACCCGCAGCGACGAAATAAAGAACGTGAACGAAAAATTAGGAGGCCATCTACTCACATTTAACACATCAGAAAATATCATCTCTATTCTAGGCAGAACCTATGGCAAACGACGACGAAGAGCGTAATCCGAGGTAAGAGTAAAATGAATGAGCCCGATCCTCTAGCCCTATTGCGCGATATCCATTTACCGGAGGCAATTTCTTTCTGGCCGCCAGCGCCAGGTTGGTGGTTGCTAGCTCTGTTTGCAATAATATGCTCGGCTCTGACAGCGCTATTATGGCTCAGACGAAAACGCGCTCGGATATACCGACAAGAGGCTTTACAAGAGCTGGATGAAATATTAAATAGCCAACAACACTTTAAGAAGGTCCAATCTATATTTCGCCTGCTCAGACAAACAGCACATACCGCCTACAGAAAGAAAAATATCGCTAGCCTGCCAACAGGTTCATTTCTTGAGTTTCTGCGAGCGACAAGTCATCAGTCCCTTTTTCGTTGCGATCCTCAAAAATTAGGCTTGATCCTTTATGCAACCCCAGAAAAGCATGACCCTGATTATTGCGCTGATCTTTGTTTATCACTAGCATCAGATGCAAGACTTTGGATCAAGCAGCACAGTGTCCGAGGAGAGGATTGAATGCTAAGTTTATTGTGGCCATGGATTCTTTGTCTGGTTCCCCTCCCGATTGCTTACCGTTTTATGCGCCATCCGAAACAAACCAGCATGCTGGCTCTGCGTGCTCCTGGCTTAGCCGCAATAGCAGACCAAAGAAATACCGGTCGATATGCAAATTTGAAAAAGCTGATGCTAATGGCTCTTCTATATACTTGTTGGATTTCTGCTCTCTCTGCATTGGCAAGGCCTGTCTGGGTTGGAGAGCCGATATCATTGCCGACATCAGGCCGTGACATCCTTCTAGCGGTTGACATCTCCGGAAGTATGGAGCGAGAAGACATGCAACTAAATGGTAAATTGGTCAATCGATTGATTGCAGTCAAAGCAGTTGTGGGTGATTTCGTTATTGAGCGAGATGGTGACCGCCTCGGGTTGATATTGTTTGGAGAGAAAGCATATCTTCAGACACCTCTTACTTTTGATCGAAAGACCATGCAAACCCTCCTATATGAAGCCGAAATAGGCTTCGCCGGGCAAGGCACAGCTATAGGAGATGCCGTAGGTATTGGAATAAAACGACTTCAAAGTAGGCCCGATAATCATAGAGTTATGATCCTGTTGACAGATGGCGCTAACAACTCAGGTGAACTTGATCCATTGGAGGCAGCTGATCTTGCAGCGAGGTCGAACGTAAAAATCTATACTATTGGAATTGGTGGAGAGCGACTTGAGGAATGGGGTTTGTTCGGTCAAACAATCACCAATCCATCTGCCGATCTTGATGAGGACACTCTCACGGGCATTGCACGAGCCACGGGCGGTCAGTACTTTCGTGCACGGAATCCGGCGGAGTTGTCAACCATCTATGAACGACTCAACGAGCTTGAGCCCATAGAGCAATCAGCAGAAACAATCCGACCCGCCACTTCACTTTTCCATTGGCCGCTCGGGCTATCTTTTTTGTCGGCACTCTTTCTTTTTGCATTAAACGGAAAAAACAATGGTTTCCAGTGATTTCTTGACACAATTCCATTTTTTAAGGCCAATATGGCTACTCGGTCTTCTACCGATTATGATCCTCTGGGCGTATTATAAGTGGAAGCAACACAGTTTGGGTAACTGGAAAAAACTTATAAATCCAGAATTGATAAACTACCTAACCCAAGATCACAACCTGATGCCTCGCCGATATGAATCACTAAAAACAGTCTTTTGGTCTCTCGCATGGCTATTTGCGTGTCTCGCTCTCGCCGGCCCCACCTGGGAACAGATGCCTCAGCCAGTTCACAAAAAAGAGTCTTCGATGGTCATATTGCTCGATCTGTCCCCATCAATGCTTGCCCAAGATATCAAGCCAAGCCGTCTCGTTCGGGCTCGGTTCAAACTTATTGACATACTCTCGGAGCGCAGAGAGGGCTATACAGCTTTGATCGTTTACTCAGGCAGCGCTCACGTGGTCTCCCCTCTGACTGAAGATACCAATACAATAATAAGCATGGTCAACTCCCTGGAACCATCCATAATGCCAGAATACGGGAGCAACTTGGAAGAGGCGATAAATACTGCCTTGGAAATCGTCAAGAATGGCGGTTTGGATAGCGCCGATTTACTTCTTATCACCGATGAAGTAGCGGCGTCTGCGATACCAAAGATTAACTCATCCCTACGTAAAAATGGCAATTTTCGTTTATCGATTCTGGGAATCGGCTCGGCAGAGGGAGCTCCTATACCCTTACCATATGGAGGTTTTTTAAAGGACAACCGAGGGGGAATACTCATAGCCAAAATCAACACCGAAGATCTTAAAAAATTGGCAGAAATCAATCGAGGGATATACAGACCTTTGTCCAACGATGATAGCGATATTAACGCTCTTATGGCTGTCGGAAACATGCCATTAGTGGATGAAACTCGCGAGATGGAGCGAACATTCGACATCTGGAATGATCGGGGTTACCTACTAATTATCTTCGTGCTACCTTTCATTCTCAGTTCTTTTAGGCGCGGCGGTTTAGTTCCTATTTTGGTGTTGCCGCTACTTTTCCCGCAGACAAGTTTGTCCTTAGATTGGGATAACCTTTGGCAACGCCCCGATCAGCAGGCGGCACAGGCCCTAGAAGAGGGTGACGCAGCAAGAGCACAAGAGCTGTTTGAAAATCCCGCTTGGAAGGCGACCGCCGCCTACAGGGCGGGAGATTATGAGAATGCGAAAAAAAAATTTGGTGAAAGAGAAGGTTTGAATGAAGCCGATTCTTATTATAACGAAGGCAACAGCTTGGCGCACTCTGGTCAATTAGAGGCGGCAATAGAAGCTTATAACCGCGCCTTAAAAATTCAACCAACCCTTGAAGATGCTACTTTCAATAAAAAACTGCTAGAGGATTTGCTTCAACAACAACATGAGAATCAGAAAGAGCAGCAAAATCAGGATGGTAATGAGGATCAAAATAATCGGCCAGAGCAAACCGATGATTCCAAAGGCGATCATAATCAAGCCGATGCCGAGCAGGCAGGGTCAAAAAACAGAGAACCGGATAGTCAGGAATCATCTCAGGAGGATTCCCAACAACCTGCGAGAGAGACCAACTCAGAGCAATCACAAGATAAGGCTGTAGAGCAGGATGAGTTCAATGCATTGAGTGATGAAGCCCAATCTCAGCAAGAACTGGAGCAGTTGCTTCGCAGTGTGCCGGATGATCCGGGCGGCCTTCTAAGAGCCAAATTTCAACATCAGGCTCGGCAGCGTGCGAGCCAGCCAAGGCGACCAAGGACTCCTAATGATGACCAATCAGGGCGTTACTGATTGGAAAAACTTAGGAGAGAAGAGTAACGAGAGTTTCTAAAAATGAATAAAACGACCGCAGCTTCTGATAAAAGGCATTTTGTTATTAAAGTCTTAACAATTTTTACACTCTGTTTGGTGGGCAACTCATATGTATTTGCATTTTTGACGGCTTCTAGTGACCGAACAACGATCTATGAGAATGAAACGCTCGAGTTGACTGTTCGATATGGCGGGCAAGCCGATAGAGATGAACCCAATTTTGATAGTCTTAAGTCAGGTTTTGATATCATTTCAAATAGCCGGCAACAGCAATATACTTGGAGTAATGGGAAAGCAGAATCTTTTACTGACTGGAAACTAACCCTACTGCCGCTAAAAAAAGGAAAACTCCTGATTCCATCATTGAATTATGCTGGGCATGTCAGTGATGCAATAGAAATTCAAGTTCTTGAACCGTCCACATCATCAAATCAGACGCAAGTACAACAAGCGATCTTTTCTGAAACCTCCATAGACAAGACAATTGCCTATGTCCAAGAGCAGCTCCTGCTTACTCAGCGGCTGTATACTTCCGTATCATTAACTGACTACAGTCTCACACCACTAGATGTCGAAAATGCGACCGTTGAGCAGATCGCCGAGAACCAATTTCAAAAACGTATCAATGGTAGAGACTATGTAGTAATTGAGGTGCGTTATGCGATCTTTCCCCAGAACATTGGCATGTTAAGCATTCCCGCCCAACGCTTCGGCGCCTTTGAAGTTCCTTCAAGGCGACAGTTTGGTGTTTTCAACCGAAGAGGTAACCAAGTAATCCGCGTCACAGAAGCAAAGATGATCGAAATACTGAAGCAACCAGCACACTCGTCAGGCGTTCAATTTTTGCCCAGTTCCAAAGTAGAATTAACCGAAACATGGAATGGCGATTTGGGGGAGCTTCGCGTTGGTGAACCGATCACAAGAACCATCACCATGACTGCGGAAGGTCAGACTGGAGCTAAGATAAATCCACTCGATCTGCCACCCAGTTCAGACTTCAAGATCTATCCTGATCAAGCTCAAATTGAGACAAAAAAAACTGGCGACGGGGTCTTAGGAGTTCGCATAGAATCAATGGCCCTAGTGCCAAGGCGAGCGGGCCAAATTACCCTGCCTTCGATTGAGGTTAAATGGTGGAATACACGCACCCGTCAAACAGAAACAACGGTTGTTAAGAGCCGAACACTAAATGTGGCAGCGAGCGCCGATCTGGGGGATGATTCTGATCCCCCTTTACAGCCAATCAACACCATCAGCATATCTCCTATGGAAGACATAGAAGATTTTTCTGATGCTTCAAGACCTACCCAATTACTCACCCTCTCTCTCAGCGCAAACGTGGTTTTGTTTTGCGGCCTGATTTCACTGATTTTGTGGAGACAGAAACAAAATGTCTTCGAACTTACACAGGCTTCCAAACCCGTCAAATCAACACCAGCAAGCATGAAACAGCTCGTGCAGGAGATACAAAAACAATTGCAAGCCAATGACCTAGTGGGTGCCAGAGCCAATATCCTAAAGTGGGGTCAGTTGGTTCTCAAAGTTTCACCGTCCATAACCCTCGAAAGTTTGGCAAAAAAGCTCGAAGACCCTATCCTGAGCAAAGGATTTTCTCAACTCGATCAGCATTTATACCAAACAGAATCACCATTGATGGCGGATGTAGATCTCATTCTCGAACAGTTGAAAATTCACTGCAAAGAAATGAGGTATGCTATCCCGAAGAGTGGGCATAGATTGCAGCCTCTTTACCCTCAAGATTCCCCTCGATAAAAAATAATTCAGGTGCTAGGATACGTTCATCGCTACCCTGCATTTGGTTCAAAGGGATGTGATTAAATCTTCGTGTAAGAAGTATTCCAGAATCCTATTATGAATGATCGAGACACACAGGACCAAAGCAAAGCTTATTGGAGAGCCAACCTAGCGCTTCTCAGTAAGCTATTACTAATCTGGCTAGTCGTGTCACTTGGGTTTGGTATCGCTCTTGCAGATTGGCTGGACCAATTTCAAATACTCGGCTTCAAGCTCGGATTCTGGTTTTCGCAACAGGGTTCCATGTTGGTCTTTATTCTTTTGATTTTTTTCTACTCCTGGCGGATGAACGTAATCGATAAAAAATTTGACGTTGACGATGTTAGAGAGCGAGACGAGACTTGAGCACTCAAATCCTTACTTACTTGATGGTAGGATCCTCCTTCGCTCTCTATATTGGAATTGCAGTTTGGGCGAGGGCTGACTCGACAACAGACTTTTACATCGCAGGCGGCGGGGTCAATCCCCTTGTCAACGGCATGGCAACTGCAGCCGATTGGATGAGTGCGGCCTCATTTATTTCAATGGCTGGAATAATAGCCTTTATGGGACGGGATGGGAGTGTATATCTACTTGGATGGACTGGAGGCTATGTTTTATTGGCTCTTCTACTCGCGCCTTACCTCAGAAAATTTGGCCACTTCACTGTCCCAGACTTTATTGGAACACGTTTTTACTCTCGGACGGCAAGAATAGTTGCTGTAATTTGTCTCATCTTCATATCGTTTACATATGTGGCGGGGCAGATGCGAGGCGTGGGCATTGTTTTTTCCCGCTTTCTCGAAGTTGAAGTAACTACCGGGGTAGTTATAGGCATGGCCATTGTTTTCTTATATGCGGTGCTTGGGGGCATGAAAGGGATAACATATACTCAGGTCGCTCAATATTGTGTATTAATTTTCGCCTACATGGTTCCCGCAATTTTTATTTCACTCCTCATAACAGGTAATCCGGTTCCCCAACTGGGTTTTGGCTCTCAGCTTGATGATGGTTCCGGCCTCTTCGTACTTGAAAAGCTCGATTCGGTCCTTTTGGATTTAGGTTTTAATGCCTATACAGCAGGAAAAAGAGCTACCATTGATTTACTCGCCATCACTGCTGCTCTTATGTTCGGTACTGCGGGCCTACCCCACGTTCTAGTCCGTTTTTTTACTGTGCGAAAAGTGTCAGATGCTCGTCTTTCAGCGGGGTATGCGCTCGTGTTTATTGCATTACTCTACACCACCGCACCAGCGGTAGCGGCCTTTGCAAGGCTAAATCTAGTGGATAGTCTGCATGAAACACCCTATACCGAAGTGCCAAAATGGTTTACTCAATGGGAAGATATCGGTTTAGTAGCTTGGCGAGACAAAAATGGGGACAACCGGATTCAGTATGGCGAGGGTAATGCTCTAATCCCATCCAAGCCAGACTTCCTTGAGACGCGTGGGTCAGTTGGCGAGCGGTTAGTCGAGAACAAATCGAGTAAACACCCCAACGAGATCTACATTGACCGAGATATCATAGTGCTAGCCAACCCTGAAATTGCAGGTTTACCCGGTTGGGTCATTGCATTAGTGGCCGCTGGCGGCATAGCAGCAGCACTCTCAACAGCAGCGGGCTTGTTACTTGTAATCTCAAGCGCTGTCTCGCATGATCTTTTGAGGAAAACCCTTATGCCCAGCATAAACGACGAACAGGAGCTCAGATATGCACGCCTGTCGGCGGCGATCACCGTCTGTATTGCAGGCCTTTTTGGTATTTACCCTCCTGCTTTTGTTGCGCAAGTTGTGGCTTTTGCGTTTGGATTGGCTGCCGCATCTCTGTTTCCGGCTCTTTTCCTCGGCATCTTTAGCAAGGCTATTACCAAAGAGGGCGCTATCGCTGGCATGCTGACAGGCCTTTTCTTTACATTTTTATATATTGTTTTCTTCAAATTTATAGCAAGCGAGCTGAATAACACAAAGTATTGGTTATTTGGCATTTCACCGGAAGGCATTGGCGTGGTAGGTATGGCATTCAATGTTGCTGTTTCAGTTTTCGTAAGCCGCTATACAAAGGCACCACCAGATGAGGTATTGGAGCTAGTAGATAATATTCGA
>CACEBC010000020.1 GCA_902557735.1 Porticoccaceae bacterium
ATCGCATGCGCTTGTGATTAAATACATAAGGACTCTCAACAAACGACTCAAGTACCCAATCGCTATAATGATAGACACTCAGGGTCCTGAGATTCGAACAGGTGACCGGGCTGAGGATTTGCAGCTTAGCTCAGGTGATATCATTTCAATTGTCGCTCGTGGAACCAAAGACGTCGAATCATCGTCGATCCAAGTTAATTATGATGATTTGATCAACGATTTAAATGTCAGTGACTTCGTAACGGTCGACAATGGGCTAATTAACCTACAAGTTCTCAGTAAAGAAAACCGCATTATGCGTTGTAAAGTGATTGATGGTGGAGTGTTAAAAAGCAAACGGCATGTCAACCTGCCGGGTGTCAGGGTAAATCTGCCGGCCATCACTGACAAGGATCGTCGCGATATTGAATTTGCCAAATCCCAGGAAGTAGATTTTATCGCTCTATCATTTGTCAGGCAGGCGTCTGACATTGATGATCTTAAAATATTACTTGGCTCTAAAGCTGAGAAGATTAAAGTAATAGCCAAGCTTGAAGACCAAGAGGCTATTACAAACATGGTCGAGATAACAGCTGCAGCAGACGGTATTATGGTCGCCCGTGGTGATTTGGGTGTAGAAATCAGACTGGAGGTGTTGCCGCGCATTCAACGGAGAATCATTCGAACATGTGCAGAGATGGGCAAGCGAGTGATAGTTGCAACTCACATGCTAGAATCAATGATAGAAAACGCTATGCCAACTAGAGCCGAAGTGACTGACGTAGCTAACGCAGTGTACGAGGAGGCCGATGCCATTATGCTTTCTGGCGAGACCACAGTTGGGCGATATCCAATTAAATGTGTTGAAATTCTCGATCGAATAGCCAGATCAACTGAAAGCAGTCGGGGATTGAGGTTTACAGACAATCTCAGACTAGAAAACGACAAACAGCACATAGCACAAGCGGCCGTTAATCTCGCCGAATCAATCTCCGCAAAAGCTATCATAGTCCCCACTCGTCGCGGTCGAATGGCTAACTTGGTAACCAATTGCCATCCTCAAAAACCAGTTATTTGCGCTTTCACGAATGACAGCCGGACCCGACGCCAGCTTGTTCTGAACCGCAATGTAATTAGCTACCGAATAAAATTTAGCTCAGACCCAGAGAAGACGCTAACTAGTGCAGCGGAAATTATGGTTCAGCGGGGAGAATTTTCATCTCAGGATCGAGTGGTAGTTATTTCAGATGCTCTTGCTGGCTCGGGAGTAGAAGCTATACAAATTCGTCTGATAGGCGATTTATTGCCGTCAAACTCAAGTCCTCCTCAAGAATAATTGGTATGAGCGATTCTGAGTTTCATTGACGTACCGATATCCCAATGAGTCCAGAAATTTCATAATAGATCCATCTTCCTGAGCTGTTGCTTGAAAAGCCACAAGCACACGACCAAATGCTGACCCATGATTGCGATAATGAAACATAGTAATATTCCAACGATCGCCCAAAACATTCAAAAAATTGAGCAAGGCGCCGGGACGCTCAGGAAAGTCAAATCGAAAAACTTGTTCTTCTTCTATCTCTTGAGACCGTCCACCCACCATATGTCTAATGTGTAATTTAGCCATCTCATTATCTGTTAGATCCTCGGCTCTATACCCTTTTTGAGACAAGTGCGAAGTGAATGAAAAACGGTCCTCGTCCGAGTTAACTTCAATACCTACAAACACCTGCGCTGCCGCTTGATTATTATATCGATAATTAAATTCTGTCACATTTCGGAATTGAAGAGCCTTGCAAAATGATCTAAAACTGCCCGGCCTTTCATCAATCGTAACGGCGAGAATAGCTTCTCTTTTTTCTCCCGTTTCGGTGCGCTCAGAGATGTAACGAAGGCGATCAAAATCTATATTTGCGCCACATTGAATGGCCAACAATTTCTGTCCCTCAACCCCCGTTTCGGCTACATATTTTTTTAGCCCCGCTAAACTCATTGCCCCAGAGGGTTCACAAATTGCTCTCGTATCATTGAAGGTGTCTTTTATGGCCGCGCATATCTCATCAGTTGTTACAGTAATTACTTCATCTACCGTTTCTCGCATCACAGCAAAAGTTGCTTCACCCACTTGTTTGACCGCTGTCCCATCAGCAAAGATTCCAACCTCTGACAGTCTGACCGGTTCTCCAGAATCCATTGCCGCTTTGAGGCAGGCAGCATCTTCTGACTCAACTGCTATGATCTTTGTCGCCGGACGAAACTTTTTTAAGTATGCCGAAATTCCTGCGCATAACCCACCTCCCCCAACAGCAATAAAAACAGCATCCAATGGATCGGCAACTTGTCGATGTATTTCCATTCCTATTGTGCCTTGGCCTGCAATTATATCGGGGTCATCGAACGGATGGATAAATATTGCACCATGCTTACGCCTGAGTTCCGATGCATGCGCGGCAGCAGCATCAAAGTCGTCACCTACCAAGACCACTTGTGCTCCGCGCTGACGAACCGCGTTAACTTTTATTTGAGGAGTTGTGGTGGGCATCACGATCGTAGCTTCCACTTGCATTTTATTGGCCGCTTGTGCCACCCCTTGCGCGTGGTTACCCGCCGAGGCTGCTATCACACCTCGGTCCAATTGCTCTTTGGAAAGATTTAGGAGCTTATTGTAGGCACCGCGGACCTTAAAAGAAAATACGCTCTGAAGATCTTCTCGCTTTATCAAAATTTTATTGCGCAGAAGTGATGAAATTGTTGGAGCTGGAATGATGGGAGTCTCAATCGCAAGATCATAGATATTAGCGTTGTGAATCTTGTCAACATACATGTCTAACATTCAAAATCACCGGAGTGTCGCGTGAAAAGTGCAGGGATTATTGAGTCTCATACTTAACCTGAATATAGGAGTTAAAGCTAGCTTATTAGGTGGCCACTCGTATAATGGTGTTAAAACAAGTCATAGTGTCTGATTGTGAGGCATTTTTGGATCAAAATCGACTAAAAAAATTAGTTGCGCAGGCAGCCGTGTCCTATGTGCTCAGTAAGATTAGTGTTCACAGCATTATTGGGATAGGCACGGGGTCTACTACAGATTTTTTCATTGATGAGTTGGCTAATCATAGAGATAAATTTTACGGTGCAATTGCAAGTTCCAATGCATCAGCAACAAAATTAGCGGCTTTAGGGATACAGGTAATTGACTTGAACAGTACGAGTGACGTTGAAGTGTATGTGGATGGTGCAGATGAGATCAACCCTCTGCTGCAATTGATCAAGGGCGGGGGTGCAGCGCTGACAAGGGAGAAGATTGTTGCAGCAGTCGCTAGAGAATTCGTATGTATCGCAGATGTATCAAAGTGGGTAGACGAACTAGGCAAGTTTCCGCTGCCAATTGAGGTAATACCCATGGCTAGGAGCCATGTCGCCCGAGAACTTTTAAAACTAGGTGGAGATCCTGTTTGGCGGCAAGGAGTCACCACGGACAATGGAAATTATATAATTGATATACACGGTCTTTGGCCAATAAAAACAGATGGCAGCCTCGAAACATGCATAAATCAGATCACGGGCGTCGTCACAAATGGACTTTTTTCGCATCGAACCGCCGATTTAGTTTTTCTGGGCACAGAAGAAGGCGTCACAACCCATAAGCCCGATTCAAATTTAGATGGTAGAAGCAGCTAAAAAATGCTTTTATCCTCTCGCAAGCAAATCTCTTAAATCGATTAAAGCAGCATTTGCTCGACTTATGTAAGAAGCCATCACTAGCGAGTGGTTAGCGAACAGTCCAAAACCCTGCCCATTAACAATCACGGGCGTCTTCAGAGGCGTTTGGCTCATTTCCAATTCATAGATAATCTGTTCCAAGCTCGCCGTTGCGCCTTTTTTCTCGAGGATATCAGCAAAATCCACCCGCACAGCTTGTAGGAAATTCAAAAGGGCCCACGTCGTCCCCCTCGCCTCATAAAACACATTATCAACAACTAACCAAGGCGTTTTGTTGACCCGACGAGTTCGCATGATATCCTCTCCAACTTTTCCGTCTGGCAAGCCATCTACCCTAGAGTGTCCGACACTAGCTGACAGCCGCTGAGACAAACTTCCCAGACGGGTTTCAATAGTCGCCAACCAATAGCGTAAATTATCAGCCCGGGCAAAAAATTCGGCTGCAGCAGGAGGGGCACTGTCTAGCCGCAAGAGATAACTTTTTAGGAAGGCTTGTCCCTCAGCATATTCACGCTCTGGCCATGGCACTGCCCAGCTTTTGTGGTCCACGTTAAAACGTGGCTCCGCTAGAGCTAGGTCCGGATCTTCATTGGATTGTGACTGTGATCGACTGAACGATTCCCGCAGAGCTTTGCTAAGATCGCGGACTTGCACTAAAACCCCAAATTCCCAGCTGGGCATATTATCTAGCAAAACGCCAGGGGGCATTATATCGTTGCTCAAAAAGCCTCCTGGTTTTTTCAACAAGAGGTCAACGACGTCGTTGAGCATCGCCACAGTCGCTTTCCCTGGGCTAGATTTACTTGTTCTATCCGTAACTCGTAATACCTCGGGTTCCGAGCTCCAATAGATTCCCATAACTGATAAGGCGCCCAAAGTTAGAGCCAATACCAAACTAAATACGCCCCAGCTCTTTAACTTATTCAAGAGTCTCTGCGATAACTGGATCAAACTTAACTTATTAATCATTTTATCGAGGGTTTAACAGCTTTTCTTCGAATCGGTACTGCGTCGGTCACATCACCACAATCTGGCGAGTGCAAAGTAATGACTGACCGTGATTTTTCGTTAACCTCAGCGTTCTCAATGAATAGCATTAAATGCAAACCACCTGGTCTAAATTCCAAGGCTTCATCTTGGGCTATCACGATTTCTTTGAGTTCACGCATTCTCCCTACTCCATCCACATGCACATGACTATGAAACTCGGCCCGTTCTGCTATGTCGGCGCTTACTGACACAAACCTGCAGGATGCCAAGCTTTCATTTTTTAATGTCAGATATGCGGCGGTCACAGTCTGGCCCGGAATAATCGCCCGGATATAAGCGTCCTCAATAAAAACCCTAGATTGAGCGTGCCCGCTTAGGAAGAAACTGAGCATCAGACCGCAGACCGTCGAAAAAAAAAAATTTTTGAACATCAAAATCCTCCCTTAATCATATTATCATACGGCCATTCTCGCATTTTTTCGATCATCAAACATTAGAACGACAGATCTTAATTTACCAATGTCTGATATCTTTATCTTACGGCTCGACTGCTTTGAGAAAAAGAAAATTAGAAATGAATAACAGCATTTGTAAACATTTGAGCCATTTATATAATAATTTACCTACAGATACCGATATATTTCCTATTTATTCGACTATGGCTGCATTGGTAGATATAGCCATTTTTGCTGCTGCTCGAAAAATCAATTGACAGTCTCATATGTTTCAAGAAATTAAATACATATTTTTGAATACCGTTGAACTCTTTTAAGATGTTATATACCAGTTTTCCACGATATTTCATTTTTTAAAGTTGTCTAAAAAACTTTTCCGCTATAAATACAAATTCCGTAAAAGAGCTCATTTATTCGATAAAATGGAACAATATGCGTTTAAATAAGACTATTTGTAGATATTGTGTTTTTCTGAAGAAAAAATTTTTTGATCATTACAAATTATCTTAAAAAAAGGTTATATAATTCGCTAAATTCGGCTTATAGTACATAAAATTGGGCAATTATCGTTATTTTTTAAAATTAAGTCCCTGAGCGAGTGATATGCTCACTTCAGCTGGGGGTCTAAAATTAATAGGTAATTTGCAAGAAGAGCCCATAGAAACAGGGGATTGGACTGAACCGCTGTTAAAAAGCCAGTATTTAGCATAAAAGTTGTTAAATGATTATATATTTCTGTAAGATTAATTTCTTTTGTAAAACGCCTAATGATTTCTAGTCAATAGAAAATAAATGGTTGGCAAATGAAAAATTTTGTACTTTTGCACTTAAAATGCTAGATATTCTATGAAACCGCGTCAAATTTATTGATTGGTTTCATTTCTGGACAGCAACAGTTTTTTAATGCAGACTATTCCCCCTACCCTGTCAACTAGAATAACAAATGACTAACGTATTACTTCTGAATGGTCCCAATCTTAACATGCTCGGTATGCGTGAACCCAAGCTCTATGGGAATGAAAGTCTTTCGGATATATCAAAAAACCTCGAATCGATTGCAGCAACAAAAGGATGCCAGCTGACATGGATCCAGAGCAATGCAGAACATGAGCTTATAGAAACGATACATGGCGCGTTAACAAACAAGGTCGAAATAATAATTTTTAATCCTGGCGCATTCACACACACCAGTATCGCACTGAGGGACGCTCTCCTCTCGGTAGACATTCCCTTTATTGAATTGCACCTTTCAAATATTCATCGGCGAGAAGAATTTCGAAAAATCTCATATTTTTCAGACATTGCATGTGGAATAGTGTGTGGCTTTGGGCCGATGAGTTATGAGCTGGCATTGCATGCCGCGATAGAAAAAGCACAACTTGGAAAAAAAGCAGGGTGATGTTATGGACCTCCGAAAGGTAAAAAAACTCATCGAACTAATTGAGACCTCAGATATTCATGAGATAGAAATAGTCGAGGGGGAAGAGTCAGTCCGGATAACTAGAGGAAGTGGTATAGCAAATGCCTCTCATACGAAAGCGCAGAATGAGATTAACTCTCCGGCGGCAAGCAACCCTTCCCCAGCGGTTGCAGAGTCGATTCTTGATCAAAGCTCTAAAGAGCAGGGATATCTGGTTCGCTCGCCTATGGTAGGGAGTTTCTACACATCTCCAGCACCGGGGGCCAGCCCCTTCGTCGATATTGGACAAACGGTATCTGTCGGAGATGTCCTGTGTATTGTCGAAGCTATGAAAATGATGAATCAAATTGAAAGTGATAAGTCGGGGGTTATAGTTGAGATATTAGTTGAGGATGGCGATCCAGTTGAATTTGATCAGCCTATGTTCAGGATCACTTAACCTTGAGGATCTCTGATGCTCGAAAAAGTATTAATTGCTAATCGTGGAGAGATTGCTCTCAGAATTCTGAGGGCTTGCAAAGAGCTTGGTATTAAAACCGTCGCAGTCCACTCAGCAATCGACGCCAATCTTAAAAGCGTCAAGCTCGCGGATGAGGCTATATGCATCGGTCCCAACCCTTCGACTCAAAGCTATCTCAATGTGCCATCCATTATTAGCGCCATGGAACTTACTAATGCCACAGCAGTGCATCCCGGATATGGTTTCCTTGCCGAAAATGCCGACTTCGCAGAGCAAGTGGTAAAAAGTGGGTTCATCTTTATAGGGCCTCCTGCGGATGTAATCCGCGTCATGGGAGACAAGGTTGAAGCAATTAAAGCAATGAAAAGAGTTGGAGTGCCAACCGTACCCGGTTCCGACGGTCCTCTTGGCAATAATCCTCAAGAACTTCAAGTAATGGCTGAACGAATTGGCTACCCAGTTATTATCAAGGCATCTGCAGGAGGGGGCGGCAGAGGGATGAGAGTAGTAAGAGACCCCAAAAATTTAATTCAAGCTATTTCCATCACTCAGGCGGAAGCAACCTCGGCATTTGGTGACGGGACGGTTTACATGGAAAAATTCCTTACCGCCCCGCGTCATGTTGAAATACAGGTGCTCGCAGATAGCCATGGCCACGCTGTTCACCTAGGCGACCGAGACTGCTCGCTTCAGCGCCGACATCAAAAAGTGTTAGAGGAGGCACCTGCGCCTGGCATTCCCAATTCGATCCGGCAAAAAATTTATGACAGCTGTGTGGCAGCATGCCATGAAATAGGGTATCTAGGAGCAGGCACTTTTGAATTTCTTTTTGAGGACGACAACTTTTACTTTATCGAAATGAATACCCGAGTTCAGGTTGAACACCCCGTATCAGAAATGATAACCGGTATAGATATCGTCAAAGAGCAATTGCGTGTAGCTGGCGGGCATGCTCTGAGCTTCCAGCAGAAAGATATTAAGATGAATGGACATGCGTTTGAATGTCGGATTAATGCTGAAGATCCTATATCCTTTTTACCGCAACCTGGAGTGATTAGATCCTTTCATGCCCCCGGAGGAATTGGGGTCAGGGTAGACTCCCATATCTACAATGGATATTCGGTGCCACCCCATTACGATTCTCTGCTGGGGAAGCTAATAACGCATGGAAGTGACCGGGAGTCTGCATTATTGCGAATGATGACTGCGCTGGACGAAATGGTAGTAGAGGGTATAAAAACAAACATCGAGCTTCACGCTGATTTAGTCCGAGATCCCGCAATCAGAGAAGGTGGTGTGGACATCCATTATCTTGAAAAGAAATTGGACCTCCAATAGTTGAAAGACCCCAAACCAAAAGCAAGTTGGCACCAGATTGAAATTCACTGCAAACCTGACGATGTTGACGAGGTAGAAAGTGTTTTGTCAGATAACGGAGCTTACTCGATAACAATTGAAAATGACTCCGAGCAATCTATTTATGAGCCGGCGTTTGGCACCACCCCGCTCTGGCATAAGCTCGTAATACTGGGACTTTTTGCTCCAGAGATACATCACATAAGCGTTGAAAGAGCGCTGAGAAAATCCTTCTCCAATCTCAAAGTTTCCTGGCACACGCTGAATGAAAAGAGTTGGTCTGACGAATATAAAAAGCATTTCAATCCGATTCAGTTCGGCGAGAAACTCTCGGTCTGCCCCAGCTGGGTTAAACCATCACAAAAGACTGAGATTAATTTAATCCTCGACCCAGGTGTCGCCTTCGGCACCGGAAAACATCCGTCAACTTATCTCTGCCTTGAGTGGCTAGAGCAGCAACCCCTCGGAGATCAATCTGTTTTGGATTTTGGCTGTGGGTCAGGTATCTTAGGGATATCTGCATTACTGTTGGGCGCAAAAAAAATGGTGGCAGTCGACCATGACCCTCAGGCGTTAATTGCGACTCGACACAACGCCGAGCGCAATAAAATTAGTCCGAAAAAAGTTCTTTGTTTCCTTCCTGAGGACCTGCCGCCAAATCAGCAATTTGATTTAATATTAGCTAATATCCTAGCCCAAACCTTAATCGACATGGAACCGCTTTTAACCAGCTGTGCGTCCCACAAAGGGCTGATCTGCTTATCAGGCATACTAAAAGAGCAAGCTAGTGAGGTTCGCAGACGTTTTAACATCCACTTTGAAATTACAACATCAAATGAACGAGAGGGCTGGATAAGTCTTTCAGGGCACAAGCGGTAACAATCTCTGGCTAAAGTTTTAGATTGGGAGATAAATGCTTTGTTTTTTTCGAACTGGAAAACCTGGATGCGAGTAGCAAAAACTAACACTAAAAAGTACTTTTTTAAGGATGCTAAGTTAAGTTAAGATGCCTCAAGGTCAACAACGAAAAAATTGGGTCTGCGTAGTTTGTTTAACATCGGAAATTTTAAAATAGTCAATAAGGTTATATTAGCGCCTATGGCTGGCGTTACTGACTTGCCCTTCAGAAAAATATGTCGTGAAATGGGCGCAGGCTTAGTAGTATCAGAAATGGTCGCGTCTGATCCGAAATGCTGGCGTACCCAAAAATCTCATCTCAGAACCCGTTTTGATAAAGAACCAGCCCCCAGATCGGTGCAGATAGTGGGATATGACCCCAAAGCAATGGCCGATGCCGCAAACTACAACATTGACCGCGGTGCGGAGATAATTGACATAAACATGGGGTGTCCAGCAAAGAAAGTGTGCCGTCGCGAAGCCGGCTCCGCTCTGTTAAAGGACCCAAAATTGGTTGAGAAAATCTTGGTAGCGATAACAAAAACAGTATCAGCGCCAGTTACCTTGAAAATTCGCACTGGGTGGGATCCTACGAGCCGTAACACCCCACTTATCGCAAAAATAGCAGAAAACGCGGGTATATCGGCTTTGGCAATCCATGGCCGGACCAGGCAGTGCCGTTTTTCTGGTGAAGCAGAATATGACAGCATCGCACTCGCAGTTTCGACTGTTCAAATACCCATTATAGCCAACGGGGATATTAAAACGCCTGGTCAAGCCAGAGACGTGCTGAAAAAAACTGGCGCCGCAGCAATTATGATTGGCCGTGCCGCGCTGGGCAAGCCATGGATATTTAGAGCTTTCAAAGACTTTTTATCAAATGGAATACTAAATTATGAACCCTCAGCTTTGGAAAAGAATGAAATCATTGCCACACACCTGAGGGCAATTCATGATTTTTATGGTGAATGTCGGGGCGTCAGGATAGCCAGGAAACACATAGGCTGGTATCTGAGAGAGCTGCCCCTAGGGACAGATTTTATCCGGCATTTTAACAACCTCGGCGCCGCCCGCCTTCAGATAGAATCACTTAATGAGTTCTTCAGAGATAATCACAGCTTTCAAAATAGAGCAGCATAATGTCCCAATATGATTACCAAACAAAAGCCGACGATTCGTTACGAGTAAATACTTCAAAAGCCATTAATCGCTACCTGACGAACCTTGATGGCCAATCAGCTACTGGTTTGTACTCTTTGGTCCTGGGAGAAGTCGAGCCGCCATTGCTGCTGGAAGTAATGAAATACAATCGACAGAACCAAAGCAAAGCTGCTGCAATGCTGGGCATAAACCGAGCGACACTTCGAAAAAAATTGAAGTATTATGATCTTCTGTAAACATCAAGGTGGGTTGATTAGTGGCGGACTTAAAGAAAGTTACGAGGGCGTTAATAAGCGTTTCTGACAAAACAGGGATAGAGGAGTTTGCCAAGAACTTAATGTCGATTGGGATTCAGATTTTTTCTACAGGAGGAACTTACAGGTTGCTTCGAGAAAATGGAGTTGATGCAGAAGAAATCTCAACCTACACTCAATTTCCAGAGATGATGGATGGCCGAGTCAAAACCCTGCATCCCAAGGTGCATGGGGGAATTCTTGGTCGAAGAGGGATAGACGATGCGGTAATGAGTGATCATGATATCCTTGGCATAGACATGGTCGTGGTAAACTTATACCCGTTTGCAAATGCGGTGGCGCAGCCCGGCTGCGACATTTCTACTGCCATTGAAAATATCGATATCGGTGGGCCAGCCATGTTGCGTTCGGCAGCGAAGAATCATCAAGACGTCGCGGTTATTTCAAATGCAGAAGATTATTCATTAGTACTGAAAGAACTCCGAGACAATCGCGGCCAACTTTTTTACAAAACGCGTTATGATCTAATGGTCAAAGCGTTTGAACACACAGCCGCATATGACGGAATGATAGCAAATCATTTCGGTGCCCGAGACGACAAAAACAAAGAATTATCATCCCCAAACACTTTCAATATTCAATATTTAAAAGCACAAGATCTTCGTTATGGGGAGAATCCTCATCAAAAAGCCACCTTCTATGTGGAGAGGAATACTAGCGAGCCCAGCATTTCCACAGCAAGGCAATTGCAAGGCAAGGCCCTATCTTTTAATAACATAGCGGACACAGATGCCGCTCTGGAATGCGTTAAACAATTTGACCTCCCATGCTGTGCAATCGTCAAGCATGCTAACCCATGTGGGGTTGCCGTTGCTGACACCCTGAAAACCGCTTATCAGCTAGCTTTTCAGACCGACCCTGAGTCGGCCTTTGGAGGAATAATCGCTTTTAACCGCGAACTCGATCCAGACACAACGTTAGCTATCTGTGAAAGCCAGTTTGTTGAAGTCATAATAGCTCCCACCGTCTCAAAAGATGCTCTTGAGGTCTCCAAAGAAAAGAAAAATATTCGAATTTTAGAGTGTGGCATTTGGAGCACTCGAATAAACAAGACCCTCGGTCTTAAATCCGTTAATGGCGGCCTACTGATTCAAGATCGAGACACTACCTTAGTCGACAAAGACGATCTTGAGATTGTTACCAAACGCCAGCCTTCACAGAAGGAATTAACAGATATGCTGTTCGCTTGGAAAGTCGCTAAAATGGTTAAATCTAATGCAATTATATACGCTAAGTCCCAACGCACAATCGGAGTTGGCGCGGGCCAAATGAGTCGCATAAACTCAGCACGCATTGCCGCTATAAAGGCAGATCATGCTGGACTGAGTGTTAATGGCGCTGTAATGGCATCTGACGCCTTTTTCCCCTTCAGAGATGGTATTGATAATGCAGCTGAAGCTGGCATCTCGAGTATCATTCAACCGGGCGGCTCTATGCGTGACGCTGAGGTTATAGCTGCTGCCAACGATCACGGCATTTCTATGGTGTTCACTGGCATTAGGCATTTCCTTCATTGAGATCTAGCTGACCGTGCTCTTTGTTCTTGAAAAGCGCTCAGGGCTCGCGACCTTGACGACTTCAAATCTACTATCGGATTCGGGTAATCCAATCCCAAAACGATACCAGCAGCATCAAGTATCGGTTTAGGTGCCAACCAAGGGGCGTGAAGATATTTTTTTGGAAGATTTGTTAACTCCGGCACATAACTCAGGATATATTTGCCCTCACTATCAAACTTTTCACTCTGAGTAACAGGATTAAATATCCTGAAAAATGGAGCTGCGTCCGCTCCACTTCCTGCTACCCACTGCCAACCGGCACTATTACTAGCTAGGTCCGCATCTACCAAGCAATCCCAGAACCAGTCAGCTCCGCACTTCCAATGCACCAGTAAGTTTTTTACCAAAAACGATGCTACCACCATTCTCACGCGATTGTGCATATAACCGGTCTGCCACAATTCTCGCATTCCTGCATCAACTAGGGGATAACCAGTTGATCCTCTCTGCCAAGCCTTGAGCTCAGGCGAAACTCTAATCCAAGGAAACTCGTTGAATCGCTCCTGCAAATTACTGTAGGGCAAGGCAGGATAATGATAGAGCAGATAATAAGAGAACTCGCGCCAAACCAACTCCCGCAAAAAGTGATCAATATTTAATCTGGTTTTTTCGTTTTTTTGCTCAGCCGCACTCTCGACGATATGCCACACATTTTGCGATGATATCTGCCCAAAGTGCAGATATGGTGAAAGTCTTGAGACGCCTAAATCGGCGGGAAAATTTCTCCTCTCCATGTACCCTTCAAGCCCATTTTGAGTAAATCGAGCAAGTTGCTCTAAAGCTGCCGTCTCACTGATGTCCCATCTATCCTTTAACGACTTATACCATTCGACATTGGGGAGCAAACCCAGATCATCAAGCTTACTGCCCTCGAGACAACTGGGCGAGAAAGATATATTTCCTATAGGTGGCAAGGGCGCTCTCGGCGATTTTGCGCCTAAACAACCTTTTTTGTAATATGGCGTGAATACCTTATAAGCTGATCCATCCTTCTTTTTTATTTCCCATGGCTCCCACAACAAGCTTCCATTAGTCGAAAATACTTCATATCCAGCTCCATCCAAATTACGCTTTAATTTTGCATCTCGAGCGATCCGCCACGGTTCATAACATCGATTCCAAAATACCGATTTTGCGCCACTCATTCCCATGATTTGAGGTAATAGTTCAAGAGGGTCGCCTGAAAATAATTTAAGTTTTCCCCCCATTGAGCGATTCAAGGAATCTAGGGCATGGTGGAGCCAAAATCTACTAGCAGCTCCCATTTTATCTCGCTTCGAATTAATATCATCCAAGATATAAATGGGAATGAGATCACCTCGCTTATTAGCTTCAAAAAGTGCTGGGTTATCCTCCAACCTTAAATCTTGGCGAAACCACATGATTACAGGAGAGTGCGATGCGCGTTGCATGATATGTCCTCTATAATTTGCCTTTAATCACAAAAAATATAATTATCAGTCGAGACAAGAAAATGTTTAAGCTATTTCTTACGACTGCTTTACGATCTGATCAATCAGTGGGTTTCTTTTCTTACTTTTTCCATTGTTTAGTACTTTATTTTCGCTCTTGTCAACTGCTAACTCTGCTATAATTTTTTTCTTATACAATACATTAGGTAAGCTATGAAAGTATTAATTGTTGGTGGGGGTGGGCGAGAACATGCGCTGGCATGGAAAGCTGCCCAGAGTCCAAGAGTAGACAAAGTTTTTGTAGCACCTGGCAATGCAGGGACATTTCATGAAGAAAACGTTCACAATGTGACCATCTCGACTAACAATTTTCTTGCTTTAGCCAAATTTGCCCTTGAGGAAGAGGTGGGGCTCACAATCGTTGGGCCAGAGCAGCCGCTGGTTGACGGGCTGGTGGATTTTTTTCAGGCGCGAGACTTAGCGATCTTTGGTCCAACAAAAAGAGCAGCTCAATTAGAGGCGTCTAAAGCTTTTGCTAAAGCTTTTCTTGAGAGACACAGCATTCCAACGGGGAATTATCGAGTATTCTCCGAAACAGCGCCAGCTTTATCTTATGTCAGAGAACAGGGCACTCCAATAGTAATTAAAGCTGATGGTCTCGCAGCTGGAAAAGGCGTGATTGTTGCCATGACAATAGCCGAGGCTGAAAAAGCCATCCACAGTATGCTATCAGAAAGAGTGTTTGGTAAGGCCGGCAATCGCATCATTATTGAAGAGTTTCTTGAAGGAGAGGAGGCAAGTTTTATAGTAATGGTGGATGGAAAAAACATACTCCCAATGGCTTCTAGCCAAGATCACAAACGAGTGGGCACTGGAGATACCGGGCCAAATACGGGCGGAATGGGAGCATACTCACCAGCACCGCTCGTAAACAGCCGTTTAAATGAACGTATAATCAGCGAGATCATTGCTCCAACTGTTCAAGGCATGGCTGACGAGCAAGGAGGCTATATCGGCTTTTTATATGCAGGCCTGATGATTACACCTGATGGCAGGCCCAAAGTGATAGAATACAACTGTCGCTTCGGTGATCCTGAAACGCAACCAATTTTGATGAGACTAGAGTCTGATTTGATAGCACACTGTGAAGCTGCGTTGCACGGGAAACTCGACACTCAAGTCCCGCGTTGGGACCCCAGACCCGCCGTTGGCATAGTCTTAGCATCAGAGGGTTATCCCGGTAATTATCAGAAGGGGTACATAATAACCGGACTAGATAGTGCAGCACTGCCTCGTAACGATGTTAAAATATTTCATTCAAGCACAGCAGAGCACTCCGGCAATATAGTTACAGATGGCGGCCGAGTTCTCTGCGTCACAGCTGTCGGATCTACAATCAAGAGTGCCCAGAAAAAAGCTTATAGCGCATGCCATGTTGTTAGCTGGCCAGGCTCTTTTTACCGTTCCGATATTGCTTGGAGAGCCTTGCAGAGAGCTTAAAGACGCAACTCAAGATTTATTGAGAACAATCTGAACACAGAATGTGTGCCACTTATGCAGTTTTCGACTCAGATCGCCTGAGTGGCCCTTCAGAATTTTAAGATCAGATAAAGCAAGACACAATCAATCAGAAATTCATTCAGTCATACTGGCCAAGAGGCTTATATAAAAATATATCGGCGGTCTGCGGCAATTGGTGCCTAACTTAAAAAGGGTTCCCAAAATAATTTAGTGAATTACATTGAGTTAAGGGTCTTTAACGAAGGTGGCCTTAACCCCAGTTGAGATGCATCTTAGTCACAATATACGTGATTGCGTCCGCCAACCATCGGTGAATTGGAGATTCAATAGTCCTTTTATGTTGGAGTAAAACAAGCGAGATAATATCTGCATGGTGAAGATCACTGGGGTACTTTTTCTGAACAATCGGATAAACATCATGATGCGGCCTCTCCCCATATCGCGCGGCCGCCACCATCAAACAATCACTGTTAGCTAACGTCTCAATTGCTGTAAAAAACTGTCTCGTCACAAGCGCTTTTTTTCGTTTTCTACCAAGCTTATGGAGTTCTCTATCAAATCGGGAATCCGTTCTAGCGTTTACGCCTTTGGTTATAAACAGATAATACTGAATAAAAGGATATTCGAGGATCTCATCCAAGGTAAGGGTCTTTTTACTGGCCAGAGGATGGCTGTCTCTCATCCAAATAGAAGGGCTGCCAGCTGCCAGATTTGTGGCCTTAATATCTTCGCTTTGACTCTTGGCAATGTCGACCGCAAAATCTAACGCGCCTGTCGCTAAATCACCCTCAATAGAATCAGTGACACCTGAAACTGATAAAGTCACACCCGGTGCATATTCATTTAACATGCTAGTTAATTCTGAAATGACAGAAATCGCAAAAAATTCTGGTATACCTATCGCGATTTCCCCCTCATAAACCGCAGGACTAAATTCTCCATCACTAACCATCTCTAATATATTATCAAGCATGCCTGGTAAACGGATGGCCAGTTTTTCAGCCTTCGGAGAGGGTATTAGACGATTACCTGATCGTGTAAAAAGCGGGTCATCTAATTGATCTCTTAATCGCTGTAACACACGACTCATGGCAGGTTGAGTAATATACAATCTTTCTGCTGCACGCGTAACACTCCTCTCTTCCATCAATGCTTGCAGCGAAACTAGTAAATTAAGGTCTAAACGGGACAGCTTTTGTAAATTCATCAGCTATGCTCCAAGTGGTTGTGCATCGTCGTAATTATTACCAGTAGAATTATGGCTATTGGCCACTCATACTGTCTATAAAAACTTTAGTGTTTTCACCACTAATAGATGAGCGCCGCATGAGTGATTATGATTTTTTGTTTTGGAATAATAACTCATCATGGCCTATTTATTGAAATACAGACTGACCCATCAAAGTCCAAATAAAATATGTTTGTTTGTGTTAATCATTTTTAATAGCAGGATATCAGTGACATGAACAGCAGAAATAAATTTTAAACATGATAATAATGAAAAAAATGCATTTGGTTTATGGGTCTTGCCTGAATATACTTTGAGCACGGCCTATGTCTCGCCGGCTTACGTGATTCCTTATAGACGCTTTGTAATCCTTTACCCGCTTGAGGAGCCCTAACGGGCTCCATTTTGTGAAAGTGGGATGACAAAGTCTGCCGCAAAACAGGCGAGCTGCACCAAAAAAATTTTCCGATTAGCACAACCTTTCAAAGGAAAAATAAATTTCTAATCATGGTCCCGGGATTTTCTTCTCGCATCAAAGCCTCTCCCACTAGAAATGCGTTAACACCTAAAGAGCGCATTGAGGAAACGTTCAAACTACTTCGGATTCCACTCTCCGTAACCACTACAATGCCATCTGGAATAAACTCAAGCAGACTAAATGTGGTTTCTAAAGAAGTTTCAAAAGTAGTAAGGTTGCGGTTATTGATGCCAATCATTTTAGCTCCGATTGACAACGCTACTTCCAATTCATAGCGATCGTGCACCTCCATTAGAACATCCATGCCTAACTGCAAAGCTAAGTTATTGAGTTTATCCAGTTTGTTGCTAGTCAAGGCAGAGACAATTAGCAACAAACAGTCGGCTCCTAGAGCCCGAGACTCATAAACTTGATAATCTTCTATTATAAAATCCTTTCGGATCATAGGCAGATTGCAGGTTTGCCTAACATCTTTGAAATCTGCATCAGATCCTAGAAAAAAATCGACATCAGTAAGAACTGATAGACAAGTCGCGCCTCCAATCCTGTAGCTCTCTGCGATAGAAACCGGATCAAATGACTCTCGAATAACCCCTTTGCTGGGTGAAGCTTTTTTGATTTCAGCTATTATCGCTGGCTCACCTGCCTGAATAGTCAAAGTAATGTTGCCCATGAAACCACGGGGTGCAGGAGCCAGGTCAGCGTTTACAATTAGTTGATCAATGGGAATCAATCCCTGACGCTCTTTTATCTCTATTTCTTTTCGTCGGAGAATTTTTTCTAAAACGTTAGCCATGTGCTCCTAAAACCTAATAATATTTGGTCGTGTTTAAGCCCACTTACTGGCCCTGAGTGTGCTTAATCAACTCCGTCAGTTTTGCTGAGGCGAGCCCGTTACTTATAACATTTTGTGCCTCTAAAACACCTTGTTTAATATTTTCGGTGAGGCCAGCCAAATATAGTGCTGCACCGGCGTTTAGAGCTATCATGCGCACAGCCGCCTGAGAATGTTCTCGCTCGCGCGCGCCGAAAGCATCTTTTATTACCAGAAGTGATTGAAAGGCGTCTTCGACCACCAGCCCAGACAGCGAGCTATTTTCAGCAAAAAAATCTTTGGGTGAGATTTCATACTGACTAAGAACTCCTGAATTAAACTCGGCGACATGAGTCGACGCAGCCGCACTGATCTCATCTAATCCATCCTCAGAATGAACAACCATAACATGTTTGGCACCCAAATTCCCCATGACCTGAGCCATGGGCGCACACATCTCTTTGCTGAAAACCCCGATAAGTTGTCGAGAAACTGCTGCTGGATTAACCATCGGACCCAAAATATTAAAGATTGTTCTTATGCCTAAGGCCTTTCGAGCGCCTGCCACATTCCTCATAGCTGAATGATGCAGGGGCGCTAGCATAAATCCAATACCTACCTGTTCAATACATTCGGCGACCTGATCCGGAGTCAGATCAATTTTGACGCCTGCAGCTCTAAGTACATCTGCTGAGCCACTCTTACTACTAACCGAATGGTTGCCATGTTTTGCTACCCGTCCGCCTGCTGCTGCAACCACAAAACTAGCTGCAGTGGAAACGTTAAATAAGTTGGCCCCATCACCGCCAGTTCCAACAATGTCGATTAAATTATTGTCTTCTATAGGCACCTCGGAAACCAACTCACGAAGAACCTCGACCGCCGCCGAGATTTCCAAGATCGTTTCACCTTTCATACTGAGGGCTACAAGAAAGCCTCCTATTTGTACATCAGGCACTCCACCCAACATGATCTGTCGCATTATTGATTTCATTTCCGCTTTTCTCAGATCATATCCTTTGATTAAGCAAGCAATCGCTTCAGCAGTATCCATTAGTCGCACTCGAGAAAGTTTTTTAACAAGGCATGACCATACTCTGTCATGATTGACTCAGGATGGAATTGAACGCCATGCACCGAGTGCACTTTGTGTTGTATTCCCATGATTTCATCAAAATTTCCCTCTGGTGTCAGAGTCCAAGCCGTAACGCTTAAACTATCAGGTAAACTCTCCTTATCGAGAACGAGTGAGTGGTATCTGGTCGCGACGAACGGATTTTTCAAGCGACTAAAAATGCCCTTTCCCGTATGGTAAATGAGGGAAGTTTTGCCATGCATAACCTTCCCAGCGCGCACGACTCTTCCCCCTAATGTTTGCCCGATACTTTGATGCCCTAGACAAATACCTAGTATCGGAATGTGTCCACAGAACTCTGTCACTAGATCCATCGAAATTCCAGCCTCAAATGGCGTGCAAGGCCCTGGAGAGACGACAATCCGCTCTGGAGATAAATCTCTAACGTCGTCAACACTTATTTGATCATTACGGTAGACACTTACTATTCCACCTAATTCTTTAATGTATTGCACGACATTGAAGGTGAAGGAGTCGTAATTATCGATCATCAGAATCATGTCATCTGCGTCCCCGCCGACATAGCTGCTGCCTCAATCAGAGCTCGCGCTTTGTTCATCGTTTCATCCCATTCTAGAGCAGGGTCAGAATCAGCAACGATTCCGCCTCCGGCCTGAACGTGAACAACCCCTTCCTTCACGACTGCAGTGCGAATTGCTATCGCAGTATCCATGTTACCATTCCAACCGATATAACCCACCGCACCACCATATATATTCCTTTTCACTGGTTCGAGCTCATCAATGATTTGCATGGCACGAATTTTTGGCGCCCCACTCAAAGTCCCAGCAGGCAAAGTGGCTCGAAGAACATCTATCGGTCCAACCCCGTGCTCCGTTTGACCTAGCACGTTAGAAGTCATATGCATTACATGGGAATATCGTTCCACTACCATCTTCTCGGTCAATTGCACAGTCCCAGCTTTGCTTATCCGTCCTACATCGTTGCGCCCCAAGTCGATCAACATAAGATGTTCCGCCAATTCTTTCGGATCACACAGCATTTCTGCCTCAAGCAATTTATCTTCTTGTTCATCGGAACCGCGCCGACGGGTCCCGGCGATCGGCCGCACAGTCACAAATCCATCTTCAAATCGAGCGAGAACTTCAGGCGACGAGCCCACTATCTGAAAGGCTCCCAAATCAAGATAGTACATGTAGGGTGAAGGGTTGAAAATACGCAACGCTCGATACAAGTTAATTGAGACTGATTTGAAGGGTGCTGATAAACGCTGTGAGAGAACTACCTGCATGGCATCGCCAGCCAAAATATAGTTTTTTATCTGTTCAACTGAATCCATATATTGGTCTCGCCCAAAGCTAGATACAAAATCTGCTGTAATGCGAGGACAGAGTTCCAGTTGCGGCAGTTCATCAATTGGACGGGCCAATTCGTTTTGAAAACTATCTAATCTTTTTTCTGCTTGTTGACGGGACTTGTTATTCCCAGTCTCACAATGAACCACGAGAGTTATCTTACCCGATAAATTATCAAAAACAGCCACCTCGTCGGAAGCCATTAGTAAGATATCGGGTGTTTTAAGAGCGTCTCTAGGCACATTCACCCCCAAGGCTGGCTCTACATAACGAACCGTATCATAACCAAAATATCCCACCAATCCGCCGGTGAAACGTGGCAAATTAGGCAACTCTTTAAGAGAAAAAACCGCACGAAATCTTTCAATCTCTGCAAGCGGATCAGACGTCTCACATTCAGCTATAAGCTCACTACCGCGAGTTATTTCAAGCCTGGATCCAAAAACAGTCAGCAACGTTGGCGAATGAAGTCCGATTAGCGAATAACGTGCCCATTTTTCTCCGCCCTGGACTGATTCAAAAAGATAGGAATTAGTGCAATTTGCTAGCTTAAGGTAGATACTTAGTGGGGTCTCAAGATCGGCTATAACTTCTCGGCAGACTGGGGTTCGATTAATACTTGTCTTAACTAAATCATCAAAAGATCGAGGGCTCATTAAAGGTTCCTCTCTGGCTTCTCGGCCCTCAATAATGAGGAGAAATAATAAAAAGTTTTCATGCTATCAAACTTTTCGTCGATTTTACGCTGAGCACATACTAATTAGTCACGGAGAGTAGCTCTTTTCTCATTTGGTTAATGACATCGGTATAGTCCGCAGCGCCAAAAATGGCGGACCCCGCAACAAACATGTCGGCACCCGCATGAGCAACCGAACCAATATTTTCAAGATTTATTCCTCCATCGACCTCCAGACGGATGTCACGTCCACTCTCATCAATCAAGGCTTTGGCTTGACGCAACTTTTCGTAAGTTCTAGGAATAAATTTTTGCCCGCCATACCCTGGGTTTACCGACATAACCAGCAGTATGTCTATGCAATCCATCGCCCATTTCACCGCATCAACGCTGCTAAAAGGATTCAGCACGAGGCCAGGACGGCAACCCAAGTCTTTGATAAGTTGTACTGATCTGTCTACGTGGACTGAAGCTTCTGGATGAAAAGTGATATAGGTAGCACCAGCATCCGCGAACATCTTGATAAGGTCATCAACTGGATTAACCATTAAATGGACATCAATTGGTGCGGTAACACCATAATGACGCAGCGCAGAACAAACCATAGGACCTATAGTTAGGTTTGGCACGTAATGATTATCCATCACGTCAAAGTGAATTACATCTGCTCCCGCATCCAATACGCTCTCTATTTCCTCTCCCAAGCGAGCAAAATCAGCCGCCAATATTGACGGTGCAATTAGGTAGTCAGCCATTACGAATACTCTTCAAAAAGTTGATCCAATATGGCGAACCTGCCGAGGTTGAGCCACATTAAAACCTTAATCTCTTTATGAAACCAATGAATCAAAGCAAAGTCCAGCACATTTTAAATTGCTACTGAGATACAATATATGGATATTCACAGGATATGGTCATCAGGAGAAATACTTTGAGAAAGACGCTCGGAGTCGTCATGGATCCAATTCAAGAGATCAATTATCAAAAAGATACGACTTTACTTTTGCTGGTTGCGGCGCAGCGGGCAGGCTATAAAATTTTTTACATTGAACAATCCGATATGTTTATTGAAAATTGCGTGCCGAAAGCTTCAATGTCTTGCATTAAAGTATTTGAACACCCAGAAAAGTGGTACAACAAACAAGTGCCCTTCGTTGGAGCATTGGAAATGCTTGACGTGATTCTCATGCGGAAAGATCCCCCTTTCGACAGCGAATATATTTACTCTACTTACATACTTGAAGCAGCCGAGAGGCGCGGCTGTTTAGTGGTGAACAAACCAAGCAGCTTGCGCGACTGTAATGAGAAAATATTTGCCACTCAATTTCCAGAATGTACTCCGCCAATTCTGGTGAGTCGCAAAAAAACGCTTCTAAAAGACTTTTTAGCTGAGCACAATGATGTCGTACTGAAACCTCTTGATGGTATGGGCGGTAAATCAATCTTTCGAGTACAAAAGCACGACTCTAACGTGAATGTGATCTTGGAAACGCTAACTCGCGAAGGCGAGCAAACAATTATGGCCCAAAAGTATATCCCTGAAATTGCTGTCGGTGACAAAAGGATTTTAATTGTTGGAGGAGAAATAATGCCTTACTGTTTGGCAAGACTTCCAGACTCAGAAGATTTTCGGGGAAACTTGGCTGTCGGAGGAACAGGTATTGTTCAACCATTGAGTGATCGAGACCAATGGATCGCCAGGCAAGTTGCGCCTGAACTTATGAAGAGAGGTTTATTGTTTGTTGGCTTAGATGTGATTGGAAATTTTCTGACTGAGATAAATGTTACTAGCCCAACATGTGCTCGTGAAATAGATCAGTCAACGAACCTCAAAATAGGCGACCGTTTAATCTCAGCCGTAGAAACATATCGAAATAGAAAGATCACCTGATTATTATCCTCGCGGAGGATTAATGGAAAAAATGAAAAAGTTACATGATAACCCCTTGAGTTTCCCTCATCAGTCCTTACTATTATGTTATCCGCAGCGAAAAGGGCTCAAAAAATGCAAAACCTTAAGAATCATTTTCTGCTCGCCATGCCAGGATTGATAGACCCCAATTTTTCCAACTCAGTCGTGTATATATGTGAGCACAGTGAGAAAGGCGCCATGGGGTTAGTAATCAATAATCAAATGGATATCCCATTAAAAGCTATTTTTGACCAACTGCAGCTCAATTATCATGAAGAAAGCGGAGATTCGAGAGTATTCTCGGGTGGCCCCGTTCAGAGGGATAGAGGTTTTATTCTGCATAAAAGCTGCGAACAAAAATGGGAGTCCACTGTTGCTATTTCAGATGAGATAAGTTTAACCGCATCAAAAGACATTCTCACTGATATAGCTGCTGGAAACGGCCCTGAAAACGCTCTAATCACCTTAGGCTATTCAAGCTGGGGTGCGGGCCAACTCGAGGAAGAGCTGGTTCAGAATAGCTGGTTAACTGTTCCAGCTGACTCCGCAATAATTTTTAGCACTGACTGCGGAGAAAGAGCCTATGCAGCAGCTTCCTCTATCGGGATTGACCTTGACCGATTGTCTTTAGACTCTGGACATGCATGATTGCCCCAAAGCCAGCAAGGTTTTGGGCTTTGATTTCGGTAAAAAGCAAATCGGCATTGCTACTGGTCAAACAGTCACTCATACCTCAAGCGCTTTGACGATTGTCAAAGCAAAAAATGGCGTTCCTGACTGGAGGATAATAGATAAAATAATAACGGATTGGCAACCAGATATCTTTGTGGTTGGGCTGCCTTTAAATATGGATTTAACCGAGGGCGATCTGAGTAAAGATTCAAGAAACTTTGCGCAATCACTGCAAAGTCGATTTGGTGTTAGAACAGAAATGATGGACGAAAGGTTAACTAGCCGAGAAGCCAAGGAGCAGCGACGTTCCGTCAGTGGTAAGTGCTCAAACAAAGTAGACCATTTGGCGGCAGCTCTTATTCTCCAGAGTTGGCTTGAAAATCCTCTTCTCGGGCAGAAGCCTTAGTTGTTTGCCTTGAAAGAGTTGGATACACAAAATGATGTCTAATAACATAAATCGTGATCCGCTCGCCTCAATTGTAGAACTCATCATCCAACCCAAAGCTGAGAAAATTTTCAATGTCCGAACTAACTGATCGCGTTGCAATAGTTAGACAACGGATTAAAAAGGCAGCCAGAGAAGCTGGGCGCGATGCAGACGATATCTTACTCCTTGCGGTTACCAAAGCGCAAAGTCTCACCCATATTAAGGAAGCCATTAAATGTGGACTAACTAGTTTCGGAGAAAATTATGCACAAGAAAGCATACCAAAAGTCAAAGCATTAGAAGATAATGCTGTCGATTGGCACTTTATAGGACCCTTGCAGACAAATAAGACTAGGATGATTGCGAAAAGCTTTAACTGGGTTCATAGTTTAGATAAAGTCAAAACGGCTAGACGTTTGAGCGATCAGCGTCCTGCGCACTTACCACCAATTAATGTTTGTATACAGATCAATATCGACAACGAAGAGACAAAAGGTGGCATAGCGCCGAATCGATTGGGCGAAACCGTGGATCAAATCTTAGGGCTCAGTCAAATTAAGCTGCGTGGTTTAATGGCGATTCCCACGCCCCGGACTACTGAAGATAACCAGCGAAAAGTTTTTAGCAAATTAGTGAAGTTGCAAGACAAAGTAAATGCTAGACTAGACATACGTCAAAAATTAGATACTCTCTCAATGGGGATGTCCTCCGATTTGGAAGCTGCAATAAAGGAAGGAGCCACAATAGTGAGGGTCGGGACTGCTATTTTCGGCACCAGACATTTTTCTGATTCATCGGACCGTTTATGACTGATAGCTCAATCACATTTATTGGTGGGGGTAATATGGCAGCTTGCCTAATAGAAGGCCTCCTAGCCAAAGGACATTCACCCCAGTCTATACGCGTAAGTGACATCAACTCGGGCGCTCGCAAAAAGATTGAAAACATGTTTCAAGTCACAGCCATGTCGGATAACGTTGTCGCATCAAAAGATGCAGACATTATCATCCTTGCAGTTAAGCCTCAGACGTTGGGAGAGGTTGCAAAAGAATTAGCTCCTCAGCTACGTTCCCATTCGCTAATCGTGTCCATAGCTGCAGGTATATCTGTAAGGCAGATTGTCAGATATGTTGGTAAAAGTGCGAGTATTGTGAGAGCAATGCCAAATACTCCTGCAGTAGTTTTGTCAGGAGCTACGGGACTCTATGCCAATCCAAAGGTACTACCTAGCCAAAAGACAGCTGTTGAAAAAATATTCAGCGCTGTTGGCTACGCCTGCTGGGTAGAAGATGAATCCCATATTGACGCGATAACTGCAGTTTCGGGCAGTGCACCAGCATACTTTCTTCTTATTTTTGAGACCATGCACTGCGTCGCGAGAGAACTGGGATTGCCTGAGACATTAGCGTTGGGGTTGATTAAACAAACGGCATATGGAACCGCTAAGTTGGCGCAATCATCCTCTCTTGCAATTGACGAGCTTCGCCGTCAGGTCACTTCACCGGGTGGCACAACGGAAGCAGCTGTTAAGGCCTTTCAAGATGGCGGAATCGAAGATTTATTCCGAAAAGCCATGACTGATGCAGTTAAGCGATCGCAGGAGATTTCTTTTGATCAGCCAGTTTGATTCTAAAACAACCGAGATCCAGATTTCTAAACCATGATCATTGACATCATCAAAATAGTAACAGATCTCTTCGCTGTATTACTCATATTCAGAATGTTACTTCAACTGGTGCAAGCCGATTTTTTTAACCCACTCTCACAAGCCGTATTGAAGACGACCGCTCCAGTAGTTGAACCACTCCATAAAATCTGTCCGACTATCAGAAGCCTCAACACCGCCGCACTTACAGGAGCGATAATATCGAAATGGCTTTTCTATTGGGTGGCACTAGCATCTGGCAAGCCACTATATCTTGGTATTGGAGCGCTTTTTTTGGTCGCTTTCTTCGACGTTCTAGGTTTGATTTTAGAGATCTACTTTTGGGGCATCGTAATAATAGCATTAGCTAGTTGGCTGCAAGCCCAGCACCATCCCCATGTTCGTTTAATCGGTGAGATCGTCGAGCCCTATCTAAAACCCTTCAGAAGAATTATTCCGCCAATTGGAATCATTGACATATCTTCAATGGTTGCCATTATTACGCTACTTATGATTCAGGCAAGGCTCCTGCCGCTGCTCAAAAGCATATTATTGCAGATCTTGTCCTAGCTGTAATTTGCGAAATCAAGCTGCGGGTGAAGGGTAAACTGCATTTACTTGGCTTATGTCATTTAAAATCTCGGCACTCAATGTCAAATTAAAACTCGATATATTCTCCTTCAGTTGCTCCATAGTGGTTGCGCCAATTAAGCAACTTGCAACAAAAGGCTGCTGACAAATAAAGGCCAAAGACATCTGTGCCAAACTCATTGAATGTTTATGTGCTACTTCTGAATAGGCTTGCGTCGCGGACGCAGCCAATTCGCTGGAGTAGCGGGAAAATCTGGACCACAGCGATAACCTAGAGTTTTCGGGCATTTGATTTCCAGAATATTTTCCAGTTAGTACGCCAAAAGCCAACGGCGAGTATGCTAAGAGGCCAACCGATTCTCTCAAACCCATTTCCGCCAATCCAACTTCATATGCTCGGGTGAGCAGATTATATGCATTTTGAATACTTACCAATCGAGGCATGGATTCTTCTCGAGATAAACGCAGATACTCATGAAGCCCCCAAGGAGTTTCATTTGAAATTCCAATATGTTTTACCACACCCTCATCAACCAACTCAGCTAGCGCACCTAGCGTTTCACTAATCGGAACCACGTCATCGCATGCTGTGTGCTCATAATTCAGTTTCCCAAAGAAATTTGCTTGTCTTTCAGGCCAATGGACTTGATAAAGGTCAACATAGTCCGTTCTTAACCGCTTCAAAGAAGCCTCAATCGCTCGTCTTATTTGATCTCGGTTAAGCCTAGGCCCTCCCCGAATGTGGCGGCTAGCCTCAAGGTTTTCGGAGCGGCTAGCAACTTTTGTTGCCAGAACGATTTTATCTCTACAACCTCTCTCCGCCATCCAGTTACCTACATAACTCTCCGTCCTACCACTGGTTTCTGGCCGAATCGGCACAGGATAAACTTCCGCTACGTCAATAAAGTTTACGCCTTGGCTGATAGCATAGTCCATCTGCTCGAAAGCTTCCTTCTCGCTATTTTGCTCGCCCCAAGTCATGGTGCCTAATCCAATGACAGAGACCTCAAGAGAGCTGCTTCCAAGTTGTCTATAATCCATTCCAAACCTCTATATGCATAAAACAAAATAACCCTAATCAGGAGATGATCAGAACTGCAAACTAAGCTATCGTGCAAAGCACAATTCAAAAGATTAAGGTTAGTGTATTTCGGACTAGTATGTCTAGTTATCCTCAAATTTCTGTGTGCATTGTCAAATCTCAGACTATTATTAGAAAAAAACCTCTGGGACTGTAATGCGGCCTCGTCATTACTGAACACACAATAGGTTTTGAATGGTTCGGCACTCTGAATAATAGTGCTACCGATGCCATACTGGTGTGTCATGCTGTTAGCGGTAATCATCATGCCGCAAGATGGTATAATATTAATAAAAAACCGGGTTGGTGGAATCATTACATAGGCGCAAGCAAGGCCATAGACACTGAGAAGTTCTTTATTATCTGTCTGGGCAATTTAGGAGCTTGTCATGGGATCACCGCAGCACATGCAACTAACCCAAAAAAATGGGGCCTGACTTCCCCCCAATAAACGTAGACTATTGGATAGACTTTAAGAATTTACCAATGGAGCATCTTTCGATTGACTGCTGCGCTGCGGTTAAAATTAAAGGCGGCAGTCTTGAGACAGGGCAGGCAAATGCATTATCCTATCTTAATCTTGGAAGAGATGCTCTGAACAGGGAAAGAATGTAGTATCACTTTTCCAATTTTTGGCTATCGGAGGATTCGTTTTGATCTTGTTGTAAATGGACGTATGCCAGTTACCAAATAACTTTATTATCGGCGGTACGATACCCCAAACAGACACTTCTTTACCTCGGACGATGTTGAGCGATTCTATGAACAAAAAAGTATTAAAATAATTAGTAGAAAGTTTTTTTCCTGCGGCTGTGCAGATATTTTTGCCAAAGATTTATGGCCTAACATGTTTGCAGCAATTACTCTCCTCCAGCTTTCCCGATGAGAAATACTCATACCTACGAATTATGACTATAAAGTTTTGTTTGATATCAATGCTGCTAATTTTGCTTAGTCCCAGCCATGCCGAGGACTTAAATACTACGAATCTCAAGCAATATGCCGACCTTAATATTTTTTACAGCGCTTTTCCGAGCACTTTCATTTCACCCAGCATAGCCAATTCCAATCAGATCATACAGAGGCGAAATGTAGGGATCGTCAATGTAGTGGGTCTAAAAGGTAATGATGATCACGTTCCATTGACGATCCAAGGCAGTGTAAAAAACATCTTTCAACAAAAGCAGTTACTTCATTTCTATATGGTTCAGGAAGGTGAGGCTCTCTACCATCTCGCTTCGTTTAATTTCGAAAACGAGGATTTCCTTACCTTCAGTATTTTAATAAAACCTCTATCAGCAAAAAAGATTCATCAGATTAAATTTCAAAAAGTCATGTACATCGATTAATCAAGAGAAAAACCAATCATGGATATTGTTCTAGCTAGCAGTAATGTGGGAAAAATCAAGGAGTTTAAACTAATACTCGAGGGCTTAAATGTATCGATCATACCTCAAGGTGAGTTTGGCATTGATTCAGCCGAAGAAACTGGACAAACATTTTTGGAAAATGCCCTCATTAAAGCACGTCATGCCTCAGAACTCGCCTCACTGCCAGCTATCGCCGATGACTCAGGATTAGAAATCGATTGTTTAAACGGTGCACCAGGCATCTTCTCTGCTAGGTTTGCCGGAGAAAACAGCTCGGACAATGATAATAACGAATATCTGATCGAGCGCCTGAAAAATATACCCATTGAAAAACGCACGGCTCGATATCA
>CACEBC010000021.1 GCA_902557735.1 Porticoccaceae bacterium
TTATAAGGTGCTCCACAGATTTCAGGGGACCATCTTGGGTAGTTTATACCAAAGTTTGCCTCATGTTTTCAGGAAGATGGAATCTTGGATGGCGTTAAGAAAACAAGCCGATTTATATGTTATGGCTGACGATGGTACTTTGGGAAACCGCGCACTAAGCCATTGGAATTCGCATGTCACGGCCGATAATTTGTTATTTATTCGCAATGGTGTTGACCCATCAATTCGGAATCAAGATGTCGATAAGAGCGATACCCTGGAGTATTTTTCTGCTAGTAAAAATCACCCCGTTCTACTCATGGTAAGCAGACTTGCAGGTTGGAAGAGAATTGATCGTGGCATCCATTTGTTGGCTGACTTAAAGGAAGAATATCCGAATATTAAACTTATTGTAGTTGGTGATGGAGAATGCCGGAATGACCTGATTAATTATGCGGAAAAGACAGGTGTAACAAACAAGGTACTCTTTGCAAGTTCACAAACTCGCGCAAAGGTAACTTCTTTGATGAAGAGTTGCGATATCTTTTTGTCGCTCTACGACATAAGTAATTGTGGAAATCCGCTTTTCGAAGCTTTAATGTGCGGAATTCCGATCATCACATTAGATAACGGGACTACCTCCTCGGTAATAAAAGATAGATTTAACGGACGACTTCTCGATCCTGATGATCGATTTGGTCTTTGTGAGGCAACAAAAGAATTGCTCGAAAGTGAGCAGCTCCGCGAAAAACTTTCTGAGGGTGGACAAGCTTGGGTGGAGAGCAATATGCTTTCTTGGGAGCAACGCATGCAAAAAGAAGTGAGTTGGGTGGAAGCGTTTATTAGAGACTGAGGATATTTCTCAGGGGTAAAAGCGTATGAGAGGATTCGTAGGCGATAGATCAAAGTCACTTATGATGTTTGATATCAAGCCGAATCGTTTGTCGGTAAAATGGTGTTAGCAGGAGCAGTTTCTTGAAAGTCGCTATCATCCCATCCTGGTACAACAGCCCGCGAGCTCCCTCTCGGGGCAGTTTTATTAGGGTTCAGGCTGAGGGCTTATCTGCCCGCGGACATGAGGTATCGCTGGTCGTGTTGGACAGGGACTCTGACGGTAAACTCTTTGACATAGAAAGGACGTTAGAAAATGGTTTGCATTGCACGCGCATTTCTGTTCCTGCTCCGATGCATCGGCTTTTTGGTTTTTACATGCCGAAGGTTTTATCTAAGATTGTTCGAACCGAGATCCTAAAAATCAAGCCAGAAGTTGTGCATGCTCATGCTGCGCGGCCAGCTGGGGTCGTGGCGCAGTATGCTTTGACCAATTTAGATATACCTTATATTTTGACCGAGCACTCTGGTCCTTTAAAAGCATTTTGGTGGACTGCCCATGGGAAACGTCAGATAGCGCGATCATATCAAAAGTCCAAGCGTCTATTTGCTGTGTCCGAATTCCTTAAGAAAGAAATGTTGCAGCAATTTGGGAATGCAGCGGCCACTGCAAAAGTTCTTCACAACGGTATTAATACAGCTTTATTTAGTTGCAAGGGAGAACCACCCGATGAGGGGAAATTTCTCTTCATAGGAGGGTTGGAGCCAAAAAAAGGGCTAGAGATACTCTTGACTGCATTCGCCCGGCTGTCCAGCGAGGTTAAATGGTCACTCACCGTTGTAGGACAGGGACCTTTGCTTGATCGACTTCGTAAAATAGCTTCACACCTCAAGATTTCAGACCGGATTTTTTGGGTCGGACCAGTTGAGCATGAATACATGGCTAATATTTATGCGGAGCATGACTTCATTGTGGTTCCGAGTATTCATGAGACATTTAGCTTGGTCTGCGCCGAAGCGCTTGCCTGCGGTCGTCCAGTGATAGCCACTCGATGCGGCGGTCCAGAAGAGGTAATTCCACAAGGGGGTGGTATTCTGGTGCCAGTTGGAGATGTTACAGCACTATCTTGCGCATTGCTTGATGCTTTGTCTGGGGAGATCGAGTTTGATGCACAAAAAAACATTGACTACGTCGTCAGCACATTTTCTTTGGACCGCCTTATAAATGAACTCGAAAATGTGTATGCCAATTTGATTGAGTCCGGAGATTAGTTTATGTGCGGTATTGCGGGGCGAATTGGCTTGGGTGCGACTGAGGAAAATGTCAAAAAAATGTCGAGCGCTATATCGCATAGGGGACCAGATGACTCTGGTGTATGGCTTGATGAGGGGGTAGCATTGGCTCATCAACGCTTAGCCATTATCGATATCTCCGGAGGGAAACAACCCATGACCTCGGCGTCGGGTCGTTGGGTGTTGGTTTTTAACGGCGAGATTTATAATTTTCAGGATTTGAAGATCGGATTATTGGCTCAATATCCATATCGAACGAACTCGGATACCGAGGTGATTTTAGCGGCTCTGGACACGTGGGGAGAGGCAGCGATACGCAGGATTGAGGGGATGTTTGCAATCGCCGCTTGGGATACTGTGGATAAGCGATTGTTGGTCGCCCGAGATGCTCAGGGTATAAAACCTCTTTATTTCTCAACTATTGGTGAAGACTTTGTTTTTGGGTCAGAGGTGAGTGCTTTGCTTGCTGCTGGATTGAGACCCGAAGTTGATGAGTCGATTCTTGATGTTTTTTTAGACTTGCGGTTTGTCCCATCGCCAAATACGCTCTTTAACGGGATAAAAAAGTTGCCGCCCGGTCATCGAGTCTGGATTGATGCTGATGGATCGGTTGGTGAACTTTGCCCATTCGATTTTCATGCCCCACTCATAAAACATGTCGGAGCAAAATGTGACTTGATTAATCAAACTTTGCGCGCTTTTATGGATGCAGTTCAGAGGCAAATGATTGCTGATGTTCCCATAGGTGTGCTCCTCTCCGGCGGCATTGATTCAGGCGCCGTCGCCGCTGCGGCGGTGAGATCAGGAGGCTCTGTTAGCACCTTCTGTGTTGGATATACCGAAAATCATTCGTCAAATGAGTTTGGGGAAGCGAGGCGAACGGCGGAGCTTTTAGGCACGGATCATCATGAATTGCATATTGACCCGAAGTCAGCTATGAACATCATGCCGGTCGTGGTTAGACATTTGGAGGAACCAGTCGTCACATCATCCTGTTTCAGTTTTTTCCTATTGTGCGAGACCGTGGCAAAGCATCGAAAGGTCGTATTATCGGGACAGGGTGCTGACGAGCCCTGGGGTGGATATGGCAGACATCAAGTGGCTGCTCTCAGTGGGATCTTAGCTCCAATAATTTTCTCAGCAAACAAAGTTCTGCCCAATTCAATGAATACGAATGATGTTTGGAAAAGACTTTTGGAAGCATTTTGTTCAACTGAAGAAATAGAAAAAATGATCGGCTTGCATGCTCTTTTCCCCGGTCGGGATAGAGATCGGATCAGAAAAACGAATGGCAGTTGTGATACCCACTCTTATCTCCAACCGTTGTTAAAGGCTTTGCCCGCAAATGGGACGTTTTTGGAGCGACTACTTGCTTTGGAAGTAAGAAGCAGCCTCGCTGACAACCTGCTTCTAGTCGGAGACAAATTATCAATGGCCTCTGGCTTGGAGGTTCGGGTTCCTTTGCTTGACCCGATTTATTTAAAAAAGGTAGAGTCTATACCTGGAGCTCTTCGTCGAGGGGGACTTTTTTCCCAGCATGGCAAGATGCTCCACAAGCTTATTTGCGGAAAGCTTCTTCCGAAAGAGGTCACGTCCAGACGGAAAAAAGGTTTTCAGACCCCCATGGAAAACTGGATGAAACGAGAGTTAGGAGATCATCTCTTAGACATGATCGACGAAACCAAGTCCTTTTCGCGACGTTATTTAGAGGTAAAATATGCTAAAACCCTCGTTGAAAAACATCGATCGGGTAGGCACGGTAATCTCGAGCGTCAACTGTTCGCCATTTGGATTCTTGAGGAATGGTATCGCGTATTTTTCGATACCTTCAAAAGAGACTATTAGAAATTGTAAAGAGCTTTACACAAGTTGTTCAATCATTTGCATCTTTAAAATTTATGGACTTTCAAAGTTATAGAATTCTTGGTTGTCCTTGCGTGGCTGTCCGAGATCATGAGGTAGCGTCCCAGATTATCTCTTTTGTTAGAGACAAAAAAGCCGGGTATACAGTAGCAATTAATGCAGAAAAAATATGGAGGTACAAAAGCGATCCGGAGTTGAGATCAGTCATAGAGCGATCAATATTTCCATACCCCGATGGGGCTGGAGCTGTGCTGGGATTAGGATGGCTACATAGCGCAGATTCAGACAAAGTGAATATGCCTATCAGAGCCCTTGAGGTTGCTAATTGTTGTAAACTCAAGACCTTTATTTTAGGAGCAGATGAAGTCAATCATGAGCTGGCTGTTGCAAATATCAAGGCTGCTTATCCAAACATTGCGCTTGTGGGACATATACATGGTTACCACCCTAAAGAATTTGCCTTGAAGCAAGTTCTCGCATGCGAGCCGGAACTTATTTTGATCGCGATGGGTTCGCCAATACAAGAATTTTGGGCTGCAGAGATTGTTTCTCGATTGAGATGTGGGCTTGCAATTGGTTGCGGTGGCGCATTGGATATCTTATCAGGTAATGTCAAGCGAGCGCCCAATTTTATGATCAGAAACAATCTGGAATGGCTGCACCGACTTTGGAAGCAACCATCGAGAATATCCAGACAACTTTTTCTACCGCTTTTTATGCTGCAACTGAGCTATTTCTTTTTTATAAAAAAATTTTTACGATACCGATCAGACAAATAAACGTTTATGATCCATTAAAAAGACTTTTCAAGAAGAATTTCGAGTTTCGGTTATAATCGTGATAGTAAATTTAGAGAGATATAATTTTGAAAAAACAAACTACACTAGGTTTCACCTTGATAGAGTTGCTGATTGTTATTGTAATTCTTGGGTTGCTCATGTCTCTGGTAGCGCCAACAATGTTCTCGAAGGTAGATTCAACAAAAGTCAAAACAGCTCGAGCCCAGATGCAGATGATTAGCACCGCTCTTGACACGTATCGACTGGATGTTGGTGATTATCCAGCGGATTTAAATCAACTTTTAGACTCCTCAGTTTATGGATGGGATGGACCATACATGCCGAAAAGAATTCCAGAAGATCCTTGGGGAAGGCCTTATCACTATGAGTATTCACCCTCAAGCGAACAACAATATAGGCTTCAAAGTTTTGGTAAAGATGGAAAAATTGGTGGGGAGGGTATGGCCGCCGATGTGGTGCATTCGTAATGACCTTGGAATCTGCTTTATCAGAGCATGGAGTCAGCTCGGAAGACATTGAGCGTGCGAAACAATTTAGAGCTAAGGTGGGAGGATCTTTGGAAAAGATTCTTCTCAATATGGGTAGTCTGTCGGAGGAACTTTTACCTTCAATATATGCTCGATTTCTTGAGTGCGAAGTGCTGACACCGGCGCAAAGAGACGCTTGGGAGCCACCGAAAGAGCCAACTGAATTGCCTCAAGCGTTTCTTCGGGCCAATGGTTGGCTGCTGTTCGAGATTATGTCAGATGGAGTAGCACTGTTTGTAACTAAGGCACCCATGAACTGGGATGTTTGGCAGTACCTGACAAATGAAAATATTGCTCATAAATATTTTATAGCATCTGAATCAGACTTTGAGCTTTTGGAAACAAAGATGGGAGATGATATTCAAGGGCAAAACACAGCCGTTGAGGGCCTTTCCGATGCAGAGGAGTATCGACTGAGGGAATTAGCTAGTGAGGCTCCTACTGTTAATTTACTAAACAATCTGATCACTCGAGCGCTAAGAATGCGTGCCTCAGATATGCATATCGAACCGGTGGATGGTCGCTACAGGGTTCGATATAGGATAGATGGCGTCCTTCATGATATTGAGTTTCTCCCAGAGCGGCTGCAGCTCCTCATCCTCTCCAGACTAAAGATTCTTGCTGGCATGGATATTGCCGAGAAAAGGCGCCCTCAAGATGGCAAAATAGAGATGCGCGTTGCAAATATTGCTCTGGATATTAGAGTGTCAGCGCTCCCAGTAAACAAAGGTGAGAGCATGGTTTTGCGATTTCTTCGGAAGGACGCGTTAACTTATGATATGTCAAGTTTGGGTTTTGTTGAGGATACTCACGAGGCTATTTTACGTGACCTCAAAAGAACCTCAGGCGTGATCTTGATGACCGGTCCGACTGGCAGTGGAAAAACCACCACCCTATATAGCTTTCTAAATCAAATTAACGGCGATGACGTGAAGATCGTCACGCTCGAGGATCCGGTCGAGTATCAACTGCCTGGGCTTAATCAGGTGCATGTTAGGCCTGAAATAGGTTTTGACTTCAGTTCTGGGTTGAGGAGCATCGTGAGACAAGATCCTGACGTGATAATGGTCGGAGAGGTTCGTGACAAGGAGACCTGCAGGATAGCAATGCAGGCGGCATTGACGGGACATCTTGTTTTCAGCACTGTGCACACAAATGATGCGCCAAGTGCTTTCACCAGGTTACTCGACTTAGGCGTGGAAGAATATTTGCTGAACGCGGCACTGATTTCGATTTTGGCGCAGCGTTTAGTCAGGCAGCTCTGTCCAACTTGCAAGTCCCCATTGGCTAATCCTAGAGCTGTCATTAAGGAACATGGTCTGAGTGAAATTGCTGAGCGATTCGGTTCCACGTGTTCAGAGTTAATGGCATCAAAAGGCTGCGAGGATTGTGCGAATACCGGTTTTAAAGGCAGGCTTGCCGTAATTGAGTACTTCCCAATAGACGATAAGCTCAAGTCTATTCCGAAGGATGATCAGTTCCTAATCCGCGCAAAGAGCTATAACCGGGAGCGAGGCTGGCGCACTCTCTTGGAGGATGGTTTGCTCTTGGCTTTAGAGGGTAAAACCACTGTTGAGGAGGTTTACCGGGTCTGTGGTTGACATGATGAGTTTTTCTTACAAAGGCTATGACAATCAGGGAGCCAGAGTTCAGGGAGCAATAGAGTCTGAATCGCTGGAGAGCGCCAGGCTATCGTTGCATCAGCAAGGGTTTTTGGTTACATCCCTGACTAAAGAAAAACATCAGGGATTTGACAATGCTCTTTTTATTCGGCGACAGCTTTCAAACAAAGAACTGGAATATTTAACTTCCGAACTTTCGTTGCTTCTCAATTCAGGTATCAAAATAGATAAGGCGCTTGCGATATTAAATCGCTATTCGGTAAGTGGTCCTCGGACCAAACTATTATCTGGCACTCTCGATGCGTTAAGAAAGGGGGAGAGTTTGTCAACGGCGCTCTCGAAAGATGATCATGCGTTCAGTCCACTTTATTTAAACCTGGTGAGGCTTGGAGAAGCTACCGGGACACTGCCAACAGTTTTCCGCCGGTTGTCAGAGGATATTAAGTTTCAAAGCCAGCTCAGAGAAAAAATAGTTCAAGCCATGATTTATCCAGCGGTCATTTTTGCAGTCTGCGTATTGTGTTTGATATTTGTTTTCAACTACATCGTGCCTGAAATGGTGAGTCTCTTTGAGGGCGTACCGGAGTTGCCGATTTACACGTCGTTATTGCTGAGCGCGAGTAATTGGATGGTCAAATATCAATGGTGGTTGCTTTTTGGGCTCGTGTCATTTTTCCTAACGTTATTTGCCGCCGCAAGAACCCATGCCGGTGGGCGTAAAATTGATGAGATGGTTCTGAAGGTTCCAGGGGTGAGACGGATGCTAATTATGGTGGATCAAATTCGTTTTACTACTGCTGTAGCTCTAATGCTGGAGTCTGGAGTTTTGATTGATCGCTGTCTGGATATGGCCACTGGTGCGGTGAAAAATCACTCACTAAAACAGGATTTGACTGCAGCGAAGGAGAAGATTAAAAAAGGGGGCACACTGACTGAAGCATTGGATTCTAGCCGGCTCTACAGCGATTTATCGATTTCGTTAATTGAGGCAGGTGAAGAAAGTGGCGCTCTAGCTCAGGCCTTTTATGATATCAGCTCTCGTTCGCGTCGGGAATTCGAATCCTGGGTGAATCGAATAACTTCGATTCTGGAACCTATTCTCATTCTAGTGATGGGGGCTCTTGTGGGTGGAATTGTGGTGATTATGTTGCTGAGTATTGTATCGGTGAATGATATGGGAATTTAATCGGTGGAAAAAAAAAGATTGCTGGGTTTTTCATTGATTGAGCTGTTGGTAGTAATCTCTATTTTGGCTGGTCTGCTGGTGCTTGTAGGTGGACTTACGGTTAATTCTGTTGAAAAAGCCCAAGCACAAACTGAATTGGTAGGTTTTTCCAACATGATTAAAAAGATCAGCTTCCGCGCGTTTGCATCCGGAAATTCGATAGCGCTGTCTCTTGATGAACATCGGGCTCAAGTGTCTAGAAATGACGAGATTATGGCAGAGAAAATTTTTGACCACATAATTTTTTCGGCGCAAGAAATCATTTTCAACCGGAATGGATACCCTGATGTCTCTTCTGTGTCCTTAGGTGTTCGAGATAAAACAAGAGAAATAGCATTGCTTCCGCTTATTACGGGCTCTCCCAATACTATGCAATCTGAAGATGATGGTTAATAGAAGAGTAAGCGGATTTACCTTAATTGAAGTGCTTATAGCGGGAGTGATCTTATTCTCCATAACTACGACCATGACCTTGGTTTACAGGGGAGCACTACTTGCAAGTGAAAAAGCTGAAAAATCCATTCTTCTGACTCGTTATGTTAGCTTTATTCGGCAAAAAGTTAGCGATGATTTTCGACAATCATCTGCTCCGAGTCTTCGACGAAATACGGGTAAATTTGGGTCGATAGAATATGAATGGCTGGCAACCTTGACCCATGTTGGGCAGCCGTCTGTGATTGTGCTCGAGGACAGTGGAAGATCAGAAGATTTAAAATACTATCTATGGAGCATTGAATTAACGCTCCGAAATGGCAGTCAAGTTAGGGATTATGAATTCACCGAGATTAGCTGGTAATGCGCACGGGCGGGTTTACACTAGTTGAGATGCTAATAACGATGGCATTGCTTTCGTCCTTGATTTTGATCGGGGCCTCCGCCCTAAACTTTTTTCTGCAGCGATGGGATGGTCAAGTCGGAAATTTCGATCGGACGCTCAAAAACACAAGAGAAATGGTTTTGGTTAAAGACGTCTTGGACGCATTGCTGCCTTACATGGCTTATCACGATAGTGAGCCGGGCATTTATTTTGAAGGCAATCGAAATGGTTTTGTTGCCGTTTCAAGCGATAGCTTATTCGGGAACGGTTCCTACGCCGTCATAAGATTTTCGGTAAGGCAGAACGCTGACCGCACTTTTGATTTGCTTTATGAGGAATCACCTATGGATGAGGATGTGTTGCGTTCTACCAGTCAATCGCTTGTCTTTTCTGAGCCTTTAGTTTTAATGAGTGATCTCAGGAATCCCAGGTTTGAATTCTTCGGATGGTCCTCTGTCCGAGACAAATTTGGTGCAGACGGCAAGCCACCTTTGCCAGCTGGCTGGTCTTCGACATATGATGGGTTTGAAACTGCTCTGTCCCCGCTTAAAACAAGGCTTGTCTTCGCAGGGGCGGATGGACCATACGAAATCCTTTCGCTTATGTCAGCGGAGAAAGGAAGTTTGGTGTCGAGGTACTCAGGGACACGCGCTCGCAGACGTGGTGAGAGTGGAGAAACACTTGGCTTTGGGGAGCAGTGTTGTGCTGAATGATGGAGACAAAAGTTTTTGTTCGCACACCCGACAATCGGGAGTAGCTCTCTTGCAGATATTGATGATTGGTATGGTCATTTCTATGCTAGCCATCGGTTTTTCCGAAACGGCCAGAGACCAGGCGTCCATCGCGCTCGACATTGAGCACCGCGTTACTGCAGAGCTTAAAACTTACAGTGCAATGAACGAGGCTATTTTTCTACAATTGTCTGAGACCGTAACAGCATTGGATGGAAATGCCCCAGAGGAGCTGCGAAAAATAAAAAGTCGTATGAACTTTCACGGAGAAAAGATAGCCTGGCGGGGAAATACTTCCATTTCAATACAAGATTTGAACGGTTTATTGCCTCAGTTGTTTCCCGGTCATGTGCTTTGGAGGATTCTGCTAGAGCAAAAAGGGTTGAGTGACAGTAAAATCGACCGTTACTTAGGTATATGGCAAGACACTCAAGATCCAGATGCTCGCAGTTGGATTGTTGGTGACAAGGAGCCACACACACACTCAAATGGATATAAGTACCTCGATGGTTTTGCTCAGACAGAGCATGTAATTAAGTGGGTTTTCGAAGACGATCCGGTGTTATCCGGGTCCTTGAGAGACATCTCAAATTTGCGTTCTCCAAGTGCTGTAAACCCTTTCAATTCACCGACGAAACTGCTTTCACAAATTTTTGAAGCGGGGTTGGTTGACCAAATTGTTGCTCTCCGAGCCGTGACAAAAGATGCCCCGGTAGAAAAAATAAATCTTTTACCAAAAAAACTTCACTCCGAAGAGATCACAACGTTTGATTCACCAGATAGAATAATAACTGCGTCTTACGAAGATGGTTACGTCAGCTGGACTGACTCGATGGTTGTATCGTTAAGGGCCAAATCAACGCCGCCCTTTATGATGCTACAACGAGGCAATTAACTATCGCTTGGTGATGACATTATTACGTTTTTTGTTTATCAGCCATTCAAAAATCTGATATTGTTTTGAAATAGCAGATTATTTGCCCTCAGCACTTGGAGTCTATTGGACATGGAGCAGGGAAATGTGTTTTCCATAGGACTTATGGAACGTTTAAAAGGGATTCTCGTCGCTCGAATTGGTTTTTGGTGCAATCGACTTTTTGATTTGGAACTAGGGCAGGGAGCAATTCAATTAAACCAATGTGGCAACGATTCTAGGGCTAAAAAAGTTATCATCGTGGCGAGGGAGCATTATTTTGAGTCTGTTCAGGATTATCCCATTGGTGATGTTAACGATCTAAAATTGGTTTTAAAGAATGAGCATTGGTCATTCCCTTATCAAGGGCAAAGATTTTTTTCAATCGAGAGACTTTCCGATCAATCACACCGCGTCACGAATTGGGTCGTCAAATCAGATTTTCTAAACAAGATTAAAAACCGCCCATGGTTTTTAGTCCCAGAAACCGCCTGCATAGCCGTCATGTCGGGTTCTAAACCATCCACAATCTCGAGGTTGGATAAAAAAGTTGATGTGATGGTTGGCGCGGGTGGTTTGGTGTCAAGTGTTTATGTTGCGGAGGACGCGAGTGCCGGTGTCAGCAATGGCAAAAAGTTTAAAGAGTTGATTGGGTTTGGCAGCGATTCTTGGCAAGTCCTCACTGAGTTTGAGACACTTGAAGTGATGCTAGCTGGGCTTAAGCGAGTCATTTTGAGAGATCCGCTACGCTTTTTTTTGCGACCTAAGCTTAGCTTTATTAGGGCCTACCCATGGCCGAAAGCTTTTCGACTCGGAGCGACCTTATTGACCTCTTATATCATGATCGTTTCAATCTACCTTTGGAGTTCTTCCCAATGGATAGATCACCGAATCGATCATTTAACTAGCCAGGCTGAACTTGCACTCAATTCGCGACAGAAACTTCTTGGTAGTCGTCAACTAATGCAGCAGTTGAGTGAGCCACTAGCATCGATTGCGCCATCATGGATGGCTTGGGATGTATTTTTAGATTTGAGCGCAGAAGGCGTTGCGGTAACGAGTATCAGCGTATCGGAGGCTGAGGTTACTTTCTATGCTTTGGCTGAACGTGCAAGCGACGTGTTAGCCATGCTCACTGAGGATTCCCGAATCGCTTCTGCGGAGTATGCGACTCCTGTTCGTCAACTTAGGAGTAATCAACAATTTGCTATTAAAACGGTATTTGCTTTGAATGAGGGGCACGATGTGTCAAGCAAAACCTCAAGTCCATCACCTTTGATAAACGGTACCCATAGAGAAAAAGAGACTGTGGATACTGCCGAATCCGATCTGGGAGTGCGAGATGAGAGTTGAACTGCTGTCTCGCACTAATCTTTTGGCAACGTTGGCTGCTATTGTAATTCTCAAATTTGTTATTTTTCCCTTATGGACATGGCAAAACGAAATCCTAGAAGAACTTCAAGCTAAAAATTTAAAACTATCCAAGCTGTCTTCTGTCATAGCGAATCACGAGAACCTGCGGTCGCAGTTGACCGAAATAGAGAGTGACATGCAAACGCTCACGCAGTTGTTTTTTCTCAATCAAGAAACTATTAAGTTGTCGGTTCAAAAACAAATTGAAAACATGTTTGAAAAAAATTCAGTAAAGATTGAGGGATTTAACTGGGTTTTTGATTCAGAAAACGGAGTCGTCCGATCACTGAGGGCTTCTATAAAATATTCAGGTAGCACGAAGGACGTGATTAAAACCTTTTGGGATCTATTTCAAATTCCTCAAGTGATCGATCAATTGGAGTGGCGGTCGCGCTTTGTGGCTGGAAACGATTCATTAGGAAATGTTAGCGGTGACCTGACGCTAGAATTTTTTGCCATTTCGGAAGCAGTTTATGCCTCATTGAGAAATGGATCCCGCGCTGATGACAGCGTGGTGGAATAGTCGAGGCTTGGATGGAAACACTAAAACAGTTTAGACAAATTTGCTTAAACTACATCTCAGATACGAGGTTAATTCCAATTTTTTTTGCGATGGTAATGCTTATTATTATTGATGTGAGTAACCGACTGAATCCTTCGAAGCAGATCGAATTTACTAGAGGTATCGAGCCATCGAATAAAAAAGTCTCAGTGCAAAGGTTGCATGACGAGCGTTACCAAATTTACCTCGAAAAACTGCATGGCTTCAGCACTCAAATGGATTCATCAGGAGCCAAACTTGACCCAACCAGCGTAGGATTAGATTCATTAACTTCGGAGGAAACTGATAACATAGATATTGACAAGGGTTTTTGGAGCGCTGAAAAAGCTAGCTACCGATTGGTGGCAGTTTTGCGAGGAGATGAGCTGTTTGCAGTCCTCGAGTGCGTTGAGCGTGCCACTGGAATCAAAACCCGCATCAATGTTCGTCCCGGAGATCAGACTGATGAATTCACAGTCACAGACATTAAGATGGATGCTATCAAAATCTTATCCAAGCTTGATGGCGAGATCATGTTGAAGATGTTTGATAGACGAGACTGAGAGCAGAATTTAGCCCTGACACGGATCTTACTGTATCATGCACCGTCGGTTTCTAGGATTTTGCCTTGATAACACTCGGGTATGCATCGGTGCGAAAGTGGAGATATGGAGAAATATTTAAGCGTGAAGCGGAGTTTTTTACTTGAGGGCCTCCTCATCCTACTGTTCATGCAAATGCTGTCAGGTTGCGTAAACAATGGGAATCTGAACCCTAATCATGACTTTGAAGTGAGGAGTCCCGCGGTCTTGGATCCTTCTTTCCTGGAGGCGGATGAATCTGATAAACCAATGTCACGGGGAGATAAATTTTCTTCTGATCAGATTGATTTCAACAATAATGGTAACGGTGATGTCGTCAGTTCGATGCAAAAGTTGGCGCCAATAGCATGGCCCAAATCATCTTTGCGTAGCACGACACTTCTTGGGGATCTATTTTCGGAAGATACTGAATTGCAGGTCACGGCCGACCAGATGCCGATAGATGATTTTATCCACTATATTTTTGGTGAACTACTGGATGTCAATTATATCTTGGATGAGACGTTGAGCGACAGCAGTATCGAGATCTCCGGTGATGTGACCCTCAGCTTGAAAAATGCTGTAAGCCCAAAGGAATTGTTTAACCTGGTTAGTGAACTTTTTCTAAAACGAAAAATCCAGATATCGCACGGCAATCAAACATTTTTTTTACACACCCAAAAGGGCGGGGGGACTCAATCTGATGTGGTAATAGCCATCGGGGGTAGCCCAACTGATGTTCCGGATACGGTAAAAGTCATTCAGCAGGTGGTCCCACTTCAATACGGAATTAAAATTTCGTCAGAAAGAATATTAAATAATTTTATTGATGCCAAGATTACGCCAGACTTTGATCAGAGTGTAATTTTTATTGAGGGGGATCGAGAAAATATTCTGCGAGCCTTAGAACTGGTTAAGCTTTTAGATACCCCCGCAACTCGGAGTCAATTTATTGGCTTAACGAAGCTAAACTTTCTGACGCCGGAAGATTTTACGAGAGATGTATCGGTCCTGCTTGCCAATGAGGGAATTGAGGTTGCAGTCGGGTCTCCCTCGCAGAAAAATGTAGTGCTCGTGCCTCTTCGCCAGCTTGGAGCCGTTGCAGTTTTTTCTGTCAATCAGAAATTTTTGGATCGAGTAAGTTACTGGGCCTCCGTAATCGACAAGCCTGCTCAGGGCACCAATGCTCAGTACTTCCTATATCACCCGAAATATGCGAGAGCTTTGGATTTGGGGAAAAGTATAAGCCAACTACTCGGTATTGATTCCCTTGATTCGGGGCGCGGACGGGCGCAAAACTCAACCGGAAATGCGCCTTCAGCGGATCGCTCAACGGCCATTTCAAGAGAAGACTTGAGGATGGTGGTAGATGAGCGAGCAAATGCCCTCATTTTTCACACCACGGGCAGTCAGTACCGAGCACTGATGCCGCTTCTTGATGAGCTGGATACGATGCCGAAACAAGTCTTACTCGACATCCTCATAGCGGAGGTGAGTCTTAAAGATGAATTCAAATTTGGGGTTGAGTGGGCGCTCACGCAAGGAGAGTTTAAAGCCACCACGCAAGGAGCGTTCGGGGCATCCAGCGTAGGTGGTTTGGGATTTATAATCAACGGAAAAGAGGGCCCTGTTAATGGGAACTTTTTGGCGACAAACAGTCTTGTAAATGTTATGTCAAACCCCTCTCTACTTGTGAGAGATGGAGTTGCTGCATCGATTTCAGTAGGGTCTGACATTTCTGTTGTCGGTCAGACGACCCAGGATCCCATAGGAGGCGAACGGCAAACCACAAGCTCTGAATATCGAAAGACGGGAGTTAACGTATCAGTAACGCCGACCGTCAATGCCCAGGGAATAGTGTCTTTGAGTATAGACCAAGAAATTTCTAATACCGTGCCTAACAGTTCTGGCGCCGGGGGTAATCCAGATATCTTTGAGAGGTCTATCTCGACCGAGGTGCTCGCGAAAAGTGGTCAGACCATTATGCTAGCGGGGCTTATTAGCGAGAATTTTAGCAAAGGCGGCAGTGGTGCTCCGGTTGTTTCCAAGATTCCCTTGCTTGGCAATCTCTTCAAATCAAAACAAAACAGCAATGACCGAACGGAGTTGATCATGATGGTAACTCCAAAGGTGATCCCGGATCTAGAGCAATGGGAAAAGATTCGAGATGATTTTCGTCGGGGGCTTAAGTTCTTTGCTGCTGAAATAGATATTGCCCGTTAAGCCAGACCCTATCGAAAGTTATAATATGAACTGTCATCATTGAATAGTGACCATCCCATTACCCAAGGTATACCCTAGATCATGTCCGAAAAGGACCTTGTGACATCTTTGATACCAAATAGCACGAGTTGTGATCGGGTAGTTGACAAGCCGCCAGGTTGGTGTATCATTTCCGGTGTCTTAGTTGTGGTTCCGCAGGCTCACTGCCTTTGAACACCCTAAGAGGCTCGCCGTAGACTAACTTAGCTAGGTTATAAGTCTGGGCAATTGTTATATTTCATGAAATTAGATTTAAAGGACTAGAAATTATGTTATCTAAAAAAACCAAACTGGCGTCAGCGGTCGGACTAGCTGTGGTTGCCTCTGGAGCAATGGCCACGCCAACGTTCGACTGGACACACGCAGACGGTGCGTTTTCGGCGGAGGGTTCTGCGAGTGCTACTTCATTTAACGCTCCAACCATCACCGCTACAATGGGTGCAGAGTATGCTAAAGACGACTTGATTACACTTGCATTTTCGTCAAATTTCCTTAGCACATTTACGCCAGGATCTTCCATTACTGCTTACAAGGCTTGTTCTAACGAAGCTAATACCCCTGCAACGATAGCTGGCACTGCAACGGAAAACGGCGGTGTTGTAACGCTTGGGCTCATCTCAAACACGGCAAACAGTGCTACTTACAGGGTGGCTAATTCCACTGATGCTGTTACTAGTGCGAACAATTCAGGTACCAACGCTACCGAGTGTGCTAACACCAGGGCTACTTTGAACACAACAATCGGCGTTCCTTTTTCGCTGGGCACACTGACATTTGATGGGCCAACTGTAGCAGCAGCTGGCACATTGACTGGCACCTATTCAGCTACTCTTTCAAACGGAGTAACTGCTTTAGATGGTGGCGAAACTGCTATTGCTGACCTTGCCGGGACTGCAGCAACAACTGACGACGCTAATGCGATTCTCTACTTCGGAGATCAGTACTCTATTGATGCTTCTGCAAGCTCACAGACAGCGTTGCTGAATGGTGAGATCGACGTAACTGCATCGCCTACCCGCTCTTTGTTCAACTCTACTCAAGGCACTATCAGAGACCAAGACATTCTCACAATAGATCTGGACGAGGCCACTACTGTGGCGATCGCTGGTGCAACCCCGGCAATGACCGCTGCCGCACAAGCCACTGATGAAGTAGTTACGGTGGTGGTGTCTGGCGACTTTAGCTATCTCGTCGATAGCGATACCAGTACCGCGGGCCTGCAGAACACTGCTGCTGTAGCAACATGTGCCACCAACGCTGCGACTGAGACTTTTGCGGCTGATGGGTCGTCCATAACTATTACTTGCGCTTCAGGTGACTTTGGAAATGTGGTTCTTACAATTGATGCGACAGCCAACGCTGCCTTGACCACAACAGCACCAGCACTCACTCCAGGGGCTTACACCATGGCAGCGAGCATGACGTATATCGACTCTGGTACTGACCTCAACAATGCCATTGATGCCAATGATGTTGCTGGTTCTGAGACGTTGGCAGCGGCTGGTACCTCAGCAGGTGCTTGGACATTGAACGGTTCGACTAGCACTATTCAGGCGTATCCGGTGGGTTCAAACATCGAACAGTTTGTTTGGGTAACCAACTCGGGGACAACTGCGGGTGATATTACTATGACCGCTACCCAAGGAGGTACCACATCGGCTGAATGTGCACTAGGCTCAGCTGGAGCTAAGACATTGACCAGTGTATCCTCCGCCGTGAACACGTGCCTAACCGCAGCGGGAGTGACATCTGGAAGAGCACAGGTAGCCTTAACTGTTAACGCAGCGGCTGCTTCAGTTAACGTTTATGCGGCTTATAAAGTTACCTCCGCAGACGACAGACTGGCTCTGACCGTAACGGATGGTATTACAGACTAATTTCTAACATCCTTACTGAAACGGGGCCTTGTGCCCCGTTTTTTTTTGTCGATATAAACTTTACCTGCAGAAAAATTATTGGACAATTTGTTCATCTAATGAACAATCTGTCATAATGATGCAATGTGAGCCTAAGCCTTGGCAACTAACAATAATCAAAATACTTAAGGAATCACATGTTTCTGGGCGAGCAAATAAATCTTCAGCGCGCACTTACTTAATCGATCTTTAGCTAGCAGGGTAACAAATCTGAGAACGCAAAAACCTATGTCAAGTGCCGTATGGCTGGCTGTGGAAAAAATAGTCGCAGTATCACTAAACTTTTGCGTTACTTTATTGATAGCTCGTCATCTTATGCCAGGTGATTTTGGCAAACTAAGTTTTCTACTCGCACTCTCGTCTTTGGTTTACCCTTTTATGTCTTTCGGACTTAATAGCGTGGTCAGCCGAGAGTTAATCAACAGGCCGACTGATACTCAGGTTATAGTCGGCTCAGCCATTATGATAAGGCTAATATTCGGCCTGTCAGTTGCTAGTATTGTCAGTTTCATCGGAACTTATTTTATGGAACAGCCAATGCTTCTCATCGTATTGGTCACAGCCGGGATATTTAATGCTGCACTGGTCGTCGATTTCTGGCTTCAAGCACATGTTGCAAATAGTTATTCAGTCAAATTGCGCTCGTTTGTTTTGGTCATCTTCTGCGCTGCGAAAGTGATTGCAGTGGCTGGCAATGCTGGTTTTGAGGCATTTATTTACATAAACTGTGCAGAAATTTTTGTCACCGCTGCGCTCTTCATTGGCCTTTATGACCGATTGGCTGAGGGCATTCTCAAACTCCGTGCATCTTGGGATGAATGTAACAGACTTTTAAGAAAAGGTTTTTGGTTGGGAGTATCTGGAATAGCCGCGATTATTTATCTAAAGATAGACCAAGTCATGCTGGGGATCTTTTTGAGTGAGGAGTCGGTTGGTGTGTATGCTGCCGCAGCGAAGCTATCTGAGGTATGGTATTTCCTGCCAGCTGCAATAGTGACTTCCTACTTTCCTGAACTTATTAAAAAAAAATCAATCGACGCGGAGGTATACCGAAAAGAACTTCAGATTCTTAATGATTCTCTTTTTATAACAGCCATATTTGTAGGTTTTGCCACGAGTCTCTGTGCCTCTTGGTTGGTAATTGGAATTTTTGGTAGCGACTATTCGGATGCCGCGGATGTGTTGGTGATACACATTTGGGCTGGTGTGTTTGTTTTCATGAGGACATTGCTAAGCAAGTGGTTGATAGCTGAGAATCTGTTAAAGTTGTCCGCACTTAGTCAGGTTTCTGGCGCGGTTTTAAACGTAGTGTTAAATTTAATTTTAATACCGCTGTGCGGGTTAGTCGGTGCAGCATATGCAACTCTGTTAAGTTATTCTGTATCAAGTTTCGTAATTTTATTCTGTCATAGAGACCTCAGACCAATGGCTCGGATTGTATCGTCATCGTTCCTGATACCCTATCGAGTTTTTCGCTATCGCATAACAAGTATCCGAGGTTAGTTATCACTTTGAATCTAACGATTAAAAAATTTCTTAAGCATGTTTTAGATCGAAAAACTATTACTAGATTGAAAGATCTTCTTTATTGGTTTGATTGTAAGCTTATACATTTTGCTTCCCGAACGACCGTCTTGACTCGACTATACTACCTATTTTGGAGCAGTGAATTCACTCGCGAGATGTATGCGGTCATAAACGCACGACGAAGATATTTATTTGGCAGGGTCGGATCTTCACCGAGCAGTTTCATATTGCGCAGAAACATACATAGGCTTGAGAAGGGTTTGGTGATGAAACCTCGGCGAGAGGTATTCGGGGAGGGGTACATCGCCGAAACAGTCGATTATTTTAAATACTGCCTTGCCGAGGATGCTTTGCTCAGCTCCGAGAGAATTTGGGCTACCAGTGTTTTACAAGAATATTTTCGCACGGTCACCTCAACCCCCTCAATCCGACAAGCGGAACAAGTATTTATTGATTGCCTGCCTATGATCCCTCATGCATCGGGAAAGCTGGACCACAAACCGTTTTCTGTTTCGTCTCTGATAAACGTGCCTGTGTCTTTTGATGATTTTGAAAGACTTTGTGCACAAAGACACTCAGTACGCTCCTTTGCGCCAATTGATGTTCCTAGAGAACTGATTGACAAAGCTATCTCCGTGGCAATGACCGCTCCGAGTGCATGCAACAGACAACCATTCAAATTTTACATTTTTGATAAAGCAGACGAGGCTGCTCAGATCGGCGGCATTCCAATGGGTACAGCTGGATTTTCCAAAAATTTCCGTTGTATCGCAGTTTTAGTGGGTGATTTGTCAGCGTATCCTTTCGAAAAAGATCGTCATATTATATACATCGATGCCTCATTGGCGGCTATGCAGTTCCAACTAGCGTTGGAAACTTTGGGTCTTAAATCGTGCAGTATCAATTGGCCAGACATAGATCGTCATGAGAAGCTTATGGCTAGCAAACTCAAACTCGAAATTTTTCACAGGCCGATCATGCTTATAGCTTTGGGGTACCCTGATATTGACTCCCTTGTGCCATATTCCGCCAAGAAAGCTCCCTCAGACGTGACCTTAGGCTAATAGCTTGTGATAATTGAATTGAAGGGGGTTGAATTTCAAAACAAAGGCGCAAAATTGATGTTGCTAGCTTGCATCGATGTTTTGCGGCGCGAGTTTCCCGAGGCTAGCTTTGCGCTGTGCACTTCCAGTAAAACTCTAGCCGCTGATGTGCGGGCAATTCCCGCATATAGGAAGGTCTCATTTCGAAAGGGGTGGTTAGATGTAAATGCCCTATGTGACTACATTCCAAAATTTTTCCGAAAGCTGTTTTTTAAACTGGGCGTGGTTACGGAAGCAGATATTGACATGGTCATTGACGCCGCTGGGTTCTCATACAGTGATCAATGGAAAGCCCAAACCCGAATTTATCACCTCGTTAACGAACTTCATAGGTTTAGTAAAAGGGGTAAGCCTTATGTCTTTCTCCCGCAAGCATTCGGCCCATTTACCAATACTGCTAATCGCGAAAGGATCAGGAAACACTTCCACAAGGCTGCACTGATTTGCGCGCGAGACGAGATTTCTCTCAAATACATTGAAGCGATAACGGGGCCGATGCCTACACTCGTTAAATTTCCTGATTTTACTATTGACCTTCAACCCCAAAAATTTGGTGCTTATGAGCTGCCAAGAAGCGCCGCTTGCATCATTCCAAATAGCAATATGATTTCATTTCGGAATCCGGATTCTCGTTGGGTCAGGCGCTACCCAGAATTACTCATTGATTTGATAGGACTTTATCGCGAGTTCGGTCTTTCCCCATTCTTTCTAAACCACTCGGGTGATGAAGACAAAAAATTGATTTCACACATTAATTCTTCATTAGCGTCTCCGATCCATGTCCTCGATCAATTAGATGCGCTTGATATAAAAAAAGTGATCGGCTCGTCCAGGATAGTTTTCTGCTCTCGATATCACGGCTGCGTCAGCGCTTTGTCGCAGGGTTTGGCATGCCTGGCAACTGGTTGGAGTCATAAATACTTTACATTGTATGCTGAGTATGGCGTAGATGATTTGCTTTTAACCCCAAATGTTAAAAATCATGAGTTAACAGAAACCATAGCTCTCTGCCTTACACAAAACAACTCGGTTATAAATCGAATTCACAAAAGGGCAGCCGATCATCGTCGTGAATCTCGACTGATGTGGGAAAAGTTATTTGAAATTGTCAATGAGTACCCATCGTTCGTTGAGTCGGGCACACCATGATAGTTTTTGGTGTTCGTGGACATTATTTGGGTATCGGTGGGGTTGAAAACGCAGTGAGAGAGTTGGCCATCGAGGCGACAAATTCTGGCGATCAGGTGATCATAGTCTCGGGAGATCAAGCGACAAATGAGAATAACAAAACGTTTAGAAATCTGCCCTCTCAAGTCAGTATTATCACTTACTCAGACGAGACTCTTCTAGCTCGCCTAAAGAAACCTGCCAGCCTTTTTTACGGAGGAAAGCTTTTATTATCCAAATATCGAGAGCTATTAAAGTTATATCCTGAGGCCTTAGTAATTGCAAGACATCATTTGCATGTTTTGGCAGCACACAAGGCTGGGTTTCGGAACATTTCATATATCGTCCCCTCGTTAACCGACAAGCAAGGCCGTGAAGAGCTGGAGAATACTAATATTGTGTTTAGATCGGTTGGATTGCTCAGATTTAAAGTTGATAAACTGCTCCAAAAAAGGGCTTTTGAGCAAAGTAAGGTTTACGTGTTTAGCTCGTTTATGCGCGAACAAGTGAGGAGCAGTCTGGGTCAACATCGAAATAATAAGCGGGTACAAAAAGTCGAACCAGGCTTGGATTGGTGTCGCTTTGCGATTGCCTCTTCTGTAAAGCAAGAGAATCTGAGAAAACAGCTTGGGTTACCTCAAAAAGAGAAACTTTTTTTGTTCGTCGGACGTTTTGTTAAAGCCAAAGGAATTCATTTTTTCATCGAAGCCATGTCATTTCTGCCATCATATTGCATTGCAGTTCTTGTGGGCGAGGGTCAACAAAAAAAGTATCTTCAAGAGCAGGTAGTCAAACTGGGCTTGAATCAAAGAGTCATTTTTGTAGCCCCGACGAATTTGGTCGAGGATTATTACCAAGCTTGTGACACATTTGTGATGCCATCAACTTATGAGCCTTTTGGCCAAACAATTCTGGAGGCAGTGGCTTGTGGTTGCAGGGTTGTTGCGTTCAGTAATAAAACGCGAGTAAAAACAGCTACTTGCGAATTAGGACTTGATTTTGCAATTACTTACGTTGATCAATTGACTGCTAAGGCCTTTGCTCAAGGTTTAGAAACGTCAATTAATCCTGCGTTTGTTCTAGGCGATGATATCAGATCAAAACATCTGCAAGAGCGGTATTCTTGGCCAGCGTTGTTATCCACACTCAAAAAAAATGATGAGGTGTAGTAAGTCGAGATGATTTTCCAATGTTTGCGATCCCGTCTATGCTCAATTTATGTGTTTATCAATACAACTCAACAGAGTTTAAAAAGAGTTTTATATAATAAGACAGTTTAAAATGTCGTGAATTTTTGGGTTTGACATTCACGGGCGGCCGGGCGCCCAGTTTGTTAAATCATCTGCAATTCATCGCGAAAGATTTATGGTTAGATGGTGTGAGATGAAAATAAAAAGAACCCGCTTTATAGCCGTTCATCTAATGAATGATTTTAGTGGTAGCCCTAGGGTGCTGGCAGATCTATGCGCCATAGATACTATTCAAGCTAGTTCGCTAACCATCGTTACGAACTCTTTAGATGGTTTTTTGCGATCTAATTTGGGAAGCATGAGTTTTTTTTGGTACCCGAGAGTTGGTCAAAAAGGCCTTAAACTTCTGGCTTTTCTGGCGGCTCAATTACAAATCTTTTTTATAGTATTAGCACAATGCGTTAAAAGCCGCTGTTTGGGAGAGAGAGTAGTGGTCATCAACAACACTATACTGAGTTTATCCTCGATGATCGCGGGGAGATTGATGGGTGCTTTAACCGTCTCGTATGTCCATGAACTTTCCCGCAACAAGTTTTTTACAAAAAATATTACCCAGCTGGTCATAAGTCATGCGGCCGATGAAGTGCTCGTCGTGTCAAAAATGTTGCTTGATCACTACAATTTTCGGCGGTGCAACATCACGATTCTACCCAATGGATTACGTTCAGATTTTAAGGCGGTCAGTTGTATCAATGATTCAAAAAAATTGAAATATAAAAACATTTTGTTCGTGGGGTCATTAAAAAAATACAAGGGCATTTTCCAATTAATCAAAATTGCTGAGTGTTTGCCAGAAACATCATTTCAAGCTATTCTAAATTGTGAACCAACTGAATTATGTCGTTTTAAGAGTGATACAGCTGTTCCGAAAAACCTTACCATGTTGTCTAGGGTCGATAACTTACAGGACTGTTATTTAAAAGCGTTTATTCTGTTGAATTTGTCGGTCTCGCCAGATTGTATCGAGAGTTTCGGTTTAACCATTCTGGAGGGTATGTCTGCCGGTTGCCCGTGTGTCGTCCCGCCGGAGGGCGGCCATATGGAGTACTTCGATCCCGGCACAGGGCTGGCGGTTGACTCGAGAGATACAAAAACTATCGTCAATTTTATTCATAAGCTACAGACTGATCTGCCGCTATGGCGTGACTATTCGAGACAAGCAAGGTCGGTTGCTAGTCGCTTCTCGTCCGAGAGTTACCGTCACAGAGCGAATAGTTTGATTCTCAGGATGGTAGAAACACGTTGGGATACAAAGAAGCATGACATCTAAAGTTAGGTTGGCTGTTGTCGGTTCCGTCGGCGTGCCAGCATCATACGGAGGCTTTGAGACCTTGGTAGAAAACTTGATCAAGGAGGAATCACTAACATTTACCGTTTACTGCTCTGGGAATCACTACAAGAAACGCATCAACCAATATCATGGCGCAGAATTAGTCTATTTGCCCCTTTCCGCGAATGGAGTTGCCAGTATTTTTTATGATTCTCTATCAATGCTTCATGGGATTGCGACAGGTCATCGAAATTTTCTGGTATTGGGCACCTCAGGCGCAATCATTATGCCGCTCATTCGCCTTCTTTATCCTAAAGTTCAGATTGTTACTAACATTGACGGGTTAGAATGGAGTCGCTCCAAATGGAAAGGCTTAGCTTCATGGTTTCTCAGAATTAGCGAGGCTCTGGCAGTCAAATACTCTCATAACGTCATTGCAGATAACGAAATTATCGCAAATTATGTTCTTGCACGTTACAAAAGAGACTGCGTCACAATTGCGTACGGTGGGGATCATGCGTTCAATATTCAAACGGATAAAAAGAAGTATCAAAATCTAGATATCGAAGCTAAATACGCGCTGGCAATTTGCAGAGTGGAACCAGAAAATAATGTTCACGTCATCCTAGAGGCATTTTCGAAAAGCTCACAAAGACTAATTTTCATTGGTAATTGGAACACCACACAGTATGGTACACAACTGTTAGCAAAATATGGCAAATTAACGAATATGAATTTGTTAGAGCCGAGTTATGACATAGAGTTACTATGGGCATATAGGGCGCACTGTGATTTTTATGTCCATGGACACTCAGCCGGAGGCACTAATCCCTCCTTGGTAGAGATTATGCATTTTGGAAAACCTGTCATAGCCTACGATTGCAAGTATAATCGGGTATCGCTTGAGGGCTCAGGCTTATTTTTTTCTGACTCTGAACAATTAGAAAAAATTATAGCGGATTTCGATGGGCGCGATACCATGGGAAGCGAAATCAGAGAAATTGCTTTAAGGAGGTACACTTGGGATATAGTGAGGGATCAATACATAGCCCTATTTTCTGGATAGCAACCGCGTTTTTTATATTCCTCAGGGAATTTTTTTCTTGTGTATCGATTTCCGCGACTTGGATTTCGCATGAATTCCGATGGTTTTTGCAGGTCATCACTAAGTCATGAGGATCTTGGTAACTGGGGGAGCAGGATTCATCGGGAGCGCTGTGATCCGTAACTGGATTGCTAATACTAACCATACCATACTAAACGTGGATAAATTAACTTACGCTGGCAACTTGAAATCACTCGCCAGCGCAGACCAGCATCTGCGCTACAGATTTTCTCACGCTGATATTGGTGACCGTGATTTGATGGCCCTTTTGTTGAACGATTTCAAGCCAAACGTGGTTTTGAATTTAGCCGCGGAGACTCACGTGGATCGCTCAATAGAGTCGCCAGATGTCTTCATTGACACGAATGTTATGGGTACTTTCAATTTGCTGGAGGCGTGTCGCTTTTATTTTCAGTCATTAAGCGATTACGACAAAGAGCTTTTCCGTTTTCATCATGTATCCTCAGATGAGGTATATGGTGATCAATCACAAAAGAAAACTGCAGCAGTTGATGGTGATCGATATTCTCCATCGTCGCCCTATTCTGCTAGCAAAGCTGGAGGCGATCATCTGGTTAGAGCATGGGCGAGAACTTATGGGCTTCCAATTACATTGTCTCATTGCTCAAATAATTATGGACCTTTTCAATTTCCTGAGAAACTTATTCCAAACGTCATCGTCAAGGCTCTGCATGGCATGCCAATTTCAATCTATGGTGACGGTGCTCAGATCAGAGATTGGATTTACGTAGACGATCATGCTCAAGCGTTATTGCAAATCATAACTGACGGAATCACTGGTGAGACATTTAATATTAGTGGATCTAATCAACTGAGCAACATTGACGTTGTATTGGCGATTTGCGACTTACTTGATGAATTGGCGAATGGCAAGCACAAAAAGACCACAAAACACAGCGAACTGATTGAGTTTGTAGCGGATCGGCCCGGGCATGACGAGCGATATGCGATGAATAGTAACAAAATTACAAGCCAACTTCAGTGGATGCCAAAGTTCTCATTTGCTAATGGTCTTCGAAAAACAGTCAAATGGTACATTGAAAACGAGGTTTGGTGGGAAGACATGCCTAACGGACGAATGAATTACATCGCTTGAGGTCAATGGATAATGGGGCCGAAGTTTAAAGGAATTGTGCTTGCAGGTGGAACGGGCCAGCGGCTTTTCCCAATAACGCAGGGGTTGTCAAAGCAGCTCCTGCCCATATACGACAAACCCATGATATATTATCCGCTATCGGTGCTCATGCTTGCAGGGATTAGAGAAATTCTTATTATCGCGACACCCGTTGATATGCCACTTTTTAAAAAACTCCTCGGTGACGGCCATCAATTTGGTCTGACTCTCAGTTACGCAGTTCAAGACAGACCAGAGGGGATCGCTCAAGCATTTATTATTGGCGACGCATTTATTGGTCAAGACAACGTTACTTTAGTATTAGGAGATAATATCTTTTATGGGCACCAATTCTCTGAATATCTGATGGTGGCGAGCAGTTATGACAGTGGAGCAACTTTATTTGGTTACCACGTCAGTGATCCGGAGCGCTTTGGAGTTGCTGAATTTACAGAAGGTGGGGAGGTTGCCTCAATTATCGAGAAACCTAAAACACCAAAAAGTAATTGGGCAATAACTGGCTTATATTTTTATGATAATGATGTAGTGTCCATAGCTAAATCGATTGCTCCGTCGGCTCGAGGAGAGCTTGAGATAACGGATGTGAACAAGGAATACCTCGATCGGGGCAAGTTGCGTTTGAAACTGTTGGGACGTGGCTTTGCTTGGTTGGATACAGGAACGCACGACAATCTTTTAAATGCTGGTCATTTTGTTCATACAGTGGAACAGCGTCAAGGACTGAAGATTGCTTGCTTGGAAGAGATTGCTTTTTTGAAAGGGTGGATTGGAGTTGATGTTTTGTTAGAGCTGGCGCATAGAGTCCCATCCACGGCATATGGGCAATATCTGCTTGAAGTGGCAGGCCGAGGGAGATGAAAGTTACTAATTCGATACTCGACGGATGCTTAATAATTGAGCCTACGGTGCATTCCGATCATCGGGGTTTTTTTATGGAAACGTTCCATCAAGAGCGTTACACAGCGATGATGGGAATTACATCGCCATTTGTGCAGGACAATCTGTCCCGATCTTCTTTTGGCGTGCTTAGAGGCCTTCATTTCCAGAAGTGTTTCCCTCAAGGTCGGCTTGTCAGAGTCGTTGAAGGGGAAGTCTTTGATGTTGTTGTTGACATCAGAAAAGAGTCACCTACCTATGCCCATTGGGACGCGACAATTTTATCCGATAGGAACAAAAAACAGGTCTGGGTGCCCCCCGGTTTTGCCCACGGATTTTTGGTATTGTCGGAAAGAGCCGATTTCGAATATAAATGCACTAGCTATTACGTCCCTGACGATGAGCATACAATATTATGGAGCGATCCAGATTTGGCGATTGAGTGGCCTAATGATAGCCCGATCCTCTCGGTGAAGGACGCAAACGCGCCGATTTTGGCTGATATCGATCAATGAAGATCTTGGTTTTGGGAAGTGGGGGTCAGTTAGGCTTGTGTCTGCGTGATCAATTTAAAAAGACAGTAAATGACTTGATCTACCTGCCTAAGGAACAACTCGATATTACCGATTTTAAAACGACCAGCCAAGCGATTTCTTCAAGAACTCCAGACATCGTTATCAATCTGGCGGCTTTTACCCGCGTTGATCAGGCAGAAAGCATGCCTAATTTGGCGCACCTAATTAACCACGCTGCAGTCGAAAACATAGCCGTAACCTGCAATCAGCTAGATGCGTGGTTAATTCATTTGTCAACGAATTATGTTTTTGACGGAGCTTCGTCAAAAACATACACAGAAAACGATCCCACATTACCTCTAAGCGTTTATGCAGAATCGAAGCTCAATGGTGAGCTGGCCATAAAAAACATAAGGAGTAAATATCTTATCATCAGAACCTCTTGGGTTTTTAGTGAGTACGGTCATAACTTTCTGAAGACGATGCTCTCTATGGCAAAGGCGGGAAGGCAACTCGCGGTCGTTTCTGATCAGATTGGCTGTCCCACCTATGGAAAACATTTGGGGTCAGCACTCATGGCATGCGTCGAAAAGATTGGCTCAAGACCTCCAGATTCTGGCATATATCACTATTGCGGTAGTCAACCACAAACCTTGTATCAATTTGCCACAACGATTTTTTCGGTAGCTGAAAGTTTGAATATGCTTGGACGACAGAAAATCAAACCGATTAAAACTGCCGACTATGGGGCACCTGCACTCCGGCCAAAATATGGGGTACTAGATTGCAAAAAATTTAAAAAAGCTTTCAATCTACCGCCATCTGATTTTTACCAAGGAATCAAATCATCGATACTAGCACTCGGTTCATAAATCGCGCAATTCTAGAATCATGGACTGTAATTCGGTTTATCATTTAGGACATAATTATTGGGTTAGACAAATTAATCAATGTTTAGTCGTCGCG
>CACEBC010000022.1 GCA_902557735.1 Porticoccaceae bacterium
CCAAAGCTAAACCTCTAAAAGATAAATGGAAGGGTGAGGAGGAGGGCTTTGCCGCACTTTTCGGTAAACCAGTTAAACCCCTGAAAGATAAAGGAAGTTATCATAAAGGCAATCGCATACAGCAAACGCCGGGGGTGACATTTCGTAGGCGAGCAGCTGAGCGAGAAATCTCTCCAGAGGCAAATGTTCTCGATTCAATCGCATCTGTGCAGCCTGTGGACCCATTAGATTGTTTGGAATATATTCGCCCAGGAGTACAGTATGGGGTTTTCAAAAATCTTAGGCTAGGGAAATATTCCATCCAATCAAGTCTCGACTTACATGGGGAATCCGTTGAGCAAGCCAGACAAATTATTAATCGCTTTATTGTCGACTGTCGCTTCGCCGGGGTACGATGCGCTTTGATCACCCATGGAAAAGGTGAGGGAAGATCGAAACCAGCGGTCTTAAAAAGTTGTGTTAACCATTGGCTCAGACAATTCCCAGAGGTCTTAGCTTTTCATAGTGCTACGAAGGTTCATGGTGGCCTGGGCTCCACCTATGTACTCCTAAAAAAGAGTGATGAGGCGCGCCAAAGAACCACAGAGAAATTTAACAATCCGAGGAGGCACAACCCGTGAAAGCTGAGGCTTTTTTCAATCTTCAAGCCTTTAGCTATGAGATTCAGTGCCTTTTGAACATATCTAGCTGCGGGGATCGTTGACTTGATAGAATTTGCTTTGCGGGCCGCGGAGCGCGGTAATATTCCAGATAGGCTGATTCGCTTTGGCATACGGCGCTTGCTGAGAAAACGATTGCAAGATATCAGTAGCAACTCGGTAGAAAGTTTTTCAAAATCGCTGTCAGAATTCGTGAAAAAAATGTCACAAGCCCCGATTGCCGTGCAAACAGAAAAAGCCAATGAGCAACATTATGAGGTGCCTGCGGGCTTCTTCGAAAAAGTGCTCGGGTCGAAACTCAAGTACAGCTGTGGGCTTTGGAAAGATGGCCAAAACACACTTGACGATGCTGAAATAGACGCACTAAAAGACACCTGCAGATTTGCACAAATTGACAATGGACAAAAAATATTGGAATTGGGCTGTGGGTGGGGCTCTCTGTCACTATGGATGGCCGAGCAATACCCGGACAGCACCGTACTGGCGGTATCAAATTCTGCGAGTCAAGCTGAATACATTAATCAGCGAATTGAACAACTTGGGCTAAATAACATTAGCGTTACAACCCAAGATATGAACGATTTTGAAGCGGAGACGAAGTGTTACGAGCGCATCGTTTCTGTTGAAATGTTTGAGCACATGCGAAACTACTCTGCCTTGTATGGCAAGATCAGTGATTGGTTGGTGCAGGACGGCTTGTTCTTCAAACATATTTTCGTGCATCGCCAAGTGCCCTATCTTTTTCAGGTTGAGGGAAGCAATGATTGGATGAGCAAACATTTTTTTTCGGGAGGCATGATGCCAAGTTTCGATTTACCTTTGATGGATCAATCATGCCTGCAATTATTGGATCGTCAGGTATGGGATGGAACGCATTATGCTAAAACAAGCAATGCCTGGCTAGCAAAAATGGATAAGCGTCGTGAAGAACTTATCCCTATTTTTACAGAAGTTTATGGGGTCGCCGGGGCACCTATCTGGTGGCAACGTTGGCGCATTTTCTTTATGGCATGCGCCGAGTTGTTTGCTTTTAGGAATGGCCAGGAATGGTGGGTGGCACATTATCTTTTTAAGAAAAGGCTTTGACCTCACAGCGGGGATGCAGAGTATAGCTCCATGCAAAAACCATTAGATCGTACAAAACAAGTCAAAAACTTCAACCACCGACGTTTACTACGATGCGTTCTTGGGAAAGCAACCTTTGCAGTTGGTATGTCTTTTTTAATGAACTCGCTGTCATTTGGAGCCGAGGACAGTTCACTTGAGTTGAAGTTTGATGTGTTTTTAAATGGAAAATTGATGGGATGGCATTCATATACAGTTTCAGAGTCCTCAGGCTTCACAGATGTGCAGTCAAAAACGCGGCTTGAGGGAAAAATCTTTGTTCTTAAACGGATTAATTATAGGCATCAATCCAACGAGAGATGGTCCAATGGTTGCCTGCAAAAACTTGAGAGTGAGACCAAATCAGGGAGGAAAAAGACCACTATCGAAGGCAAACTTACGGATGATGGTTTTTTAGTCAATCAAAATGGCCTCTCGAGACTGCTTCCGGCATGCACGAGAACTTTTGCTTACTGGGAACCTAACTTGCTAGAGGCCGAATTTTTATTGAATCCCGACACTGGTGAGCATTTGAGAGTGTTATTTGAAAAAGAAAATGTCGCAACCGGCATCAAGGTGACCTTGAAAACGCCAAAGGAACCAATTACTTTAACGTATGATCAGAGCGGAAATTGGTTAGAGCTGGAGTCACGAGTAAAATCAATCGTGCCTATAAGATATCAACGGTCATTAGCCCCGTGAATTATAGATGGTTTGCTTTTTCTGTGCTCTTTTTGCTCTCTTTCGTGTCGGGGTGTGCGCGAGTAACGCCTCTATCTAACGTCGATTACGTTGATTTGCAGCGGTTTATGGGTCGTTGGTATGTTATAGGAGGAATTCCTACCTTTTTTGAAAAAGGTGCTCACAACCCCACTGAAACTTATCAAATTGGTAATGATGGGGCCATCGACACAACTTTTACCTTCAATGAGGGCAGTTTTGATGGAGACGTGAAGAGTTACCATCCAAAAGGATTTATTGTTGATAAGCAATCGAATGCAATTTGGGAAATGCAATTCTTATGGCCCTTCAGGGCAGATTATCGAATTATTTACCTAGATGACCAATATGCTAATACTGTTATCGGACGGGAGAAACGTGATTATCTTTGGATCATGTCAAGGGAACCGCGAATAGAAAAACTCGTGTGGGAAGACATTTTAGTCTTGGTAGAAAGTGCGGGGTATTCGCTAGAGCAGATATATAAATTTCCCCATGAACAAGACACTCAAAAAGACATTCATTCGCTGACGGAGCCGGGCTCGTGAGGGGTATAAAATGAAAATCGCCATCGTAGGAAGCGGTATTGCGGGAAATGTGATAGCGTCGAAACTTTGTGCTCGGCATGACATAGCAATTTTCGAGCGTAATCCATATGTCGGTGGGCACACTCACACTCATCGGGTAGAAACGCCAGTCGGTCCTCAATATATCGATTCCGGTTTTATTGTATTCAATTATAGAACTTACCCTAATTTCACCAAGTTACTGTCCGAACTTGGCGTTCAGACGCAAAAATCCGTCATGAGCTTCAGCGTCAGTTGTAAATCAACCAATTTTGAATATATGGGGTCTATTAATAATCATGGCTTGCTAAACTTAAATGCGTTGTTTTCGCAACGAAGACATTTGATAAGCCCATCATTCTGGAAATTGGTTTCAGAAATTAAACGATTTAACACAAGCGCCAAAACCTTTCTCAAAGGAGATAAAGATATAAGTACACTGCGCCATTTCCTAGATTCTGAGAAGTTTGGCAATGAATTCAGGCGTCTTTACCTTATACCGATGGCTGCATCTGTTTGGTCTGCTGAGCATGAGAGAATACTTGATTTCCCAGCACGTTCATTATTTGAGTTTTTTAATAATCATGGCTTGCTAAATATCCGTGATAGGCCGACTTGGCATGTCATTAAAGGGGGATCAAAAAAGTACGTGGAGTCGCTGACTAGTGCTTTTAAAGATCAAATAAGGTTATCGACTAAAGTCATTTCTATCGAGCGAAATGAATCCAATGTGCTAATCGAAACCAATAAAGGAAAAGAACGATTTGACTATGTTTTTTTGGCTTGTCATAGCGATGAAGCATTGGCTCTTCTAAAAGACCCCTCAACAGCGGAGCGTAGCATTCTAGGGGCTATCAAATATAAAAAGAATAAAGCTATTTTGCACACAGACTGTAACTTGATGCCAAGTAATAAGAGAGCTTGGGCTGCCTGGAATTATCACATGCTCAAAGGCGAGGATGGCCCAGTCGCCCTGACCTACAATATGAATATTTTGCAGGGATTGAAAGGTGAGACGCAATATTGCGTTAGTCTAAATAGTGAAAGTACAATTAACCCCAGTTCAATTATAAAACAGATGGAATACAGCCATCCGGTGTTTACTTCCGAATCTATCTCGGCCCAAAATAGAGCCCATGAATTAAATGGCAAACGAAGGACGTTTTACGCCGGTGCCTATTGGGGATATGGTTTTCACGAGGACGGAGTGTTGAGCGCGTTAAATGCAATTAGCTCTTTTCATACGAGTTCATGCGTTTTCAAAAGAGCATCTTAGAGGAACTCGATGGCAAGCAATACCAAAAGTGCTTTAGTCAGCAGACTTTACTCAGGATCAGTACGCCACAGTCGCGGAGTCCCGATAAAAAATACATTTAAATATCAGCTATTTATGCTCTACATTGATTTGGATGAGCTAAAGCATCTCTTTGACGGTTTTGTTTTATGGTCTTCGCATAAAATTAATTTAGCCTGGTTTAGGCGTTCGGATTACCTTGGTGACAAAAATTCATCTTTGGATGAGTGTGTGAGAGAACTCGTGAGAGCCCACACGGGAAAGATTCCCTCGGGCCCCATCAGATTGCTTACCAACCTGAGATATTTCTTCTACAGATCCAATCCAGTGAGTTTTTATTACGTATTTAAAGACGATGGTATAACCTTAGAAGCGATTGTGGCAGAGGTCACCAACACGCCCTGGGATGAAAAATTTTGTTATGTGCTCGAGCTGAAGAAAGAATCAGGTGAAAACGGGAATTTTGCGTATACGAGTGAGAAGGGTTTCCACGTGTCGCCCTTCATGCCAATGGATATGACGTATCAGTGGAAGATTTCCTCGCCATGCGACACCCTTATGGTTCGCATCCAAAGTCTCAGGGAAGGGGAACGCTGTCTCGATGTCGCACTAAATTTGGAGGCCCAGCCCATCTCTTCATTAAATCTAGCTAGGTGTCTTGTGGTATATCCGTTTCTTACCATTAAAGTGTCCTTGGCGATTTATTGGCAGGCTCTTAAGCTATGTATAAAGCGAGTAGCATTTCATCCGCATCCGAACAAACTCAATAAAAGCTAAGGAATCTTGTTAATGACCTTGACTGCTGAAAATGAAGGGCCTCGCCGACAAAACTGGATCAATGCGAGGGCAAGAAATGCCATGCGACGTCGCTTAGAGAGTATCAAGGGCGGTTATATAACACTCGTTGAAGGCGGTGAAACGTCTATCTTTGGGCACTCTCCCGCGGACAAGGAAAGTTTGAGCGCAACCATCTATATTAACGATGCTGATTTCTACTCCAGCGTTGCGTTTGGCGGGAGTTTGGGGGCTGGCGAGGCTTATATACATGGACAATGGCAATGCGATGATTTAGTGAGTTTGGTTCGGTTAATGATAAGTAATCGTGATGTCCTTGAATCGTTGGATGCCAAAGTCTCATTAATTACTCTTTGGCACAGGAAGTTTTCGCATTGGCTTAATCGCAATACTGCATCTCGAAGCCGCAAAAATATTAAGGCACATTATGATTTGGGTAATGAACTCTTCAGATTATTTCTCGACGAATCGATGACCTACTCTTGCGGCTTCTTTGAAGATGAGAGCTCGACGCTAGCGCAAGCGCAAGAAGCGAAATTGAAAATGATTTGCTCGAAATTACAGCTCAGTAGGCGGGACAAAATCGTTGAAATAGGGTCTGGTTGGGGAGGTTTTGCGATATATGCAGCAAAAAATTATGGTTGTCATATCACGACGACGACAATCTCTGACGAACAGTATGCTCATGTGAAAAAGCTTATTGCTGAAGAGGAGCTAACAGATAACATTGCTGTACTGAAAAAAGATTACAGGGAGATGGAAGGCAAGTTTGACAAGCTAGTTTCGGTCGAAATGATTGAAGCAGTTGGCCCGCAATTTCTAGACACTTATTTGAGAAAATGTAGTGGTCTTCTAAAGCAGGATGGAACTATGCTGCTTCAAGCCATTACCATGCAGGATCAACGTTATGATCGAGCGCTAAACTCCGTGGATTTTATTCAGAAATATATATTTCCGGGTGGCTTTATTCCCAGTGTCACCGCAGTAGTGGAAAGTGCCAAGAGGGTCAGTGACCTGCGATTATTTGACCTCGAGGATATAGGTCCGCACTATGCAAAGACGTTAATGCAGTGGAAAAGCAGGTTTTTTAACCGGCTCGAAGAGGTGAAGTCGCTGGGTTACGCCGACGAGTTTATTCGGATGTGGGATTTTTACTTGAGTTATAGCGCGGGTGGGTTCATGGAAAGGGCTTTAAGCAATGCGCATTTTCTTTTCGTTAAACCGGATAACCGAATTGTTTCTCAAAGGTCACACTTTAGACAGGACTCGATGCATTGAATCAATGAGTATCGCGAGTTGATCATTAGTGATGATGAAAGGCGGCATTAGGTAGACTAACTTCCCAAACGGCCTGATCCAAATGCCAGCATCTACAAATTCCTTTTGAATCCACCGCAGATCTACAGGCTCATGCATCTCGACGACTCCGATAGCACCCAAACACCTCACTTCAGCAACGGTACTCAATTCAGCAAAAGGCTCTAGCCTCTCTTGGAGTTGTTGCTGTATTCTTTTAATATTGGCCTTCCAGTCGTTTTTTAGCAATAGGTCGATGCTCGCGTTTGCCACAGCGCATGCGAGAGGATTACCCATAAATGTGGGGCCATGCATAAAACATCCCGCTTCTCCCGCGCTTATGCCGCTACTCACCTTTGCCGAACATAGGGTAGCAGCGAGGGTCATATAACCGCCAGTAAGTGCCTTTCCAAGGCACATAATATCGGGGGAGATGTTTGCCCAATTGCAAGCAAAAAGCTCACCAGTTCTGCCAAAACCGGTTGCGATTTCGTCTGCTATCAAGAGAACGTTGAACTGGTCGCAAAGCTCACGCACTCGAGTCAAATATTGGGGTGAGTAGAAACGCATCCCGCCGGCACCTTGAACAATAGGTTCAAGTATGACAGCGGCGATCTCTGCACTGCGCGTTGCGAGTATTTTCTTGAACTCGGCTATATCGTTTTCAACCCACTTTTCTTTGAATTTTGTAAAGGGTGATGGGGCAAAGAACTGTTTTGTAAGTACCTCTTTAAAAATATGATGCATCCCAGTTACAGGATCACAAACCGACATCGCGGCAAATGTGTCACCATGATACCCAGATCGGATGGTCAAAAGCCGAGATTTACTGCTCAAACCCTGGGAAATCCAGTACTGATAGGCCATTTTAATAGCTATCTCTACGCTCACAGAACCCGAATCACAGAGGAAAACTTTGTTTAAATTAGGCGGAGAGATGGAGGCTAATTTCTTGCAAAGAACAACTGCTGGCTCGTGCGTTATACCCCCAAACATCACGTGACTCATAAGATCAATCTGCTGTTTTGCAGCTGAATTGAGCTCCGGATGGTTGTAACCATGAATAGCGCACCACCAAGAAGACATGCCATCAATTAATGACCGACCATCTGATAGGTTCAAATATACGCCATCCGCGGAAGTAACTTCATAAGACGGTATCGGATCAATTGATGAAGAGTAGGGGTGCCAGACATACTGTTTGTCTAGCTCTAAGATGGACGAGTTCAGATTGTTAAGCACGGTGATTTTAAATGAATCGAGTTGGCAAATCATATACTATCAGATACAGGAAAGGGAAGTTATTTAAGCCAGAGATAAAAGGACAGTAAGCGCATATTTTGAAGCTTTTGCACGCCGGACAGAAATAAATTCGTTAATTATTCTCGATTGGTTTTAAGTTGGGGGTAGACTTACAATAAATTAAAATCTCAATGGATGGATTGATGGATTTGAGAAAAGTTCAGCTTGAGGCAAATAAACTGCAAAAAAGATTGCGCCGTCATGTCGGTCAAGCGATCGGTGACTTCTGTATGATTGATCCTGGCGATCGAGTAATGGTCTGTTTATCGGGACAAAGGATTCATATGGGATTTTGGATATTCTTATGTGACTGCAGCGACAAGCTCCCATCAACTTTGAATTAGTTGCAGTATACTTAGATCAAAGCAACCCGGATTCCCGGAAGATGTTTTGTCTAGCTATCTGCGCCACTTGGGGGGGCAATTCCATATCATAGAAAAAGATACTTATAGTATCGTTACAGATAAAATAGCCGAAAATAAAACATATTGTGGGCTTTGCTCATGCTTGCGTCGCGGTATTTTATATGGCTCTGCAAACAAAATTGGTGCTGACAACATCGCTCTTGGCCACCATCGCGATGATATAATAGAAACACTGTTTTTGAATATATTCTATCAAGAAAAACTGAAAGCCATGCCGCCCAAATTGCTCTCAGATGATGGCTGCAATGTGGTGATCAGGCCACTCGCTTATTGTCGTGAGGCAGACCCTCAGGCCCCATCTGATCTGCGACAATATCCGATTGTTCCATGTAATCTTTGTGGATCGCAAGAGGGTCTGAAACGCCAAGTCGTTTAGGGGATGTTGCAGTCTTGGGAAAATGAGCATCCAGCGCGCTCAGAGGCAATTTTTAAAGCAATTAAAAATGTTGCGCCCTCGCAGCTTGCGGATTCAGAACTCTTCAATTTTGAAGGCTTGGCACGCACTTTCCATAGCGGTTGTGCATAAGCCCATAACGAATCTGGCGATTAACGTGCGAGATACTTAGAGTCTCATTATCTACATTTTAGGCATAACTTCGATCCCCAGAAGATCAAGGCCACAGGCGAGTTTGTTTGCAGTTAATTTTGCAAGTTCAAGGCGGCTCTCTTTTTTCTCTGTCGAAATATCTTTTCTCAGGATCGGACATTCCTCATAGAACGACATAAAGGCGCTAGCCAACTCGTACAAGTAATTACAGAGTACATGCGGGTAGCAGTCGAAGCTCACTTGCTCTATTATTTCTTCAAATTGCAAAAGCTTCAAGGCAAGATTTTTTTCTGGTTTTTCAGTGATAATGATGACCGAAGAATGGCTCTCGAGGTCGAGATTAGCGCGTTTAAAGATGCTGGTTATGCGAGTATATGCATATTGTAAGTAGGGCGCTGTATTACCATCAAACGAAATCATTGCATCCCAATCGAAGATGTAATCATGTGTTCGGGTCTTGCTAAGGTCGGCATATTTAATTGCACCAATAGCCACCTTTCTGGCTATTGTTTTTATATTTTTTTCGGATAGGCATGAATTTTTGGATTTGACCAGCTTTTCTGCCCGCTCTTTCGCCTCATCAATCAAGTGAGCTAGCTTTACAGTTTCCCCAGTTCGGGTCTTAAATGGCTTTCCGTCTTTTCCCATCATTGTTCCAAAAGGATGATGCTCCAAACGCACATTTGGAGGAACAAGCTCGGCAAGACGTCCCGCGGCAAATACCTGTTTCATATGCAGAGATTGACGGGCATCTATGAAGTATAATATTCGATCGGCTTTTAAAACCTTTGAACGGTATTGCAGAGCGGCCAAGTCTGTGGTGGCATAAAGAAAGCCACCGTCTGATTTGCGGATGATCATGGCAGAAGGCTCTCCTTTTCTGTTTGCGAGCGTATCTATGAAAATCACTTTTGCCCCTTGATCATCTTTTGCTACATCCATTCGCACTAGCTCTTGCACAAGTGTTTCAAGTTGGTCATTATAGGCACTTTCCGGTTTAACATCTCTCCTTGTCAGGCTTACATTTAACTGTTTATAGATTTCTAGATTATGAGCGACGGATACATCTATGAATTGTTTCCAGAGCGCGCGTGAATGCGGGTCGCCCGACTGAAGCCTAACAACATAAGCACGGGCTTGATCGGCAAATTCTGGGTCATCATCAAAATGTTTTTTTGCCCTTTGATAAAAAGTCTCCAGATCCGCAAGAGCTAGTTCTGCATTTTGGCCTGCACCCAAGTGACACTCGAGCTCTGCCACAAGCATGCCAAATTGCGTGCCCCAGTCGCCCATATGATTTTGCCTTATGACCATATCGCCGCGATATTCCAAAACACGTGCAATGCAGTCCCCGATGATTGTTGAACGAAGATGTCCTACATGCATTTCCTTTGCTAGATTAGGAGCCGAGTAGTCAATTACCACTGTTTTTTTAGCTGTTTGCTTAAAAACTTTAGTCTCATCACGACCTAGTAATCCAGCTAAAAACTCGGGATCAAGTTCTATATTGATGAATCCCGGCCCAGCAACATCCGTTTTACAAGCAATCCCCTCAAAGTCAGTCTTGTTTAAAATGGCTTTAGCCAACTGACGTGGGTTTTTTCCTAGTTGCTTTGCAGCAGCTATAACGCCGTTAGCCTGATAGTCACCGAACTTGGGATTTGTGCTGGATTTGAGCACAGGGGAGCAGTCTGAAGGTAAATCCAGGGAACGCATAGCTTCTGCAAGCCGATTTTCTAGGATTGAGCTGATTGTCATCGTTTTCTCAATCGAGGAAAAGATAGCCGATTGTAGTTTTAGCCGCACTCAAAGCAAAGCTAAAAATTGGATCTACTCGATTTTGAAATAGATTTGTAGCGGATTTGCACCTTTCAAGACCTTCTTGGTATCATCCGCCCCGTAATTTTTCCGATTCGTCTAGTTTACTTCAATTCAACTGGACCATCGTTTGGTGGATCTCAGCGAGGCATGCGATGCAGACAATGCTTGTTGAACAGGGCCTGCACCTATTGGTTGGCGGTCTGGGTACCGTATTTTTTTTCTTATCAATTTTGGTTATGTTAACTTCAGCCATGTCGTCAGCCATTACAAATTTGGCCACATCAATGGAGCCCTCTCCAGGGGTGGTTGATACCTCGAAGATTCTTAAGGAAGCCTATGTGGAGCCAAGAATAGTGCGAGTTATTCAGGCCGCATTGCATCGACATTTTGACGACAATTAAGTCAGAGACTCCAGTCCCTAGCCGAAGAATAAAGGAGCTTGCATGTTCGAAAGTAACGCGCCGCTAGGTATTACTGAAGTGGTTCTAAGAGACGCGCATCAGTCACTTTTTGCAACCCGTATGCGGATCGATGACATGTTGCCAATTGCAGAGAAGCTCGATGAGGTTGGCTATTGGTCCATGGAATCATGGGGCGGAGCTACGTTCGACGCCTGTATTCGCTTCTTGGGAGAAGATCCTTGGGATCGGATTCGAGAAATAAAAAAAGCGATGCCTAACACGCCTCAGCAAATGTTGTTCCGTGGTCAAAATATACTTGGGTATAGACACTATGCAGACGATGTGGTGGCGAAATTCGTGGAGCGTGCGGCATATAACGGCATCGACGTCTTCCGTGTTTTTGACGCGATGAACGACATGAGAAACCTTGAGACTGCTTTGCAAGCTATTAAGCGAGTGGGGAAGCACGCACAAGGAACGTTATCGTTTACAGTGAGTCCGGTTCACACTTTAGACTCATGGGTGGATTTGGCGCGCAGGATCGAAGACGCCGGTGCTGACTCAATCTGTATTAAAGACATGGCTGGTTTGTTAACGCCTTACTATGGTTTTGATTTGGTTACGCGTTTGAAACGAACTATTGGAATCCCTATTCAATTGCATGCGCACGCAACTACGGGTCTCTCAACTTCCACCATTTTAAAGTGTGTGGAAGCAGGCATAGACAATGTTGATACAGCCATATCTTCGATGTCGATGACCTATGGTCACTCTGCCACAGAGACCGTGGTATCAATTTTTAAAGATCAAAGACGGGATACCGGCCTTGATATAACAAAACTTGAGGCTATTGCAGCTTACTTTCGCGACGTTCGAAAAAGGTATAAAGAGTTCGAGGGTTCTTTGCGAGGAATTGACTCGAGAATTTTGGTTGCCCAGGTCCCGGGAGGAATGTTAACTAACATGGAGCGTCAATTAAAAGAACAAGGGGCCATAGACAAACTTGACTTAGTGCTGGAAGAGATCCCCAAAGTTCGAGAAGACTTAGGCTTCATTCCTTTAGTTACGCCAACCTCTCAGATTGTTGGGACACAGGCAGTGATGAATGTGTTGTCGGGCGAGCGATACAAATCAATTAGTAAAGAGACAGCCGGAATATTGCGAGGTGAATATGGCTGCACACCGGCGCCCGTCAACAAGGAATTGCAAGGTAAAGTATTGGGTGAAAATGACAACCCTATAACGTCTCGTCCGGCGGACGAGATTGACTCCGAACTTGACAGCTTGAGTGCTGAGTTAGCCAGATTATCAAAAGAGCTAGGTTTCTGTATTCCGAACGGAAAGTTTGAAATTGATGATGTTCTTACCTATGCCCTTTTCCCTCAAGTGGCATTAAAATTCTTTAAACACTCTGATGATCCGAATGCATTCGAACCGAGGCCGAACGGTGAGCCAAAAGCTATAACTGCACCAGTTGTTACAGATATTTATACAGTAGAAGTCGAGGGTAAATCATATGTGGTTAAGGTTTCTGATGGCGGTGATCTTTTGGCGATTGCTCCCCAAGTGGGGGACTCTGTCGTTAGTAAAACTACCGAGGAAGAACCTGTCAAAGATGCAGCGATACACGATCAAGTAATAACAGCGACGTTAGCAGGAACCGTGGTAAGTATCTCAGTTGAAGTAGGGCAAGTGGTGACTGAGGGCGAGACACTATTGATCATTGAAGCAATGAAGATGGAGACATCTGTTGCAGCACCTCGGTCGGCTACGATAATTGAGATCAAAGTTTCTAGTGGTGATTCAATCACAATCGGAAGCGACTTGATCTCACTTCGGTGAGAGATATGGTGCGTGAGATAAGCGAGTTGTGGTCAACCTCTGGTGTAGCACAATTGGAAGCTGGCCAACTGATTATGATGGTCATAGCTCTATTTCTTCTGTTTTTGGCGATAAAGAAAGGCTTCGAACCTTTGCTCCTGGTGCCGATAGGATTTGGCACCTTGCTGGTCAACATTCCCGGTTCTGGGTTCGAGGCAGCTCCTGTTTATGACGCACTAGGTAACTTGGAAAATCCAGGCGGTTTCCTATATTACATATACAACAGCGGTATCGCCACCGGGTTATTTCCACTTATAATTTTTATGGGAGTGGGAGCGATGACCGATTCTTCGGCATTACTCGCGAATCCCAAGACGCTTATGCTCGGCGCTGCGGCTCAAGTGGGAATTTTCGCTACCGTGATGGGAGCGGCTGCGTTGGGAGATTTTGGCCTGCTCGATTTCAGTATTCGCGATGCTGCTGCTATTGGAATTATTGGTGGTGCTGACGGGCCGACATCTATTTTTGTTGCCAGCCGGCTATCTCCTGATTTGTTGGGCGCGGTAGCAGTGGCGGCGTACTCATATATGGCCCTTGTGCCGATTATCCAGCCACCGATCATGAAAGCGCTAACAAAAAGGGCTGAGAGGCAAATTTCGATGAGCCAATTGCGAAATGTGTCTTCGACAGAGCGTGTTATATTTCCTTTGATGTTGATTATACTCGTTGCTCTTTTTTTGCCTGATGCGTCGCCCTTAGTTGGAATGTTTTGTTTTGGCAATTTAATGCGCGAATGCGGAGTGGTTGATCGATTGAGTGACACTACTCAAAATGCACTTATAAATATTGTCACTATCTTTTTAGGCTTGGGGGTCGGTTCTAAGATGAGTGCTGAAAAGTTTCTGAATGCAGAGACCTTGGGTATTTTGGTACTTGGTGCTTTCGCCTTTTGCATCGGCACTGCAGCGGGAGTCCTGATGGCGAGAGGAATGAACCTGGTGTGTAGGGTAAAAATAAATCCCTTAATTGGGGCCGCTGGAGTTTCAGCTGTCCCTATGGCCGCAAGGGTCGTGAACAAAGTAGGACTTGAAGCAAATCCTCATAACATTTTGTTAATGCATGCTATGGGGCCAAACGTGGCAGGCGTCATTGGATCCGCAGTAGCTGCTGGTGTCTTAATCAATCTTGTGGGAGGGCCTTAAGAGAGTGGGAAAAGTCGAAAGCAGCATTATCGAAAATTTAAAAGAAATGTCACCTCTCTACTTGGAGGTGGTAAACGAAAGTTTTATGCATGCGGTCCCAAAAGATTCAGAGACTCACTTCAAAGTAGTTGTGGTTAGCGATGAGTTTGAGGGCCTGCGGCTAGTGAATCGGCATAAGATGATTTATGGACTTTTATCCGAGCAATTGGCGGGCCCAGTTCACGCGCTGGCTTTGCATACCTTCACCGCAAAGGAGTGGGGTCAGGAAAAGCAAAAATCGCCTAAATCTCCCCAATGTAGGGGCGGAGAACGTTAATCTTTTCGCTTCATTGAGTATTCATTAAATGTCCGATTAAGATATGTTGACAACTGCAATATTTTATTATTGCATCATCCTAATAAGCAAAATTCAACTGTGCTGGTGGCGTTACAAAAAATCGCAGTATGATCATCACGTATACATTTCAGACCGAAAGCTCGTGACAACCCTATAGGGTGGAACTTTTGTCGGAGTAATGAATGGTTACATGTCGCGGCGGTTCTAATGACAATTAACACTACAGTCAGTGTCACCTTTTCTCGCTTGTTTTAAAAAATCTACACGCCAAATGGCTAAGTTTGGTGCTCACTAGTGGGTTGGCCGCGCTGCATCTTGGAGTAAAATGGCATTTTTTTTGTCTATCAAAGAGGTCACTCTAGAGTGTGAAGCAATCACCATGAAGATCGCTCTCAAATAATTTTCTGAATTCAGTGTTTGAAGAGTCAAACCATCAAGCTCGCCCAGCTTTTTTTCGTTTATCGTAAAAAAATCAATCAATTCTCTTTGTGAGCCGTCTACGAGACTTAATTTGATTGTGCATGATTCTAACAAGTCATTTTCTAGGAGGCTTGAGATGAAATGCTTATTTTGCTCGTGACCGCTGTGAATGGTATCCAAAAGCTTGACGGTATCTTTCAAAAAATCAGTTGGTCTGCCACTTTCATCGAAGAGTGATTGGCCCGTCGTTAGACTCACCCGAGGACTGCTCATATCAACGGCAACCACCGGATTATCTTTATCATCGTCGTGTTCCTCGGAGGGTTGAAAACCGATTAGGAAAGGCCCTTTCTCTACCATCATGGGTATATATTTAGCAGTCCAAATGTCATTCTCTAAAAAGAGGTTTTCATTTTCCTCTAGACTGAAGAGTGCAGTCGGATAGAAGTTTTCGGTCGCAGAATCCTGACAAAAAAATATAGGGTAATGTGATTGGATTGCAGTAAATTCAAGAGGGAAAGTCATGGCATGCATTACACCATCCCCGAGCGCGTTGCTTCTCTTTGTAATTATTTTGTGATCTCGATGCGATTCATTACTTAGTATTTGGTGATCAGTCATTTCTGCTCCTATTGCCAGATTTATTTTTTTTGGGTTATGATTTTTATGCCGTGCCTTTGGATCTGTTGAATACAGTAGCCTTTGATATAACTGTAGGCCTAACTAAGATGTCAAATAAAGTTTTTCAATGCAATAGAAATAACCTTATTCTTGCCCCGGTAATTTTAGCCGATGTTAGATTATCCATCAGCGTAACTAGATTAGAATGATAGTATAGACGCCGAATAATAACATCCGTGATTTACCTCTTTAGCTATTGAATTTTTGGTGCCGGCTCTCTAAAGTCAGTTTTCGGGTCTTGAGCCATTGAGGCTTCGTCTTATTTGAAAGGGCATAAATACGTCTTCACGATATTTGCGTGGAACTAGTCCATACCAATTTTCAGAATAAAGCCCCAAGTTTTGTGTTGATGTCGAATGCCGCGGCTTAACACCTCAGTGTTAAATCGTTTGGCACATAATTCAACCAACTCCCAGAAAGGCGGTCGTCCTGGGTCTGCAATGAGAATCCTTCCGCAACCAGCATCAATTGCAAAATTAAGAAATTTAAGGTTATCTTCTACCGTACTGTCCCAAAAGCATATGTCGGTTGCCACGATGAGCTCGAATGGTTCTAGCTCCTTAGCGTTAAGACTCCTTAGATTACGATTTAGAAAGTTGACATCACAATTGTTTAATTCGCAATGTAAACTTACTATTTTTTCCATTAGTGGATCGATATCCAATGCCGTTACTTTTGCAGATAAATTGTTGGCAAGCAGGATTGACACCGCCCCCCATCCGCAGCCAACATCGAGGGCCTCGGCGTTTTCGCTAGGGGGATGGTCGGAAAGATAATCCATCATAATGAGACTGGACCGCCAAATCTTGTTGCCATGATGGCTCGGGTTACCATGTTTTCGTCTCAAACTGCGTATTCGTGGATGGCTTGTCTTCAAAAGCTCTATGCCAAGAAATTGGGTGCTATGTCTTTTGATAATGCTGTAAATGGCTCCGTGAAGTTAAAGCGATCCGCAATATATTTTAGGCGGCAGATTCGATTCCGCTTGTTTAGTATAATGGTCTATCTTATTTCTCTTCAGTATAACAAAACAGGCCGGAGATAAAGTTGCTTGCAGAATTATATTTTCAATTTCGCCGTTTCAATAAAGCTCTGGCGTTTGCGAATGAGTAATGAGCTGAAGCAATCAGTGTTGGTCGAGTTCCAATTGACAATTTTTAAGTTTTTCTCTTGAAGATAAAAATTCGCTAAACTCTGGATGCCTCTCTATTATTTCGTCAGAAAATTATCTGATTCTAAGGTAATATCCATAAAAGGCGTCATAGAAGGTATGGTCTAGAATATGTGTCTGGGTCCATTTATTGTCTGTTCATGAGGAGGAAAGATGTTCCAAAGAAAAATTTATTTTTCCTTCAGGCTTAATCTTGTCTTGATTGCCTTAATTTCTATTCCAAACGAGCTTGCAAAAGCTCAATATCAGCTTTCCCTTCCAGAAACAGAGCGACGAGTCAGTCGGATGCTTGACAATATGACTTTGGAACAAAAGATTGGTCAGATGGTTCAAGCAGACATCAACCACATAACACCCAAAGATTTATCTCAATATTATTTAGGGTCTATCCAAAATGTGGGAGGACACTTGCCGGTTGGAAACCAATCATCAGTTGACGACTGGTTGCGTTTGGCGGATGTTTACCATAGAGCTTCCATTGATAGATCGCAGGGTGGAGCAGGAATTCCAATAATATGGGGCACTGACGCTGTTCGCGGGTTTGACAATCAAATCGGCGCTACTATCTTTCCTCGCAATATAGGTCTAGGAGCTGCCGGCGAGCCTGCGCTCGTTGAACGGATTGCCGCTGCGTCTGCTCGTGAATTTTCTGCAACCGGTCATGACTGGACTTTTGCGCCAACGCTTGGCGTAGCAAGAGATATGCGATGGGGGCGCACTTATGAGAGCTTCAGTGAAGATAGTCGAATAGTTGAAAGTTACTCAGCAGCAATGATCAGGGGCTTGCAGGGTCCCTCAGACCAATCATTTGCAAGTCCTTGGAAGGTGATTGCGACGGCCAAAAATTTTATTGGAGATGGGGGCACTTTTCGAGGAATCGATCAGGGTGATACACGATTGGATTTAGCCACCATGCTGGAATTACATGGCCAAGGCTATATATCGGCGATTGATGCGGGCGTGCAGACTGTGATGGTATCATTTAACAGTTGGAATCGAGACAAAATTCATGGTAACCGTCTCCTGTTGACACAGGTCTTGAAGGAACAGCTTGGCTTCGATGGATTTGTGATCGGTGGTTGGAATGGACATGGCGAGGTCCAGGGCTGCTCGAACGCCAATTGCCCTCGAGCAATCAATGCGGGTGTTGATATGTTGATGATACCGCAGGATTGGAAGGCTTTCATTACAAACACGATAGAGCAGGTTCACTCTGGATTGATTCCAGAGACTCGAATTAATGATGCGGTTCGCAGGATACTGCGAGTGAAAGTCCGTGCCGGAATTTTTGAACGTGGACTCCCATCAAGCAGGTTTGGCGCTGACAGAATCGGTGTCTTGGGGTCAAAGCAGCATCGGGAAATCGCAAGAGAATCAGTTCGAAAGTCATTAGTCATGTTAAAGAATAGTAACGCCACTTTGCCTATAAAGATTGCGCGAAAAGTTTTGGTCGCAGGAGATGGTGCCAATAGCATACCAAAGCAGATCGGAGGTTGGACCAGAGCACGGCATGGAAGAGAGGTTACAAATGAGGATTTCCCTAATGCAACGTCAATCTATGCTGGTCTGAAGCGTGCTATCGAAGCAACGGGGGGTTCGGTTGAACTTGCAAAAAAAGACCAATGGGAGCGCAAGCCAGACGTTGCCATTGTAATATTTGGGGAGAACCCCTATGCCAAAGAAACAGGGGATTTAGACCATCTAGCATTTAAAGATCCTGACAGAACTAATGCCGCGTTGCTTAGCAAATTGCAAATTGAAGGTGTTCCGATTGTTTCCGTGTTCTTGACCGGAAGACCCCTTTTCTTGAATCATGTAATTCAGCAATCGGATGCGTTCGTCGTGGCTTGGCTCCCGGGAACAGAGGGAGGTGGTATTGCAGATGTATTGGTGGCTGATAGGTCCGGCAAACCTAAATTTGACTTTGTTGGTAAACTACCTTTCCCTTGGCCAAATGCTTCAGTAAACAAATATCACAGCGATCTCCCCGTTTCTTCGCATCTTTTCAACCGTGGTTATGGATTAAACTATAGCTCTATAGTTGACGACATTGGGGTGGCTTTGCCTGAGGATAATTATGATCTTGACGAAGAGCCAATGCTAATTTTTAAGGGCACCCCTCTGAGCCCTTTCTCATCATATGTTGGAGATTCTCGGAACTGGAGCCTCATAGTATCAGGCACACAAACATCGAGCCTGTTAGGCGGTATTACAGTCACTCGAGTAGATGGAATAGCCCAGGAGGATTTATGGCAAGTAGAGTGGTCAGGTCTCTCTGAGGGGCAGATTTATTGGGGAGCCAGTTCGACGGTTGATCTTACGGGGATGGCCGATAAAAATGCAGCTTTGGAGAGCACATTTAGAATTGACAGATCCCCAGATGGAGAGGTAAAGCTGAGGATGGATTGCGGTTATCCTTGTGCCGGTGAGATTAATATGACGGCTTTCTTTAAAGGTTTGCCGGAAGACAAATGGATCCGTGCTGCGATCCCCTTGAGTTGTTATGCCAAGTCAGGTGTTGATTTAAGTCGAATTACTTCTCCATTGGTGCTTCTTTCCTCCGACCCATTTGTGATTACTTTTAAAGACCTTCGGGTGTCACCGTATCCATCAGAGGATATCCTGATTGAATGTTGAAGAAAACTTGGCCAATCTGAGGAGATAATTTTATTTAAGGCTAAAAAAATTAATTGCAGTCTTACCCGTTTGTTTGATGATTTCGTTTTTAGATTCTTCCCTGCACGCCGCTATGCCACTTGCCACCCAGGGTAAGAATGATGGCTCGTTGCGCCCATCTTTGGGGATAAAAGCCATATTTCTGGGAAGTAGGTAAGGTGAATCGGTCTCAATCATAAGTCGGTCCAAAGGTATGTCCGCTATCAGGTTTTGTAGCGGTATGCCCCGCCTTTGGTCGCATATCCATCCTGTTATGCCAATATAAAGATCCATATCGAGGTATTGGTACAGTGTTCTCCGATCCCCAGTAAAACAATGAATGACCCCCTTAGAAAAATTATTTCGATGATTCTTAAGAATATCGATTTGCAGTGACGATGCCTCGCGCTCATGCATAAATAGTGGTAACCCTAATTCACTCGCTAAATTTAAATGCGCTTCAAAGCACTCTATTTGTATTTCTTTAGGGGCGAGGTTCCTATAAAAATCCAGCCCTGTTTCGCCGATTGCCACCACGCTGGAATGCGCTGACAGAGAGCGCAGGTCAGTTAACGAAGCATTACTAAACCCTGATGCCGAATGTGGATGAATCCCGACCGTTCCATAAAGCATTCTTGGAAACTCGGAAGAAAACTTATCTAACAGATCTATCACTCTATTGCTTTCTGTAACAGAAGTTCCTGTTAAAATCAGTTTATGGACGCCATTTTCACGCGCATATTTCAACACTTCGCGCGTATCATGAGCGAAGCGCTTGTGCGACAAGTTAACTCCAATATCTATTAGCATTCCGACTTTCTCGAATCAGGTTTTAAAAAAGATAGTCTCTCTCATGCGCCGTCAGCAATGACTCTTTACTGGCTAGCAGGTGGGAATAGATAGCCGAGTAGGTAAGAACATTCATAACATAACGCCTTGTTTCTTTGAAGGGAATCGTTTCTATCCACACGTCAAAAGGTTGTTTGCCCGAACTTTGAGTAAGCCACTTTGCTACCCTTTCAGGACCCGCATTATATGCTGCCATCGCAAGGATTCTATTCCCTTTGTATCTTTCCATTAAGTCTGCATAATACTTTGCGCCGATAGTTGAGTTGATTTCAATACTTTGCAGCTGTCTCCTGTTTTTATAGGGGATCTTGTGAAGCGTGGCAGTTGCTTTCGCTGTAGCCGGCATTATTTGCATGAGACCAATGGCCCCCGCTTGGGAGATTGCTTGTCGGTCAAATGCACTTTCTTGTCGCGCTATTGCTAGGAGTGTATGACTTTCGCTATCAGACTTTTCGGCAGCGTTTTCTATTTCGTTCTGATAGGCGACAGGAAATCTTATGTTTAGGTCGTCCCAGTATTTCGCCTGGGCCATAGCCATGATTGCTCGACTATGCCATCCCCAATCGCTTGACAAAAGTCCTACGGCAAGCCATTCACTCCGATCGAAATTTCTTGTGGCTGAGGACCATTCTCTGTTAGCTTGAACGTTTTTTCCATGAATAAAAAATTCGCGAGCACGTTTGATCGCGGGATTAGCATTGATCCTTGTCAAATCAAGTTTGTTGATTGTTAAAGGCTTGTGATTAAACTGATATGGCTGCGATAACTGATCGCTGATAAGAAAACCATAGAAATCCCTTTCTTTGGCTAACTTTCTGGATAGACTCAACATTTTAGCGATGTTTGGGCTATCGCTTTCCTCTAAGCTGCGGATGACCCAGTATCGCCAAACGTTCGAATTTTGCTTTGGCAAATCGAGAAATGCAATCCACTTTAGCACCTCGCTCCAATGGTGCTCTTTAATTGCGCGTCGAATCCTCCATTCGATAACATCCCCGTCTAAATGCTCATTAATGAGAGTTGAGTATTCTTCTAGATATAGATCGGCCGTATCGATTTCGCCTCTGTTTGTTAACGCTTTGACTGCGCTGCTAATCAAAAGAGCAACCTCATACTCTGGTATTTCGAGGTGGCTTTTTACCTGACGCCAGTATTTCAAAGCTTTAGAGGGATCACTGCGCGCTAAGCGAACTAGTATGTGAGAAAAAAGGTCACTATCCTTTGGATCTTCCGTTATCTTGCCGATCAGTCCAATTAATTTGTGAGGGTGACGATGCAGGTCATAATAACGATTAGCGAGATTTATTGTGGCTTTATTGGTCATAAAACCCTTTGCATACCGTGCCAATGATAAATTGTTCTGCAGCAATGCTTGTTTGAACCTCAGCCATGCATGTTCATCATCTAACAATCCCAGACCTAACAGCGTGGCAAAAAGTTGGTCGCATGCTTTGGGCTGAGAATTTCCAACAGTCCACAATTCAAGCGCGTCTTTTATTACATTTCTATGATCAGAATGTTTTAGTCGCGCATAATTATAGAAGCACTTCCGTCCAACGCTGGCACTTGCCTCCTCATAATAATTTAGATAAAGATCCCATTGTTTTTCATCAGCCAAATATTTTAGCAATTTTGATCTGAGACGATCGGCTAAGACTGAGTCGGGGTATGTTTCTAGGAAGTTGGAGATCTTTGTAATTTCAGTGATTGACAGGTTGGCGACGAGATCTAAGTATATTAAATAGGGGTAAAGCGGATAATCTACCAGATTGCTGAGTTCGAACCGCAGTTTTTCCCAGTTTTTCGCTTCGATTGACGATAGTGCTTGTGTGAATAATGTCCGCTGCTCCAAAAGTTCCGTGTTATCAAAGTCAGATGTAGTTACAGGGCTAATTACTTGAAATGGCGGAGTGTCTTGTGCCGCAACATAAAAACTCGATAACATTACCAATGAAAGTAAAAGAGCAAACTCGAAACTTTTGGTTCGGCGTAAGTGGGATACTATCCTTTTGTTTCGACGGCACCTTTTTGCACTCAGCATGAACTTTTTGACCGTTACTAAATAGTGGCTAGAAACCTTAATTCTATCAAATTTTTTCAGCAAGCTTTGTTGAGATATTGCATTATTGAAATGATTGAAGCAGAAAGACAAACTTCCATTAGCTGCGTCGGGGCAGATATAGTGGTCTCGAGTTAAATATTGGTGTTCAGGTAAATGGCTTGGTTGACTGTACTATTTATAATCCTGATGGCTGTTTCGCCAATATTTTGGATGCGTAACACGCCTGGTCAAAATCGCCTTGAAAAGGTAAGGGCGAGAGCCAGATCAAATGGAATCAGCATCGTCTTGCACAAAAGACCAGATGCGAGAGAGAAGGAGACGCGTCTAGCGGTTGTTTGCTATAAACTGCCTTGGCGAGCAATTTCCCCAAAAAATAATTGGGTTCTTCACAGAAATATTAATCGTGGTTGGAAATCCGATCTGAGGGGTTGGCAATGGTCTAGTGGCGACGCGATTAAACTCAGAGGAACCGATGCCGAATCGGTCATTGATACAATGCCACATACTGTGACCGCAGTCATATTGGACCGGCAAGGAGTCGGTCTCATTTGGAATGAAGTTGAAGGTGAGGAAATGGTTCCTTTAATACTTGAGAAATTACAGTCTCTTAGATCTTTTTTTGAAAAAACATTCTTGTAGTACTTGACCAATCGATGGCTAAGAGCGTATATACGCTCTTTAAAAATTCCCTAAATAGAGACACGCTAATGGAAATCGATTCAATGAACCTAAATCAAATTGCCCTTAATCAGTCAAAAAGGTGCAAAAAATCAATAGCTTGTGGTGAGTAATTAGTAGATGGGTAAAACACTTGTAATTGTCGAGTCACCTGCTAAAGCTAAAACGATCAACAAATATTTAGGGGAAGATTTTGTTGTCAAATCAAGCGTTGGCCATGTTAGAGATCTTCCTAGAAGTGGAAGTCGGGCGTCAAGTGACCCGAAGCAGCGTGCAAAACAAGCAGCCATAACGAGAAGAATGTCGCCGAAAGAAAAAGAGCGCCATAGGGCACAAAAGGCACGCGAACAGTTGTTCAAGAGTATGGGGATTTACCCTGAAGAAGATTGGAAAGCCGATTATGCAACACTCCCTGATAAGACAAAAGTCGTTGAAGATCTGCAGCGCTTGGCAAAGAAGGCTGATAGTGTCTATCTCGCGACCGATATGGATCGTGAAGGTGAGGCCATCGCCTGGCACTTGATGGAGGTTATTGGTGGGGACTCGAGCCGCTACAAGCGAGTAGTCTTCAATGAAATTACCAAAAACGCAATAAAAACAGCATTTGATGCACCAGGCGAGTTAAACATTAATCGAGTGGAGGCACAGCAGGCAAGAAGATTTCTCGATCGGCTTGTAGGTTTTATGATTTCGCCTCTCCTTTGGGAGAAGGTTGCTCGACGTCTTTCTGCAGGAAGGGTTCAGTCGGTAGCTTTACGTATTTTAGTCGAACGAGAGCGAGAAATTAGGGCCTTTCAACCCGAGGAGTATTGGACGATCCATGCAGAACTCGGTTCAACCAGCAGTGATAGCGGACGTGAGATAAAAAATATCCGGTTTGAAGTAACAAAAAAACTTGGGAATGTATTTAGACCCAGAAGCGAAGTGGAGGCAGATCTTGCGCTTGAAAAATTGATGGTCTCCGCTTACGTAGTTACTTCTCGTGAAGATAAGCCAACGCAATCAAAGCCCCCAGCTCCATTCATTACTTCTACGCTTCAACAGGCTTCAAGTACGCGCCTCGGATTTGGTGTTAAAAAAACCATGATCATGGCCCAAAAGCTATATGAGGCGGGCTATATCACTTATATGAGAACTGATTCGACTAACCTTAGCGCTGATTCTGTAGCTTCATGTCGAGAATATATAGGTCGGAGATATCCGGCCGAGTATTTGCCAAATCAGCCCATTATTTACAGGAGCAAATCGGACGCTCAGGAGGCTCATGAGGCGATTCGACCAACAAATATCGATGTATTACCAAGAAATCTTACGGAGATTGATCAAGATGCGGTGAGATTATACGAGATGATTTGGCGTCAATTCGTCGCGTGTCAAATGGCAGCAGCGCGTTATACTTCGACCAAGATCACGGTCACGGCGGATGAAGAGTATGAGTTGCTTGCAAAGGGACGAGTTACTATTTTCGACGGTTACACAATAATACAGGCTAACCAGCGAAAAAATGAAGAACATGCAGAGCTGCCAGATTTGGTGGCAGGCGATCAACTTGAGCTGTCGTCGCTCGATCCGCAACAACATTTTACTAAACCACCCACTCGATACTCGGAAGCGGCCCTTGTAAGGGAACTTGAAAAGAAGGGAGTGGGACGTCCCTCTACTTATGCATCAATCATTTCAACTATTCAAGAGAGAGGCTATGCACGTATTACAAACAAACGTCTTTTTGCTGAAAAAATTGGAGATATTGTAACTGATCGGCTTCTCGAGAGCTTTAAAGATTTAATGGACTATGGTTTTACAGCGGCAATGGAGGAGAAACTAGATAAAGTCGCTGCCGGTGATCTCAGTTGGAAGCAATTGCTTGATGATTTCTATAAAAATTTCAGTGAGCAAGTGGAAAACGCCAAAAATGGTGATAAACCGATGCGACCTAATCAACCATCTATGACCGATATCGTCTGCGACAGTGAAGGGTGCGGTCGTCCGATGTCAATAAGGACAGCGGCTACCGGAGTTTTCCTTGGTTGTTCCGGATACACGTTGCCGCCCAAGGAGCGTTGTAAAGCTACTAAAGCTCTTATCGCTGGTGACGAGGCGATAAATATTGATGAAGATGATGAGGCAGAATCAAAGTTATTACTAAGTAGATTCCGTTGCCAAATATGTAACACCTCAATGGACGCCTATTTAGTTGATTCCGACAGAAAGCTCCATATCTGCGGAAATAATCCAGATTGTGAGGGATTCTTGGTTGAGAAAGGTCAGTATGTCATCAAAGGTTATGACGGCCCAGTAATAGCCTGCGACAAGTGTGGAAATGATATGCAACTCAAGACAGGACGGTTTGGGAAATACTTTGGGTGTACAGGCCAGAAAGAGGATGGCACAAACTGTAAAAATACACGAAAATTGCTTCGTAATGGTGAAGTGGCTCCGCCAAAAGCTGACCCCATTGCAATGCCTTGGTTGCAATGTGACAAAGTAGAGGATCATTACGTTTTGCGAGATGGCGCTTCTGGAATTTTCCTCGCAGCAAATCAGTATCCAAAGCATCGAGAAACGCGGGCGCCACTTCTCGCAGAATTGATAGATGATAGAATCAAAGGTCAGCTTGATCCCAAATACCAGTTTTTGTTGTCAGCGCCGGTGCGTGATCCTGATGGATTGCCGTCGGTTATTCGTTTTGACCGTAAGGAAAAAGAACATTATGTTCGTAGCGAAAAAAATGGTAAGCCGACTGGTTGGAGCGCAGTCTTTCAGGATCGCGACTGGAGTATCGTGGATAAACGCAAAAAATAATGCTTCCAAAATTCCGACTCAAGAGTTACAAAAATTGAGACTAAGGATTTGTATATGGAAAATAATCAGTTTGAATTGGTTATAAATGATAACATAGCTCTTGAACATTCTTTAGAGGATAAAATATTGCTGACTGTGCGGTTTTCGGTCGGGGTCTCAAATTATCTTGGCGAAACCCATATTGATGTCGCCAAAGCCGTGGTTGAGGCTGGCCTTCGAAAGGTGATAGATTTGCAAGATCAACAATTCTCGATCGTTAAAAGTCCAAATATTAAAACTCACCAATTACATTAGAAGAAAAACTTTGAGCGATTTCCTAAATGGCTTTTCTTATGACGCCCACAGCTAACCCTTCAATCATAAAGTCTTGACTACGAAGATCGATTAACATCGGTTTAAAAAGATCATTTTCGGGATCTAACTGAATTTTAAATTTATTGGCATTTTTTACTAACCTTTTGACAGTGACTTCTCCATCAACTCGGGCTATGACGATTTGTCTATTTTCCGCGTCGGATTGTCGATGAACAGCTAACAAATCCCCATCCAAAATCCCTGCATCTCTCATGCTATCTCCTCGCACGTTCACAAAAAAATCAACAGTAGTGTAAAACATGCCGTGCGGAACTTCTTGGTAATCCTCGACATGCTGCTCCG
>CACEBC010000023.1 GCA_902557735.1 Porticoccaceae bacterium
TGTATCCCTTCACCAAGTGTCCATTCTCGATGATTTTTCCTAGCGCACGAACAGTCATTGCTTCCATCTCATACTGCATTGTAAGGTAAGGATTCTCCCAATCTGCAAAGACACCCAAACGAACAAAATCATTTCTTTGATTATCAACCTGATTTTGCGCATACTCCCGGCACTTTTGTCGAAAATCTGTGAAACTAACCTTGGTGCCAGCTTTTCCCAGTTTCTTCTCGACATTATGCTCTATCGGCAGACCGTGACAGTCCCAACCAGGCACAAATGGGCAATCAAACCCAAGCATAGTGCGTGATTTGACCACCATGTCCTTCAGGATTTTGTTGATAGCGTGTCCAATATGAATGTCACCATTCGCATAAGGTGGCCCATCATGCAGGATGAACTTCGCTCGCCCAGCACGTGCGTTTCGAATTTTCTTATAAATATTTTTTTTCTGCCATTCTTCTAAGATTCTCGGTTCTTTCTGCGCCAAGTTTGCCTTCATCGGGAATGATGTTTTTGGTAGGTTTAAGGTATTTTTGTAATCGGTCATTAATATCTCTTTTTTCTCAAATAATTCCGTTTATTGCGCTTATAGCTGCTCGTAATGAAGCGAGTTTCTGATAGCACGCACATCGCGCGTGATCCGCGAAACCAATTCCTCTAAACCGTCGAATTTTCGCTCCTCCCTTACTTTATGCAGAAATTCTACCGTAATGAACTGAGTGTACAAATCACCCGAAAAATCCAAAAGATGTACCTCCAAGATTGGTTTGACCGCGTCACCAATAGTAGGGCGGACTCCGACATTTGCAGCGCCAAAATACTTCCTATCTCCAACATAAACCCGAACCGCGAAGACGCCAGATAATGGTGCGCGATTCCGATGCAAATGCACATTTGCGGTAGGGAATCCCAGTGTGCGCCCAAGATGCTGTCCATGCACAACCCTTCCGGTGATGGCAAAAGCTCTCCCTAGAAGTTGCTTAGCCTTCATAAAGTCACTGCTCTCGATTAACTTTCTTACAAGCGTGCTACTTATGCGTTCACCATTTACCTGCAGGGTTTCTGTGTCCTCTACTTTGTAACTATAGCGGGCACTAAAATCTCGGAGCATTAAAATATCTCCACTGCGATCGCATCCGAATCTAAAATCATCGCCAATTATTAAGTGCTTCACTCCGAGACCTCGTGAAAGCACGCGCTCTATAAACTCGCTTGCACTCAAATTGCGCAACTCACGATTGAAACGCAAACATACCACCCGATCTACTCCAAAAGCCAATAATGATTCTATCTTTTCGCGCAATCTCATCAGCCTAGCCGGCGCTCTTTCGTCGCCGAAATATTCCTTAGGTTGTGGTTCAAAAGTCGTTACAATTGACGTCAGGTTATTTTCTCTAGCGCTTTTCAGAACTGAAGTCAAAACGGACTGATGTCCTAAATGGACGCCATCAAAAGAACCTATACTCACGACAGATCTTCTGCCTCGCGCTTTTAACGCGTCAAGGTTGCGAACAAAAGTCACCTTTTTTTGAAGCACTTGTTGAATCACCCCTTCAAATTAAGATCAAAATTATACTTAGCCTCAGAATTAAAGCTAATTTCTGCATCGCCGAGACGTTTTCAACAACGGAGTTATTGCATTCGGGTGGCACTACTTTGAATCTCCTACAGAAGGACCACGCAAATCCTGCACACTGAATCCAAAACAGGAAAGAGCTAAAATATACACCAAAACACCAAAAACGCAGACCATACATAATCGAAGTAAACGTTGCGACCAATCAAAGCTCTGCCAGATTGCGGCGTCCATAGCGCCAACCAACACTGCCAAGATATAAACCACTCCAACCATCAAAAATAATGCCCCAAGTAATCTGATGCAAAAGGATAAAGCAGCATCAAAGTTTTTTAAAATCTCGGCTCTCCGCAACTCGAAAAACAGAAGAGAGGCATTGACATATGCGGCTAGAGAGGTTGCAAGGGCAAGACCCACATGCCCAATATTCTCCCAATAATGCAGCGGCACAACCAAGAGCAAATTCATTACCATATTTGCACCCATAGCAATTATTCCAAACCGGACAGGTGTGGCCATATCTTGCCGAGCAAAAAACCCTGCGGCTAAGACTTTAATCAGCATAAAACCCACTAGGCCGACAGCATAAGCTCTTAGGCTAAATGCTGACATTTGCATATCGCGAGCCGTCATGACGTCACCATATAAGAAGAGCGTCGTAAGAATGGGATAAGCCAATAAGATTAGCGCCGCTGAAGCCGGTACCGCGGTCAGCAAAACCATTTTTATGGCCCAATCAAGTGTTGAGGAATAAGAACCCTCTGAATGCAACGCATGATGTCGTGATAGATTCGGTAAGATAACTGTGGCAATTGCCACCCCAAAAACACCAAGAGGCAGTTGGGCTAACCTATCGGAGTAATATAACCAAGATACACTGCCGGATGGCAAGAATGTAGCCAGAATTGTGTCAAGCAACAAATTAATCTGGCTAACTGAAACGCCAAAAATGGCTGGCGCCATTAAAGCTAGAATCTTCCTGACTCCGGAATGTTGCCAATCAATTATTGGCACTGGGAGCATATGTATCTGCTTAAGGAAGGGCAGTTGAAAAGCAAACTGGATTGCACCCGCGCAAAATACCCCCCAAGCCAGCGCAAGAGTTGGTTCTTTGAACCATGGAGCAGCTATGATGGCAGCCGAGATCAACGTTATATTTAATAGCATAGGCGTAAAAGCAGGAACAGCAAATCGATCATAAGTATTCAGAATGCCCGCGGCAAATCCTGTCAACGAAATAAAAAATAAATATGGGAACGTGATTCGCAGCATCTCCGAGGTCGCAAAAAATTTTTCAGGAGCGGCAAAGTACCAACTCGGAGCAAAAATTGCTGTGACCATAGGGGAAAAAACAACCACCGCTATCGATACAATAAGCAAGACCAACCCAAGATTTCCAAAAACGCGACTCACTAAATCACGAACGAGAATTTGACCCCCTCGCTCACGATACTCCCCTAATACTGGAACAAAGGCTTGTGAAAAAGCGCCCTCAGAAAACAAACGTCTGAAAAAATTCGGTATTTTGAAAGCAACAAAAAAGGCGTCTGCGAGAGCTTCAGCTCCTATAACGCGCGCTAGAACTATATCCCTAACCAGCCCTAGTATTCGCGACAGCATCGTAAAGACACTTACGATCCCACTTGTTCTCAATAAACCTCTATCCCTAGCTTGGCTGGGAGAAATTGATTCTTGTTCCGTCGCACCTTCCGGCGTTTTATCCTCTTGCAAAACCTTGACCCCAGTAAAGCACTCGAAAGACCAGTTTACGCATCAATGCGCCTTTCTCCAAACTAAATGGCAGACTAAGCGACGATCTCTCAGCTCAAAATCTTAGACAATCTAAAAATAGCGAACCAATAACCCGTTTTAACTTAGCTAACCAAAATCTGGCATCTTGATTATGCCCGAAAAACCTTGTAGAGTGCTCGCCGTTAAATCAACGTCACAAAGGACCTTAAATCAATTGGCAAACTCACCTCAAGCCAAAAAACGCTCTAAACAAAATGAGCGCAGACGCAGGCACAACTCCAGCCAAAGATCCATGGTGCGCACATATCTTAAGAAAGTAGACGCTGCGATTGAAGGGGGGAATATCAAGCATGCCTCAGAAGCATTCATCGCTGCCGTTCCTGTCATTGACCGAATGGCAGATAAAGGTGTTATTCATAAAAACAAAGCAGCTCGTCATAAGAGCAGGCTGAATGCAAAGGTCAAAGCATTAGGAGAGAACAACTAGGTTGTCACGATGAATCAACTCATCTTCCTCGCGAAATCCAAGCGCGTCAAAAATACTTGAGGTCCCTCGCCCCTTAATCAGTTTGGTGTCCGAAGAACTGTAGTTGACTAAACCTCGAGCTATTTCTTGTTTATTATCATCAAGACAACTCACCAAATCGCCACGGCTGAAATTTCCCTCCACAGATACCACACCCACTGGTAACAAACTACGTCCCTTTTGCATTAAAACCTCAGAGGCGCCAGCATCGAGATGCAAAGCCCCTCTTACTTGCAATTGACTTGCTAGCCATTTTTTTCGTGCAGTTAGCGGCTTTTTTTTTGTCCTAAGAAATGTGCCAACTTTCTCTCCCTTAGAAATTCTTGGAATGATTTTATCAAGGAATCCCCCAGCAATTATGGTGGAACATCCGCTGTTAGCCGCTTGTCGCGCAGCTTGCAATTTGGTTAGCATACCGCCGCGCCCAATATTAGTGTTTCCTCCAAAAGCCGCGGTATCTAGACGAGTATCATCTGATTCAACTTCAGATATTAAGGATGCCTGGTCATTATACCTGGGGTCTGAATCAAAAAGTCCCTCTTGATCCGTCAAGATAACTAGAACCTCAGCATCCAACAGATTGGCTACAATCGCAGCAAGTCTATCATTGTCTCCAAATCTTATTTCATCAGTAACGACGGTATCATTCTCATTTATAATAGGAATAACTGAATAACTTAAAAGTGTTTGCAAAGTGCTCCGAGCATTTAGATACCTTTCCCGGTTAGCCATATCATCGTGATCTAGCAAAATCTGCGCCGTTTGACGATTGAAACGTTTGAAACTCGTCTCATATGTCTGAACCAGACCCATCTGGCCCACAGCAGCGGCAGCCTGCAAGTGACCAACTGTTGCGGGTCGTTGCTTCCAATTTAACCTTGACATACCTGCAGCGATCGCCCCAGAAGACACTAAAACCACTTCTCTTCCAGCGACCCATAGATCCTCTATCTGCCCAACCCAACAATCAATTGCTTTCCTGTCTAGTCCCCTCCCATGATTAGTTAAAAGAGAACTACCGATTTTGATTACCCATCGGGTGGAATTCTTTATTTCGCTCCTAATGCCTATTTGATCCATACACATAACCGTTGAATCAGTCGCGAATAATTTTGGGTAAAAAGCTTCAATTTAATCTTTATCATTAGATGAGTTGTTGTCCAATTTTATAGAAGTATTTTGTTGTTTGTTAGCTATTTTATTTAGTGTCGCAAGCGTTTCTGCTTGGACCTTGGAAAACCATGTCGAATGATCGGAATATTGCGATTCAGAGCACTCCAAGTCCCGTGCAAATTGCGCCTCTATGTTATCCATAACTGCTTTACAAAGTAAGTCAATCCCCTCCGAAGTCAAACCAGATATTTTGTGCACTGGACCTTTCCAGCCAATAGTCTTAACTAGTTCATCGCATTTCAAGTCAACATCACTTTTGGGGAGCAAATCTATTTTGTTTAGCACTAGCCAGCGCTCTCCCTGAGCTAGGGTTTTGCTAAAATTCGTAAGTTCGCGTTCAATGGTGATAAAATTTTCCGAGGCTTGCGTTCCATCAAATGGACACACGTCCACAATATGTAATAACAATCTGGTTCTTGTAAGATGTTTTAAAAATCTCATGCCCAGTCCTGCTCCCTCTGATGCGCCGGCAATTAGCCCCGGAATGTCCGCCACGACAAAGCTCCTATCAACATCGATGTCAACGACGCCAAGAGTTGGAACTAAAGTGGTGAACGGATAATCAGCTACTTTGGGCGTAGCAGCTGATACTGTCCTGATAAAGGTCGACTTTCCAGAATTAGGTAAACCGAGTAATCCAACGTCGGCTAGCAACTTTAGCTCAAGACGCAGAGTCTTCGCTTCTCCATCCTTACCCAAAGACGCTTGGCGTGGCGCGCGGTTAGTACTAGATTTATATCGAGTATTTCCTAACCCATGGTAACCTCCTTGTGCGACCTTCAAAGGCTGATCAATTGACGTCAGGTCTCCCAGGATCTCACCGGTATGATGATCAACTACAACTGTACCCTTAGGCACTGCCAAGATCAGGTCAGCACCCGCAGATCCCCTGCAATTAGAACCCGCGCCCTGCTGTCCGTTTTCAGCTTTGAAATCGCGTTTAAAACGAAAATCAACCAAGGTGTTCAGTCCTTCTCTCGCTACCAGAAATATGCTCCCCCCGTCACCTCCATCGCCTCCGTCGGGGCCACCTTTTGGCACGAACTTTTCTCGGCGGAAACTCACGCAGCCATTACCGCCCTTTCCGGCAAAGACTTTGATTACCGCTTCATCTACAAATTTCATCAAATTAACTCACAAATTGCTCGTGAATCTCACCTTTTGGGATGAGATTCCATCAAGCATAAAAAAAGCCCCAAACGGGGCTTTAGTCAACCAATAATAAACTACCCAGTCACGACCTCGGCATGCTTTCTATTCTGCGGCCCTTTTTGCACGAATCTTACCACCCCGCTCGCTTTAGCAAAAAGAGTATGATCCTTTCCGATACCTACATTAAATCCCGCTCGAAACTTTGTGCCGCGCTGCCGCACTATAATACCGCCCGCTCTGATGTTTTGGCCACCAAAAACCTTCACACCCAGCCTCTTGCTTTGTGAGTCACGTCCATTTCTTGTACTGCCGCCTGCTTTCTTATGTGCCACTAGTTACCCTCCACTAACTTTTTTAGCTTGCGCTAATTTTTGTTATCCTGACTTTAGTATACCACTGTCTGTGCCCCTGCGTCGTTCTGGAATGCTTGCGTCTCCGAAACTTAACTACTTTTATCTTGTCACCGCGACCATGTTCCACCACTTCTCCGGAGACCTTTACACCATCTAAGCATGGGGCGCCAATTTTTACTTCACCGCCATCACCCACCATGAGTACTTGATCAAAATCGATATTATCACCAGCAGCAATGTCTATCTTCTCTAAGTTTAAGACCTCTCCCTCAACCACGCGGTGCTGTTTACCACCGCTTCTGATGACCGCGTACATTATTTTCTCCACATTGACTTATACTACCCGATCACCTTTCGACACCTAGACTTGCCAAGATTCGATCGCCAAAATAAGGCGGTGAGTTTAATCTAACCGATCAAGCCATGCAAGACCAGCAAGGCGATGTGGAAAACCACAAGTCAAGATATCACAATGTTAAGCCTGCTTAGCACAACCAAATGAGCGAGGCATTTCGACCGGTCCTAGAATCTCTTCGGAAAGAGAAGAATTGATTTTTATCCGTCCAAGTACAAAACTCTCCGCCGTAAATATCCACTATCCCTGAAGCTCTCAATTTCAGCCGCGCCAAGGAGTATAAGTTAGCTAGGTAACGATCTAGGTGAGGTTGAAACGCGTTACTAATTTCGGCCTTGCTCGTCTGAGATTCCGCTCCTGCTAGGAAAATTTCGAGGACATCTTCACCAACCTCAAAAGCAGACGGCCCTATTGCTGGTCCCATATAGGCCATGATCTCTTCATTCGGATCGGGAAATACCCCTACGGCTGATTTTATTATTTCTGATGCCAAACCACGCCAACCGGCATGAATTGCGGCAACCTGATCACCGTTTCGGTTACATAACAGTATAGGCATGCAATCTGCCGTTAAAACGACACAAACCTCACCTCGAGTTTTACTGAAAGAGCCATCAGCACGATTATCTTTAGATATTTCAGCGCAATTTATCACTCGATTACCATGAACTTGATCAAGCCAGCTCGGTTCCTCCGGCAAAGAGAGCTGCTTCTGCAACGACTCACGATTACTTTTCACTGATAAATAATCGTCCCCCACGTGAGTGGCCAAATTGTTAGATAAAAAAGGTCCTTTGCTTACCCCGCCAGTTCGACATGTGATGGCACATGCGACGCCTGAAGGCAAAGGCCAATTAGGTATAAAATAAGCTGGCAATTGAACATCAATAATCATCGCCTCCAGACTTTAGAACCCGCAGTAACATCTGCATATCTTCAGGTAATTTTGCCGTCCATTGCATAGTCATGCCACTCTTGGGATGCTTCAGGCCAAGTGCAATCGCATGGAGAGCTTGACGCGGAAAACGACCAATTGTTTTGTCCATTTCACTTTTTTGTTTATGAAGCGGCGTTGTATGACCATAAACCGAATCACCCACGATTGGATGCTTAATATGAGCCATATGCAGACGAATCTGATGGGTTCGACCCGTTTCAAGTTGCAAACGCAAATGTGTAAAGCGGCCGAAATACTTTATTGCTTTGTAGTGAGTGACAGCTTTTTTACCATGCTCGAGAACAGCCATCTTCGTCCTAATTTTTGGGTGTCTCCCTATGGATTGATTGATGGAGCCTGAACCAGAGACGCAACCATATACAATAGTCTCGTACTCTCTCTTTACCCGACGCTTCTGCAGCTGGTCAACGAGAAAACTATGGGTATATAAAGTTTTTGCTACCACCATCAAACCGGTGGTATCTTTATCTAATCTGTGAACTATACCGGCTCGCGGCAGTACTCTTAATTCAGGCCACTTATGTAAGAGACCGTTAAGCAAGGTGCCACTCCAGTTTCCTGCTGCAGGGTGCACTACAAGATCTTTTGGCTTATTAAGCACAATGAGGTCATCATCTTCGTGGACCACCTCTATTGGGATCTCTTGCGGCAACCAGTCGCCTTCGGGCACCTGTTCGACATCTATTGTTAATGTCTCCCCCCCCTTCAAACGATAGTCTACCGGGCACAGCTTGCCATCCACTGTCAATTGACCACTTTTTATCCATCTCTGCAATCGAGAACGAGAAAAACTGTCGAATAATATTGCCGCAACTTGATCAAGACGATGCTTTTGATATTGCGCGTCCACAACACACTGGATATTGATAAGCTTTTGCTGAGGAGGTTTCGATGTTGAATCTAAAACCATTGATCTTTCCAATAATCTCATGTTGGGAGTAATCCTAACATCTAAATGAGAGTACCAAACCCAGTCAAGAACGCTGCATATTGGTAAAACTTTAGCTCTGTGTTTAAATATGCAAATCTTAATTCGGCCTCACCTACTCAATCTACTGAGACATTATATGAAAAACGTTTTGATTATTCTGCTCGTTGTCAGTTTTTCACTATCGTCTGGTTGTTCTTGGCTAGGATGGGGAGATGAGGAGTCAGATGAGGATGAAACTGCCGGATATTCCGAGAAAGATTTTTATGACAAGATCCAGAGTAGTTTGAATTCGGGGAACTGGACAGTAGCCATAAGGAATCTGCAGCTCCTCGAGTCACAATTTCCTTTTGGCAATTATGCCGAACAAGCTCAACTAGAGCTGATTTATGCTCAATATAAATCTGCAGATTATGAAGCCAGTATTGCTTCTTCGGAACGTTTCATCAGATTGCATCCCCAACATCCAAATGTTGACTATGCCTTCTATGTAAAAGGCTTGTCCGAAATATCTCAAACCTCAGGATTTTTCGATAGTTTTTTGCCTACAGATCCGACAATGCGCGATATAGGTACCGCACGCAGTTCGTTCACCACCCTCACCGAGTTAATCACGCGTTTTCCAGACAGCCCATACGCTCCCGACGCGAGAGCAAGACTAATTTCACTGCGCAATCTTTTAGCGCGCGCGGAGATCCATGCCGCCAACTATTTCTTTTCAAGAGGCGCTTACGTTGCCGCGGCGAATCGCGGTAGATACGTGGTAGAACAATTTCAGCAAACTCCCGCCGTTCCCGATGGCCTTGCTGTTACCGCGCAAGCCTATCACATGCTGGGTATGGAGAGAGAGTCACAGCACGCTGTTAGAGTTTTGCACAAAAACTATCCTAATTATCCTCTGCTAGATGAGGTCGGAACTTTCGATTTCGATGGGCGAATTTTATCCAAAAAAAATCCTTTTTTAAGCAAAATCACTTTTGGTCTTATCTCTCGCAGAGATCCTCCTGCTTTCGATACGCGTAGTATCTATGATCGGAGTGCTAACGCTGACATTTTGATTGATGAGAGGTGCCTGCGGGATGATAAATCTAAAGGCGAGGGGTGGTTGTCTTCGCTCAAATCGTTGGCAGGCAAGGTCTTACCTGGCAAAGATTGTAAGAGCGACACTGAAGTTGAATAATTGAGTAACAACAATTTAAGGTGCTGTATGGATAGGAAGTTAATAACAGAAGAGATGCGAGTTCTCCCCGAGATCAATGCCGGTGAAGAGATCAAAAGGAGAGTGGAGTTCATTGCGAGTCGCTTGAAGAAATCAGGGTGCGAAACACTTGTGCTGGGCATTAGCGGGGGAGTCGACTCCTCCACATGCGGTAAATTAGCCCAGCTAGCAGTTGATAAGCTGAACAACGAATGTGCTAACAGTATATATAAATTTATCGCTGTCCGTTTACCCTACGGTACGCAAAAGGACGAGAAAGATGCGCAAATTGCTCTGGACTTTATCGGCCCCAACAAGGCTGTGCGGGTCAACATCAAACAAGCTGCCGATTCGGTCCATGACGAAGTGTGTCGCTCTTTGGATGAGGTGAACTTGAGACCTTCCTCAGCACAGCTTCTGGATTTTACAAAAGGGAACGTTAAAGCAAGAGCTCGCATGGCAGCGCAATATGAAATTGCAGGCATACTAAATGGCTTAGTTCTTGGCACAGACCACTCTGCTGAAAACGTTACGGGTTTCTACACCAAATTCGGGGACGGGGCTTGCGATCTCGCACCTCTATTCGGCCTCAGCAAACGGCAGGTGCGTCAACTGGCAAAAGAACTGGGGGCACCTAAGTCGATTCTCGAAAAGACACCTACAGCCGATCTCGAGTGTCTTGACGCTCAAAAAGCAGATGAGAAGGTTTTGGGGATTAGTTATGACTTAATAGATGATTTCCTTGAAGGGAAGGAGGTTCCTGAAAGCTCTTGTGTTCAGATCATGGAGATCTACAGCAGAACTCAACACAAACGCGAACCAATCCCAACGGTTTATGATTGACTCTGTGGTTGCATCACTAGCGGCGGCTATGGCCGGCATTGTTGATCATCGCGGATTATAGTTTTGGATGTTAGGGCCGATCAAGATTTCTTCTCCTCACTACTCTTTACTTCATGATACTTTTTTTCGGCTCGCAAAAAGACTCGCGCCAAGGCTACCTGCTTCGACAATTCGTCTATCTCATCCCCATTCTCACCGGCTCGAAGAGATGTTAGCCTGTCTTGTAGGTGCTTGAATATCTTCTCTTTATCTTTCATCTTACTCTACCCTTAGCCATTGCATCGAAGGGTAAACCTTCAATTTTGAGCTTTTCAATAAGTATTCTTTGTTAGCACATTGAATCAAAAGTAAATCAAGGCTCAGCCCATCAAGAAACGTTTCACTATCTCACAAACAAGCTTTAATTATAGACGGTAGCGCGATCGCTTTCGAGTAAACAATCTTTGCGTCAATCATGAAAGTCGGCGTCGCTGTGCCGTTCAGGCACTTGATCTTTCGACGCTCCCCAAGTTCGGTTGACCTTGCGTCCCCGATTGACGGCATCGCGTTCACCAAGCTTATGCGCCCATCTTTTTAAATGGGCGTATGCTTCGATATCCAAAAACTCTGCGGCAGCATAAAAGTTTTCAACAAACATTGCGCCATACCAAGGCCATACTGCTATATCTGCGACTGTATAATCAGAGCCACATAAATACTCACCCTGAGACAGTCTTGAGTTCAAGACGTCAAATTGGCGCTTAATCTCCAAAGAGTACCTATTAATCGCGTACCGAATCTTTACGGGGGCATACTGATAAAAGTGACCGAAGCCTCCACCAAAAAGCGGAGCACTGGATGTAAGCCAAAACATCCAAGATAGACATTCGCAGCGCTTTAACCCTTCCCTAGGTAAAAATGCATCAAACTTCTCACACAAATACATCAGAATCGCGCCCGACTCAAATACTCTCACTGGATTAGTGTCGCTGTAATCCATCAAAGCCGGTATTTTAGAATTCGGATTTATCTCAACAAAACCAGATCCAAATTGCTCTCCCTCAAAAAAATCGATCATATGCGCATCATATTCAGCTTCATCGATCCCATGAGCTAATAATTCCTCTAGAAGAATTGTTACTTTGACACCATTAGGAGTGCCAAGAGAGTAAAGCTGTAGAGGGTGATTGCCTAATGGCAGATCCTTTTCATGTGTAGCACCGCCAACCGGTCTGTTAATGTTGGAGAATCTTCCACCGCTTGCACGATCCCACTGCCAGACTTTGGGGGGAGAGTAGCCTGAAAATTGGGGCATAATTTCCTCTTTGAATGTTATGTGCTCACAGCAACACCCGGGTCAATCGTCTTCAATGTCTCATTCTAGGGTTTTTGCGTACGAGCAATGCCACTTTATGGGGGGTGCTGCAACGAGCCAATATAGCTTTTGTGATCGCGTGGCACCAATTCTGAAATCAGAATATAGCTAAGTTATAACTCAGTATATTTATTTGCGCTAGCTCCAAATAAACTAGTCTCATCCTAGGTTCTTAATTGAAAGTAAGTAATGCCGTCATCAAAATTTTTTATTTTACAGGAAGATTGTGGAACCGCTAGCATTGCACAAAGGCTACCATAAACCGTCTCTCTATGACCTTTTTGCTCTGGTGCGATGCAGGAGCTCCCTGAGTAAAATCTAAATTATCTTGCTCAATATTCACCGTCGTAACAAATTATGTATCGGTCATGTTTTCACAATGTTTGCAATGACACAACTGAATAAAAGGCAACTCATTGGTGAGGGATTCTCTCCACCTTCCGAGCGAACAAACACTTTTGAATTACGTTCCCGCGGGTGGTTAGATTTTATTCAAAAATTAATGTATCCAGCAATCACTGATGGCCAGAATTCTCTTTTATATTTAAGGTCAAGCATAATCGTCGTTAATAGTAGCTATCTATTTAGCCTTTTAAGAAACTTAATTTCTTTTTCGCTTTCTTTTACTTGCTCCTCTAAGATTTTAAGCCTATTGTCTAGAGCGGCAATCTGATCTTGAAGCATCTTGTGTTTGACATTTTCACGCGCTTTCATCTGCTGAATTTGCATCTCTAGAGCTCTAACTGTGTTACCACCGCTTTTTTGAGAATGTTGGTTTCCCAATGAAGAATGTGCAAACACCAAAGATGCAAAAAATACTACATAAAGTCTAATAATAGATTCATTATTAGTCTTGGCCATATTTATCTCCCTAAATTACAAATTTTTCAAAAAAGATCACAATATAAATGTATGCAACTCAGACGTTGCGTCACACCGGTCCGAAGTCTCTCATCTAGCTCCTAACTGGCGAGCAAATGAAACAGTGTGACTTTCAGAGTTGGTGCTACCGATCGGATTCGAACCAACGACCCCCAACATGTCAAAGTTCACTTTTTCGTTTCCATATGTTTCGATGACTAAAAAAACTGATGCGTCGAGTAGCAACCAAAACCCAAAATAATTGACCATAACAGTAATTCTATAGGCCAAAACATTCGAAAGGATATCATATGATCTTTTTTAAGGAAATCGATGGCTCTTAAGTGACGATTGCCCATCATAATCCGATGTTAAAGCTTGATCGGGCAAGTCTACAGGCCGAATTTTTAGGCGCTCCTTAGCCTGTGGCACTCCTTACCAAAAACCTAGATGATTAAAAACGATTGGCTGTTGGGCGGATAACGGCAAATTCTTCCAATAGAAATGCTAACATAAAATGCCAGTTTGATCTGAAACCAGTGCCTTAACGAGACTTGCTTGACTCTTTAGCGAGCTTGATTGAGAGGTTTAAGCACCCAATTAAAGAGCATACACATGGAAGCTAGCGTTCAAGAAACTCAAGAACAAGGCCTTGCATAATAGCAGGCCTGCAAGATAGGCAAAACCATACGCGAAAGTATCATAGTTAAAGATGATACTGGATGGTTATGCAGATTCGTGCGGAAATGGTACAAAAAGGTGCTATGGGAATTCTACTGTTTGGGTAAAATTCATGAAACAGTCGGTCCTATGCATGAGTCTATTGGCAGCCGCCAAAAAACTTTACAACGCATACTAATCATGAAATAAATAAATTCGTAAATTCTCGCGAGAATGAACAAATGACTCTCGGAATGGCGAACTAAATTGGTCGATGCATCACGAAGTAATTACCACACCCATAAACGTTTCAACTCAGAATTTTCATTTGAATTGTCTCATTGGGGTAGCGTTTTTCTTAGTCTAACCAAGGCGAGGTCAAAATTCCTTGCACTACAGTTAGGCGTAATTAATTGATTTTGTGCGGAGAATATCGCATATTGCAGAACTCAGGGAATAACAGATCTCAATCTAATGACAAATGAACACTCGCTACATAAAAAATACTATATTTTGTACCCATATTTTCCAGTTTAAAAATGAGCCCCTAGCGAGAAAATTGTTAGACCATATTCAAAATGAACGTATTGAAGGGATTGAGTCAAATGTTGCGCCGAATCTTAAACAGAATCTTTCCGAGTCCAAATTTGATCTTTTCGACCGTGATCATAAAATTATCCAAATTACTAAAAACTACATAGCATCATGCATTAAAGAAGTGCTTAATGATATCCAAAATGAAAAGTTTGATTATCACATCCAATTTTATGAGAGCTGGTACCATATATGCAAACCAAATAGTGTCCATGAAGTGCATAATCACGCCAACTGCAGTTGGTGTGGAGTTTTCTACTTAAAATCGGGTGATCCTGACAGTGGAGGCAAAACTATGTTTAACAGCCCCATTTCATCGAACTATGGGGATTTTGGAACTCTTCACCTGAATGAAGAGGCCATTTCAGTAACTGCAGCGGACGGCAAGTTACTCTTATTTCCTTCATACCTGCGTCACTATCAATCACTATACGTGGGTACTCAAGACAGGGTTGTAGTTGCCTTCAATTCCCGTATCTTAGGCAAATACACCTCTAAATCATAAAGCCGTTTTTCATTTTAGATGATGAGGTAATACTTTTTGATACTTGAACCCTTCGGATCATACGGAACGCATTTTTCATAAAATTAAAACAGCGCATACATTAATTTTATGAGATCTAAAAAATTGTAGCGCATTACTGATTCAAGCCCAGATTGCCAAGAGCCAATGTGTTTTTTGAATGTGACCGACCTGGACCCGAGAAAACAATTGGGCAATCCGCCTATCGGTTTTTAGGCCGAGTTGAATGCTTTGTTGATAACAAACACATGAGCCTTTTACAAGGAATTGGTACGACCGAGTGGATTCGAACCACCGACCCCCACCATGTCAAGGTGATGCTCTAACCAACTGAGCTACGGTCGTACGTATACCACCACATACTTGCTGTGTAATATACTTTCAACGCCCCTTAATTTCAAGAGACATAGAAGGCGAGCGTAGATTGAAAATGGTGGTTTATGCACTTTGTAAAATAAGTTCCAAGGCCTAAATCGCAAGCCTCTTTGCTACAACTTGACATAACTTCAACAACTAATATTTTGTAGCTCAAGTCCTTCTTTTTAATCTAGCAATCATCATACCGGCTGGTTTTGTCGGATGGACTCAAGCTGATCTCTTGCTTGAGCCGCTTCTTCGAATTCTAAGTTACGCGCATGCGAATACATTTTTTCTTCCAACCGAGATATTTCAGCCGCAAAATCTTTAATTGGCGTCATGGTTTGGTGGGTATTATTGGAGATGCTGCCCCCGCTTTTTCTTCCTCGCCCAGTGTTTTGCTTGCCAACATAGGCACCCTCCAGGATATCATCCACATTTTTTTTAATGCTTCTAGGTACGATGCCATGACGCCTATTGTGAGCGGTCTGAAGTTCTCGACGCCGGTCCGTCTCATCAATCGCCCTTCGCATTGAGCCTGTGATGTGATCTGCATAAAGTATGGCTTTACCCTTAGAATGCCTCGCTGCTCTTCCAACCGTCTGAATAAGCGATTGTTCTGACCTAAGGAATCCTTCTTTATCCGCATCAAATACAGCCACAAGTGACACCTCAGGCATGTCAAGGCCCTCACGCAGAAGATTAATACCCACCAATACATCAAACTGCCCAAGTCGGAGATCGCGAATTATCTCTACTCTCTCTACGGTATCAATATCTGAGTGTAAGTATCGCACCTTGACCTGATTCTCCGAGAGATAGTCTGTCAAATCTTCTGCCATTCGCTTTGTCAACACAGTAATTAAAATTCGCTCACTTGCTTTCACTCTAGCACTAATTTCTGACAGAATATCATCCACTTGAGATTTGGCAGGGCGCACCTCTATCTCAGGGTCAAGCAACCCGGTCGGTCTCACAACTTGTTCAACCACTTGGCCTTCATTAGCTGCCTCATATCGGCTTGGAGTCGCGGACACGAATATCATCTGCGGTGCGATTGCCTCCCACTCATCAAATCGTAGCGGCCTGTTATCAAGTGCCGAGGGCAACCGGAATCCATATTCAACGAGCGTTTCTTTTCGCGACCTGTCACCCTTGTACATTCCACCTAATTGAGGAATAGAAACATGTGACTCATCAATAATCATCAGTGCATTATTCGGCAAATAATCGAATAAGGTAGGCGGTGGCTCGCCACTGGAACGTCCGCTCAGATATCGTGAATAGTTTTCTATCCCATTGCAGTAACCTAGCTCTTTCATCATTTCGGTATCATATCGCACTCTTTCATTTAACCTCTGAGCCTCAACCAATTTGTTTTTTTCTCTCAATTCCCCTAAACGTTCTATTAATTCTTCTCTGATCTTTTCCACCGCCTCTTCTATCAGGGCTCTTGGGGTAACGTAGTGAGTTTTAGGATATATTGTTATTCTTGGGGTTTTTCTTAAAACCTCCCCCGTCAAGGGATCGAACATCGTTAAACTTTCGATCTCGTCATCAAACAACTGGATTCTGATAGCCTCATAATCTGAATCTGCAGGATATACATCTATTACATCTCCGCGAACACGATATGAAGCTCGATCGAAGTCATACTCATTTCGTTTGTATTGTAATTCGGCCAACTGCCTTAGAATGGCTCTTTGTTCAATGCGCTCTCCTCGAGACAAATGCAAGACCATTTTTAGGTATGATTTTGGATCACCAAGGCCATAGATGGAGGAGACGGTGGCAACAACTATTACGTCAGGGCGTTCCATTAGCGCCTTAGTGGCTGATAACCGCATCTGCTCGACATGAGAATTTATTGAAGCGTCCTTTTCAATAAATGTGTCTGATGAGGGGACATATGCTTCTGGCTGGTAATAATCGTAATACGAGACAAAATACTCTACAGCGTTACTTGGGAAAAAGCTTTTCAGTTCACCGTATAATTGAGCCGCCAACGTCTTATTATGCGCTAGGACGATAGTTGGCCGTTGAACCCTCTCAATAACTTTAGCTACGGTAAACGTTTTTCCGGAACCTGTGACGCCCAGGAGAGTTTGCGCTGACAAAGCGTTTTCAAGGCCTTCAACCAGCTCAGCAATTGCTCTTGGTTGGTCTCCTGCCGGCTCGAATTGATTCGTCATCTCAAATTTACGCGAGCCATTGTTTGATGTGTCATTCAGCAAGGCGGCAACCCCTTCCAACTCGTTCGATTGCACAACTCAAAGAAATATGTCTGATTTTTATCAAACAGTTGAGCCTCTAGCGCTGAAGCCGATCGTTTTGCCACCACTTCTCGGAAAGCATTTTTTCTTACAGAAACATATGTTATCCCCTTGAAACGGATATCAACTACATTCCAGTCCTCGCCCAAATCCTTTTTCACCAGTAAATCAATGAAGATGTCAGGCAACAATTTAGATGCTATTAATATCTTTACCCACCCTCGATCTCCCTTTTGATTAATACTGACATCGCGTACCAGAAATTCTTGCCCACTATAATGTTTTATCCCTTCATGGGCGTATCTCCTCCAGGTTCTTTCTAACTCTTTTGCCAGACTCTCCCTTTCATTTAATGACAAGTTATCAAACACAGATTTTCCTAGCAATGCTCGCATCGTTGATTTTGCATTCCAATGCGGTGAGACTCGCTTAGTCAAGAAACGATGAAAGGCAGTCGGATTGATAATAAAAGAACCAGAATTTACTTTGAGGTCGTTATTAATTGAGTCAATATTTCTTACAAACTGTCTCATTAACACTTCTTTCGCTGAGTGAGTTCCCATGTTAATCCCTTCAGAATCCGCTAAACCCGGCTCTAATTGCAAGATAAGTACGAATGAAGGAACTAAAAAGGTTAGATAACGGCGTCTGCCCATGAGATACATTTCATTTCGGCCAATTTGGTATGGTATTGTCCAGCAAAATTATAATCTAAACACGAACACACAGATAACAATTGTGAAGAATTTTTAAATTTGACGCCTCATTGGCGAAAAACTTGTTGCAATTGAGCAGGCGACAGTTTGTCCTAAAATTCTCTTAAGAAATGCATCAGTTCTGCACATTGCGATTACTTCCATAATGGTTGTGGGTTTTAGACTTTGAAGTTATCATGTTGGCTAGCCTTTAGGTATTTTAAAGTCTAACTTTATCTATTAGTTCCGCCTTAGCTCAGTTGGTAGAGCAAATGACTGTTAATCATTGGGTCGCTGGTTCGAGCCCAGCAGGCGGAGCCATTCATCATACTGATAAATAAGGATATTTGTCAGCCTATAACTCCGAGACACAAAACGCGGGTTACCACATAGGTGCCGCTTCATATGTTACAGGAGTTTTTTATGTCTAGCATACAGAAAATCAACCGACTATCAGGTGTCCGCTACAAGGCGGTACTCAAGCGCGGTGAGCAAGTTCTAAAAACCAAAACTTTTACAAAACATTCCCTCGCAAAAGCTTGGTTGCGCAACAAAGAATCCGATAGGGAAACAATGGAGGCATGCGGTATGACGGGCTCTAGGATGACCCTGAGACAGGTTGCTAATCTCTATCTCAAGCAATATTCGGGCCGTGATAAATCACAAACAGGCAAAGTCAAATACTGGTCCAATCGCATCGGGTCGCTTTACCTGTCGGACATCACAACAACTCTCATCCGACAAGAGCTAAATTATTTTTCACAATCAAAGTCTGTACGCGCAGATGGTTGCAGAAATCCCCAGAAAATCAAACTGGTTGTTACCGATAATCAGAGAGCGCCCGCGACGGTGAACAGAATGAAGGCAGCTTTATCAGCGGTCATGCGGTTCGCAAACCATGAAGGTCTGATAAACCACAATCCGGTTCGCGGTATTGCTAACAAACCGGAAAATAACAAGCGGGTCCGCTACCTGTCTCACTCTGAATGTGAGTCACTTCTCTCCGAAACAAGGAATTCTGAGTGGCCAAGACTTTATGCGCTGGTCTTGATGGCCATCAGCACGGGCGCTCGAAAATCCGAAATGCTCCGACTACAGTGGCAAGATATCGATTTTGATCGGAGGCAAGCGTACGTTTCGATCACTAAGAATGATCGGCCAAGAGTCCTAACCCTGCCAAACCCAGTCATCAAAGCCTTATTACCTTTCAGGGGCATCGGATTGGTGTTTCCAAGCTAATTAAAACCTTGGAAACCGTTCAATTTCAAAAAACACTGGCAACGCGCACTTGAGAATGCCAACCTTTTCTTTCCGAAAAACCACGAGAAGTATTTCCGGTTTCATGATCTGCGCCATACAGCAGCGAGTTACCTGGTCCAAAATGGGGCTACACTCTATGAGGCAGGCGAGGTGCTCGGCCACAAATCAGTAGAGACAACGAAACGCTATGCCCATTTAAGTGTGGAACATAAACAGCGTCTAACAGACCGAGTCTTTGGAGAACTAGACGATTATGCCAACGTATAAATCCATCAATGTCACCGAAGGCGATTGGCAGGGTTTATGCGAGGCAGTTACGTGCGACAGAAGCAGACATGACAAACTAAAGGCAGCCTTGAGTCATCTGAGTGGTCGGTTTGAACACATGAAAACCACGGGTCTGACACCAAGGCAGGAAGCAAAAGCGTTATCAGACCTTTGGAGAAGAATAAAAGCTTATCTCGAAGCCGATACCATCCCTAAATCAGAGACTGCGAAGAAAAAGCTGTCTTCAGCCTTCAAAAAGTATACAGACCAATTCGGAAATCACCGCCACTGGCTGAATAATGCAGTGATACATTTATTAACCGCTAATTCTGCACCAACTCAGGAGCTAGATTGGCTTGAAGAGCGGATTGCAAGGTTATATAAACAGCCCACGGGTTCACTTCAAAATAGCTATTTAATTCAGGAGCTTTTATGCATTTTCGAGGAAGGAACTGATGAACCGGCAATGCAGTTCAGAAGCAACTGGTATGACAAGAGAACTAACTACAAGGCGTCTCTTAAGTTTCTCAAGCTGGCTCTGCCTTTATTCGAGTTAAATCGCATCCCTTCAACTCGGGCTCTCGAAAAACAGCTCGTCAGGTTTTATCCGAGATTAAAAGCTCGCAAAGGCCCTATCCACCGTTAAAAACGAGATAAATCTGTCGCATCAAGCAGACCTCGCCTAAAAGCTCTCAAATAGGCAACTTCTTTCAATGCATATCAGGGAGTCTCCATGAAATACCTCGACCAACCTCTACACGATTATATTCCTGCTCGGACGTTGTCCGAACATTCCAAAGGCCTTTTCAAACAAAACGCTACAGACTGGATGATCCGTAATCGCCATCGAAATGGACTTCACCGGCACATTAAAAAAGTGAATGGGAAATTATTTCTCAGTCTATCCGGTTTTCATGAGTGGTTTGAAAATCATCAAGCTTGAAACTGGAGAATCAGCGGATTGCCAGAGTAAAAGGACAAGGACGTTTACCCGTGTCTCGGGACTTTCGTGATCTGCTGATTCCTCCATCAGACCACTGGTTTAGGGCAACCAACCAACAGATAGGTCGGCATTTATGCGAATAACACGTTACGAAACTAATCCCATTAAGCAATTCCTGGCAAAGCCAAACTCCCGGAATCTTGCCATCAAGGCAAAATGTGCTGAGTGCATGGGTTGTACCCTAAATCACTTAGAAAAAGGGTTTCGCGAGTCTATTTCGAATTGTTCTTCGTTATCCTGCCCTTTGCATGGGCATCGGCCTTATCAGCATAAGAAATCATTAAAGGGGCAAAAAACACATGTTGAGCACACGCCAAATATGATATCGACCAAAAAGCATGCCAAGCAGACGAAAAATTAAGGGTCGTGCCGAGAAAGGGACTTTTACCCTCATTCCGCATGCTGTCATGGATAATCGAGATTATTTAAATCTATCCTATAAATCGGTCAAACTGCTTCTAGATTTGGCTTATCAATACAGAGGAAGGAATAATGGCGATTTGACAGCGGCTTTTTCGATATTACGACAGAGAGGTTGGAAACGGGAAGCAACAATCGGTGCCGCGATAAAAGAATTAATAGCTGCAAACCTCATCATCCGCACCAGAGATGGTTATTTTCAAAATCCTAAAAGCCGATGCGCGCTGTATGCTTTGACGTGGCAACCCATCGATGAGTGCAAAGGAAAAGATTTAGAGATATCACCCACCACCACCCCTCCTCGCAAGTTTAGTCTAGAGAAATAACATAACACCCATTACTGAAATAGTTACCACCGGTAACCCATGGAGTAACCAAACCTCCAATTCATAAACAAACTCACTGACTTTGGCTACTCAAACCGTAACGAGAACAGTTTTATCTGCTACCTCACTACACACTCAAACAGTAAGCCTTTATAGATATACCATATGTATTCTTTATATTGGCTTGATTGCATGCTCTTTTGAACGGCTAATCAAAATGTTACAGGCGGTGGTGGTCCATTACAGCTACTATGATGTTGAGTGGCATTCCACTGTCCCTATCAGATGCAAAGGGGTTTAAACGGAGATTTATTGTGCTCAATATTAAAGAAGAAAATCAGCGACGCATATCCGACAGTTAGGCTAGGAACTCTAACAGCACACGTAATATTTTACTGACAGCACTGCAGCTGTTAAATATATTATTGAAGACTGACACTGATGGGGACGGCTTATCTGACCCAGAGGAATCGACCTATGGCACCAACCCATTATTAGCAGACTCAGATGGTGACGATTATTTAGATGGAGAAGAAGTTGAGTCAGGTGCTGATCCTCTCGATGCTAACGACAATCCGTCAGAAGGGTTAAACTGGCATGTCTTCAAAGCTGCTAAAGATCAGAAAGACGCAGCTAGTGAATAATTTGATACAATTTTTATTTAGGAGAAAATGTATGAAGAAACTTTTTGTAGGTTTCATGTTCGGCATCTTTTCGATTGGCACAAGCTATGGTGAAGTTGCCTATGTAAATGATGCCAAGATCGACCAGATTCTATTGTCCAGTGGTTCAGGGACAGATAATTATGGCGGTTGCATGGTGAAATTAAAAAGTGCTGGCCCAGATTTTCAAACACCCAGAGCATTGCTTCCAAGCTGTCCAACTAATAATTTTCTGACATTTAGCTGTAGCGGTGTTTATGCGACTAAAGCAGATGCGAGGTTGCTATTGCAGAATGCTCAAATGGCATTTGCACTGGATAAGAAGATTCAGATCAAGGTCGATGATAGCAAGAAGCATAACGGCTATTGCTTCTCAGATTATCTTGTAGTGTTCAATGATTAATTAAGCGTCGTTGAAAACTCTCGAAGAAGCAGTTATGCCCAAATCGGTCTGGCAATTCAAACTCTACTACCTTCTTTATCTTTTCCTATTGGTTTTAAGCACACCGTTAGTGGCAGTGGATACAGATGGCGACGGTGTAGATGATGATTCTGACGCATTTCCAACTGACCAAACCGAGTGGCTCGATACCGACAGAGATGGAATAGGCGACAATGCTGACCCTGATCAGTACCCCGATATTCCGTGGTTCTCAAACTCTGATGACTATCGGAGAGATCGGGTTCACTTGGAGCTTGATATTCATCAATCTGTTAGTTTCCTCGGAATGCATGTTATTCGCTCAATGGGATTGCTCGATGCCGAGATTGGTTTTGGTTCAATGGATGACTGGGGGTTAGCCCTGGGCGAGACAGTTGCCAAATCCTTCACTTGTGACGAGGGTGGCAGTTACAATCTGAGTATCAAGCGCGATTCGTTGAGCCTGACTAAGGTAACCGGTGCGGTCGATGCAGACAATTGCTCGCTCGGTGGAATAATTGCCAGCGGCTCTCTTCACTTTTCTTATGAGGATGCGCACGTTGAGCAAGAAGTGCCCAGAATTGAATTCCCAATCACTTTTTCGCTTGCTGAGTTTCAAGTCCGAAACCGATCAGTAGATGATAATTCTTCAGCAGAAAAATCTTTTTCATACAGCGGGACGCTCGATTGCGATTTGGTTTACAACGAAATGACAGTTACCACACTATTGAACATTCAGAGGTTGAATGGTTCCGAATTTGGTGAAACTTATTCAGCTGGCATCTTCGGATCGATTTTCGATTGGACCTCAAAGGTAACAAACTCGGTGCTTTATGAGAATAGCGCTGGGGAGAGCAGCGCTTATCCCCTTGAATTTCCCAATTGTGATTTCAAAAGCGTAGCGGTTGTTTCGCGCAATTCAACAAACAATATCAATGGTGTGAAATACATTGGTAATTCATATGAAAACTCTAAGAGCTACCTCATGAGTTGGGGACGAGAAGAGCGTGCTAGATTGATAGCTGAGAGAGTGGTCAACTATAAACAAAGAAAATGGGATGTGCTTCGAGAAAGCGGAGATCAACTCATCGTACCAGTAATGCCTACAACCATGTTCGAGCATCAATGGATAGGTAGTCTCGGCTTTGAGACGCGACCAGGATCTTTGTCAGCAAGCATCACTGAGAGCATATCTAATGACTCACTATGCGAAGACATAGATTGTCATGGGGTTTCAAGTGATCTCTTTTTTGTTTCGCAGCAACCCAGTGGTCCTCGTTTCGTCTATCTTGCAAATGACCGAATATTGCCATCATCGACTCAACCGTTAAGAGACGGCGCCCCTACCACAGAGCAAGGGTTCGATCCAAATGACGACGGGTACGAGGAGAGATACACGAGTTTTCCTTACAGAATTGATATTGGTCGGGTTGGTTCATGTCCCGAAACCTTTGAGCGAGCCTTCACTGATTTTCAGGATGGATTTGATGTTGATCAATATGGAGAAGATGATGCCCTTATCCGGACGTATTCTTGGACCGATTTGCACACGATTGTCAGAAAATCGAAGCCTGTGCAGTCAGAAAATCCGCAATATTCAGGCTACTGTGAATATGGAGATGGGCTTGGCTTTTACCGCACTAAAAATGCGGAAGGGCGAGAACTGAGAATTTTTCTGGACGATAACTTGGATGGGCGGAGTGAGCATTTTAGCCTCGATGATGATCTCGATGGGGTGTTAGATCGAAACGATGAATTTCCTTTAGACTCATCGGAGCACATGGATACTGATATGGATGGAGTGGGTGACAATGCAGACGCATTTCCTAATGAGCCTGCTGAATCACTTGACACTGATTCCGATGGTATCGGCAATAACGCTGATATGGATGATGACGGGGACGGTGTTCAAGACTCTGAGGATGCTTTGCCTTTAGATGATACTGAGACATCGGACGCAGATGGGGATGGGTTGGGTGATAACGCAGACCTCGATGATGATAATGATGGTGTACCGGATTTGAACGACGCTTTTCCGCTTGACGAATTGGAGTCACTTGATACTGACTTGGATGGAATAGGCAATAATAATGACCCCGACGATGATAATGATGGTGTCTTGGACGGAGACGATGATCTGCCTCTAGATGCAAACGAGAGCGTAGACATCGATTCCGATGGGATTGGGAATAACGCAGATACGGATGATGACGGTGATGGTTTGTCAGATTCCCAGGAGGCTTCCTATGGCACCAATCCATTAATTCCAGACTCTGATGGTGATGATTATTCAGACAGTGACGAAATTGATTCAGGTGCTGATCCGCTTGATGCTAACGATAATCCTTCAGAAGGTTTAAATTGGCATGTGTTTAAGGCTGCGAAAGATCAGCAAGAGGCCACACAATCAGAATAATAATGCTCTGGCGAAAGTAACGTAGCGGAATAAAAACGAGTATAATCAATGCATTAAAATTAAAGTGTCGATTATGCCCAGTCGTTTAGGTTCACCCAATAAGAATAAGAAGTTTCTGTTAAACAGATTACAGGATATGTATGGGGATGATTTCCATCCGATTATGAAGATGGCTGAGAATGCGGTTAGACTTCATGATATAGCTTCGAAGAACGATACTATCGATGATTTAAAACGCTCTATCGATGCTTGGGATAGGATTGCTAAATATACAGAGCCTAAGCTTAAGGCGGTGGATTGCTACCAAGAAGATCGAGTCGTTAACGTTATCATTAAACGGTTTGATGGCAAGGGAAGTCGCTAATCTTTGGGTTACCAAATAGGTGCCGGACCTCACTCCTTTCCCCTCTATTGGACACAAATTAACTTTGCGGTTAAGCTGGCGTGTATGCGTGTTTCGGATAGTTTGCGCGTGTCTGGTATTTGAACAAAGCTGACTGTTAATCATTGGGTCGCTGGTTCGAGCCCAGCAGGCGGAGCCATTTGTTATACTGATAAATAAGGATATTTGTCAGCCCACAACTCCGAGACACAAACCGAAGGTTACCAAATAGGGGGCGCTTCATGTGTTACAGGAGTTTTTTTGAGCGACGCTAAAGACCTACTATCATCAAGCCTAAAGTTTCAATTCGGGCTTTAAACACTTCTTGGCATCACATGACACGCGCATTCGGCATGAGAGAAACCCAAGCACGACTGCAGATGACCGGGCCAATCCCGTGTCATGGTACCATGAAACCGTTGGGACCTTATCCAATCATGCATTCGAGGTAACAATTAAAAAACACCCCTCCTGTCAATTTTTACTTGAATGCCTTGAGCGAGAGAAAGTCGGCCTCCATGAGAGCTTCAACCGTAAACAATTACTCGTTAATTCAAAGTGTTCTGTTGGCAATTGTGTATTCGAAGTATAGCTAAGCTGTTAAAGT
>CACEBC010000024.1 GCA_902557735.1 Porticoccaceae bacterium
CGACAACTCCTTCCCCCGCTTTATCGATTCTTTCGACGGTGGTATTAAAGTGATAGCGAACGCCCGCTTCTTCCAGCTTATGTTGCAGAGCAAGCGATGCTTCGTTAGGCAATAGGTTTGCCAGAACCGTGCCCATGGCTTCAACTACGCTCACCTCATACCCTGAAAGAATCATGTCATTGGCATATTCGCTGCCTACAAGGCCTGCTCCGACTATCAATATTTTTGTCTTTCCGTGCATTGCGCTTCTAAAATGCCTGTAGTCCATCAGGTTGTTCACGCTATACACTTTATCATTTGCATTGCCCTGCAACGGTATCATGACGTTTGAAGCGCCAGTCGCAAAAACAAGTTTTGAGAAGTTTATACTGCGACCTTCAACGAATACCACATTGTCTGCCGTGTTAATTGACAAAACTTTGGTATGAGTCAGTATTTCGGCATTGAGATTTGCTGCCATTGTATTTGCGTTTGCAGTTACAAGCTCATCCGGCGATTTGTCATTTGCATATCCAGTCGATAGGTTAGGTTTGTAGTAGAAATGGCCGTCATCTGCGGTCAAGAGTATCAGAGCGCCCTTGGTATCGTAAGTTCTATATTCTTTTGCTAAATTGTAGCCGGCAAGACCGGTTCCGATAATAACAATTGGTTTTTGGTTGTCGGTTTGTGCCACTTGCCTTTGGCCCGACGAGTGGTCCGCAATTTCGACCATTTCAAAATCCTCTTTCCCGACACCGCAATCTGGGCACTCCCAATCTTCAGGAACATCCTCCCAGCGCGTTCCTGGCGGAATGTTATCCTCGGGCCAACCTTTTGCCTCGTCATATAACAATCCACACACAAGGCACTCCCAAATTTTGAATGACGTGGTTTGATTCTCGTCCAATGTGGTTTCTTTATGGGCTCTGTTCAGCTCATCGGATTTGATGCTCGCGTTGATTTGCAGCTTGTCGACTTCTGTTTGCTCATTCGCATTCTCGGTAACTTCGACCATCTCGAAATCCTCTTTGCCGACGCCGCAATCCGGACACATCCAATCGTCGGGCACATCTTCCCAAAGCGTTCCCGGAGCGATGTTGTCGTCGGGCCATCCTTTCGATTCGTCGTATAGTAAACCGCAGACTAGGCATTCCCAGATTTTATAGTTCATCGTTTCTATTGCTCCTAATAAACTTTATCCACTTGCTTTTTCGGCCGGGCAGAGCTAAGTCTATCCGAACACCCCGCATGAAAGCAGTCGGTTCAAGTGCTCTGGCCGATAGTTTAGCTCTCGCAAGATTTGCTCGTTGTGACAACCGAGGCTTGCACCACAATGCTTATACGCTGGCAAAGACTCAGACAGACGAAATGGGCTGGCAATTTGGTTTTGTTCATAACCCTCGATGGATTTGATTGAGGTTACCATTTTTCTCGCAACCATTTGAGGATGCTCGCACGCCTCTTCGAAGGTGAGCACCGGCTCAATGCATACGTCTTCGTCTCGGAATATTTTTTGCCAAACTGAGAGTGGTTTCGAAGAAAAAATGTCGGTCAAAAGTGCTTTCAATGCCGTTTGCTCGTCGGGTTTATGCTGCACACCCAACTGCAATATTTTGGGCTCTTCCAAGATTTCAGCGAGCCCTTTTAAAAATTTTGGCTCCAAGCTGCCAACTGATAGGTAACGGCCATCAGATGTTTGATAATAGTCATAAAAACTGCCTCCGTTTAATGGGTTTGAGTCAGGTCTTGCCATTTGCCCGCCTGCCAGAAAGGCGGCACCGGCTAGGGCATTAAGCGCGAACGCTCCATCTGTCATACTAACATCTATTGATTGGCCCGCTCCGGTCAGGTGACGCTGGTTCACGGCTGCGAGGATAGCAATGACGCTATGCATTGCACCCCCAGCAAGATCAGCAATCTGCACTCCCATTAATGGTGGTTTCTCGTCCTTCTTGCCTGAGTGTCCATTGACACCGGCAATGGAAAGATAATTTATGTCATGACCGGCGCGATCACTATAGGGCCCAGTTTGCCCGTAACCAGTTAAAGAGCAATAAATGATGCTTTCATTAATAGCGCTCAAGCTTTTGTAATCTAATCCAAATCTATCCATCACACCGGGCCTGAATTGCTCGATAACAATGTCATAACTCTTGATCAATGACCTAACAATTCCAATAGCTTCAGGATGTTTAAGATCAAGAGACATCGAGCGCTTGTTGCGATTTAAGGTGCTATGAGCTGTGCCCACACCATCTCTGAATGGAGGAGATATTCTAGCCAAATCCGGCCGGCTAGGAGATTCTATATGGATTACATTTGCGCCAAGGTCCGACATGATCATTGTGGCATAGGGTCCAGGAAGGAGAGTACAAAAATCAAGGATTTTTAAGTTTGACAGGGCCGACATGAAATGATTGACTTCCGAATTATGGTTTATCTATATCAGCATTATATCTATTCTTCAAGCGCTCGACAGTAGGTAGGCAAACCAGTTATGAACAAAAAATTCATGCTACCTATGAAGAGAGAGATCAGGTTTTACATATTTAAGCGAATTGTCTAATATCTCGCGCCTCAAGGTTAGATAATATTTAATTATGCATAAAAAAGTCGCCACAAATGTCTTTTGGCAAGACGGAGTCGTCACGCGCGAGGACAGAATTAGGTTGCTACGCCAGACGGGCTTGACAATCTGGTTCACCGGTCTTTCGGGGAGTGGCAAAACCACTTTGGCCATAGCTCTAGAGCAACAGCTCTTGTCACAAGATAAAGCGAGTTATCGGTTGGACGGAGACAACATGCGGTTCGGCATTAATAAAAATCTCGGGTTCTCCGCAGAAGATCGCCGGGAAAACATTCGGCGTGTTGGAGAGGTCTCAAAAGTTTTGGCTGACGCGGGAATTATTGCACTCAGCAGTTTTATCAGCCCATATCGTGAGGATAGAGACTCAGTAAGAGCGTTGCATGAAAGGACGGGTCTGCGCTTTCTTGAAGTTTATGTTGATTGCACTTTGGAGACCGCAGAGTCCCGAGATCCCAAAGGTCTCTATAAAAAGGCTCGCCGCGGAGAAATAAAAAATTTCACAGGAATAGACGACCCATATGAGGCGCCTGTAAATGCTGATATCCATCTCCGTTCTGATCATATGACCGTCGCTGAAGAGGTTATGGCCGTAATGACATATCTCCACCAAAATGATCTTTTAAACCCAAAATCCATTCTTTCTGAAAGAAGCGGGAAATATGATGATTGATCCGTATGGCTCTAGTGTTTTGCTACCACGTTTTATTTCAAATCGGCAAAAGCGGATCGAGTTGATAAAGGAGGCATCTGAGCTTCCAAGTATTATTTTGAATACATCAGCGGCAGCCAATGTGGTAATGCTAGGGTCGGGCTATTTTAATCCGTTGGAGGGTTTTATGGGGCTCTCGGAAGCATTGACATGCGCAGAGAAAATGCGGGCAAAGGACGATTTATTATGGCCAATTCCGGTAATTAATGTCTGCAAAGATGTCGCAGCAGTTGATAAAAGCAGGCGCATTGCTCTTATTGATCCAAATACCGATCATAATCAGGTTCTTGCCATTATGGACGTTGATAACATCGAGCCGGTAGAGGCAGAGCAGTTAAGATTTATGGCGAATCATATTTTCTCAACGACTGATTTGGAGCATCCCGGCGTTTCGACCTTCATTAATCTTGGTTCTCACTTGGTATCTGGCAAGGTGGAGGTTTTGAATTTTAGTTATTATTCGTCGGATTTTCCTTCTACCTTTCAGACCGCGTCTCAAATTCGTGACAAAATTACCGAACTCGGCTGGACAAGAGTGGTTGCTTTTCAAACTCGAAATCCTATGCATCGGGCCCATGAAGAATTGTGTCGACTGGCCATGGAACGGATTGATGCTGACGGTGTAATTGTTCATATGTTATTGGGAAAATTGAAGGAGGGTGACATTCCCGGAGACGTTCGGGATTCCTGCATACGACTGATAGCTGACAAATATTTTCCCGAAAACAAAATGCTGGTTTCTGGTTATGGTTTTGATATGCTTTATGCAGGCCCGAGAGAGGCTATTTTGCATGCCATTGTGCGCCAAAACATGGGTGCGACGCACTTGATCGTCGGCAGAGATCATGCAGGGGTAGGAGACTACTATGATGCCTTTGAGGCACAAGAAATATTTAAAGATAAGTGGATCAAAGACGCACTAGATATTGATGTCTTTTGCGCTGATCACACTGCTTACTCACACAAATTGGGTTCGATCGTTATGATGAGCGAAGCTAAAAATCATGATAAGAGTGATTTTCTACTTATATCTGGAACTCAGGTTAGAGAAATGTTAGCTAATGGCATAAAGCCCCCGCCTGAGTTTTGCCGACCTGAGGTTGCGTCAATCCTTATAAAGCATTATCAGAGCTAATTTTAAAGCATGTGCTTCATAAAAACGGAGCATTGGATTGGTTTCCGAACTTTTGGATAGCCGAGGTATGATTCAATGAAAATAGAGAGACCATTTAAAGTTCTTGGGGTGCAACAGGTTGCGATTGGCGCGCCTAACAAAAAGCCTTTGCAGGAATTTTGGGTTGAGCTGCTGGGGATAACAAAGATTGGGAATTATGAGAGCGCGGCCGAAAACGTTAATGAAGATATATGTCAGATTGGAGCCGGTGCTTTTGCGGTCGAAATCGATCTGATGCAGCCGCTCGATCCAAATCTTAGCCCTCGAGTTGACACCCCTCCCCTCAATCACATTGGTTTTTGGGTTGACGATTTGCAGTCAGCTTATGATTGGTTAACCACCCATAAAGTGAGGATGACACCCGGAGGAATACGTAGAGGTGCATCTGGGCACGACGTCTTTTTTATTCATCCGAAAGGGAACAGTGACTTTCCCAAAAGTGCTCAAGGTGTTTTGGTCGAGCTTGTTCAAGCACCTGATGCGGTAATAGAAGCCCTCTCCTCGACCTTGACACTCTGAGACCTTAAGACTGCATGGATTTTAACCTTAAGTCATCGTTCTTCAAACCAGCGCTTAAAATGGCGATGGAGAAAACTGGGCATGGTCGAAAATTGGGATTTAGTATCACCGGCGTTTCGGATGGAAGTGTGAGTTTAGTTTACCCTTATGACACTGAAGCGGTCGGAAACCCTGTCACTGGTGTTATTCATGGGGGCGTAATCGTAAGTTTGTTGGATACGTGTTGCGGTTGCGCAGCTATGAGCATTATGGAAACTCCATCCATCACTCCGACAGTCGATTTGCGTCTCGATTATATGCATCCGGCTGAGCCAATGAAGCCTGTCTATGCCTCTGGAAAGGTTTACAAAATAACCGCGTCTGTAATTTTTTGCAGGGGAGTCGCATGGCAAGATGACACCGCGAATCCGATAGCCCACTGCGTGGCAAATTTTATGCGGATCGGCGCACCTAAAACTAACCTCTCCGGCATTTTCAAAGCAGGAATAAGTCGAATGATACCGTGGGCTAAATAATGAATATTACAAACATCTTGTGCGTTGATGTCTGGCGATAAAAATAAAATAAAAGCTGAAGATTTTACGAAGAATCTGAGAGAGGCTCGAGATAGTAGTTCGCCAGAAAAAATTCTTGATATGATCCCATATGGCAATTTAATTGGATCAAAAGCAAGACTGTGTGAAGAAAAATTAAATTTGATGCTTGATCCGCGTCAATCAAATATTGGCAATCCATCGCTGCCGGCAATCCATGGTGGTGTTATTGCTGGGTTTCTCGAGCTCGCCTCGATTATCGAAGTGCTTTATTGGCTTGAGATAGATTGTTTCCCTAAAGTGATAGATTTTTCAATAGATTATCTTCGACCGGCCAGATATAAAACGACCTATGCAAGCTGCGAGATCCTTAGACAAGGAAACAAATTAGTAAACACTTCAGTAATCGCTTGGCAAGATAATAAGAATTTGCCGGTGGCGAGTGCTCGATGTCACTTCTTAATCAACTAATAATTATGTTGCTTGTCTGAATCAGAGGTTGAATTCTTCGACTCAGTCCCCATTTTCCAACGACGACCACTAATTATTTTAAGGAGAAACGCTCACCATGGCATCAAAAACCGCTCCCGAGACTCTAGGATTCCAAACTGAAGCTAAGCAACTTCTTCATTTGATGGTGCACTCCCTATACTCAAACAAAGAAATCTTCTTGCGTGAATTGATATCCAATGCGTCGGATGCCGCAGACAAACTTCGTTTTGAGGCGCTAGAAAAACCGGAGTTATATGAGGATGATGGTGAACTTAAAATCCGTATTCAAATAGATGAAGCGAAGAAAAGGATTGTAATTGAGGACAATGGGATTGGAATGTCCCGGGACGAGGTCGTATCTAACCTTGGGACTATTGCTCGTTCTGGTACTAGCGAATTTCTTAAATCATTGACTGGAGATCAACAAAAGGATTCCCAATTAATAGGACAATTTGGCGTAGGTTTTTACTCATCTTTTATCGTAGCAAAAAAAGTGATTGTTGAGACGAGGCGCGCAGGAAGCGATTCGGCAGATGGCGTTCGCTGGACTTGTAAAGGGGAGGCAGACTATAAAATAGAAACTATTGGAAAAGCCGATCGAGGAACGAAGATAGAGCTTCATTTGAAGAAGGATGCGCAAGAATTCGCAAATAGTTGGCGTTTACGAAACGTTATCAAAAAATATTCTGATCACATAGCGATTCCTGTTCAAATGCTGAAAGAAGAGTCTAGTCCTGCGGCATCAAACGACGATGAGACGGTAATCGAAGATCCTGACAAAACACCAGAGTGGGAGTCGGTTAATGACGCCAAAGCGCTCTGGACACGGTCCAGATCAGAGCTGTCTGATGACGAATATACTGACTTTTATCGCCATGTGTCTCATGACTTTTCTCCTCCTCTCTCTTGGAGTCATAACCATGTTGAGGGCAAGCTAGAGTATACGTCGCTGCTTTACATCCCCAGTATGGCTCCATTTGATCTTTATCAAAGGGATGCTTCGAGAGGGTTAAAGCTCTATATCAAACGAACGTTTATCATGGACGATGCGGAACAGTTTCTGCCGATGTACTTGCGTTTTGTCAAAGGAGTTGTTGATAGCACTGACTTGCCACTCAATATTAGCAGAGAAATACTCCAAAATACTCCGATGGTGGATTCTATCCGATCGGCATTGACTAAACGTGTCCTAGATATGCTTGCTAAGATGGCTAAAAGTGATTCTGACAAATATGCAAAGTTTTGGGCACAGTTTGGTAGTGTTTTGAAAGAGGGACCCAGTGAGGACCATGCCAACAAAGAAAAAATAGCGAAACTGATGAGATTCTCTACCTCAACGAGTGGGTCTGAAGATAACTCAGTAAGTTTAACCGACTATGTCAAGAGAAAGAAGGAAGGCCAAAGCAAGATATACTTCCTGACTGGGGATAGCTATTCCGTCTTGAATAACAGTCCTTATTTGGAGGTGTTCCGAAAACATGGGGTTGAGGTTATTCTCATGTTTGATCGTATTGATGAGTGGATGATGGGATACCTCAACGAGTTCGATGGGCTTTCATTTCAAGATGTTGCGCGGGGAGAGTTGGACTTAAGCGAAATCACTGGCGAAGACGATAAAGGAGAGAAAAGCAAAGACAAAGACGATAAAGAATCGGCAAACGAAAGCCTGATGTCTCGCATTAAAAAACTACTGGATAATCGCATCGAAGATGTACGAACCACTGAAAGACTGACCGATTCGCCAGCCTGTCTAGTGGTAGGTGAGCATGATATGGGAGAGCAAATGCGAAAGATTATGGAAGCGGCAGGGCAATCAGTGCCTGACAGCAAGCCGATTCTGGAGGTTAATGTAAAGCATCCTCTTGTAGAGAAACTTGCAGAAGAGAAGGATGATGAGAAGGGGGCATTATTGGCCGGTTTGCTTTACGATCAAGCTGCATTGTCGGCCGGCCGCATGTTGGATAATCCCGCGCAGTTTGTTCAAGAGCTAAACCGGATGATGTTTGAAAAAAACAACTAACACAGTGGCTGAGTGCGTCTCCAGTCGCCTTTGTGAATGTTATTTGGTGGAAAGTTTAGTGATTTGTGTTGTTGGCTGACTTATGCCCTCGGTCGTCCTATACTATGCATTCTCAAAACAACCGTGAAAAGCAAATGAAAGAGAAATTGGTGGTGCTAGGCGGCGGCAGTTTCGGTACGGTTTTAGCTAACATGATCGCGTGTAATAATTTTTCTGTCACGTTATGGATGAGGGACTCGAAAAATGCGCGATTATGCGAGACAACTGGTTCCAATGAGAGATATTTGCCAGGGTATGAGTTATCTGAAGACTTAGTAATTTCTGATAATCTTAGCGATTGCATTCGGGACGCTGGAGTCATTATTTTTGCGGTTCCAAGCGGCTCATTATCAGAGCTGGTAGGCCAAGTCATCGGCCTTATTGATATGAATGTAATTGTCATTAGCACTTCAAAAGGCATATATGGAGATAACTTTTCGCTTCCTAGTCAAATTTTAGAGCAGTCCATACCTAGCGCCCGAATAGGCGTATTAAGTGGGCCAAACCTTGCTAAAGAAATCGCATGCAGAGAAATCACGGCAACAGTGGTGGCCAGCGACGATCATGCCGTTTGTGAGATATTGCAAAAAGTGCTCGCGTCAAACTATTTTAGGGTATATGCAAATTATGATCGCTTTGGTGTTGAGTTGGCCGGAGCGTTAAAAAATATCTATGCTATTGTCTCCGGCATTGCTGAAGCGTTGGGGGCAGGTCAGAACACTAAAAGTGTTGTTTTGACAAGAGGTTTGGCAGAAATGAGTAGGTTTGGGCAGCAATTAGGTGCAGATCCCATGACTTTCCTCGGTTTAAGCGGTGTCGGTGACTTATTTGTCACCTGTTCATCTCCCCTTAGCAGAAATTTTCAGGTAGGCTTAGGGTTAGGCCAGGGTAAAACACTGGCCCAGTCGATGAATGACGTTGGTCAGGTAGCAGAAGGCGTCAACACCACGAGACTAGTGAAAGACAAGGCTGATAAAATGGGTATCTACATGCCGATTGTTTCGGCGTTATATGAGACTCTGTTCAATGATCAATCGATAGAACGATCTCTGCAAATTATGATGTCGGCGGAGCAAAATACGGATGTTGATTTTATGGTGAGGCAAAATGAGTGATATTAGAACGTGTTTATTGAGTAGAAAAACTTGGATACGGATAGCCTATATGGCACTTTTCCTTTTATTATTGATACTGGCGAGGAGCGTACTGCTACTATTAATACTAATCCAGACTGGGATAGTTCTTACCTCAGGGACCGACAATGAAAAGCTGCGTGAATTGGGGCAATCTCTCACTAAATGGGTGTTTCAGACGCTTATGTTTGTGACCTTTAACAGCGAAAAGAAAAGTTACCCTTTCGACGATTGGCCTGAACCTGCATTCTCCGAAAGCTATAAAAGTGGAAACCTTGAGCCGATATTTGAGGATCAAAAACCGCAGGCTGATAGTAATGAACGCGGACGCGATGAGAATTCTGAAGCAAGTCAAGACGTGCCCTCGTTCACTGATTCTGCTATGTCACAAGACTTATCAATGGACGATAAGCCCAGTGATATCGATAACAAGTAAGGGATGACCATCGAAAAAATGATTGTGAGTGCCTAGCGCGAGATCAAGTGAAAATCGTCGGGAATTTGGTGCTGGATCGTCTCCGTAGAAGGAACTGCACTCAAATTTCGACTGTTATTGATGATTCAGCATGTTATTTTAGTTTTGATAAATCGTCTTGTATTAGAGGAAGTCGCAGCATGAATAATCGATTGTTTTTTTTCCAATATCGCATCTGGAAATATTACTTTGGTTGAATTTATTGGTGAAAGAGTTTTCAATGTTCGGGGTCTGATTCTAGCTGCGAAAGAATGGGGAGCGCTGGGATCAAAGCCAGTGATAGCATTGCATGGGTGGCTGGACAATGCAGCTAGTTTTGACCTGCTTTTGCCAAGTTTGAAAGACACTCATGTTTTAGCTATTGACTCCGCTGGACATGGGCAAAGTGCTTTTAGATCTTCCGATGCGGGTTACGAGCTTTGGCAAGAAATTCCCGAGGTTATCGAAATAGCAGATCAAATGGGTTGGGCTGATTTCGCTCTTATTGGGCATTCGCGAGGAGCTGTTATTGCAGGTTTAATTGCGGGCACATTTCCCAAAAGAATAAATGGTTTAGTAATGATTGATGCCCATATGCCTGTGCCTGCTTCGGTTCATAACTCTGCCAAACAGATGGCTAAATCAATTCGCGATGATAAACGGTTTGCAACCGCATCCCCAAGTTATTTCAACAGTTTCGAGGATGCAGTGGAGGCACGCGCTAAGGGCTTTCTCTCATTAGATCGTGACGCGGCTGAAATATTAGCGCGAAGAGGGGTGCGTGAAGATGATAAAGGTTTCTACTGGCACAACGACCAAAGGTTGAAGTCGGCAGCAAGTATCAAATTCACAAAGGAGCATATTAACAGCTTTTTGAAGGCGATTTCCGCGCCCTCGTTATTGATATATGCACAAAATAGCCTCTTCACACAGAATAGCGAGCACACGCAGTTTTCCAGTTTGATGGACAGTAAAACTGTAGTCACATTTCCCGGCACGCATCATCTGCATATGGAAAGGCAGGCGTCTGAAGTGGCTTTAGCAGTGCAAAAGTTTTTCACATCATCATAATAAAAGAATGGGGATTTGGAATGAATAAACGCACAGAAACAGATAGCATGGGAGAGCTAGAAGTTCCATCTGAAGCTCTGTTCGGAGCGCAAACTCAACGTGCGATCAATAACTTTCCCGTGAGCGGGACAAAGATGCCTGAGGCGTTTATTCGTGCTTTACTGCTTTGCAAAGCATCGGCAGCTGAGGCTAACGCAGAGCTGGAGGTCATACCTCCGCAAATCGGCAAAGCTATTTCACTAGTCGCTAAAGAGCTGCTAGCGCAAGATAACTTTATGGCACATTTCCCCGTTGATATTTATCAGACAGGATCTGGAACTAGCTCAAACATGAATGCTAACGAAGTGCTGGCTTCACTGGCATCTGAAAGGTTAGGTGAACCGGTCAACCCGAATGACCATGTGAATTTTGGCCAGAGTAGTAACGATATTATTCCCACTTCGATACACGTCAGTGCGGCACTAGAATTAGGAAAGAAATTATTGCCAGCATTGAGGCATTTGGCGCGGACTATCGAAGCCAAAGCCGAGTCCGTTGATGGTTTCGTCAAAACAGGACGTACCCACCTAATGGATGCTATGCCGGTTCGTATGGGGCAAAGTGTGCGCAGTTGGGGGACTCAAATTAACCAAAATATTGAATTGCTTGAGTCTGTGCAACCTCTGTTGAATACCCTGGCGCAGGGAGGCACAGCTGTCGGAACTGGGATAAACGCACATCATCAATTTTCAGCATTATTCTGTAAGTGCCTCAGCGAAAATACCTCGATCACATTTTGTGCGGCGGATAATTTTTTTACGCATATTGGTACACAGGATATTGCTGTGGCATTGTCTGGAAAGCTAAAATGCGCTGCCGTTTCCATAATGAAGATATCTAATGACTTAAGATGGATGAACTCTGGCCCTCTAGCCGGTCTAGGGGAAATTGAATTAGAAGCTTTGCAACCCGGCTCATCAATTATGCCTGGTAAAGTCAATCCGGTTATACCTGAGTCAGCAGCAATGGTTGCGGCTCAGGTAATAGGTAATGACGCAACAATTACTTTGGGAGGTCAGTCGGGTAATTTTGAATTGAATGTCATGTTGCCATTGATTGCTCACAATTTGCTGGAGAGCATTAAATTGCTATCCAACGTGACCGTTTTGTTAGCAGATAAGGCGATCGCGACCTTTACGGTGAATGAAAAGCAATTAGCGATGGCACTGTCTCGAAATCCAATATTAGTTACGGCCTTAAATCCAATAATAGGCTATCAAAAAGCGGCCGATATCGCGAAGAAAGCGTACCAGCAAGGTAGGCCAGTTCTGGATGTTGCAGACGAAGAAACTGAGATTGCGCGGGAAGAGTTGGAAAAGCTACTGGACCCAAATAATCTTACTCTTGGAGGGCTGTAGTATTTTTCGATCAGGAATTGAGTCGCATATAAAGAGGGTTTTATCTTCCGATTTATGAAAAAATGTCTTGAAAGTAACCGAAGGAACTACAAATGTCGTTTCTAGATGGAAAAACCTTATTTGTGACGGGAGGTAGTCGAGGCATCGGCTTAGCTATAGCAAAGCGCGCTGCCAGTGAGGGAGCGAACGTAACGCTGGCGGCTAAGACTGCAGAACCTCATCCGAGACTCCCCGGAACGGTTTATTCGGCCGCGGACGACGTCCGTAAGTTGGGAGGGCAGGCGCTTCCGATGGTAGTTGACATAAGGTTTGAAGAGCAGGTTGAAGCTGCCATTAAACAAACCGTGGACACTTTTGGTGGCATAGATATTTTAATCAACAATGCCAGTGCAATTAATTTGTCAGGCACAAGCTCGGTGAATATGAAGACGTACGATCTGATGCATGACATCAATACTAGGGGTACGTTTTTGTGTTCCAAGTTGGCAATACCGTACCTTAAGCGAGCTGATAATCCGCACGTATTGAATATTGCTCCTCCCTTGAACATGGAATCTCGCTGGTTTCAGAATAACGTCGCTTATACAATGGCGAAGTTTGGGATGAGCATGTGCGTCTTAGGCATGAGTGAAGAATTCCGGGGTTCAGGGATTGCATTTAATGCTCTTTGGCCGCGCACAACCATTGCGACAGCAGCAGTGGCAAATGTTGTTGGGGGCGATCCGATGATCAAACGGTCGAGAACGACGGATATCATGGCTGATGCGGCTCGGTCCATTTTGGTGAGAAATAGTCGAGAATTTACAGGTAATTTTTGCGTTGATGAAGATGTATTAAGAGAACAGGGTGTTTCAGACTTCTCTGCTTATCGGGTGAGCCCCGAGCTGAGAGAAGAAGATTTATTCCCTGACTTCTTTATTTAGAAAAAACTGTTCAATGGTTTCGGGACCAAATAACATCTCAACTAGATTCCAGCAAAACCATTAACTTAGTTAGTTATCAGCTCTTTGCGAAGACCTTCTGTATCATTCGCCGTTCATTCGAATAGTCGTTAAACCAAGTGCGTTAAGTATTTTCCAAGACTCTTTTATTGGAGCCGAACGCAAGATGGTAGTGGCTGCACACTATCTCATAAACTCTTCTCGGGTTCTATGATCATCCTTGAACCGGCCGCCAAGCGCTGTGGTTTGAGTTGACGAATTTGTATCCATAACGCCACGGGACTTTACACAGTGATGCGTCGCGTCTATTGTGACCGCGACATCATCTGTTCCAAGCAATGTTTGCAGCGCCACTAATATCTGCTGCGTCAATCTTTCCTGAACTTGCGGTCTTTGAGCAAAAAATCGCACTATTCTGTTAATCTTAGATAAGCCAATAATTTTATCGCTAGGAATGTATGCAACTTTAGAGGCACCATCAATCGTGACAAAATGGTGTTCGCAGGTACTTGTCACGCTAATGCTGTCAACTTTGATCATTTCTTCGACACGCATCTTATTGGCTATGGCAGTTATTTTGGGGAAATTGCGATAGTCAAGGCCGGCGAAAACCTCATCCACGTACATTTTAGCAATTCTATGGGGTGTTTCTGCTAGGCTGTCATCATTTAGATCCAAGCCTAAAGTCGCCACAACGTCGGTCATCGCGGTTTTGATTCGACTATATTTTTCGTCACGGGATAGACCATTTTCTATAGTGGGAGTTTCTAGTCCTTTTAAAACTAATGCCTCTCTAACTAAGTTGGCCTCTGGTGAGCAGTTGCCCGGCAAAAGATAATCCGTGTATTTAAGGCTTTCTACGGTGAGACTCATGGAGCTTCCTTTAATTTTTAAATGTTTTACACATTTGTGGGATTGTACAAGGATGGACGAAGATTTTGCATCATTACATCAATCAAGAGCTTCGACTAGTCTTTCTCCTTGTAAGATTTTTATGATTATTATTTGGATTATCTGGGATGAGAACGGCAGTGATCCCCCCCAGAATTCTGCTGTTTAAAACTTATCACCACTACATTTTCCACGAAAACGAACGACATTTCTACCCCATATTTACCGGATAGGTTTTTTTCGGATAGTATGGACGCATTTAACTAAATTGAGCGAGGGTGTCTCCGTGTCAGAAGTCAAATCAGTAGCTGATCTGCTTCATGAAGGAAGAATGCTTTTCGAGCAGCACGACGTGCATCACGGTCATGGACTTTATGATGCATGGGATGAAGCAGTTTACCTAGTGTCATATGCCTTGAACTTAAACATCTGTGCAGACCGCTGTGTATTGAATACCGTGGTGTCTGAAGAGCAGATTTTCTCTATCCGAAGACTCTTCAAGAAACGAGCCATTAAAAAAATACCTTCGGCATACTTGACATCATGTGCCTATTTTTGTGGGCTGCCATTTTACGTTGATCGACGTGTGCTGATTCCTAGATCTCCTATTGGTCAGCTTATCTTGGACAAATTTAAACCCTGGGTTGCACATCCGCCGAAATTTATTTTGGACCTTTGTACCGGCTCAGGTTGTATCGGAATAAGTTGCGCGCTAGCATTTCCTGATGCCCATGTCACGATATCAGATATATCCGAAGATGCGCTAAATGTCGCTAGGCGAAACGCAAGAAATCATAACTGCGCGAATCGTATCTATATCTCGAAATCCGATTTATTCTTCAATCTGGGTGAAGAAAAATATGACTTGATCGTCTCAAATCCACCCTATGTTGATTCAGAGGATTACGAAACCATGCCAAGAGAGTATTTTTCGGAGCCCAGTATTGGATTGGTTTCAGGAGCTGACGGTCTTGACATAGTGCGTAAAATTTTATCTGAAGCAGCGGAATATTTGCATGTCGGGGGGGTTTTAATTGTTGAGGTGGGGAATTCAGCTACGGCTGTTGAGAAAGCTTACCCGAAATTGCCTTTGTTATGGATTGATTTCAAAGAGGGCGATTCAGGGGTCTTTGTCTTGACTCGCGAACAATTAATCGAAAACCGTAATGTTTGCAGCTAAAAGACGTATACTATGCAAAATAATGCGGGTTGATGGAAAGAAATGTCGGGAAACACATTTGGGAAGCTATTTTCAGTAACGACTTTTGGCGAAAGTCATGGTCCGGTTCTTGGGTGCGTTGTGGATGGCTGTCCGCCAGGGTTGGAATTAGATGCGACAGATTTGCAGGCTGATTTAGATCGACGCAAACCGGGAAAGTCGAGATACACGACCCAACGTCGAGAGCTTGACGAAATTAAGATACTCTCTGGGACCTTTGAGGGTAAGACTACTGGCACACCAATCGGCATGGTCATAGAGAATGTTGATCAAAAGCCAAAGGACTACACTAAAATTAAGGAGTTATTCCGCCCATCTCATGCTGATTATACTTATTTCCAAAAGTACGGTGTGAGAGATTATCGTGGGGGTGGGCGCAGCTCAGCTAGGGAAACCACCATGCGAGTGGCTGCCGGAGCCATTGCCAAGAAATTTTTAGCAAAGAAATTGAGCGTCGAAATATTTGGTTATGTATCGCAACTTGGATCAATTGCTTACGAGCATTTTGATAAGGATGAGATTGAACAAAATAGCTTTTTCTTTCCCGATCCAAACAAGGTCAAGCAGCTTGAGTTATTTATGCAAGATTTGATCAAAGAAGGCAACTCAATAGGCGCAAAAGTTACTGTGCTTGCTAGAAATGTGCCGGTAGGGTTGGGTGAACCCATATTTGATAAACTTGATGCCGACATAGCTCATGCCTTGATGAGCATTAATGCTGTCAAGGGCGTCGAGCTCGGTTCAGGGTTTGATTCTATATCTCAAAAGGGAACTGAAAATCGTGATGAACTCTCTCCAAAGGGCTTTTTATCTAACAATTCAGGGGGTGTGCTCGGGGGTATTTCCACGGGACAAACCATAACCGCTAGCTTGGCTTTAAAACCCACCTCAAGTATTAGAATCTCTGGTCGGTCGATCAATATTAGAGGTGATTCCGAAGACATTAGTACCACTGGAAGGCATGATCCATGTGTCGGGATAAGGGCAGTGCCTATTGCCGAGGCAATGCTTGCCATAACGATCATGGATCACTTTCTTAGACATCGCGCGCAGAATGCCGACGTTAAAGCTTCACTTGAGCCTATCTGATAAACTGGTCGATAATGCTCCCTGAACAAGCGGCTTCTCTAGCTAATTTGTAAAGTTGGGCCAGATATTTATTAATTTCTCTAAAAGTTTTCTTAGTGGGGCTGTTTTAAAAGACTTATAAAAGGATGGTTTCTGTGGCTGGCAAAACGCTGTATGACAAACTCTGGGATAGTCACCTTGTTCTTGAGCGGGATGATGGTTCAGCTTTGCTATATGTTGATCGTCATATTCTTCATGAGGTTACGTCCCCCCAGGCATTCGAAGGGCTTCGTATGGCTGGAAGGAAACCCTGGCGGCTCGATATGAATATCGCAACTCCCGATCATAACATTTCTACAAATCGTCACGAACGGGAATCAGGCGTGTCAGGTATCTCTGATCCAACATCGCGTATTCAAGTTAAGACGTTAGATGATAATTGCGAGTTTTTTGGAATTAAAGAATTTAAAATGAATGAGATCGGGCAAGGAATTGTTCACGTGATGGGTCCTGAATTAGGCGTCACAATGCCCGGCATGACGGTTGTCTGCGGAGACTCACACACCGCTACACACGGAGCGCTGGGATGCTTGGCACACGGCATTGGGACAAGTGAGGTTGAGCATGTGCTTGCTACTCAGTGTCTCGTAGCAAAAAAGATGAAGAATCTCCGAGTAACCATCGACGGGGAATTAGGTTTTGGTGTAACACCCAAAGACGTAGTTTTGGCGATCATTGGAAAAATCGGCACTGCTGGTGGAAGTGGTTGCGCGATCGAATTTGCAGGAAGTACCTTTGCGACCATGTCTATTGAGGGGCGAATGACTGTTTGCAATATGGCGATAGAGGCAGGTGCAAGAGTTGGTTTAATGGCAGTGGATGAAAAGACGATTGATTATGTTGAGGGCCGCAAATTCGCGCCCAAAACCGAAGTATGGGATCAAGCAAAAACTTACTGGAAAACGCTGGTAAGTGACTCTGATGCTCGTTTCGATTTTGAGGTGGAAATCAATGCAGAGGAGATAGCGCCTCAGGTAAGCTGGGGAACATCTCCTGAGATGGTTTCTGCAGTTTCTGGCAATGTTCCATTGATTTCCAATCAAACGACATCAGAGCAAAAAGAAAGCTTGAGGAGGGCTCTAGAGTATATGGGCCTTGAGGAAGGACAAGTAATCTCAAGTATATCGATCGATAGAGTATTCATTGGTTCATGTACAAACTCAAGAATCGAAGATATGCGCGCTGCTGCATTGATAGCGAAGGGGCGAAAGAAAGCAGATACAGTAAAACAGGTCTTAGTTGTGCCCGGTTCTCAAATGGTGAAAATCCAAGCTGAGGCTGAAGGGTTACATGAGATCTTTTTAGATGCAGGCATGGAGTGGCGGGAGCCTGGTTGCTCAATGTGTTTAGCTATGAATGCAGATAAACTGGGTGCGGGAGAGCATTGCGCCTCTACCTCGAATAGGAATTTTGAGGGTCGGCAAGGGATCGGTGGCCGCACACACCTAATGAGCCCTATGATGGCTGCTGCTGCTGCCGTGTCGGGTCATATCATAGACGTAAGAGAGATGCTGGCTGAGGAGATTCAATGAGAGCTTTTTTAAGGCACACCGGGTTGGTTGGCCCGATGGACCGCGCTAACGTCGATACAGATATGATTATCCCTAAGCAATTTCTTAAGTCGATCAAGAGAAGTGGCTTTGGTGTCAACCTTTTTGATGAGCTGCGTTACCTTGATGAAGGTGAACCAGGACAAGATTGCTCGACCAGACCTCAAAATATGAATTTTGCATTAAATGAACCTCGATACGCAGGTGCATCAATTCTATTGACTAGAAAAAATTTTGGCTGTGGGTCAAGCAGAGAGCACGCTCCTTGGGCGCTCGATGATTACGGATTTCGCGTGATTATTGCTCCGAGTTTTGCGGATATTTTTTATAACAACTGTCTGAAAAATGGCTTATTACCAGTTATCCTGAGTGAGAAAGAAGTTGAATTTCTATTCAAAGAACTTTATAGAATCAATGGGTTTTGTTTGTCAGTAGACCTCACGAAATCTGAGGTAATCATGGATTCTGGAGGAATTTTCAAATTCCATATCGACGAGTTTAGCCGTGATTATTTGATCAAAGGTCTTGATGAGATAGGAGTGACATTGCAAAGTTCTGAAACCATCAAACGATATGAAATAAAAAGAGCCAGTCAACACCCGTGGATATTCGGGGCAATTGAATGACAAAGTCGGTTTATGTGCTACCCGGAGACAATATTGGGCCTGAAATTATAAGTGAAGGTATAAAGGTGCTTGAAGTTGTAAATGAGCGTTTGGACCTTGATATTGATATTCATTACGGTTTGCTGGGCGGAGCCGCACTTGACGCTACTGGAGATCCGTGTCCGCCAGAGACGCTGGCGGCGGCGCGCAATTCCGACGCAGTTCTCCTGGGTGCTGTTGGAGGGCCCAGTTGGGACCACCATGATCGAGAATTAAGACCAGAGAAAGGTCTTCTTAAAATGCGCTATGGGTTAAATCTTTTTGCAAATTTACGACCTGCAATAACGTACCCACAACTTGTATCCGCTTCATCTCTCAAACCCGATGTTATTGAAGGTTTGAACATACTTATTGTAAGAGAGCTTGTCGGAGGTATTTACTTTGGTGAGCCACGTGGTTTCCGAACTCTTGAGAGTGGTGAACAAGAGGGGTTTAATACCCTCAAATATTCTGAATCAGAGATCCGACGGGTAGGAGAGATTGCTTTTGAAGCCGCAATGAAGCGAGGGAAGCGTCTTTGTTCGGTCGATAAATCTAATGTTCTGGAGGCAACTATTTTATGGCGTAAGGTAATCTCGGAGATGAGCGCTGACTATCCTCTCGTCTCGTTGAGTCACATGTATGTGGATAACGCTGCTATGCAATTGGTTAGTGAACCCAGTCAATTTGACGTTATTGTGACGGGAAATATGTTTGGAGATATACTCTCGGATATTTCCGCCATGCTGACGGGGTCTATCGGTATGCTGCCTTCTGCGTCGTTGAATGAAAAGGGCTTCGGCATGTATGAACCTTGCCATGGTTCCGCACCAGACATTGCTGGTAAAAATGTTGCCAATCCGCTGGCCACCATTCTATCCGTCGCATTGCTGCTTCGATATTCCTTGGGGGCGCCCAACGCGGCAGAAATAATCGAGGAGGCTGTCAGTCGGGTGCTTGACAGGGGTTTTCGGACGAGTGACATACTAACTGATGGAACCACTTTAGTTAGCACTTCGCAAATGGGAAGTGCCGTGATGGACGCGATCATAACGGCTTAATAAATCGGTATAAGCAAAAGAATTATGAAGAAAATTGGTTTAGTCGGTTGGCGCGGGATGGTCGGGTCGGTCTTGATGGCAAGGATGCGAGAGGAGAAAGATTTTGATTTGGTAGAGCCGTTCTTTTTTACAACATCTCAAGCGGGTCAGAGTTCACCAGAGGTGGCTGGTCAGACATCTGTTTTAATAGAAGCATTTGATATTGCAGCCCTGAAGGATATGGATATTATTATTACCTGTCAGGGAAGCAATTACACCAATGATGTTTATTACAAACTTCGTCGATCTGGATGGAATGGATTCTGGATTGATGCGGCATCAGCATTGCGAATGAAGGATCATGCGGTGATTACCCTAGACCCAGTTAACTTAAAATTAATTCAAGACAGTCTCGTCAATGGCGTGAAAGACTTCATTGGTGGAAATTGTACCGTAAGTCTTATGTTGATGGGTCTTGGAGGATTGTTCAAAGCGAATTTGGTCGAATGGGCAAGTGCCATGACTTATCAAGCCGCCTCGGGTGCTGGGGCAGTGCATATGAGGGAATTGATTCTTCAGATGGGAGCAATCAGCTCCTCAGTCGAAACACTAATCGATAGTCCTGAATTGGGTATTTTAGACATTGACAAAGCGGTTACCCAATGTATGCAGTCTGAGCAATTTCCGCTGGCGAATTGGGGGTTTCCTCTCGCGGGCAGTATTTTGCCGTGGATTGGTGACGCAAAAGAGAATGGTCAAAGCGGGGAAGAATGGAAAAATGAAGCCGAAACGAACAAGATACTCGGCAATGTCCAGGGCGCTATCAGTTTGGATGGTTTATGTGTGCGGATTGGTGCAATGCGATGCCATAGCCAAGCGTTAACAATTAAGATGCGTGAAAACGTAAGTGTTGCCGACATTGAAGATTTGATTTTGGAGGGTAATCCATGGTCTGCCATCGTGCCCAATGAGAAGCACGCATCACTCGAAAGATTGACTCCAGCGGCTATCGCGGGCAGTCTCACCGTTCCCGTGGGACGAATACGTAAAATGAATATTGGGGACAGATATCTATCCGCATTTACGGCCGGAGATCAATTGCTCTGGGGAGCTGCGGAGCCACTGAGAAGAATGTTGCGAGTTGTCTTGGATTATCTTGGTTAAATTCGGGACAGTTATAGTAATTTAACTGCCCATTTCGACTCCTCTTCGCGGCCCACAAATCCTAATTTTATGTTAACGTTGGCGTTTTGTTTTGTCTGATTAGTTTGCGAGTCGGGACACGCGTTATTATCAATGTGGTAAAGAGCTGCTGATAGCAGAGATTCCCCTTTTTGCCCCAACGGGTCTCCAAAGATAGAATCCACAGCGGAGCAACCGCCAACTGAAGCCGAAAGTGGCACATCCGTTTGGCTGGGGATAAATCCATCACTGAAATCACCGAATCCCTTAGCGTTAGAGCCTTTGATTTGAATCGTTAGATAAGTGATTCCGCAGTTATCTGTGCCATAAAACCCATAAGGCTTACCGCAAGTGGCCTCACCGATTAGCACTACTTCAATGTCTATCCCTCTGAGCCCGTTAATTAAAGCTTCGCTTGCAGAACAGGTTCGATTGGTACTCAGTATATAAACTTTTTCGAGGTCTAATGCAGGCAACGGATCTCCCGCAGTTAGAGACATGCCTTGTGTTGTTGTGACAAAAGTACCATCCTCAATTCTTTCCTGTGTGATGGGATTGAAAATTGGGTGTTTGTCATTAAATGTCGATCTATCGAAAACTCTGTTCATGGCAGGCTGACCAGCAATCATGTATGCGAGCTGGCTAGCAATATTTAGATAGCCTCCCCCGTTGTAACGCATATCTAGAATCAGATGGTCAATGCTGCGATCTTTGAGAACCTCAATCGTTTGTACGAGATATTTTTCAGCCGATGCAATATGCTGATTGAAAAGAAAGTAGCCTACAGTAGCGACTCCATGTTCGAAGATGCTAACCTTCTGAACTGGCGTTATTACTATCTCGGAGCTTGTTAACTTTATTTCCTGCGATTCTTCTGAACCGAGAAGTATCACCTCGAAGGAGTTTTCTTCGCCAATTTCCTCGGGGAAGAGAGAATCATACATACCTTGGGATAAACCACCAGAGACCGATTCATTGTTAACTGATATGATCTCAGCGCCCCGCTCAATCGAAGCTATTGCGGCAGGCGATTGCGGCTCGCTATACAATACGAATAGACGATATGGTTCATCAGATTCGATTGTCGAGGCGAGTCTCATTCCGTAACCAACATTTGCCCCGCGCTCAAAGTAGTTATTCCAGGTTTCGGTATCTTCGGTGTAGTGATATTTGTCTTTTGGCGCACCGCTTTCTGACAATGAATCTGTTTTCATAAGTTCAAAATATTCTGAAGTGGTTGGCACTGTTTTAGGATCTATGTCGGGTAACTCTTGATACCATAGATAAGTATCATCACTGTAAGACCTTATCCAATTATTCTCATGAGCTACTGTGCCTAGCTGATCGCTATAATATTCATTATTTCTAGGGTTTGCGCAGACTTGCGACAAATTGCGCCAAGGTTCATAGACTCCCGGATCCCAAGAAACTTCAGCTGATTCCCCAGGCAGGGGTTGCGGCACAATTTCATCAGCATTGTAAGCGACTGGAATTTCCATAGTATTCCCATTGCCGCCTCCGCAGCCAGAAATGACGAGCATACAAAACATCAAAGCGTAAGTATGTGGTGTTAATACAATGGACGTTTTCATATGGCAATTTAATTTAGTTCGCTAATAGCGGATGAATGCAACACGAAATATCCTAGCTCTGGGGGAGTCACGAGTCTTTGATTTCACATATGAAAAGATGTGCAAAAAATCTTTTCTCGATAACTGCAACTTGTACAATTCATCAATCATTACGAGTCAGCTCTCCGCGTGCCATACATTATCAAAAATTCAACGGCCTTGGCTCATACTTTGTAGCATGAACAAAGCCGCATAACCGTGCTAGAATAAAACACTTTTATGATATTCACACTGTTTATTTTGGAATTGGCTGCGGTATTTAGGGTAAGAGTGATGAAAGTTAAGCAAATGTCACAGAGATTTGTGCTGATAATGTGGACAATATTTCTTTCCAATTCAGTCTTTGGTGACGATGCTCTGTTTCGGTTTGATTCGCGCTTGTTTCTCCCTGATGATAATCCAGATAAAACTCTCTACTTCATAGCACAGCTGGATCAAAACCAATCCAGCGAGGTATTGCCAACCGATAATTCGGATAGCGATCAGACTCAAAGATTGAGCCCAGGGCAATATCGAGTGGCAGAAGGAGATACTTTATGGAGTATAGCTCGTCGACTCCGTTTCGATGGCATCAGTGTTGTGCAAACGATGGAGGCGATCTTTCGATACAACACGTCTGCTTTTGATGGTGACGATGTTAGCTCACTTGAAATAGGCGCGATGATTTGGTTGCCAACCGGTGACGAAGTCAGGCTTGAATTTGGCACCTTTGTTAGTCCGGGTATCGAACGCATTGATCCAGAGCGAATGCAAACACAAGCGCTATTGAGTTCAATTGACCGCTCTGCCAACGACGAAACTCCGAGTATTCCATACCGGTCCGCTTTACCTGATCCGTTTGAAGCCGAATCCGATGTTATTGCTGCAAAAGAGTTAGCGGATAAAACAGTAGAAAGTGCATTTGCAATTATTGAAGATAAACAGGTCGAGTCAAGCCATGACTCATTAGATTCTGGTTCTCAAACTGAACAGGCGCCGCTTGAAACCGAATTTACGGAGGAGTTTAAACTGATCTCGACGAGTGATTCAGATGTTGATAAAGATTCAAGTGTTATTCCGCAAGATTCGTCTAAGGTTGATGTAGCAGAAAGTGATATCGGAACAGGGGCAATTGCACCCTTGATCCTCGTGATTACGGTTTTTACAATCTTTCTTGCCTACTTCTCACGCAGAACACCTCGGAAATTGGAAGATCCACCATCGCGAGGCTATTTGGCTTCACCAGACCAATCCAGCACCCGATATGATGAATTTGATGGTGAGGAAATTAAATTATTTGACGAGACGGACCAAGAAATCTTTCCAGACGAGAGCAACGACGTATCTTCACGATTTTTCGACTCCATGGTTGATCCTATGGTGGATGCTGAAATGTACTTGTCAGTCGGAAAAATAGCGAATGCGATCGACGTGCTACAAGAGGAAAGATTTGCAAAGCCGCGCGATAGCGCGTGTCGGGTCAGATTGATGCAAGTTCTGCTAGAAGAGGGGCAGACAACCGATTTGGAAGCCATTTACAGAGAAATCGAGGCTATCGGAGATCGGGAATCAATGGTCGTTGGAGAGGGAATTTTGTCGGATTGTCAGGAACACATCGCCAGAACTGGAAAAACCTTGTCGGAGGAGGTTTATACAGATGCTTCCAGTGAATTTGTCCCCGTTCACGAGGATAATGATTATACTTACGCTAAGGATTCGTCTCAAGGAGACGAAGAAACTGGTGCAGATACTCGTTTGGCTAGGTTGGATATACCTTTTTCTGGGTCTGGCGAGACAGATATACTTGATAATGGGTTTGACTCAGATTCATCTTACGATCCTAGTCATGATAGGGTGTTAAAGTCGATGGCTCGCCAAGGCAGTGAAATAGTCGATAGAAGCAGTGTTGCAGAGCAAAATTCCAGCATCACGAACGATGATAATTTTGGTGTTGAATCCGAGTTGAGTCAAATGGCATATGATGATGAAACAGTGTTTGAGCCTGAGAAAGACGACAAACCCTCACAAATTTCAAGAGACAGAAATGATGAAGATTCAATGGCAATACCTGAACAAATTGAAAGTAAAAGAGGTGCTGAAATTGGGGGCGAGGTGGAAGTTCCAGCTCAAGATATTTGCCACGACGTATCTGTAGATGACGCGACTTTGACTCCTAATTCGAATGATGTCAGTTATACTGAAGCGCCGGTCATGGCTCATGGCGATAGCGTTCATCCCAACCATCATCCTGCCGAGGTATCTAAGAGTAATTCTAAAACTCTAAATAAGAACTTTAAGGATCAATCCGGAATTGAAGATTTAAATTCAGCCGCGCGGGGAGATCATGTGGCGGTTGATGAGCTAGAGCAAGATAAGGACGAGCCTGCGTCAAGATTAGAATTCCATCCAGATGATTCGCAAAATGACGTCAAGAAATATGATGGGGATAATTCTGCTGTTTTGTCAGCGGACCTCAAAGAAGATGAGCTCAATTCTCTTAATGATTTGGGCGGAGAGGTGGACGCGTGCGAACAACTATGTCCGGATGCTGATATGCAAGAGTTTCCTCCCTCGGATGAATTGAATTTAGGAGATGTTGTGTCAGGCGTAGTGCGAGATATTAGTCCCCTCGGTGCTTCAATCGATCTTGGAGAGCGCTTGGGATTTTTGAATGTTACTGATATCTCTTGGACGCGAGTTTCACATCCATCGGAAGTTCTATCTGTTGATGATGATGTCGACGTTATTGTGCTTGGAATAGAGCCTGACAACACCAGGATCTCAGTCGGTATGAAACAGTTGAAAGAGGACCCATGGAACAAAGTAAAAGATGCTGCTTGGTCACATGGTGGGGCAAAGATACCGACTGAATTAGCCATTTCTGAAAATACAGAGGGTGACGAAAGATCTTTAGAAGATTCGGGCTCGAATGGGAGAAAAGATCAATCGCATTATTTTCCCAGTGAGACTGCAGCATCCAATGAGAATTTTGATGAGCACGGGATCGAAGAACCAGAACAATCCGGTATGTTGGGCTCTGATGCAGATATGAGTCAAAGTGCTGGTCAAGGTTCCGTTGAAATAGTCTCGCATGCCCCCGAGTTGTCCGAGCTAGGAAGGGAATTGCCAGACATTAATGGACAGTCTGATGGCGAAGAGCTAAATAATAAACAATCCAGTGATCACAATGAGGTGCGCGGTCGGATCGTGAGTGGTGGAGAAGAGCGCGACAGCGGCTCGCCAAATTTAGAGCAAGAGTTCGTTGACGAGATTCCAGAAGAGAGC
>CACEBC010000025.1 GCA_902557735.1 Porticoccaceae bacterium
AACTCATCTAGAACATGAGGTTTTAAGTGCCCATAGGTAAATGTCCCTACACAAATCACCGCGTCGTAAAAGTTGTCAGAGATGGGTATCCGTTTATTCAGGTCAATTCGACTTAGTTTCCTATAGATTCCCCCTGTTATCTGATCTAATGATTTCTGCGACAAATCTGCACCATCAATATTGTGGTACTGGGCGTTATTGAGCTCTTTTCCAACAAGACCGGTGCCGCAACCAGCATCAAATATCAAAATTTCCTTACTCTTTACATATTTGATCATTGTTCGTACTGCCTCTGCCGGACCAGTATAGTTCCAATCGACCATATCTCTATCATATTTTTCATCCTCGACCCAATCGTCATAATACTGTCTAACTTGGTTAGTCGAGTTAAGTGTATGCAACGGGATTTTGTTGCCAATGTCTTTTTGTGCCATTTCCAAATTGTCTTGTCTGGGACTCAAGTTATTGCAGTCAAAGTTATGAAGAGTAGCATGATAAAATAACATTACAAAAATGATCTTTACATGCGAATAACTAATCAGCGAATAACAGGAGTGTAATCGATTAAAGTTCTGCTCTTTTTACTTTTTATTGCCGCGGTTGAGCCAAATTATGAAGGCTTGACATTTTCAGTCTTTTGCCTGTATTACTTCTCCAACTCTGTTTACGGGTATGACTCAATACTCGGAAAAGCGTTTCAAGCCGTTTCTTCAGTTAAAAAAACATCGAATCGGCCCAAAAGTTCAAATACCGCTGAATCGAATAACGAGAAGCCATGAAAAATCGGGGGCGTGTGACTCAATCAAGTGAGGTTCAATCTTTTTAAAATGCTACGGTAACTAATGTAAATGAAGACAGAAAATGAATATTTTGACGTCGTAATCGTGGGCTCTGGTTTGTCGGGGATCGGCGCCGCTTGCCATCTATCCATGCACTGCCCCGATCATCGATATATCATCCTAGAGGCGAGAGAATCAATTGGAGGCACTTGGGATCTATTCCGATACCCAGGCGTGAGATCTGACAGTGACATGCATACCTTAGGCTATGACTTCAGACCATGGGATGGTTCGAAGACCATTGCTGATGGTTCATCAATCCGAGAGTACCTTTTAGAAACAGCCAGTGAGTTCGGTGTCGAGCAATGTGTAAGGTATAACCGGAAACTAAAGTCTGCAGATTGGTCCCGAGAAAATTCCTGTTGGCACCTAGAGATAGAGGACACAGTAAACAAAAAAAGTCTGAGGGTATCCACTAACTTCTTGCATATGTGCGCAGGGTACTATGATTCCGAAGCTGCTCATCAACCAGACTTCCCAAGCATGAAACAATTCAAAGGCGTGTTCATCAACCCTCAGTTCTGGCCAGAAAAACTGGATTATGCGGGAAAAAAGGTTGTTGTCATTGGATCAGGCGCCACCGCTGTTACTATTGTTCCTGCGATGGCCGAAACAGCCCAGCACGTGACAATGCTTCAACGATCTCCCGGATATTTTCTTTCGTGGCCATCCCAAGATCAATTTACGTCAATTTTGAAAATGATCATGCCCCTTAAGTGGGCCCACTCAGTCACGAGACTGCGATACATTCTTTTTCAAGAAACACTTTATAAAGTCACTCGAATTGCGCCGGCCTTCATAAAAAAACGTCTTATCAGTCGTGTGCGCAAGTCGTTGGGTCCGGGCTTTGATGTCGACAGGCACTTTACTCCTGATTATAACCCCTGGGATCAGAGGCTTTGCCTTGTCCCAGATGATGACTTTTTTGCAGCAATTCGATCAAAAAAAGCGACTGTCATTACCGATGATATAGAACGCTTCACCGATGCCGGCATCCTCCTAAAATCTGGTGCAATTATAGATGCCGATATAGTGGTCTCTGCCACCGGGCTGAAATTAATAGTCTTAGGTGGGGTCAAATTCTCGATCGATCGTAATCCGGTAGACTTATCCAAATCTTGGAGCTACAAAGGATTAATGGTTACGGGTGTACCTAACATGGTATCAACGTTCGGTTATGTAAATGCCTCTTGGACATTACGTTCTGACATTACGGCCAAGTGGGTTTGTCGAGTTTTAAACCATATGACACTTACTAAAACTACTTCTGTGGTGCCCTCCCTTCCTGCCGAGCTTAAACAAATGAAATCTAGGCCCTGGATTGCTGATTTTCCCGCTGGTTACATCAATCGGGTCATGCACCTTTTCCCAAAACAAGGTTTTGTTGAGCCTTGGGTAAACTCGCAAGATTTTCGGCGAGATAAGAAAATGTTCAACGAACCTCTGGAAACCGACGATTCACTAACATTCACATAGAAAAATGAGGAGTAGGCTTAAAATGACAGCATGGCAACTTAGTGGTTTCGGGCTAAATAATCTTAAGCCAGCGCAGATTACTCAGGCCGAACCAAAATCGGACGATGTACTAATAAAATTTGAAGCAGCATCAGTGAATCCTCGTGATTTTCAGATAATCGAAGGGCTCTTCACACAAAATGTAAAATTCCCTCTCACGCCGCTTTCCGACGGCGCTGGAGTCGTTGTGGCTAAAGGTAATGATGTTACGAAATTAGAGCTAGGGGACAGAGTCACACCCCTATTTTTTCCTAATTGGAAAAGCGGTGAAGCCCTATTTGATGAACGTCAAATATCCAGCGGTTTGGAAACTCACGGAGTCTTGCGAAAATCTGGCGTCTATAACCAAAACGCCGTAATTAAGATTCCTGATTATCTTACAGCATGCGAAGCTGCCTGCCTGCCGTGCGCTGGACTTACCGCTTGGACTTCACTTGTTCCCGTGGGAAACATACAACCATATAATACAGTGCTCGTTCAAGGCACCGGTGGAGTGGCAATCGCGGCCCTTCAACTGAGTAAGGCATTGGGAGCGAAAGTAGTTATCATCTCTTCCAGTGATGAAAAACTTGATCGCGCCAAAAATATGGGTGCCGATCTTTGCATCAACTACGTTAAACAGCCAAATTGGGGCAACGAAGCATTTGAGTTCGCAGGGCACGGGGTCGATGCAGTCATAGAAATTGGTGGTGCTGGCACAATGGAGCAATCCCTAAATGCCATTCGTCATGGCGGGCATATTGCGGTAATCGGTTATATGGCGGGAATTCAGCTTGATGTGACGGTTTTTCCGCTAATAATAAAGTGCGCCAACCTACATGGTATTGCCACCGGAAATCGAGATAACTTTGAACAAATGCTATCCTTCATGACAAATCATAAAATAAGGCCTACCATCTCCAACTTGTATTCGTACAAAGAGGCAACCGCCGCCCTCGGAGATATGGCCAAGGGTAATCACTTTGGAAAGCTGGTCATTGATTTTGCTCGATAGCGCAATTATTATCGTCGATCCCCTAAATCCCTGAGGGAACAAACTCAAGGACCGTCGCATTTACGCAATATCGAGGCCTACCGTCAGGGCCGTCGGGAAAGACATGACCAAGATGTATATCAGAGCTCACGGAGCGTATTTCGATGCGCTTCATTCCGTATCGGTAATCTGGTTTGCGGTAGACAGCCCCATCAATTGCTTTAGTAAAAGACAACCACCCAGTTTTTGAGTTAAAGCGATCTGAGGTGTCGAATAAAGGGGCTCCACTTAATTTATCTATAAAAGTTCCCTCTGGCGTATTCTTAAATACTTCATACTCCTGACAAAACCGCGGGTCGGTCCCGTCTCGAAATGCAACATCGTAAGCGTCACTGTCCCCCAATTTGAAAAAGCCAAGCGCATTATAGAATGCGCTTGGCGACATGTATCCTCTAAAACCAATCTCCTCTTTGCCGTCACGGAGGAATATGACAGTTGGAGTGGCCCAAGTGGGCGTTGAAATAGTGAGTCCAACGAGTTGTGAAGAGGTTCTGTACGAAATCGGAATTGATCCCGAATATTTATGGGTAACATCAGATCGAAACTTCTCGCAATAGGGGCAGTATCCCTGCGCTTCAACCACTAAAATATGCAAGCCCGTCATCAAATTGTCATTTGCAATATCAGTAGTAGATCTCTTGCCAAATGTAACGCCTGTCGAGTGATCCGGGCAGTATCCATCTGGGTTTTTGGCGAGATAGTCTTGATGATAAGGCTCGGCGGCAACAAAGGAGTCAAAATCTGTAATGGTGGTCTTGATAGTTCCATGACCCGCTTTTGACAACAATAGCTGATAGTCGGCAAGGGTTCGCTGTGCGATTTTTTTTTGATCATCGCTCCTCACCAAAATGATCGATCTATATTGTGTCCCCACATCATTTCCCTGTCGATTTAATTGAGTCGGGTCATGCAGTTCAAAAAATAGTTGAATCAGCCGCTCGAGTCCAACTTGATCACTATTGAAAGTGACTTCGACCACCTCAGCATGGTTCTGCGGGTTCAGTCGGTTTGCCATTGCCGTTATTGCCTCGTATGAAGCTTCCACTCCTTTCCCACCAGAATACCCTGATATCACATCTATCACGCCTGGTATTTTTTCGAAAGCCTTCTCGACTCCCCAAAAACACCCCGCCCCTAAAACGATTTTTTCACTATGATTGGTCGACCGCGAATCATCCGCTTGGACTGCGGTGACAAACCAAATGACCAAAGAGAAGATGAACCATCTAAATAACTCGTAAGGGTTTCCTATCATTTGCTTGGCCCACCTCCCATAAAGTTTGTCATATTTATCTGTTTTAGTCGGCCTATTTTAGGAAAACCAGGGGTGTTTCCCAAATTGATTGGGCGCTACTTTCCTACCGTTAGCAAGAAAGAAATTTAGCCCGGCGAAAATATGTCGCAGGTAATTTTTCAGTTGAGGACGAATGTATAAACTAAATACGAAAAATTTAATAATCGGATTTCTATGCAAAAATCTGGGCACCAGTTTGATTCTCAGATATGAGCCTCTATCCGAGCCTTCTATCTCCCAGCTTACTTCAGTCTCTAGGTTTTTGTACCTAATCACTAAGTCATACCCCACACCGTCCTTCCAATGCTTTATATCCCGCTGAAACGCCCTACCATTTAGGTATGTAAGTTGATCGACAGAGCCAGGTCCCGGCCAACTAAAAGAAATATTTGACCTGCAGAACGGATGGTAGTTCTCTAAGCCACCCTCTTCTGAAATCGCCGCCCACAAGGTAGCTTGTGAAACCTCGAACCTCTCGCGGTGATGAACAAAATACATATACTCTCTCAAGTCAATCTTTCAGGCGGTGACGATCAAAAAATGATTACCGTTAATTCAAACATGGCTGAATCTGAGTGTTTTCTAATTTTCAGGGTGTCCTGTGCAATCGAGCCCTGAACAAGACTTCGATTCTACTCAATTTTTCAACATGCTTATCAATGCCAATTTGCAGTCATGCTTAGAACTCTGCTTCACTTAGGATGACATACTAGCCAAAGTCAAAAACATGTCCAGCTAGCTATATAGAATCTCTTACACTAGCGTGTCTCTTTGGGGCAGAACACGCTAAAATTTATCTAATTAATAGGCAACTCACTCTGCCTGACCAAGCTCAATGATCTCAGATTGGCTTTTTTCCATACCAGAAATATGCTCTATCACAGACGTCAAAAAAGGTATATTAACCTTGGAGGTGATTTGGTCATTGTGAATAAAATTAGGGAGCGTGTTTGTCTCTATCAAACTCAACAGAGCATTTCCCGCTGCGGTATGCCAAGGTCGCTCAGCCCTGTTGCTTAACAAATGCAAGTTGTATTCCATAAAAACGTGTTAACTAGTAACTGAATGGGGCATCGGGCTCAAGTGCTGGAGTGCTTCCCCATAGAGCTGCGTCAGCTAGACTGCTATCTTGAAATTCAATCAACTTTATAATTCTACCCTCTTTAAATTGAAAGAAATGCGCATAGATCTGATCATAGCGCTTACCAGAGGAAGCTAACCCCTGAGCCTCGCAGATCGCCACAACGCATTTTTCGTCCGCGCTCATTATTTTGAACTTTTGGCAAAACGTAAAATTATCCATATCAAGCCGCGATACCACTAACGGAAATATTTCTTCGACTAACCTAGTTTTGCCATAATATGTGCCAGAAAGCGTTCCTTTTCTAATCGGCAAAGCCAGTTCAATTTTCTCATGGATCAGTGAGCTATAAAGGTCCATATCACCCTCTATGATGGACTTATAAAAATCATTGACTATGCGCTCGTTTAAATTCATTTATAACATCCCCTTATCAAATAATTAAGCACCCTCCTAACGGGATGCATCAGAGTCCGCAGCAACTCTCCAAAGCTTCTCAGATGCAGAATTCATCCGATTCAGAAATCACATGCAAACATATCGATGCAAATATAATAACCCTTGTTTCCCGAAATACACACTCTGAACAATGCCTCAGCGAAAAGAGAATGTTTTGGGGGGCTGGCGTGAAGCTTATTCGTAAGAAGTTCGATGATATTTCATCTGTTCTGACCAAAATGCAAATATGTACATTTATCGCATTAAAATGTTTTAATACAGGGTGTTACGTGTTAACACCTTAAAATTATTTGTATCCACGGAAAAGTCGAAGTGCATAACATGAAAAAAGTACTTTTATTTTTGGCCCTTGTCGCCAACATAACCTTTGCCCAAGAACTAATTTATTACGTTGAGGGTTACAACGACTTGGATACCTTCGTTTTCGGCGAATTGGAGGGTAATCTCGATGATGCGCAAGTTGAGGGTTTCTTAACTGACGAAGAGGGGAATGAATTTTTTTTTATTGGGGATTGGATCGGTAACGGTGAGTTCGAGGGCTATGACGATGATGGAAACTTCTATACCCTGAGGCTTGAGTAAAAAGCTGCCTATCCTTAAATAGCCCTCCCGATGAGAAAGTCAACTATGCGTCGGAATGGCAACACCACCAGTTACCATGTTTCCGACTTAAAGTAGTCTTCCATCGCTAGCCCGGTCGCAACGCTAGTGAAAGGGTCGTGCTCGATAACTTTGTCAGGAAACATATTCTCAAGAATTTTCTTGACCGCTGGAATTTGTGATGAACCACCTGTTCTAATTACAAGATCGATGTCTTGCAAAGTTTTTCCTGCCTTAACCAGAACCTGCTCGATAGATTGCTCTAGTTGGCGAAGTATTCCTGAAATCAGGCTCTCAAACTCATCGCGCGTGATGCTAACCTCGACATCAATCTCCGGAAGATCAATTGTCGCTTCCTTCACTGATGATAATTTCACCTTAAGATCCCTAATTGCCTCGAAAATTTGATAGCTGTAGTTTTGATGTATCAGATCGTAGAGCCTCTTAAATTTCTTTGCGCCCGAATCAGACTGCATCATTCGTTGTGTCACAGGAGCAGTAAACTTATTTTGGTTAAGCATATAACTCACCGGCCAATTTAGTAACAGCTCTTCAAATTCGCTAAAGGGAAAAAGTGTATTGACCTCCTCTCCGTCTAAAACTCGCGACCATCGTTCCCCTTTCCCGAGCAAGGGGCAAATTAGCTTGCGGAAGATAGTCTGATCAATCTTGTCCCCCCCCAGCGCAACCCCATGAGTCGCAACAACCTCCCATTTAAATCCATCACTGTTGAGAATACTCAGATCGAGCGTGCCTCCTCCAAAATCCAACGTTAATATTAGAGACCTTTCCTCAATTGTGTTTTGATTCAGGTAACTAATTGCGGCGGCAACCGGCTCTGGACAGAGATGCTGTCTTAATATGCCTGCATGAGTATATGCTTCTTGGAGACGTTTGAGGCCTAATTCGTTTCGGTTTTTTTCATGGCCCTCAAATTCTACTGGATATCCTATAGATGCATGATTAGCACTTCCAGAAACCTGCCGAAGTGAGTCGCATATGCGGACCAGAATTGGGGTAACCAAAGCAACTAAACGGAAGTTTCGTTGAAATACGGTGATCCTCTCGTTAGATGACTCCCCCAGCAATCGCTTGGTGCCCCGAAATAGCCGTCCAGGCAGGCCCATGTCATTAATGGCTTGACCAAAAACTTTGGAGGTTTCACTTTCGGCAGTCGGGCCTTCCAATCCGCCTGCCGACGTCCGCTCTTCGCCCAAAAATTCTGCACTAAGTTCAACCCGCCTTCCTTGATTATCGAAAATAAAATCATCAATAGCTTTTTGGCCTACTGAGATTGTGAAATCCCTAGTGACATAACTAGCAGTGGGCATTACAAAACGCGAATCATCTAAAGGGACTAGATGAGCTTTCTCTCCATCATAAATTGCGGCTACACTGTTGCTGGTTCCAAAATCTATGCCAATTCCGATTTTGGATTTATTGTGGGTCATAGTTCATAGCTTTAAGTTAAATACCAGTTGAGAGACATAATTCGGACGAAACTAAGTCTTATGTCTCCAGCATCATGGTTGATGAGAAAACGTGTTAACTGATGATGCTTTCGGATGGTTCAGCTGATTATCTCTGGGTCTCTTTGCAAACTCAATACCTGAGTGGATTTTGCGCGACTAGATCACAACCGGCTTATCCGTGGGTTTAGGATGCTCTTCATCTTGCGTTTCTGTGATCCCGAATCGAAGTTTCACCTTTTCCGAGGCAAAAAATCGAGTCCCAACCACGGCGTCCCAAATAGAGAGTACACTGCCAAAATTAACATTGGGATGGTCCACACTGTGATGAAGTTGATGCTGAGCAGGGCTGATAAAAAAGTGCTCCAAGCGCCCAAACGAAAGCCAAATTGGAGAGTGCCTTAAATTTGCTGCCGCAAAGTTAAACAAGAACCCGAACATGTCGACACCCAGGATTTTTAATCCAGTTAAATGTTGGGAGAATAACCAGACAAATACCCCTGTCACTAAACCAAAAACAAGCAGGCTTCTAAAAAAGTAAAGCATGCTTTCAACTGGATGCACTCGGAAAACCGTGAATGGCGTTAATACTGTGGCACTGTGGTGGGTTTTGTGAAACGACCATAGGAAATCAAAACGATGCATAGAGAAATGCAAAACAAAGCGACTCAGATCGTCAGCCAGCAACAAGACAGTGCTGAAAATGATCGCTATCCAATACCAGGGCAAGTCAATATGCGGCGCATCACCAAGGTGCGTTTGCAAAAAACCACCAACTAGAACAGTAACGGCTATGTGGCTTCCAAAGGTCGGGATTAATAGGGAAAGTCGCATGATGGAGTTGAAAAACATTAGGGCAAAGTCAACTAAACTCGATCGAGAAAACCAATAAGCCGAATTAAAAAGGCTCTTGAGTTGTTTTAGCGGCCTAAATCGGCCCTCTTGATAAGACACAGCGAGGGAGGCGATTATTAAGGCGCTTAGTAAATAGACCCAATATACCCGTTTAGAGGGATCCAGAATAAACTGCGCAGGGGTACCTAGAAGCTCAAAAACCATAAACTAGCTATCCAATCAAAACCTGTATTTCACGCGTCCTAGAATAGTCCGAGGCAGATTAGGCCGAGCACCATAGGGTCTGTGCGAGACAATGGCTGATTTGTCCGTAACATTTCTAACCAACAGGCTCAGATCAGTCGCATCATTAACAGACCAAGTGACCGAGAAGTCTAATTGGGTCAAAGTATCAGTCTTCAATCCATCCGATATCTTGCCAGAACCCGGTTCCTCACGCATCTCATGTTGATGCTTGAGTGAAATATCCATATACCACTGCTCACTCTCAACTCCTATTTGTACGCGACCGACATGCTTTGGGATGTAAGGTAGCTGATCTCCCTCCCGGACCAGTCCCCACTGAGAGAATTGAGAAAAAAACGAAGTTTCAAATTCTGACTCAGAATATGTATAGTTGAATTTTCCAGTCAATAGATATGAGTCACCGAAACCAAACTGGCCTTGAGCCACCATTTCTAGGCCCCTAACCTTGACGTCTCCGCCACTGAACTCTTGACCAATATCACAATCAGTATCTGACGCTCGACATCGGCCTAACAGGTTATCATAGTCGCTTTGAAACCATATCAACTCCCCCAGTAAGCCATCGGCGTAGTAGCGAAACCCATACTCTATGTTAGTGCTCTCCTCAGATTTAACGCCGTCCTTTCCTGGACCAGATGGCGAGAAACCCCTATAAATCCCAGCTAAAAGACCAATCGACTCAGTCAACTGTTTGTGAATTCCAAGCCCCGGCGCCGTTACAGTCTGGTCATTTGTGGATACCACATCGGACAGTTTATTATCGACGCTACCTTGGATATCTTCGTATCTAACACCCACGTTTACGGTCCAGTTAGACCAGCTGACCTCGTTTGCAACAAATATAGCTACTGCCTCAGTTCGAGCATAATTGTTTGTCTTGTAAGGCCTCGGTATGCCGTCTGAAATCATTTCGCCAGACAACATCAAGTAACTGCTTGGTTGATGGTGACGGCGCACATCATCCTTGTGGTAACGCAGCCCTAGCTTGAAATTATGATCTAAGCTCCCCACACTGAAAATATTTTTCAGCTCCAACTGTACCCCTCTAGACGAGTATTTTCTGTTATTGTCAGTAACGTCAATAGTCAAGTCCGTGAAATATCCCACCCTTGAATCCCTCGAACCTGTAAGAGTCTCATACGCCCTCACGTAACTGTCAGGATCGCGCAAAACATTCTGTGCGCTAGGTCCATCAATAAAACCCGAAAACTTATTCCAAGACCGATGAAATTTATTAAGATATACCTTTGTGTCGACATGAAATTTTGAGATGAATTCAATTGAGTGACTAAAATGAATTTGCCTGTGTTGTGACTCGAAACGGTCGAGCTCCGAAGCCGGATAACGTCGCTCCGGATACCTATGCGAGTCGGCATCAGTTAGTCCCAAATAAGTCTCATCCGCATCTTCGTCCGCAAACCCAAGCTTCACAGTAAACGATTGCTTTTGTTTGGTCTCTGGTTCCCAGCGCGCTTTGAAATTTAGATCGTTACGTATGAATCCAGTGTTCCCGCCTCCATCTAATTGCTTAAAACCATCGCTGCCGTAGCTCAAAGCATTGAAGAGAAATCCGAAATTATCATGCACGCGGCCCATCGCGCCAGCGACCTTATGGAAAGAGTCAGTCCCTGTCGTAAACTCAACTTCTGTCAGATCTTGCTCGGGCACAGGTCGAGTTATCAAATTTACAGCTCCTCCCACTGTGTGAGGTCCCGCTTGAATGGCAGACGGTCCCTTTAAAACCTCCACAGCATGAAGTCTAGACGCATTTGTTATGTAATAAGCCGCCGGCGCCGAGTAAGGGGCTGGGGTGATCAAAACACCATCTTCCATCAAAGTGATCTTCTGGCTGCGGTCTGAAGTGGCTCCTCTTATCCCAATATTAGGCCTTAGTCCAAAACCATCTTCCTCCCTGACATAGACGCCCGGTGCCAAACTAATGACCTGATTGAGGTCGCTATAGTCGTGCTTTTTAAGTTCCTCAGGGTCAATTTGAATGCCGGAACCCGGCAGCTTGAGTTTCTCTGTTTTAGTCCCGAACACGAGCACTTCCTTGATCTCAGGGTCAGTCATTTCTGCGGACCAAAGCCCCGTTGACAACAGGCAGAAAGTCACTGCAAAGAAGCGTTTTAACATTTTTTAATCACTATCAAAATTATGCTACCGAGCAGGCGCCAATAACAAGGTAACGGCACCGATGTTTCTCGAGCGAGGTTGAATAATAATCATTCTCATTACCATTCGCAAGCCTAGCGTCACGCGATTGATCAGATGATCACTGCGATTGCCGAAGGATTTTCATTCGGTTCTCATGGGACAACTGAACAAATTAGGTGACCAAACAGAGGGGGGCCTTGCCGGGAGGAAGCGCATTCTAGCATTCGGAATAATGCCAAGCTCGTTTGAGTATAAATTCAGAACCGAGACCCCTTCTCCACACAAAACGATCCGCGAAAGCACCTCACCCTAGCCGGGCTGGGCATCGCTGCCGCGACGATGCCGGATGGAACTTGTGCAGTGTGCGGTAATAGTATCGGAGCGGCGGCTAATTCTTGCTAGTCTTTAAAGACCACAAGGTAATCTGAGAAGCAATACCCGTTATGCTTCTTGCTGTCATCGACTTTGATTTGAACCTTCTTGTCCAACGCGAATGCCATTTGGGCGTTCTGCAGCAGCAACCGCGCATCAGCCTTTGTCGCGTAAACGCCACTGCAGCTGAATGTCAGAAAGTTATTGGTTGGACAGCTGGGCAGAAGTGCCCTAGGCGTTTGGAAGTTAGGTCCAGCGCTTTTTAACTTTACCATGCAACCGCCGTAATTATCTGTGCCCGAGCCGCTAGACAGTAAAATTTGGTCTATCTTGGCGTCATTTACATAAGCAACCTCGGCATAACTTTGTGTAACAGCAAACAAGCCGAGTATTAATCCCATTAAACTTTTCTTCATTACAGTATCTCCAACTTTTTTAACCTTACTAAATTACTTTGCATTTAAAAAACTGATCTGCTAATCAGTGTCACCCTGCGCAGCTTCAGGAAGCGACACTCCTAAATAAGTCACAAACTCAATCTTTAATTTATCCGTTACCTTCTTCATCTTGCCGGCAAGTGAGCATATTTGTGGATCGCCATCACTATCCGGGTTGGCAAACGCGTTACCGCAAGCGTCGACAGATCCATCGGTTTGTATGGCAGCCACATGCGCCTTGAGTGACAATGGAGTGCCAGAGTTCTCAAGCTCTGTAATCTTGTTAACCACGTCGCTAATCAGGCCCTTGAAAAGTGTAGAGAAACCGCTGTCGCTCTCATCGGCCAGATTATCAAGGCCACTGTCATAAATAGACAAGAACTGCTGTGCATTTGCCTTCAAATTCCTCAAAGACGTCTCGCTGTAAGAGGACTCGATAAATCTTGGGCACAGATCCTCCGCACACAGGCGATCTTGCCCAACAACTGCTGCCAGCTTGGCCGACTTACTATACTTCTCAAAATAGAACAAACTATCAGTTAGCAACTGGAAGTTCGTTCCAACCTCACCGGCATCAAGAAACTCTGCCCTATAGCTAGACCAATCATCGCGAATCTTTCCGGCGTTTAACGCGATGTCTTGTGCGATTTTGAGAGCTAAATCATACCGTTGTAACTTTCTCGCCGACTCGGACAGCGTATTCCATCCTGACACGGCAGACACACCGCTACTGCACGAATGAGTCAGATCATCGTTAAAGAGAAGGTACTCTAACGCAACCATCCCTCGGGTATTAATGTTCGAGTCTGCCACTTCACGCGTGCCATCGTTAGCTCTCACAACCAAGACGTCGGTACCACAGCTCGAAAATTCATCAAAAGAGTCGAGACTAGGACCGCCAAGGTAATAACCATGAATCCGGTTACGCAGATCCTGCTTGTTCCTAGCAGCAGGGCCAAGAATATGGAGGTCGTTAGCTTGAACCACCTGCATCAGCTGCTTCCACCCGTTCTGGGCGGCAAGCAAGCTGTCAGCTTCTGTTTTGTAGTATCCACCGCCAGCGGTGTCCGACGTTAGAGTTTCGCCATAGTCCTGAAGTACCCCGCCCTCGGAGGCGAATGCTGCCGCTTCAGCCGCCAGCGACTCCACGTTTGGGATGACGATATTATCGACGATCGTAGTGAGTGCTGAGATTTTCGAATAAACCGCTGAGGAGTCAATAACGTTCACTGTCCTTGTTACAGGAGTGGCCGAGTTACCAGCCGCATCTTGAGCTGTGTAAGTAACAATATAACTGCCAACAGCCGACGTGTTTACCTGTGATGCATCGATATCTACTGGCTCCCCTGAGTCAGTTGTCGCGCCCGCCTCAACGTACACATCATTAACCTGGACTGTCTGAGGGTTTGATCCGTTTAGCGTGATGACCGGTGGAGTTGTATCGGCAGCGCCACTTGGATCAACCACAATAACTGTTCGCGTGACCGTTTCGGCCACATTCCCCGAAGCGTCTGTGGCGTCGTAGGTCACAACATAGCTACCCAATGCAGAGGTGTCCACCTCAGATGAATCAATTACCACAGCCTCGCCAGAATCAGTAACCGCTCCAGCCTCCACGTAAGCGGAGTTGATTTGAACACTTTGGGGATTTGACCCATTCAGCGTGATGACGGGTGGCGTCGTGTCAGCAGCGCCACCTGAATCAACCACGTTAACCGTTCGAATAACTGTTGCGGCAACATTGCCTGAAGCATCTGTCGCGTTGTAAGTCACCGAGTAACTGCCCACCACAGCGGTGTTAAGATCAGACGCGTCAATAACTACTGTTTCTCCAGTATCGGTAGTAGCCCCTGACTCAACATAGTTAGAGCCGACTTCGAGGGACTGCGGGTTAGGCCCGATTAATGTGATCACCGGCGCCGTGGTGTCTATGGAGGGCGATGTGCCTATCCCTGCAAATAATGACCAGTTGAGTGCCTCAATCGGCGCGTCGTTTTGATCTAAGGGATCAGAGCCCCACTCCAGCTCATCGGAGTCTGAGTAGCCATCTTGGTCAGTATCGATAAAAGAGGAGTTGACCACTTTTACTGTCCTCGTCACAGATGCCGAATTGCCTGCCGCGTCAGTCGCAGTGTAAGTTACCGTGTAGCTACCTACCGTACCAGTGTCCACCGCTGACGAATCAATTATTACTGCCTCACCACCATCAGCAGACGCCCCCGCCTCGACATAACTAGATCCTGCTTCGATCGTTTGGGGGTTGTCGCCAAGGAGAGTGATTACAGGCGCTTCAGTATCGCCAGACACGACAGCAAGCGTGCTCACCATTGAGCTGTGCGCAGCGCAAAAATAAGTCACTGTCGATTTAGAGAAGTCTTCCGGGATGGCTACACTCAAAGACTGTCCTGAAATAATCGAACCAACCCCGCCCACCAGGTTAGTCGAAGAAGTGCTTGTGCTAGAGAGCTCGGGGTCAGTAACCATCCACCCCGCTCCGATATTAAAGGGGTGCCCATCGTCAGTGCGGATGAACGTGTAGGTAGAACCCTTCTCAAGGCTGACGGTCTCAGAAGCACCTCCCGATGACGACGAGAATATGTAATAGGGGGCTTGAAATGGATCCGCGTTCTTACGCACATAAATATCGGTGGCTGAGGCAAGCGCGGGCACTAGAATCAACCAAAACGAAGCCAGAAAGTTTCGGCCCAGATGGATGTTTAGAATTCGGGTGATGGTGATAATAGTTCTTAATCGCATTTTTTCCTTACGCTCAAAAAGAAGATTTGGTCTACAGCTTTAAACAAAAGATTAGTTGTATATGGAATTTAGGGTAATACGGGCCGTTTTTAACCGGCCCGTATTACTCATAGCTGAATCATTTAAATTTGATCCTACCAGCTAGTGGTGTTCCCTTCGGAGAACCCATAAGCATTTTTAAGCGTGGTTCTCACAGTTTTGAGGTCTGCAATATAGGCGTCAATAGCTTGCTGTGCAGTACCCGTTGGAGCTACCCCCATCTGACTGCCATCAGCCAGCACAGGCCCATCACCGAGAAGGGATAAGGCAGTCTTCAGATCATCCAAGCTTACCGCTGTTACGGCCGCATCTCTGAAGGGAGAGTGGGGACTAAACTGCAAACTCAATGCAAATCCTTTTAACTCAGACCAATGCTTTGCAAGAGTTTCAAAGTTGTCACGGCTCTCTGAGTATCCGTTGTTAAATCCGCCCATATCAGTTATCACGTCATTAATATAGTGAACAGCTGTGGCCGCGATACACTTCTCCCACGCCAAAGCAGCATGCTTAATGTGTTCCTGAAGCTTTGCGTTTTCTGCATCGGTCAAATCAGGCTCGAGCTTGTTAGCACCGTTACTAATAATTTGACGCGCCGCAATCATTGCCGTCGCTGCCTCCGTTGAGAAATCGGTTGGATCATCCCCAAAAGCTGAGCCCACATCTCGCTTGGCGCAATTCTGAGCATGACCAAAAATATATTCACTTCGGGGATCGATTAAACCATCACCATCTGTGTCATGATAGCCATTTTTCCAACCATCCCGACCACTTTTAGCTCTCGCCTCAAGATCGGTGTAATGAAGAATATCCCGTGCCGCGCCGTAGTAGCCAAAACCTTCGTCGAACTTATGTTCGGCATAGGAATAACCCCTCGTTCCGTCCTGCAATGCCAGGACATGAGCACCATCTTTATCCGGGTTATCAAAATCGGTCATGAAGTAGTCATTGGTCCCTTGAGAGAAACTGACGGCACCCATCAGGAACTTCTGCATCAGCTGGCGATAGTTACGACCCATGGCATCAGTGTTAACATTTACTGCTGAGGTTGCTCCAGTCGCGTCGGTTATTTGAACGGAAACACCATCGGAAGCCATTAGCGCTTGCTTTTCGACCCACATATCCACGAGATCGATCGGCTTGGCTGGACTTCCCTCACTCCAGCCAAAGAACTCACCCCCTATTAGTTTTGACACTTCACCGCTCCCAGTTTCGTCACCACCTGCTATCTTTTTGTGCAGATTTTTACCCGAGCTAATATCGCCATAGGCGACTGCATTCTTTAGCTCGACTGGCGCACCCTTGATCCAAATTGGCATCAGGGTATCTGTGACATCAGCATCTTTACCTCGAATGAAGAAATCAAGGCTGGATTGCACCGATTCTTGCGTGTTGGCAGCATCATCTTTCAACTGCGTCATAAAGTAAGCCATATCGGCTATCAGCAACTGCCGTGCCACTTGACCAGTGTATGAGACCGAGTCTGACGCATCAGGCGTGAAAAACGTGTTGGTGTACGCATAAGTCGTTGGCATGGCATCACAGGCATCCCCAGATCCATTGACATCCGCATCTGCTTGATCCAAGTTGGCTATCATTGGGCAGTTATCTGTATCATTAGCGATTGAGTCGCCATCCATATCTGAGTCACAGACATCGCCAGAGCCGTCCGCGTCAGTGTCAAGCTGATCAGAGTTAGCTGTCGCTGCGCAATTATCCCCATTATCGCCGATACCATCACCGTCAACGTCTGCAGTCTCGGCTGCATCATTTGGGAAAACATCAGCATTATCACCAACGCCGTCGCCATCGCTGTCCGCGCTCTCGCTTGCATCTTGCGGAAAAGCGTCCAATGCATCGTAAACCCCATCTCTGTCGGTGTCAGGCGGCGCATCGGGACCGCCTCCACAACCAGTCATAGCAATAATGAATAACGGCAACACAAACATCTTAATTTTTAGGTTTAACATTACTTTGCACCTTTTTTAAATTTTTCTACAAAGCGATTTCAAATTTTTAGAGCCCACAATCACTCGAGCACTTTCTGAAAAATCAGTCGCGAGCGTAAATTTATTCGATGTATCCTCTAATGCCCGTAGAGCGAATGATAATGATTCTTAATTAGTTAGTCAACTAATAATCATTCTCATTAGCATTCGCAACAACGCATCGACGGATTAAAGTGGCATCGAGGCTTAGGTGCCAAAAAAGACAGCTTATTAGCATCGGGATCGTTAGAATAGGTCCGAGATATTTCTATGGTAAAAAAGTTCTTGGAATAATCGGAATCGTATCTCTAAACTTGAAAAATCTGCTTTTGGACAAGGACACAAAGACATAAATGGAGTTTTCTCCGCTATTCTATTTGTCTGCCTTACTGGTCATTCTTCTCACGGGAATGGACAAAGGCGGTTTTGCCCGGGGTATGGGAACAATGGCTGTGCCGGTGCTAGCGTTAATGATAGACCCGCGAGTCGCTGCTGCGATTATGCTGCCAATTTTATGTTGCATGGATTTAGTAACCTTGAGGGCTTTCCGAGGGCAATGGGATCTTGCTTTAATACGTGTGCTAGTTCCTGCTGCTATAGTTGGAATAGGTTTAGGGACGCTAAGCTTCCGCTATCTCAGCGTTGATCACATTCGTTTTCTGATCGGAGCCTTGTCCGTATATGTTGCAGCGCAGCAGCTTTGGATTTCTGCATTTGACGACAAAAAAAATTTGAGACCATCGCCCTCTAAATTAATGGGCCACATATGGGGAGCAGCGAGCGGCTTCAGCAGCTTTATAGCTCATGCTGGCGGACCCCCCCTTTCGATCTATCTTCTCCCGCTTCGACTTAATAAAACAAAGGTTGTCGGCACATCCGCACTTTTTTTTGCACTTATAAACGCGATAAAATTAATCCCTTATGCTTGGCTCGGACAGCTTAACTTTGAGCATCTCAAGCTGTCGCTGATTTTGCTGCCAGTCGCGCCAATAGGCGTAATGCTTGGGGTCTACTTGCATCAGCGAATATCGACTAAGACTTTTTATAGCATGTCCTACATTATGTTGGGTTTGATAGGCATCAAACTGATATTCGAGTCAATTATTTAGTCGAAATAGCGGCAGCAAACGACGAAGTACTTCATGGAATTTTTTTAGCGTCTCAAAATCAAAGCAAACTCTTAGATCCAATTAAAGAATCATTCCGTAGACCCACCAAGAAACAACAACTTTTTGACTATCATGAAGCAGAACAGAGTTAAAAGAGTGGAACAAATGAGTGCAAACGGAAGCGGCGCGCCGAAGGCGCGTTCATCAAAGCGCACCGACAAACTGAGTTTGCTCCTCACAGCCGTGGGCAACCAAGATAAGGCTGCGTTTGAAGAGCTGTTTAAACATTTCTCGCCGTTAATTCGAAGCTTTTCTCAAGCCAACCAGCACGAAGGGTCTTACCCAGGACTTCATGAAGATTTGGTGCAAGAAGTGATGATCAAGATCTGGCAGAAAGCAGGTAAGTTCGACCCTGAAAAGGCTTCCGCCACTACTTGGATTTACACCGTAGCGCGTAATTGCCGCATTGATATGCTCCGCAGAAAAAGCAACACACAGCATTTGCCGCTTGAAAACGAAGATTATTGGCAAGAGACAGACGAAAATACACCGTCTTCGCTTCTCCAGCAAAAGAGAAGCGAGGACAAGTTACATGCCGCTATGGATCGTTTGCCTCATGAGCAAAAAGAAATTCTTAGAAAAGTATATATTGAAGGGAAGTCTCATTCGGAAACCTCTCAAGAGCTTGGAGTGCCGCTCGGCACTGTCAAGTCTAGAGTGCGGTTGGCCTTACACAAAATGCAAATTTTTGTGCCCTTTGACCAACAGGATGGCTTGATTTATGACTAGCAAGAAAGGTTTTTGCCCGGAAACGGAAATGCTTGTGGAATTTTCGGCCGGAGTGCTTGGTCCTGCTGAATCCATATGTGTTTCAGCCCATCTGCACTTCTGCAGTAAATGTCGAGAGGCGCTACTTCAGCTTGACCAGTTGGGAGCAAAACTATTAGGTGAGGGAGAAGGAGAGCCATCCGGTAAGACGTCTTTCGAAGAGGTTTTGAGCAAAATAGAGTTTGCTGATGAAGACGTCAAGATGCAAAGCGAACCTAGCGACGAGAAACAAGTCGTCTTCGCTCCGGTGGTTGACCGATTAATGAAGCATAATTTGAAAAGCCTCAAGTGGAAGAAACTGTCAAGCTCTGTCGAGATGGCTCAACTAGAAACTGGACAAAATGTGTTCGAGGTGAGCTTGCACAAGATCTGTGCTGGCGGCAAGGCGCCCGTGCATGATCATCAGGGGTTGGAATACACAGTGGTTCTCAAGGGTAGTTTTTCAGATGAAAGATCCGTATATAGGGAAGGCGACTTTATTTTAAGGGAACCTGGGCAGCCTCACCAGCCCATTGGAGCCCAGAATGGGGAGTGTATTTGCCTGTCGGCGCAGTCAGCACCGATCAAGCTTACTGGTCCGTTTGGTTTCCTTATGAACAAGTGGCTTCAAATTCATCCATCTTAGTTCACAAAATTAAAGTCGGACCGTGATTCCCTGGTCACGCATAAACCGCTTGGCCTCTGCGATCGTATGTTGTCCATAGTGAAATATGCTGGCTGCCAAGACGGCGTCAGCTTGGCCCAATGAGACACCATCAGCCAAATGCTGCAATGTTCCGACGCCACCAGAAGCAATTACGGGAACTTGAACACTCCGACTTATCTCGGCGGTTAGTGCCACGTCGAAGCCCGACCTCGTTCCGTCCCGGTCCATGCTTGTGATAAGCAATTCGCCTGCCCCGAGCTCAGCCATTCGTATGGCCCATTTCACCGCATCAAGATCAGTGCGCTTCCTTCCGCCATGGGTAAAAACCTCCCAAGCCGGTCTATGTGTTGTCGTTAGCTTTGCATCAATCGCCACCACAATGCACTGAGATCCAAATCGCTGAGCCGCCAAGCCAACAAACTCCGGATCAACAACCGCAGCTGAATTTATAGCGACTTTATCTGCACCTGCATTTAGCAGATTTCTGATGTCGCTGAGCGTTCGCACCCCCCCGCCGACGGTCAAGGGAATAAAAACCTCTCCCGCCATGCGCTCAACGGTAGATAAAGTGGTTTCGCGTCCCTCATGACTCGCTGTGATATCAAGAAAAGCAATTTCATCAGCCCCCTCTTCATTGTATCGTCGTGCCACTTCTACAGGATCACCCGCATCTCTTATATCGATAAACTTAACGCCTTTTACTACACGACCCTTATCGACATCGAGGCAAGGAATTATGCGTCTAGCTAGACCGCCCGCTGAGCCATTTAAATCAACTCTAGTCACAATTAATCCCCCAGCAAATGCCCCAATTTACCGGCTTTGGCTTGGAGATATGCCGCATTATGAGGGTTACTATCAGTTCGAATCGGTACACGTTTTACTACCTCGAAACCTTGATCTATGAGAGCTTTAACTTTTCGAGGGTTATTTGTCATAAGTTCTAGCCGCCTGGCCCCTAGATGATTAAGCATGGGTGTGCAAATCGAATAATCTCGCTCATCCGCGCCAAATCCGAGCCTTTCATTGGCCTCCACGGTATCCGCACCCTGATCCTGCAAGTGATATGCCTTTATCTTGTTCATTAGACCGATACCACGTCCCTCTTGCCTTAAGTAGAGAATTGCACCGCGACCCGCCTCCGATATTGTTTTTATGGCGGTTTGCAGCTGCTCGCCACAATCACAACGCAAACTTCCTAGAGCATCGCCAGTCAGACACTCAGAATGGATTCGAACTAGAAATGGTTTGCCCTCTTCGTATGAGCCAAAACTTAAGGCCACGTGTTCCTTTCCCTTAAAAGGGTCTTCAAATCCGTGAATGTCAAAGGTGCCCCAGCGCGTTGGTAAACGCGTAGACTGTATAAAACGAAGAACCACAAATTGTCTCCAATAAAGTTTTGCTTGCAGCGACTATTGTAACGGCCGAAGCAAAGAATTTCAGTTAATGTAAATTTAAACTAGCTAAAAGTGGCAATCCATCGTCGCGCACTCATAAAAACTCCAAGTTTATAAGCATCGCCATGAAAAGTGCAGTCACCAGACCGGCAACAATATCATCGAGCATGATTCCAAAGCCACCATGAATGTTTTGGTCCAACCAATTGATGGGCCAGGGTTTTAAAATATCAAGCGCTCTGAAGAGTACAAAACCAACGACAAGATTGGAGACGCTGGGCGAAACAGGACACATCGCTATCCAGAAACCAACAAACTCGTCCCACACAATTCCTCCATGGTCTTGGACACCTACCTCTGTGGACGCTTTTTCACAGACTATGATGCCTGTAACGACTGCCAAATAAATAATCATGATATAGGTGGCCAAGGACAAGTTACTCAAAAGGTACCAAAATGGAATTGCTGTCAACGTACCAGCTGTGCCCGGAGCCTTGTTTACTAGCCCACTGCCAAATCCGAAAGCGAGCAGCAAAGTTGGCGAATAAATTAATTCTTTGAATTGGGGATTCCTAGGCAAAATGGGTATATCCCCGATACTTTCCAAAATGCTTATCGTTCAATGTTCTTCCCGATTCGCTGACTAATGCAATATCATCACCGGCAGTAATTTTCCCTATAGGCGTCGCATCGATCTGTCCTTGCCTTATCAAGCGATCAATCTCAGTTACTCGGTGGCTCGGTACCGTGAAACAAAGCTCATAATCGTCTCCCCCAGATAGCGCCCATTCCAGAAAAAAATTAGCAAAATTAGTTTTTAGATAAGAATGCACCGGCAGGCGAGACAAATTGATTTCCGCGCCTACGGAACTTTTTAAGCAAATATGTGCCAGATCGGACAGGAGGCCGTCTGATATATCTATGCATGCGGTGGCAAGGTCTCGCAGCACTATACCTTCCTTGATACGGGGGATAGGTGCATAAAAATGTTCACGCAGCCTCAGATCCATTGGATCATTCGATTCGGCAGACATAAGCCATAGTGCAGCGGCCCCATCACCCAATGTGCCAGTCACATAAAGGTGGTCTCCCGGTTTAGCGCCCCCCCTAGTAAGCATCTCATCCGCCGGAACTTGGCCTATGATTGTTATAGTTAAGGCTAGATTACCTCGGGAAACATCGCCACCGATTAACGCGCAATTATGATCATTAGCAATTTCACCTAAACCTCTACTGAAACCGGCGAGCCATTCATCCACCGCCAGATGCTGGGGTAAATTGAGTGCCAAGGTAAACCATCGAGGGATCGCGCCCATCGCGGCCAGATCGCTTAAATTCACGCAAAGAGAACGTCGAGCTATGTCATATGCGGCCGAGCACAGCGGAAAATGAATGTCAGCTACCAAACTATCTGTCGCCACCACTAACCTGCTCTGCGAATTGGCCTCAAAAGAGACAACGGCAGCATCATCACCAATTCCTAACTCCACGCCTTGCTGAGCAGTTAAATTATGAAAGTACCTCTGTATAAGATCAAACTCTCCGATGGCAGATAGGGGTTTTAATTCTGAATTCATCACTTCGCTATCGATCCGCCACTTCTATGGCGCGACTATTAACGGCCACTTTATCAAGCACGCCGTTAATAAATTTAAATGCATCCTCAGGGCCAAAAGTTTTTGCTAAATTTACTGCCTCATTTATCACTACCTTATAGGGCACTTGAATACTGTATAACATTTCAAAAGTGGATAACCTGAGGACTGCGCGAGACACCGGATCCAAATGCTCCCGGTTGCGATCTAAATAGGGTTCAAAAGTTTGGTCAATTTCTATCCAATTGGAAGCCACCCCAAAAAGAATATCGTGAAATAGATCTGTATCTACCTTTTCCATATCATTAGTTGCAAGAAAATGTGACTCTATGGCACTGACATCAATACCCCCAATCTCCCAAGAGTAGAGCGCCTGAACAACGAGGCGTCGGGCTTTTTGTCTTGCCCGCAGAGTTGTCACTTAACTAATATCCCTGATTTGTCCAAGCGTCTGGAGCATTTCAATCAGTGCCAATGCGGCTTCTCTACCTTTATTTTGGGAGTTTCCATCTGATCGCTCCAACGCCTGATCGAGGTTATCCACTGTAAGCACCCCGAATGCCAAAGGAATGGCTTCTCGGAGAGCCACCTGACCCAGACCTCTAGTAGTCTCTGCACATATATAATCAAAATGAGGGGTATCTCCCCTGACGACGCAACCCAGTGCTATAACCCCATCATATTTTCCAGTCCTCGCGACCTCTTGACAAGCCAACCCCAATTCGAAAGCGCCTGGTACTCTAAACAAACTGATTGAGGACCGGCTGATACTATGCTCTTGGAGCGCCTCAAGCGCTCCGCTTATTAAGCCCTCCATAATCTTACCGTTCCACCGAGCCGCAACCAAAGAAAACTTTTTTCCTTGTAGGCTCCCAAAACTCAATGTTGGCCTATCTCCGCTCAAATGTCATTACCTCAAGAATCATAAGAAACATACTCAGTAACTTCTAAATCAAAACCAGAAATCCCTGTAAACTTGAACGCGGGACTCATCAAGCGCATCCGATGGATCCCAAGATCTCTTAAGATCTGCGATCCAGTTCCGAGCTCTCGGTATACGACCTCTCCGACGGATTGAACTCCAGTATCCAAGGGCATCAATAATTTTTCAATTGCCGCGTCAATGTCGTCCGCAGTCTCTTGGTTATATAGCAGGACCAATACTCCTCGACCTTCAGCAGAAATTCGCTCCATTGCGCGATGAAATGACCATGATTTTATGTCTCCTGGCCGTTCGATCGCCAGTAAGTCTCGCACGCATCTGTTATGATGAACCCTAACTAATGGAGGAGTTTCTCCCTCAATATCTCCCATAATTAGTGCAAAATGTTTTTCATGTCGCGCATTGTCAAGATAGGTTTTCAAAAGAAAACTGCCATAGCGAGTGTTAATATTTCTCTCACTTAAACAAAAAGTCGTCTCCTCCGTTACAAGTCGATAGTGAATAAGGTCAGCAATTGTCCCGATTTTCAATTTGTGTTGCTTGGCAAACTTTTCCAGGTCATCTCGACGAGCCATTGTTCCATCAGAGTTCATTATTTCTACGATAACGGCAGCGGGTTCCAAACCGGCCAATCGAGCGAGATCACAGCCTGCCTCAGTGTGCCCGGCTCTGCTAAGCACCCCTCCCGGTTGCGCCTTCAACGGGAAAATATGTCCAGGCTGAACAAGATCATTAGGTCGAGCATTGCTGCTGACAGCCACTTTAATTGTATGTGCACGATCCGCCGCTGAAATGCCTGTAGTAACCCCTCTAGCGGCTTCGATAGAGAGAGTAAAAGGCGTCTCATGCTTAGCGCCATTTCTCTCAACCATCATCCCTAAGTCGAGCTGTCTGCATCGATCCTCAGTGATAGTGAGACAAATCAAACCCCTGGCATGAGTGGCCATAAAATTAATATCCTCAGGCTTAACCATTGGGGCCGCCATGATGAGGTCGCCCTCATTTTCGCGATTCTCATCATCGACAAGAATTACCATCTTGCCCTGTCGAATGTCGTCAACCAGAGCCTCTATATTGTCAAAGTTCATAAACGCTGCTTTTCCGAATCTTTAATTTTGTTGAGCTGAAAGTAATTTTTCTAGGTATCGCGCCACTAGATCCACCTCGAGATTAACTTTGGTGCCAACCTTGTAACCATTAATTACCGTGTGGTTGAGAGTTTGAGGTATAATGTTAAGCTCAAATTCGCTCTCACTCACGCCATTGATGGTCAAGCTAGTGCCATCAACCGTAATTGAACCTTTAACGGAAATATACTTGAGTAAGTTTTTTGGCGCCTTAATTTTCAAAAATTCGGACCGTGCATTATTCGCTCTTTCAGTAACCTCACCGATACCGTCAACGTGTCCAGACACAATGTGTCCGCCAAAACGATCTGTCGCCATCATGGCTTTTTCTAGGTTTATAAAATCCCCTTCTCTCCATGTACCAATTGTCGTGAGTCCCAGAGTCTCTAGGG
>CACEBC010000026.1 GCA_902557735.1 Porticoccaceae bacterium
AGATCTACATATAATCCATACTTTTAAGAAATAAAATTGGTTTCAAACTGTGGATTAAGACGATGAAGAGAACTTTTCAACCTAGTAATTTAAAGCGTAAACGGACCCATGGCTTTCGTGCTCGAATGTCTACAAAAGGGGGAAGAGCCGTGATTAATCGTCGCAGAGCTAAAGGCCGTAAGCGACTAGCCGCGTAAAAATGGAGCCTGAAAAACTCAGGCATAAGTTCCCAAAAAATCTTCGATTGAATAATTCTGAGGACTACCGGGCGGTGTTTGATGGCAGTGATGTAAAAGTGGCTCACCCGGGTTATTTGCTGTTAGCTAAAAAGAATAAAAAAAAATACTCACGACTGGGCTTAGTTGTGGGGAAGAAGAATCTCCCGAAAGCATTTGCGCGCAATCGTTTAAAGCGGTTGGTGCGGGAAACATTCCGACAATTTTCCATTCACCCATCAGTCGACGTGGTTTTTTTATCTAGAAAAGGGGTTGCAGACATTACGAAACAGGAAGTCTATTCAACGCTAACCAAGGCATGGAAAAGGCTTTCGCTGAAGTGTCAGAAACTTGAGAATTCTCTTGACTAAAATACTTATAACTTTAATAAAAGTGTATCGGTTATTTGTGAGCCCTCTGCTTGGCTCAAATTGTCGTTTTGAGCCCACATGTTCAGTGTACGCTATAGAAGCTTTGCAAGAGTACGGCATTATCAAAGGCGTATACTTGACAATCCGCAGAATTCTCAAATGCCACCCGGGCCATATGGGTGGTTATGACCCTGTGCTGAACGAACATAATATTAGTGAACCGCGAGAGGCAAGTGATTTAGAGTAATTAATCTTATGGATTGGATAAAGGCCACCCTATTAACTTCCATGGCTTTTGTAGTCTGGATGCTCGTGATTGAATGGAATCGTTTTGAACCTCCACCCGCTATCTTAGGCGCGACGCAAACAGTCCTGAGTGAGGAAGATCGAATCGAAGACTTTACTTACGCAGACCGGGAAACATCCAATGACGATCTGCCGTTACAGAAATCGGGGTCAGCGGTGAACTTTATAGAGTCTGAAAGTGTTGCAGGGGTGATCACGGTTGTAACCGATGTGCTTAAAGTGGATATTGATCTCAGAGGTGGAGATATTGTAGGGGCAGAATTACTCGAGCACCTTAGCGGCATGCCTCAAGATGGTGGTAAGCCGATAAAAATACTCCAGAATTCAACTCAAACTCACTATATAGCGTCAAGCGGTTTAATAGGACCAAATGGGACTGACAGTAGAGAAAAGGGTAGGCCTGTATTTGCGAGTTTAAAAAACAAATATGAAATTGGCTCTCAGGAGGAACTCACAGTCGATCTGACAGCTGAGCAAGATTCTGTTGGCTTTACTAAAAGTTTTATATTTACTCGCGACGCCTATGATATTAAAGTTCGATACCTCATTGATAATAATAGAGATTCTGAATGGCGGGGCAGTTTTTTTGGACAGATAAAGCGAGACAATAGTGCGCCCCTTGAGTTGGATACGATTCTCGGACAGCGCCCTTTCCTTGGAGGCGCTTTAAAAGAACCAGAAAAAAACTTTGCAAAATACAGTTTAAATGATATTGATAACGACCCAGTATCCACATCGCTTAAAGGCGGATGGATGGCATTCTTACAGCATTATTTTGTCAGCGCTTGGATACCTCCACATGATGAAACGAATCGCTACTCCTTCAAAAAGTCCAATAGCCAATCTTCAGTTTATTTATTAAATTTTGTTGGTCAAGAAATTCGTCTTTCGGGAGGAGAGCGGGGCGAGTACATAGCCAACTTTTACGTTGGCCCCAAAGATCAAATTGAACTTGAGAAGTTAGCTGAGCATCTTGATCATGTCGTTGACTATGGAATCTTTTGGATAATATGTAAACCAATTTATCAGTTGCTAGTAATCATTCATGGGGTTGTGGGAAATTGGGGATGGGCTATAGTTGGTTTGACGATAGTCATTAAACTGTTGTTGTTTCCCTTGTCCGCAAAAAGTTTAAAATCTATGGCTAGGTTACGAAGTTTGCAGCCCGAGATGGAGAGGATTAAAGAATTATATGGTGATGACAGACAAAAAATGGGTCAGGAACAGATGGCTCTTTGGAAGAAAGAAAAAGTAAATCCAGTCAGTGGTTGCTTACCTATGCTTTTGCAAATGCCCGTATTTATATCACTTTATTGGGTGCTTATGGAAAGTATTGAAATAAGACACGCTCCTTGGCTTTTGTGGATAGAGGACTTATCTGCGATGGATCCTTACTTTGTTTTACCGCTTATTATGGGTGCAAGCATGTGGGTTATGCAAAAACTTCAACCGGTTCCAAGCGATCCTATCCAGGCTAAAGTGATGCAGTATATGCCCGTAGCGTTTACATTTATGTTTCTGTGGTTCCCCTCTGGTTTAGTACTCTATTGGACAATAAATAACTTGCTGTCGTTGGCGCAGCAGTACGTTATTAATAAACAAATTTCCGATATTAAATAGGTTTTAGTTTTTGAAAATTGTTTCTGACTAGCCATGACACTATTGTAGCAATAGCCACTCCCGCCGGCGTCGGCGGCATAGGTGTAGTGCGCCTATCAGGAAATGATATCAAAAAATTCATGCTCGCAATCTTGGGTGAAGAAATTCAGCCCAGACTCGCATGTTACAAACAGTTTCTCGGTGCGGAGGGAGAGTGTCTCGACACTGGCATCGCGCTTTATTTTTCCGGACCCAACTCATTCACCGGTCAAGCTATTCTTGAATTACAGGGACATGGTGGCAGCGTGGTTCAGGACCTATTACTCCAGCGATGCATCGAGTTGGGAGCTAGGATGGCAAGGCCGGGAGAATTTAGTGAACGAGCGTTTTTAAATGATAAGTTGGATCTGGCACAAGCAGAGGCAGTGGCCGATTTAATAGAGGCTGCTTCGGTTCAAGCGGCAAAGTCAGCGGTTCGTTCTATGTGCGGAGACTTCTCTAAAGAAATTAAAAATCTTGTAAACTCATTAAAAGACGTCAGGGTATTCGTAGAAGCATCGATCGATTTTCCTGAGGAAGAGATTGAATCTTTGCCTGACCCAGCATTATTAAAGACATTAGACGATATTAAAGTCAAACTTGGCGATATTATTAACAAGGCTCGTCATGGTGTTCTACTCAGAGACGGTTTAACTATTGTTTTAGCAGGGAGACCGAATGCTGGTAAATCAAGCCTCCTAAACTGTTTAGTTGGCACTGATGAGGCGATAGTAACAACGGAAGCTGGTACTACAAGAGACGTATTAAGGAAGACCGCAGTCATTAATGGTATTCCATTGCAATTGATTGATACTGCGGGGTTGCGAGAAACGACAAGTATTGTGGAAAAAGAAGGAATTCGGAGAGCTTGGTCAGAAATCGAGGCGGCGGATCATGTGCTATTTGTTGCCGATGCGTCAGACGTGTCTATGCCAAATATCAAAAATGTTTGGCCTGAATTTTTTAATAAATTTCCAGAATCCTCCGCTTCATTGACATTAGTATTGAATAAAATTGATTTAACTGATCTTACACCCGGAGAAATGATCAACACTGAGCCTACATTCTGTATATCAGCAAAACATCGAACTGGTATACACAATTTAGTTAATTATTTACTCAAGCAAGCAGGTCAGCTCGATCGCGGCCACGGTGCTTTTTCGGCTCGGGGAAGGCATGTAGCAGCGCTCAAATCTGCTTGGTCTCATGTTTCTTCAGGGAAACAGCAATTGATTGAATGTGGTTCTGGTGAGCTTATAGCAGAGGATTTGAGACAAGCTCAAAATAGCCTATCGGAAATAACTGGCAACATTACTTCTGATGAATTATTGGGAGAGATTTTTTCGTCTTTTTGCATTGGAAAATGACTCTTCTGTAGAAATTGGTCAGTTTTTTTTTTTTTTGTAACAATTTTTTTTGTAAATCCAGATAATCACTGTATTTCATACTGTTTATACACATGTTATCCACATATATTGGCTAATAACTAACCATTTTATTTCCAGAAAATGTTAATTGTTAAAATCTAGAAAAAACGTAAACTATTGATAAAAAACAAATTATTTTTTATTGATTTTCTTAGATGATTTGGCATGTGTGGATAATTCCACTTTGATTAGATATGATGGTGAGCAAACTCTGAGCGTTTGACTTTAAAATACTTCTTATCTAGAAGTTTTTAGTTAAAGCGGTTTATCGAGAGAAAAATGGCACTTTTAATTTGTGTCTGGTCAACGGATATTGACCCAAGATCACATGCGAAAATTTCGACTTATTTAAGAGGAAAAAATTATGCCGGCTGAAGCGGCTCATATTATCTGGACTCAATGTCAAAACCAGCTAAGGGAAGAGCTTCCGGAGCAGCAATACAATACCTGGATCAGACCGCTAAAAACTGGAGATTCGTCCGGCGCCGACAAGTCTTGGGATGAGCTATGTTTATTTGCACCAAATAGGTTTATTGAAGACTGGGTAAAAAATAAATTTAGTGACAGGATTCAAGAACTGTGTATGCAATACGGAGGGGAAACGGTCTCTTTGCGTGTAACCAGCAGTGTTATCCAAAAGCAGTATATCAATCGGTCGTCTGAAACTTTTGATGATATAGAGATTGCTTCCAATCAGAACGTGAATGCAAAATCAGTTAAGAAAGTGGCTCGTGAATCCGCTGTTAAACTGACTTCTGCTGCAGAAAAAAGCCTTCAAAGTAATCTCAACGAGAATTTTATATTTAAAACTTTTGTAGAAGGTAAATCGAATCAGTTGGCTTGTGCTGCGGCTCAGCAAGTAGTTTCAAATCCAGGAGGATCATACAATCCTTTGTTCATTTATGGTGGGGTAGGTCTTGGTAAGACGCACCTGATGCATGCGGTCGGCAATGCCATGAGAGAATCTAACCCTCAAGCAAAAATCGTGTATCTGCACTCTGAGCGATTCGTTGCGGACATGGTCAAAGCGCTGCAGCTTAAGGCGATAGATGAGTTTAAAAATTTTTACCGCTCAGTGGATGCACTGCTAATAGACGACATTCAATTTTTTTCTGGCAAAGAACGCTCACAAGAGGAGTTTTTTCATACATATAATGCCCTTCTAGAGGGCGGACAGCAAATGATCTTGACATGTGACCGTTACCCAAAAGAGATGGACGGAGTGGAGGAACGACTCAAATCAAGGTTTGGCTGGGGACTGACTGTGGCAGTGGAGCCGCCAGAATTGGAAACGCGAGTTGCAATTTTGATTAATAAAGCTCAGCAGGCAGGGGTGCCACTGTCTCGAGAAGCGGCCTTTTTTATTGCTCAAAGAATTAGGTCCAATGTTAGAGAGTTGGAGGGGGCATTAAAGCGAGTAATGGCTCACGCACAATTCTCTGGCCGGGTTATAGATATAGATTTAATTCGCGAATCACTTAAAGATTTGTTGGCACTGCAAGACAAGCTGGTTACCATAGACAATATTCAGAGAGTGGTGGCAGATCAATACAAATTGAAAATCTCGGACCTACTTTCAAAACGACGCAGTCGTTCTGTAGCTCGGCCGCGACAAGTAGCTATGTTTATAGCGAAGGAACTAACCAGTCATAGCTTGCCAGAAATAGGGGAAGCATTTGGAGGCAGAGATCATACAACCGTGTTGCACGCGTGTCGCAAGATCCGAGAATTAGAAATTGTCGACAAGGAACTAAAACGAGACTTAAAAAGTTTATTTAGAAAATTATCCACTTAATCAATATTCGGTCACACCAAGGAAATCCTATGAAATTCAGTTTATCACGCGAAGCCCTTCTGAGACCGCTGCAGCTAGTAGTAGGCGTCGTTGAGCGGCGACAAACTTTGCCGATACTATCGAATGTTCTTTTAAGTATAGACGGTGAAAGATTGTCCATAACTGGCACTGACTTGGAAGTAGAGATAATAGGTTATACAGAGACCTCCCAGGTTGATCTGAGCGGAGAGATCACGGTGGCAGCGCGAAAACTCGTCGACATAGCTCGATCTCTGCCGGAAGGTGCAATGATTGATTTTTCCAGCGGTGATGGAAAAGCTCTTGTTATCAGCGGTCGGAGTCGGTTTACTCTAGCCACCCTGCCCTCCAATGAATTTCCATCTGTTGATGTCGGCGATAAAACACTCGAGCTTTCCCTGCAAGGCAGTCTGGTCAAGGATTTTATCGACGCCACCTCGTTTGCGATGGCGCAACAAGATGTTCGTTACTATTTAAATGGGATGTTGTGGGAGATGTCAGAAAATAAACTGCGTGCTGTAGCGACTGACGGACATCGTATGGCACGGTATGATATAGCATGTGAATTGTCTGCAAAAACACCCCTAAGCGCGATAATACCGAGAAAAGGTATTGTAGAACTCTCAAGATTGCTATCTGATGACCGGATAGATATATCTTTAGGTTCGAATCATTTAAGGGTAACTTCAGACAATTTTTGCTTCACTTCAAAATTGGTAGACGGCGCTTACCCAGATTATGAGCGCGTTATGCCAAAAGAGGGAGAAAAAATCGTTTTGGGGGATCGAGACGAATTGAGGCAGGCCTTTAGTCGCGCTGCGATTTTATCAAATGAGAAATTCCGGGGCGTACGCGTATTGTTATCATCCGGTTCGTTAAAGATGATTGCCAATAATCCTGAGCAGGAGGAGGCTGAGGAGGAAGTTTCAGTAGAGTATTCGGGAGAAGACTTAGAAATTGGCTTTAATGTAAGTTATTTACTCGATGTGCTCAATGTGCTGAAGGGAGATAATGTTCGTTTAAGCCTCTCCGATGCTAATAGCAGTGCTCTAGTAGAAGATACAACTAATGATAATGCAGTATACGTAGTGATGCCCATGCGATTGTAGCTTTTCGTGTTGCATGTACTCTAAAGAGGCATTTGTTCAAGATGCAACTGTCAGCACTTCAGATTTTGCATGTCAGAAACTTGGATACAATAACCTTGCAATGCAACCCAGATGCAAATGTGCTTTTTGGGGATAATGGCAGCGGCAAGACCAGCTTTCTTGAATCTATTTATCTATTGGGGCGCGGGAGATCTTTTAGGCAAAGAGATCTTAAGTCAGTGGTTCAATCAGGAACTAAAGAATTGGTCGTTGCTGGCACAGTTCGTAGCGATCAAAGCAGATCCCCCTCGAGCTTGGGTGTAAAGAGAAGCCGAGAGGGCCGATTTGAGGCCCGCCATAATGGAGAGACGTTGCGCTCGGCAAGCCAGTTAGCTTCTCAGTTGCCCCTTCAGTTGGTAGATGCGCATAGCTTCATTCTTCTTGAGGGCGGCGCTTTGCAGCGTCGCCAGTTCGTTGACTGGGGTGTGTTCCACGTAGAACATGGTTTTGGCAGTATTTGGCGGCGCATGCAGCGGGCATTAAAGCAGCGCAATCACCTGCTGCGTCATGATAGAATGGATAATGAGCAGCTCGTCAGCTGGACCAGAGAGTTTGTGAGCGCTTCGGATGCTATAGCTTCGCACCGAGAAAATTATTTGTCTGAGTTGGAGCTTGAAATTGCTACAATATCGAAGTATTTCGATGGATTGGGAGCGCTGACTATAGAATATATTAACGGCTGGGATAAAAAAGTGACCCTTGCTGATGCTTTAGAATCTGATTTCGAAAAGGATCGGAGATTGGGAAAGACTCATCAAGGCTCTCATCGAGCCGACTTGCTTGTGAAGATTGATGGAACACCTGCTGCGGAAAGACTATCGAGAGGGCAATTGAAACGGCTTATTTACATATTGAAACTGGCCCAAGCATCTCTTTACAAAAAAAGGACCACGGAATCATGCATTTTTTTACTCGACGACTTGCCTGCTGAGCTTGACCGTTGCCATCGCAAACAAGTTTTGGATTGCTTGAGTCAGCTATCTTGCCAATTTTTTGTGACAGGGACAGAAAAAGCTGATTTTAAAGACCTTCTGGTTAATATTGCACACCAGATGTTCCATGTGGAACATGGTGAGATTTTTCCGGCCTAAATTAGGATACAAATAAACTATGACCGACGATAATAACTATGACTCTTCTAGTATCACGGTGCTCAAAGGACTGGATGCAGTCCGCAAGCGACCCGGCATGTATATCGGCGACACGGATGATGGAACCGGGTTGCATCACATGGTTTTTGAGGTCGTTGATAATTCCATCGATGAAGCTCTCGAGGGTTTTTGCTCTGAAATTAAAGTGGTTATACATCCGGACGAGTCGATTTCTGTCGTCGATAATGGCCGAGGTATTCCCACCGAAATGCATGATGAGGGAGTCTCTGCAGCGGAAGTGATTATGACAGTACTGCATGCGGGAGGCAAATTTGACGATGATAGTTATAAAGTTTCAGGAGGGCTGCATGGCGTAGGTGTGTCAGTTGTAAATGCGCTTTCAAAAGATTTGCGTTTGACAGTCCGCAGAAACATGAAAGTATACGAGCAATTATACAAACATGGGGTGCCACAGGCGCGCTTGGCAGAGGTAGGCAACACAAAGAGCACTGGCACTGAAATACACTTTGTGCCGTCTCCTGACACATTTACTAATATAAGGTTTAGTTTTGAGATACTAGCAAAGAGACTCAGGGAGCTCTCTTTTTTGAATTCGGGGATAAAGATCATCCTTCGTGATGAGAGAGCCTCCAAAGAAGAAACCTATAGCTACGACGGCGGATTGAGAGCTTTTGTGGATTTTTTAAATCTGCATAAAACTGCGATCAATAGCATGTTTCATTTTTCTATTGAAAGGGATGATGGTGTGGGCGTCGAAGTTGCAATGCAGTGGAATGACGGATTTCAAGAAAATTTACTCTGCTATACCAATAACATTCCCCAGAGAGATGGAGGGACTCATCTTGCGGGTTTTAGAGCTGCATTAACACGTGGATTGAATAGTTACATAGAAAAGGAGGGGTTTGCCGGTAAGGCAAAAGTTAACACTACTGGTGATGATGCGAGGGAAGGGCTCACGGCTATAGTATCGGTAAAGGTACCTGATCCGAAGTTTTCGTCTCAAACCAAGGACAAATTGGTTAGTTCGGAGGTAAAAACAGCAGTCGAGCAAGAAATGGGAAGCAAATTCAGCGATTATCTTCTCGAATTTCCTCAGGACGCGAAGTCGGTGGTCAACAAGATGATTGATGCAGCACGCGCAAGAGAGGCCGCTAGGAAAGCTAGAGAAATGACTCGACGCAAAGGAGCTCTCGATATTGCCGGATTGCCGGGGAAGCTAGCGGATTGTCAAGAAAAAGACCCAGCTTTATCCGAAATCTACCTCGTAGAGGGCGATTCTGCCGGAGGTTCTGCCAAGCAAGGCCGAGATCGTCGAACCCAAGCTATACTTCCTTTAAAGGGAAAAATATTGAATGTAGAAAAGGCTCGATTTGAAAAAATGTTGTCAAGTGCAGAAGTTGGCACATTAATCACAGCATTGGGGTGCGGAATCGGATCCTCAGAATTTAACCTAGAAAAACTGCGCTATCACACTATAGTGATTATGACCGATGCGGATGTAGATGGTTCACATATCAGGACCTTACTACTTACTTTCTTTTTAGGCATATGCGCGAGCTAATCGAAAATGGTCATATTTTCATAGCCCAGCCACCTTTATACAAAGTCAACAGAGGCAAGTCTGAGGAGTATCTAAAGGACGACATGGCGCTCACGCATTACCTGACAAATAAAGCACTTGAAGACGCCAGTTTGCATGTCAACAAAGATGCTCCGGCTATTCGAGGAGTGGCCTTAGAGGCTTTGGTAAGATCATTTCAAGAAGTATCCGCAATGATTGATAGGTTGTCCCTTATTTACCCTCCGGTCGTTCTTAAGGCGATGGTGTACGTCGAGGAATTAAATCCTGATTTATTGGTTAATCTTGATGGTATTAAAAATTGGTGTAACGATATAGAGGCACAACTAAGATCGGAAGAAAATGGAACACATAGATACGTTGTTAACGTCATCGAGGAAAGTGAGAGACAAATATTCCTACCCTCGGTCGATGTAATTGCACATGGCGTATCTCAGGCGTATACGATTAGCCGCGATTTTTTTTCCTCCAATGAATATGAATCCATGGTTGCGCTTGGATATAAGTTAAGAGGATTGATTGAGGACGGAGCAATCATTAAAAGGGGAGATAGAGAAAAACAGATATCCAGTTTTGAAGACGCGCTGCAATGGCTCATGCTTGAGTCTCGAAGAGGAATCAATACTCAGCGCTACAAAGGTCTTGGAGAGATGAACCCAGGGCAATTATGGGAAACGACCATGGATCCTGCAAATCGAAGAATGCTTAGAGTAACCATTGATGACGCAATAACGGCGGATCAGATGTTTACGACTCTGATGGGGGATAATGTGGAACCAAGAAGGGAGTTTATCGATAGTAATGCTCTGTCAGTGGTGAATTTGGACATCTAAAAATGTCCAGATAATTCAATCTGCATCGGCATTGGTAAGTAATGAAAAATCGGCTACGTTACGTAACACTTGACTTAGTTGCCAGAGTAAAGCCAATCTATTCTCTCGCAAATGGGATTCCTTTGCCATAACAAGGACTTTTTCAAAGAACTCGTCAACTGGTTGTCTCAATGAAGCCAACTCCATCAGAGCTGTTGGATAGTTTTTCTGTGCTATTAGTTTTTGTGCAATCGAGCCCTTTTGTTTTAAATTCTTGAACAAATTTATTTCTGCAGGTTCTAGCAGAATTTTTGAATCAACCACCATTTCTTCAAAGGTCGCTCCAGATAAAATATTCATAACACGCCTGTTAGCAGAAATTAAAGCTCCTGCGTCACCCAGTTTCTTGAATTCAGAGATCGCCAGAACACGGCGATTAATATCTAGAGGATTTGCAAGGCCTAGTGCAGCGACCGCTTTGAAATTTTCAATCGCGATGTGTTTTTCTTTGTAGATTGCTACAAACCGCTCCAAGGTGTAAGTGAGCGCTAACTCGCATGCATGGTTTGATTCGCTCGGGCCAGATACTAAATTGCCGGCAAAGTTTATGGCTTCTCGTAAATCAATATCAATGTCGTTTTCCAAAATTATATTTAATAGCCCGAGGCAAGTCCGACGGATGGCGAAGGGATCTTTTGAACCAGAGGGCTGAAGCCCGATGATAAATATACCAACTAATGTATCAAGACGATCTGCAAGTGCAAGAGTCATACCCTCAGGACTCTTGGGAGTTTTATCTCCAGCAAAACGAGGAAGGTAATGTTCGCTGATGGCGTTTACCACGCTTGGGTGTTCTCTGTCGTTCTGCGCATAATACCCCCCCATAATTCCCTGTAAATCCTCAAATTCTCCAACCATGTCTGTTACAAGATCAGCTTTACAAATTTCTGCAGCTCGAGTTGCCAGATCTGGCGCACTTCCAACAAACTCTGACAAAAATTGACATAACTTAACAAGACGCTCAGTTTTTTCTCGTAACGAACCCAGTCGAGCCTGATATACAACTCCCGAGAGTTTTTTTCTTTTAGTTTCCAAGCTCGATTTACAATCATTTTCAAAAAAGAATTTGGCATCTGCAAGTCTCGCTCTTAAAACCCTTTCGTTGCCAGTCCTTACCTGATCAGCTAATGTGCTATCGATGTTTGCCACCGTTATAAAAGCAGGCATCAATCTTCCTTGTTTGTTCATGATATGGAAATACTTTTGATGTCGCTTCATGGCTGAAATGAGCGCTTCATCCGGAACTACTAAGAATTCTTTATCAAAATGCCCTAGTATTGGAACTGGCCACTCAGTTATCGCAACAACCTCATCAATGAGAGATTCGTCAATTACTGCTCTACCGCCAAATTGAGATGCGAGTCTTTCTACTCCTTCTGAAATAATGCGTCGTCTTTCGTCGATTGAGGCAACAACATAATACTGGTTGAGCTGCTGCTCATATGAACTCCCTGACTTTATAGCAATTTTATTATCGGCGTGAAAACGATGTCCCCGACTGTGAACTCCAGAAACTATGCCCAGAATATTTTTTTTCAAAACCTCTTTCCCATAAACAAGAACTACCCAGTGAATGGGTCGCACAAACTCGCGCTTACTTTTGCCCCAACGCATACGTTTTTTTATGGGTAGCTTGGAAAGCACCTGATTGATTAGGTTCTCTATGACATTTTGAGTGTAGTTTCCCTCAATGGTCTGTTTAAAAAAAAGCTTTTCTTGTTTTCCATCTGATTGAACAAATTTTCTCAAATTGTCTATATCAAGATTATTTTTTTTGGCAAACGCCAGACCGGCCTTGGTAGGCATGCCATTGTCGTTAAATGCAATATCTGTGGAGGGACCCCAGACCGCCTGCTCCTTGTTTGGTGATTGTCTCTGTAACGATTTAATCCAGAGCGCAAGTCGCCGCGGGGTGGCATATGCGGTTATGCCAGTGTGGGATAAAGAGTGTTTTTTGAGTGCAGCACACATTCCTGATGAGAAAGCCTCTGATAGATGGCTAACCTCAGACGACGGCATTTCTTCGAGACCGATCTCTATTAATAAATCATCTCTCATTAAACTCACTTACCTTTGCCAATCTCGGCTTTCGCCAAAATCTCCTTATCAGCCAAAGGGAACCCCTTAGCTGCTCGCGAATCTAGATATCCTTGAGCAACTGCCCTTGCCAGGTCGCGGACACGCAATATGTAGCGTTGTCGTTCATTAACAGAAATTGCCTTGCGTGCATCAAGTAGGTTAAAGGTATGAGATGCTTTCATTACCATTTCATAAGCTGCCAGTGGAAGTTTGCAAGCTACTAGCTGATTGCATTGGCTCTCACAGTGGTCAAAACTATAAGTCAGAAATTCGATGTCCGCGTGTTCAAAGTTGAAACATGACATCTCTAGCTCATTCTGATGGAATACATCACCATAACTGATTTTTTTGCCCTCCTCCTCTGTCCAGATGAGATCAAAAACATTATCTTTGCCTTGAAGGTACATAGCCAGTCTCTCAACCCCATAAGTAATCTCCCCGGTGATTGGAAAGCATTCAAGACCTCCGGCTTGTTGAAAATAGGTAAACTGACTAACCTCCATCCCATCAAGCCATACTTCCCAGCCCAGCCCCCACGCTCCCAAAGTGGGTGATTCCCAATTGTCTTCGACGAAACGAATGTCATGGATACTAGTGTTGACGCCAATTTTTGTGAGTGAAGCAAGGTAAAGGTCTTGAAAATCTTTTGGAGATGGCTTCATAACTACCTGAAATTGATAGTAGTGCTGAAGTCGATTGGGATTGTCCCCGTACCTACCGTCTGTGGGTCTCCTGGAGGGCTGTACATAAGCACTTTTCCAATTCTCTGGGCCAATCGAGCGGAGGAAGGTGCCTGGATGGAAAGTTCCAGCACCGACTTCCATATCAATGGGTTGCAAGATGACACACCCCTGTTGGGCCCAAAATTGCTCAAGACAGAAAATCAGTTCTTGAAAATTTTTCGCCGCGCTGATGGTTTCAGTCACTACAGTATCTCGTTGGTTGTTTAATGTTTTTGTTACCCCTAATTATAAGCCTGCGAGACTAGAATGATAGGGCATAAGATGTTGAAATGTCGCAATTAGATCAAAGTTATAATAATTTCTATGGTAATGCGTTGATTTGCGGCGCAAGTCATCGTCGGTTCATTTTAAACTTTATTGATTAAGGCAGAATTTATGGGCGTTTCAAAGGATTATAGGCCAGTTCGTAAAGCAATATTTCCGGTGGCAGGTTTAGGGTCAAGATTTTTGCCGGCGACAAAAGCAAGTCCAAAGGAGATGATGCCTGTTGTAGACAAACCGTTGATTCAATATGCTGTTGAGGAGGCCGTTAAGGCGGGTATTACAGAGATGATTTTTGTAACAGGCAGGACGAAAAGAGCCATAGCTGATCATTTCGATAAAGCCTATGAATTGGAGCATCAACTGGAGAAAAGCGGGAAGACCCAGTTGCTGAAGATTGCTCGAGAAGTTGTCCCCAAAGGGGTCAGCTTCACCTATATTAGACAGACCGAAGCCCTTGGTTTGGGTCATGCTGTGCTGACTGCAGCCCATTTAATTGGAGAGGAGCCTTTTGCGGTGTTGCTTGCCGATGATTTGATTAGCCCTCAGGCGAGTGCGTTGGGACAACTGATTAAACAGTATGAGTTATTTGGAAACTCCATCATTGCGGTACAAAGTGTGCCTAGCCCCGAAATCTCAGCTTACGGGGTAATCAGCGGCCCAAAACATGCCGATCGACTCTTCTTATTAGATAATATTGTAGAAAAACCAAAATTCGAGGATGCCCCCTCAGATAAAGGGGTAACTGGACGATATATTTTTACTCCTCCAATTCTAGATAAACTTCGCGTATTGCAGCCGGGAGCAGGAGGAGAGTATCAGCTGACTGATGCAATTCAGGCGCTCCTTTCCCAAGAACGCGTATTCGCATATGAATTTGAAGGAGTCCGTTATGATTGCGGTAGCAAAATGGGTCTTCTCCGCGCTAACATCGAACTCGGATTAGAGCACCCTGAAACCTCCAGAGATCTCCATAAATATCTTAAAGCCAAAGTTCTTCCAGAGTCACAGGATCCCAAATAAGTGGCGATCTCACAGCTATTAAAAGGGCCATTAATATTGTTATTTCTTGCACTTTTTGCTCGAATACCACTGCGTCCCTCTAGAGCGTTTGGTCGTTTGCTTGGTAGAATTGCTCTGACATTGGAAGTGCGTTCTTGCAAAGTAGCAAGGAAAAATTTGACCCACTGTTTTCCGGCGCTCGACGAGCGCTCTAAGGAGCTCATTTTGCATGAGCGGATGCTGCATATGGGCCAAATGCTCCTCGAAACCCCTAGAGTATGGCATAAATCTGCTGATTGGCTGAAAAACCACATCATTGATGTGAAGGGGATGCACGTTTTTAACGAAGCATTGGAGAGTGACAAAGGTATGATATTGTTGGTTCCTCACCAAGGGAACTGGGAGGTCGTCGGGCTTTGGATAGCAGATAAAGCTGATATCACCTCGCTATATGAACCCCCGAAAATCAGGGGTCTTGAGGATTGGGTAAAGGCCTCAAGGCAGCATTCGGGAGCTAAATTGGTTCCAACGAACTCGCGTGGTGTTGCGGCACTTTTGCAGGCACTCAAGCGGGGTGAGGCAATTGGGATATTGCCAGATCAACAACCACCCAGCAACGCCGGAGCTTTTGCGCCATTATTTGGTAAGCCTGCTATGACTATGACTTTAGTCCATAAGTTGCTTAAAAGGTGCGAGGCAAATGTACTCTTCTGCACTGCCTTGCGGATCTCAGGTGGCTGGAACATTCATTTTACTTCAGCCGATCCAGCAATTCACAGTGCAGACCAAGACGAAAGCGTGAGTGCTTTAAATCGCGGCGTTGAGCAAATTGCAGGGCTAGCGCTTTCCCAATATCAGTGGGAATATAAGAGATTTAGGCAACAACCAAAGGGCTTTTCGTCCATTTATTGAGCAGTACACTTAGGCTTTTGGTTATCTGAGTAGTTTTTAGCATGAATACAAAAACCGCGATTAGTGAACCAAATTGGCATCTCTTGACTGCTTTTTCTGCGGCGGCAAGTCCGGAACCCCTGAGAGGCTGGCTTACAGACAAAAAATCTCTCACAGCCCGACTGAAAAAGTTATGCGATGATAATTTGTCAATTGAAATCGTCTCACAACAAATTCAAATTCCGCGACCGTCCGAAATACAATTATTCCCTGAGCAAAGAGGAAAGCGATTTTTTGTCAGGGACGTGATCCTAATAGGCTCCGGCAACCCTTGGGTTTATGCTCGAAGTATTTTTCCGGAGGAGACCATGTCGGGGGAGCTTAGCACTCTCAGTCAATTGGGTGCTAATCCCTTGGGTGCTTGGTTGTTTTCTCAGCCTTCTTTGCACCGAGGTGTCATGCAGATTGCGATGGTTCGGGCAGAGCATGTGCCTGCTTTAGACCCGATACTTGCTTCGGACTCTATGTGGGGGCGCAGGTCGATGTTTTTCGTGTTGGATGAACCTATTTTGGTAACAGAGATATTTCTACCGAGATTCAAATCATATTTAGAAAAATTTATTTGAGACTTGAAATCATGGATTGTACTTAAAATGCAGCCCTGGATTCGCTTGATGCGTTTAGATAAACCCATCGGTGCATTGCTTCTGTTGTGGCCGATGTTGTGGTCAATATGGCTGGCAGCAAAGGGTGCGCCACAGCTCTCGAACCTATTGATTTTTATCTGTGGCGTGGTGGTGATGCGGGCTGCAGGATGTGTAATCAATGATTACGCTGACAGGCACGTTGATGGGCACGTAGAACGAACTAAAAACCGACCGCTGGTATCGGGAGAAATCTCGCCTAGAGAGGCGTTGAGGTTGTTTTTTGTGTTGCTCTTACTAGCCTTTCTGCTTGTGTTGCAGACTAATGCTCTAACAATAAAACTTGCGTTCTTAGGATTGATACTCACTATTTTTTATCCATTCGTGAAAAGATGGAGTTACTTCCCTCAATTGGTTTTGGGTATCGCGTGGGCTTGGGTCGTTCCGATGAGTTTTGCGGCGGAGCGAGAGATGGTGCCTAAAGAGGCGATGGCTCTTTTTGTGGCAGTAGTATCTTGGGCAATGGTATTTGATAGTTTTTACGCCTTGGTAGATCGAAAAGATGACCAAATCGTTGGTATCAAATCCACGGTGATCTTATGGGGAGAGAGGGATCTGCACTTCATCTTGCTTCTTCAGATATTAACTCTTGTTTCGCTTTTAGTCTGCGGGAAGTTATTCGATAGGAATTGGATTTTTCTTTTGGGCATATTCATTACCGCAATAATTTTTAGTAAGCAACTATGGCAGGCCCGCAACAGATCTCCGGAACTATGTTTTGAGGCGTTTTTGAGCAGTCAACGGGTTGGGGCAGTTTTATTTGGAACTTTAGCTCTGGATATTTGGCTATATCCTTTCGAATAGAGTGCTTGTCAGATTTTTTTGCCAAACGATTAAGTGATTATTTGCGGGCATTGGTTTTATCTTAATCAGTTCCATTGAGCCTGCTATGGCGAGCTGATTAAGATCGTCAAATTGCCGAAGACCCATGTGTCGGTCTAAGTCTTGTAGTTTTCGATGGAATATACGATTACTCTCGGTTAACCAACTATTTTCAAAGATAAAAGGTCCATATAGGCAAAAAAGCCCTTTATTGGGCAGAGATCTGGCTCCGTTGGTTATCATATGTTCCACTTCACGCATATGCATTATATGCGCAGTGTTGGCGCTAAAGATAGCGTCATGCTCGGTTATTGCCCAGCGTTCAGAAACGTTGAGTGCGATTGGAGGCGCAAGATTCTCGCTCGAAAAATCTTTATACCATTTTTTAATTGCAGGAAGTTGGTTAGGTAGGTCACTTGACAACCAGATTAGCCATGGCAATCTCGGAGCAAACCAAATCGCATGTTGGCCTGTTCCACTTCCTATCTCGAGTACCTTGGTAGAGTGCTTCAGCAGTTTTTGAAGCTCTTCAACTATCGGTTGACGGTTTCTAACTGTTGCATCGGCGAAAGGTTCGGGCACAATAAGAAGGCCTAACCCCGAGTAAAGACCAACTTATTGCCATCACTCATGGCTGGGTTGTGGATGTAATCACTTTCACGAAATTCTTTTAAACCGTCCGCATCGACAATTCTGTTTTTAACTACGAAAGCAGCCATTTCCCCTCGAGCACGTTTTGCATAAAAGCTCACGATTTTGTATTCATCATTCTTTTTATCCATAAATACAGGATTTAAGATTGGAGCATTAATTTCTGCTGGATGCACAGATTTAAAGTATTCATTGGATGCCAAATTGACAAGGATTGGACGACTTCCGTTGAGCGCAGTTAAATGTCTGTTTATGGCATCAGTTATGGTGGATCCCCAAAAGTCATATAGGTCCGAACCTCGATTCGTAGGATATTTTGTCCCCATTTCCAAGCGGTAAGGTTGTATAAGATCTAGTGGACGGAGAAGTCCGTACAGCCCAGACAAAATTCGCAGATGATCTTGGGCCCAATCAAGATCCTGAATGTCCATCTTTTGAGCGTTTAAACCTTGATAAACGTCTCCGCGAAAGGCCAAAATGGCTTGACGGGCGTTGCTTGAATCAAACGGCTGCCGCCAAGATTGAAATCTCTCGAAATTTAGTGCGCCCAACTTATCACTCAAACCCATCAAGGAGCATATATCTTGAGGTGTTTTTGTCCTTAAAGACGCCATCAAGACTTCCGAGTGGTCTAGCATTTCCGCACAGGAATGCTTGGCTATGGATACGGGCACTTGGAAGTCCATTTTTTTGGCCGGGGATATAATCATCAGCATAATGTTTTACTACCTTATTATTGATAACAATGCAATTTTGGGGATTGTACGTTAACAAATCAAGATTCGAGTGATAGTCTAGCAATTATTCTGTCAAAGTTTGGTTGAGATAGTGAAACATATCTGTACATGCTTAGGCGTTCTAACTATTTTCTCTAGCTTGGGATGCGCTGTTAATCCGGTGACAGGCAAGAGCGAGCTATTACTGACCACCGAGTACGAAGATATCGTCATTGCTGAGAATAACTACGCACCTTCAAGACAAGTTCACGGGGGAGATTATAATGCTGACCCAAAGCTTCAAAAGTATATCCGAGACATCGGCAATCGATTGGCCGCAACAAGCGATAATCCAGAATTGCCGTATGAGTTTGTTTTGGTCAATAGCTCGGTGCCTAATGCATGGGCTCTCCCCGGAGGCAAAATAGCTATCAATAGAGGGTTGCTGCTTCATTTGACAGATGAAGCCCAGTTGGCAGCCGTTCTCGCTCACGAAATAGTGCACGCAGCGGCTCGGCATTCAGCGAAGCAGCAAACCCGCGGAATATTAATTGATTTGGGTCTTGGAGTTCTTGAGACAGGTATGCCAAACCAGAACTATAAAAAACAACTTGAAACGGCATCGGCATTTACCGGTTCCTTCGTTATGGCTAGTTACAGCCGAAATGACGAGTTAGAAGCAGATTTTTTTGGGATGCATTATATGGCGAGAGCTGGGTATGAGCCGCTTGCAGCGGTTGAGATACAGCAAACTTTTATCGCCCTGAAGAGCGACAAACAAAATTATTGGTTCGGCGATCTATTCTCCAGTCATCCACCATCAATGAAGAGGGTTAAGGCGAATCAGATTACTGCGAGAAAGTTAGTATCCGGTAACCGCTATAAAGAGCGGTTTGATGCTGCACTGGCGATTTTAAGGAAAGATGCGAGTGCTTACACAAAAGCTAGGCGAGCTAAACAAGCGCTATCAAAGAACGAGCCTGAGAGAGCGGCAGAATTAATGGACAAGGCTATTGCGGCGCAACCCATGGAAAGTGAATTCTGGAGGTTACGAGGTGATGCATGGGTTTTGCTCCAAGATTTCGAGCGTGCTGAGGCCGATTATTCAGAAGCGATCTCAAAGAATGACAGTTATTATTTAAATTATTTGTCTCGAGGAGAATTATATTTCCAGCAAGAGAAAATCATGAAAGCGTTTGCTGATGTTCTAACCAGCTATGATTTTTTGCCTACCTACAGAGCCAGTTATCTCTTGGGAAAGATCGCAGGCCAACGAGGAGACCTAGAAAAGGCTAAAAGCTATTTGCAGGCTGCGTCACTCGGCGTCGGCGTGAGTTCGAAGCTCGCTCAAAGAGAGCTCGAAGCATTAGGCATCAAGCTTAAGCCATAAAGATCTCGTTAGAATAATAAGCTCAATAAATACAATTATGCTTCTGAATGGCAAGGCTCCTCTTTAAATTCTCCAGGCTAAAATTAAGCCAACCCGGGGGCGATTTTAAGTTGCGCATTGCACTTTTTAAATAGGGATATTCGGCATAAAATGTTAGTTTCAAGGTTGTCGATGCTCTCAATGTGGGGTAGTCTTTAACAAGATGCATTTTTGGATCGAGAGAAGATACAGGCGCCTGTAATCAAACGATAGCTCAACCGCAGAGGGGAATAAAGTGCAAAACGATCAGAATCCGCCATGTGCTGTGTGTAAGCTGATACGAATTTACATAATGCTAGCAGTACCAATGATCTTTATTATGTCGACCCGACCAGAAGTCTCGCGACTCAAAGGCATTTCCCTAACCAATGCTTTTTCGGCTTTAATTGCGGTTGCTTTTGTTTGTATGATTGGATGGAAGTATTATCATGAGATCTGGAAGCCTCGTCGTGAATCAGCCGACAAAGACCGCTCCTAATTGTTGGGAATGCGTGCACTTTAAAATCACACATGACCGTCGTAGGCCATACGGATGCAATGCGATGGGATTTAAATCCAAAGAATTACCCTCCGTCGAGGTCATTCGGGCTCACGGAGAGCATTGCCTGAGCTTCTATCGCAAACCTCGTTTAAGATGACTTTTCATTTAAAAACATATGGGCGGGGTTAACGGTCCCTTACCAACATGAATGGCTGTTTTATGATTCTCGCTTGGCGGCAGGATATGTTGCCAGAATATGAGTTTATGGCGCAACGGAACTGGTCTTGGTGGAGCGTGTTTGGATCTGACAACCAGTGGTTTGCAACTTCTGCATCTTTAAAAACATTCGGGTTTAAGGCTGGAGCTATACAGTTGGGCTCTATAATTGACTTCATCTCTTTCCTAGTAGGTAAGCGCCATGCCACGCCAGATTTTTCAGAAAACTCCTTGGCAAACGCTACTGCCTCATCCCAAGAAAGTCTGAGGGTCTCCCCCTTACACACATAGTTAACAAAGCGTTTGCCCGCGGGGCATCTGTACCAAGTTATTCCAGTTTTGGGATCAATAGCTGAACCCAATTCATCGGTGTAACCTTCAAATCGCTGTTTGTCATAGGCTTCAATGGCATCCTCACATTTCAACTCTGATTTGTGAATGTCGCAGGCCAAGAGCAGCATTGCACTTGTGATTAAACAGGCATGGGTTATTTTATAAATGAGCGGTCGCCAACTTCTGCGTTCAAATCTTTGCATTAACTCACCTCACAAATCGTGCACGGCAACCATATCGATGGATATTAATATCTCTATCTACCTCAGAATCCTAAACTCTTGTACAAAGGCTTGCAATATAAATCAAATGTGTCGACAACGCCTGATAAATGCGAAACCAACTAAAAAATGCTATATTCTCTCTTTATCATTGACTTAGAAGATTTTTGTAATGATTGACTCTAAGATTAAACGATTAATCGTAAAGTCATCTTGACAGCGGTCTATTGGTGGGTGTTAGACTAAATTTTTGACAAGTTCTGTCGATATGACGCTAGCGGGTACGGGACAGTTTGAAGCACGACGGGTTCTTTGCATAGTTGACTGGTGAGAAATTTAACAGCAACTAAATAACTTTTGTTTTTTTGGGGAAACTTTATGGATATCGCAACGATAGTTGGCCTTTTAGGCGCATTTGGATTGATCTTTGCATCAATCGACGACATTGGCGCTTTCATTGATACGCCGTCAATTCTAATCGTACTGTGTGGGTCTGCCATGGTGACTATGGCCAGATCTTCTCTCGCTGAATTTTTAAGTGCTGGCGGCGTAGCCGGCAAGTGTTTTATGTACAAATTGGACTCTCCAAAAGATCTTATTGAAACAATGGTCGAGCTTGCAACTATTGCGCGAAAAGACGGGATGATTGCTTTGGAAGGACAGGAGCTATCAAATAAATTTCTGGCCAAAGGGGTTGGTATGTTGGTCGATGGTTCAGATGCTGATGTTATCAAACCAACGCTAGAACGTGAGAAAGATTCGACCAAAATACGGCAAATGGATGGTGCTAACTTGTTTGCGGCATGGGGTGAAGTTGCGCCAGCTATGGGCATGATCGGTACCCTAATAGGGCTCGTACAGATGCTGGGGAATATGTCAGATCCGAAGGCGATTGGGCCTGCGATGGCGGTAGCCCTATTGACGACGATGTACGGTGCAATCGTTGCAAACGTTATCATGCTTCCGCTGAAAATGAAATTGGAGAGTTTAGCGAATGCTGAAGAGCAAAATAATGAACTAATCATTGAAGGTCTGCTATTCATGGCCGAAGGTGGCAATCCGCGTGTCCTGGGAGATAAGTTGGCAGCCTTCTTGGATCCCAAAGTCCAAGGCGAGTTGGCTACAGGTTAAGCGAGGTAGCCCATGGCTGAGGAAAACGATCAAGCACCAGAAGAGGCCGCTGACGCGGCAGAGGCTGAGGAGGAAGAGCAGGTCAATTGGTGGGAAGAGCCCATTGACGATGGCCCTCCCAAGGTTGATTGTCCTGCCTGCGCCGGTGGAGCGCCTGCTTGGATGGCAACGTTTGCTGACATGGCTACATTACTAATGGCGTTTTTTGTTCTTCTACTCTCGTTTGCCGAAATGAGCGTCCCCAAGTACAAGCAGATCGCAGGTTCCCTAAAAGCCTCTTTTGGTGTGAAACGTATTGTACCCACTATTACAATTGAGACTGCCAGAAGCCTCGTCGTAGACGATTTCTCTCCGGCAGTTGCTGAACCCACAGTAATGAGAAATGTTAGACAGCGGTCTGACGATATAACTCAGCCCAATGTGGTTAAAAAGACTGAGGAAAAGGAAGCGGATTTTAAGACGAAGAAGGCATTCAGGTCTGTTGAACAGGCACTTCAGGAAGAAATAGATCAAGGCCAGGTCAAGGTCAGAATAGAGGACAACAAGGTTGTTGTTGAGCTGCGAGATAATCAAAGTAGTGGTGGTAAGAGTGATGCGTCTGTTGGGCAAGGTGCAGGTGGCCCGATTACGCAGGCTACGATTGACATCGCCGCTAAAGTAGTTGATGTTCAGGCAAAATTGGCTACAGAGGTACAAGTTCGCAAGCAAAAACTCGCTACTGGCAAGTCAAAACGGGGTAGTGAAAACGAAGAGAGTGCAGATAAGTCGCCTGGCGGGTCGACGAGCAAAAGAAACCAAGACATTGAGAATCAATACCAAAAAATTAAAAGTGATCTGTCAAAGGACATTGCGAAAGGCTTGGCGGCGGTGGAAAAGGTCGGAGACCAAATCAAAGTTCGCCTAGCGAGTCAAGGGTCTTTTGTATCTGGCGGCGCAAATCTTCAACCTGAGTTCCAAGCCCTATTGGGGCGTGTAGGTAAGTCGCTCTCTGCTTCAAAAGGAAAAATGCGGGTTGAAGGTCATACGGACAATGTTCCAGTGGCATACAATGGGCGTTTTAAATCCAACTGGGATTTATCTGCGCAGAGATCTGCCTCGGTGGCTCAATTTTTCATCAATGAAGCAGGGTTTAAAGAGAGAAATGTTACAGTGGCAGGGTTTGCCGATACTCGTCCAATCGCAAGAAACGACAGCGCAGCAGGGCGGGCAAAGAACCGTAGGATCGACATAATTGTCGATGGTAAATAATTCTGAGAGCACAGGCTGATGGCTGACCAGGAACAACAAAATCAAACAGCGGAAGATGCAGAACTTCCTGTGACTGCAGAGGCCGGTGATGCAGAGGCGGAGCAAGAGGAAGAAGAGCAAATTGTTGATTCCCGAGGCAATCCCACGGTTTTGGATGAAGAGACGGGTAAACCAATTGAGCGGGAGGTCATTGAATATAAGAAGGTTGAATGTGCTCCGTGTGCTAGTGGAGCTCCTGCCTGGATGGCTACGTTTGCTGATATGGCAACGCTCTTGATGGCTTTTTTTGTCCTGCTACTCTCTTTTGCAGAAATGAACGTGCCCAAATACAAAGAAGTTAGCGGCTCGATGAAGAATGCGTTTGGTGTTCAGCGCATTGTGCCCACGGTGGAGCCCCCAAAGGCTAAGAGTATAATAGCAAAGCAATATAAAAGAGCTAGAATTGAACCTACAGCGCTCAATGTGATTCAAGAGCAAACTACAGACGTAGAGCAGCCTGTTGATCCAGTCCTTAAAAGAACCACCAAGACGGGAGATTTCGATACGAACTCAGACGTGGAGGCCGTTAAAAAAACCATGGCCAAAGAAATTGCGGAGGGTAAGGTAGAAGTGCTAGTTGAGGATAAAAAAGTGGTCGTGAAAGTAAAGACAACAACGGCTACCGGTGAGGATGGAACGAACGATAAGCTAAGTTCCGGTGCTCAGGTGTCGCAGGACGACCTGCAGGTATTTGCAAAGATCGCAATGGCACAAACACAGGTCCAATCGGCACTGCAGGTAGTTGAAGCCTCACCCGACAATAGGGCGGAAAATCTGGCAGGAACCACCAGCCAGTCGCGACAGAGAGCAATATCAGATCAATACGAAAGAATCCGGATGAACCTTTCCAACGAAATTAAAAAAGGTTTGGCAGAAGTTAGGAGAGATGGTGATAAAATTATCGTTCGCCTTGCGGAAAAAGGATCTTTTCGAAGCGGATTTGCCGATTTGCAGCCAGGCTTCAAACCACTTTTGCAGAAGGTCGGTAATTCGATCAGCGGCTCAAAAGGTTTAATTACTATTGAGGGACATACGGATAATGTACCCATGGCTTTTAGTGAAAGGTATCGGTCAAATTGGGACCTCTCAGCGGCAAGATCAGCCGCTGTAGCCGATTATCTGCTGGACAATTCTAATGTTAAAAGAGGTAGAGTTACGATCATCGGCCTCGCGGATACAAAACCTATTATGTCTAACTCAACTCCTCAGGGTAGAGCCAAAAACCGTCGAATTGAAGTCATCATTGATGGATGAAGTCTAAACGGGGTAGTTCCAGAAAATGATTCTTCGAGTCAACGGCGGCTGATTTCGTCGAAACGATCTGTTAAGCAGCTTATTAATTATGAGTTCTCAAGGCCAGTGGCCTTGTGTCAAAAAAACTTAAGCTCAAGCTGATGCTACTGATGTTCTTAATCTTTAGCGCTGTCACGCTCGTCAATGATTTGTTCCACTTCTTGCTGTTCCTGAATATTATCGAAAATGGCTTGTGCATGCTCCTCGGTGATTTTGAATCTTCCTCGAAGGTCTTC
>CACEBC010000027.1 GCA_902557735.1 Porticoccaceae bacterium
TGTGCCTTGGATGACACCGGGGTGGTTTGTTGGGGGTCAAATGTTGATGGTCGCACCAATGTACCTGCCCTGAAAAACCCCACTCAAATAAGTGCCAATTATACCCATACGTGCGCGGTTGATGATTCGGGAATTAAATGTTGGGGCTCGACTGACCATGGTGCGACCAGTGTGCCCGATTTAATTAATCCCTCCTATGTCGCCGCCGGCAGAAAAAATACCTGCGCCATTGACGATAATGGCATTTCCTGCTGGGGTACTTTCCTCGACTACGATCCGATCAACCCACCTGACATAATAAATCCTCTTACGGTAAGTATTGATGCATGGCACGCAGGTGCTCTGGATGAGTCTGGGCTGGTGCTTTGGGGAGACGATTTATATTCTAATCGTCCTCTTCCTCGCGCTTTGCAGAACCCCTCTCAGTTGGCGGTAGGGTCGCAGTTTACCTGCGTCATAGATGAAATCGGCGCACTTTGCTGGGGTTATGATGGTGGCAATGGTCGTGTCGACGGGATGCCGGAATTGTTCCAACCGGTACAGATCGACGCTAACGCTGATAATGCTTGTGCTTTGCACAAAGCAGGCGTCACTTGTTGGGGTCAGAATTCCCATGGGCAAAACGATGTACCTAACCTATGGATTGACCCGGACGGTGATGGTTATTCAAATCAGGGAGGATTTGATGCGTTTCCCTTGGATGCAACGGAGTGGTCAGACACGGATTGCGATGGTATCGGGAACAATGCCGACCGGGACGACGACAATGATGGAGTTTATGATAGTTTTGATGCCTTTCCGCTGGATGCGGATGAGACATTGGATTCGGATGATGATGGTTTAGGCAATAACGTAGATGCTGATGACGACAACGATGGTGTTTTGGACACCATTGACGACCTGCCGCTTGATGCGACAGAGACGGCAGATACTGATAAGGATGGTATAGGCAACAATTCTGACACCGACGACGACAATGATGGGTTGACAGATGCAGAGGAGAGTGAATATGGCACTGATCCTCTAGTTCCGGATTCCGACGGTGACGGTGACTCGGATTTAGATGAGGTCGATTATGGCACTAACCCGCTTGACGCAACTGATGCGCCAATATCCGCTCCAAACTGGGCTTTGTTCGCGGCTATCTCATCGAAAGACGTTACCCCTCCAAACATAACTATCGAAGGGAACAGTCCTGTTAACCTTCAGTTAGGTGATATCTTTGTGGAGCCCGGCGTTTATGCAGTTGATGACAACGATGGTGTGGTTGAGGTCGAAACCACGGGGGTCGTCGATCCAGACACGTTGGGAACATACACACTGATCTATACTGCCACGGACAATGCGGGCAATGCAGCAACAGCCAAACGGAGCGTTATCGTTGGAGATGCTTTTTGAAATTTTGCATCGCCCAGATACACTGGTATAAAGCGGCTTGATCTAATGGCTTCTTTCGTAATTCATTCACTTGAAAACGCAAACGAATAAAGCTTAGCCGCATTGAGTTCAAATTCGATTCTAACAGTATCTTCGTCAATTACTTGTCGATCAAACAAGTTGGTATCCGTAGAAGTCTTGCTGATTTGAACCGAGCTGATCACGGAATGAGCGTTGTCAATTAAACTAGCCTTGATCCAGCCATTCTTTGATATATCAGCAGAAACCTTTACAGCCTGACCTTTATAGTCGAGAGCATTTGTTCTGATTCTGCCTAATTCGTTCGTGTTATTTTGCTCATATCCGGCAAACCCATCTGGGCGCAAAGTGGCCAGAGCAAGGCAGCCATTGCGCCACCCTGTATGCAGCCAATCGCTCCCACCATAATAGATACGAATTTCTTCCTTTAAAAAAATGGGGTTAGCACACGCATATATACAACCAAAATCATAATCCAAGGGGTTGGTGCAAGAATCAATTAATGGCGTGCCTTCATTTATTCTGTGCCATTTTTTTGTGTCTGCGCTCCATGCAAGTTCCGTCCACACACGGTCAGAAATTTGGTCATGGATCGCTAGAAGTCCGATGTAAGTATTTGCATGATAAAACACTGGCATTGCGTATGGTTGGTGTGCCCAATCTGCACAATCAACGACGACTTCGGATTTTGACCAATCGCAAAAATCGACGCTCTCTATACGAGCCACTTGCCTTCCCCATGCATGATTTGTTTTTGTTTCGGGCCCTATCAGTTTACGGTCAGTTTTCCCCCATGTTCGGGTGAAAGCAACATATTTGCTCAACGTAGGTGCCCAAAGAGCATTGTTATGTGTGTCGCCGGCAATCTTATCTCGACTGATAATTCGTGGCTTCGACCACACTAAACCGTCATGTGAAAAACTGGTATTAAGGCCTTGGTAGATAGATTTATATTGCTGTGATGTGACACTCGCACGGGAGTCCTTGAAAATTCCGGCCCCATGCGGGCCCCTCGAGATAAGATTGTTAGAAAAATTTTTTTCAAATTTTACTAACCCAAGATTGGGTTTTTTCCAACTTATCCCATCTTTAGAAGTAGCATAGCAGATGGCCATTTCCTGTAAATCATGACCGTCATATGTTGTTTTTTTCCGCTGTGATAATGTCATTCCCTTGGCTGAGTGAGCTACTATAAAGGGACTGTACCAGCATTTATAAATCACCTCTTCTTTATCAAAAATAATATTTCCGTAGAAATTGTCATAACGCTTTTCCCACGGCTTATCCTCAACAAATAGTGGGTTAGCCGGATGCTTGGTCGGAACGCCCAGTTTTAATTCAACATTTTCCGTACTCTCTACATTGCGATCATCGAGCAAGAGAAATCGTCTGATCGGCGCTGTCTCTATCATAGGGTCCTCTAGGGTGCCTGTTTTCTATATAGAGTTGGTCTTCTTCCTAGAAACTCACGTTGGAAAACGTCTCAGGAATTGCTGTATGTTCGCACAACTTTCACAAAGGGTACATGGGGTCATAAATGGATCAACCCAAATGCTTTAGAACATTAATGGCGATATCAAGCCATTAAATCTGAAAAAGGGGGAGATTGGATTATTTAATTTATGTGGTTCCTGGTCCGCCCAGCAGTAAAACAATTAAACTAGTAGGTATCATCTTGATTTTGTCAAAGAGTTCTGACCGCCTGAAAACGTCGCGATTTATAAACCGCTTGTTCTATTGGTGGCGGAAATATCTGTCGGCTCTCAATTGGTAAATAGGGATTCACGTGCGAGAAAATAATTTATTTGAGTCACTGAAAATAAAAGATTTCCGACTTCTATGGATATCCAGTGCATCCAATGCATTTGGTGGACAGATGAGGACTATCGCTCAAGGCTGGTTGATATATGATATTACACAATCGCCTTTGGCGCTCACGTGGGTAACTCTCTCGTTTATAGTACCTTTCGCGATTTTTTCTCTTGTTGGGGGGGTGGTTGCCGATCGGATAAGCAAGAAAAACATTATGATCTACTCACAGCTGCTCAATGGAGGAGCAACTTGCGTGCTTGCCTATATTATCTTTTTAGGGGAAGCTGATTTTTGGCATTTCATTTATTTTGGCCTTTTCAATGGAGCGGTTGGTTCTCTTAGCATACCAGCCAGTTTTTCGATTGTTCCCGAGATTGTGCGTCAGGAAAATCTCGTTAACGCGAATGCGCTTCAAACCTCGACCTTTAATTTAGCCAGCGTCACGGGTCCGATCTTCGCGGGTTCATTGATTGCGGTTCTTTCCTCGGGCAATTTCGACGCTAACGAGAGTGTTGGGATAGTTTTCTTTATGATCTCGAGTCTTTTCCTTTTAGCAGCCGTGACTGCCGTCTTCATGCGTCACCAAGGCCGCCCAGTTAACATACCCCAAACTTCTTCACTTGAAGACTTTCGCGAGGGAATAGAATTTGTCAAAGAGAAAAAGTTAATTTTAGGGTTGATGATTATGGGGTTAGTACCGTCTGCCTTCGGCAAATCTATGCATTTTCTGCTGCCTGCTTTCACCGAGGAGGTCATTGGGGGAGGGCCCGCAGATTTGGGCATGCTCACGTCTGGAATGGGAATTGGTGCTCTCTTGGGGTCGGTGGTGCTTGCAAAACTTGGAGACTTTAGAAATAAAGGTTCAATTATGTTCAAGTTATCCTATGGTTGGGCAGTTACCATTTTAATGTTTGCGTTCACGGGGAGCCTCTTCGCGGCTATTGTTGTCGGCGCTTCAACCGCATTTGTGAGTACGCTATTTGGCAGCCTTAATATGATTCTGACTCAGCTAGCGACGCCTCAACCCATTCGCGGCCGCGTGATGAGCCTTATCATGGTTATGAGTGGCATAATTCCTGTCGCATTTCTTCCGGTGGGTGCCATAGCTGAATATTTGAGTGTTGAAATGGCTCTCATCTTCACCGCGATAATGCTGGCACTATCCGCAAAGTTGTTAGATCGTTTTTTTCCTCGACTTCAAACGATTGATAGAGGGCATTAATTTTTCTGTTCATATCAAACCAATGTTTCAAATATCTTTAAACGCCTGGGACTCTCTTGAAATGTTCATCACTCTTTAACGAGGATACATTCTGAAATATACTCCGTTGGTTAAACAAATGCTAATTGAGTAGTTCGTTATCTAAACGATGGACTATCCTCGGCTGCGGTGGGAAATTCAATCATTGGATCAGGAGCATCTCCAATTATGTTTATTAGAACATTAGTGACATTTTTTTCTCTTCTATTATCTTCGGTCGTTATGACAAACGATGACTCTAAATCGCCTCCTGATGATCATGCATCCAATGCATGGCAGATTGAGGCATACTCATCAGCCGCTCCGGACTTTATCGGCAAGTTTGCCTCAGTCATTGGAGGAAATGGTGAGGTGTTGAGAAAAGGTACAAATGGGTGGACATGTATGTCCCTAAACCCTAGGCCATTCCCAAAAGTGGGCTGGAAAAGCCCTCACGACGCGATGCCGGCATGCGCTGATTCCGAGGGCTTAAAGTGGATGAGAGCAGCTATGAGCGGGGAAAAGCCCTCAATGAAGAGAGATACATTTATTTGGATGCTCCATGGAGATGTTGGCGAGGACAACACTAAGATGGGTGTTTTGAATAAAAGAGATGCAACTCCGGGTCAGTGGATAGAATCTGGTCCACACTTAATGCTTATGCCAAAGGACACAGCGACGCTTAATGGGTTCCATGCGGACTTTTCGCGAGGAGAACCTTACGTTATGATGCCGGGCTCCGACTATGCTCATCTGATGATTCCTCTAGGCGATTACTATAAATACCAAAAAGAATCAGAGCCTGCTGACTAAGTGGTTCCCTATAAAATGATGTAAGCCGGCGGGCAGGCTTAAAAGAGGTTTGTTGATCGAAGAAATGGAGCTTACCTCGAACGACATGCAATTTTAAAAGAACCGCCGATAACTTCCCGCTCTATCAGTGTTGTTGGGACTTGTCGCAATTCTGCGACTCGTCATCTGCGTCCAAACGGCTCTCGTTAACGTACAAGGTTTTTATTTTAGAAACTTATCCGATGGCCATCAGACAAAAGCGTTGTGCCAACTGTCAAAATTCCGCTGGCGCACTGTATCGTTGTAAGTACGACAGATTCAAGAAGATCTGGATATTTTTGTGCAAAGATTGTTTGGCTCAAGTAAAGAGGGAATTCTCTGATTCCTATCAGTATGGGGGGACATGGAAGGCAAAAAGCCACAACTGAAGGGGCCGTTGGTCATCAAGTTATCCCGGCGGCAATGACCTACAACACTAACTTGCTTATTCTATGTTCTGGCTGCAAATCTTCAAGCGGATTATGCTTGAGCCGAATACTCTGCATTAAGCTCCATTAAATCTTCAAAAGTAACAGTTGCCGCGACCTGCATATGATCATCAAGTATTTCATATATGGGCGCTGACGCTGAGTATGGTCTCAAACTGAATAGGGCTACAACGTCTTCAGCTCCGCCTCCCTCGGTATGAGCCTCGCCGACCTTCCCCCACTTGAAAGTGCCTGCTGGACGAACTTCAATTAGGTTCTCCTGAGCATCGAAGATTCGCAACTCCCCTTTAACAGTGAACGTACTGTAGTTGCATGTGTGCCTGTGTTTGAGAATTTTTGCATTGCCCGCGAACTTGAAAAGGACATCCGCAATTTTAGCTTCTTCATCCAACATAAGAATCGACATGGAGATGTGTTCAGCCGGATTGCCGTTTGGGTCTGGCAGGGGTTTCCAATCTATCTTTGTTTCATCAAATATTATCGAATTGTTCATCTTGAGACTCATTCTTTTCTGAAATTGGAAAACTTACCGAGGCCACAGAGCGACTTTGGCACTTCCATTGCGAGAGAAAGCGGGATTAACGTGCCAAGCCTTTAAAAGATGAATTGAACTATAATTGTTTGCGCTTTTAAAAGCCATGCGATTTTCGTTTGAAGAATCGATTGTTTCCAACTGGCAATTCTCTTAGTGTCTTTGCACTTCTCTTTAGCAGTCGCTGTATAAATTTCCGGAAGGCAATTGGGTATCACAAAGAATAGCATCTTGGATGTTAGACTGAATAATAATTGCTCGCGACAAATTCGCTTTGCCCAGGTTGGCGTCTGTCAAGTTTGTTGAGTTAAGGATAGCCCCTTGGAGCCGAGCGTTCGTCAGGTCTGTTCCTGCAAGGTTTGCTAGGAAGAGATTGGCGCCGGAGAGGTTCGAATCCCTCAAATCCATTCCGCTCAAATCAGCCCAACTCAAGTCGCAATATGCACAATCGTTGGAATTCTTAATTTTTTTGATGGACCCCAAGTCAAAGGACAAAGTCTGAGCCGATAAGAGCAAAGAGATGAAAGGTACCGCCAGCGTTGAAACTCTAAAATTAGTGAAAAAAGGAATGTAAATTGTCATGGCTTACTCCATATTTGCAAACCTTACGTTGAGACTTTGAGGGTCGATCACTGAGGGCGAAGAATCGGGGACAGAATTTAATTAATGTTTGGAATTTATTTATCCGACGCCTGGTAACTGGAAAGATTTTTTAACACTAGGATTTTCGACGTGCATCATCCTTCGCGTTTGAGCGGATGCTTCCAAATGAGAGGACTCCCCCCTTTGATAGTTTATGTTGGACTAGCTGAGAGAGGTTTTGGACGTTGACGGTTGTTGACCCCAAGTCGATCAAAATATCTGAGCAGTAATACTGGGCGGTCACCGAAAAATATTGAAAAGCACTGACAAGGCAAGACTCAACAAAATACATGTCACAATTGGGAAGAAAAAAGAAAAGTTACCGGATTGGAAAACGAAGTCGCCAGGAAATTGCCCAAACGGAATTTTTCTGATAATGGGCCAAATAAGACCCATAATAATCAAGCTAATGCCGAGAATTATGATGGTTTGTTGCATAGTTTGTCATTCCTGGAGGATTGAATTAATAAAACGCTCTTACTCCTTAGTCAGAATCCTCTTTGTCCTGAGACACCAAAAAAAGAGTTCGATAGTCTTTTCCTTGAAGGAGACTGTTTTGCCCAATCTGAGCCGACGATATTGCTGCTTCCAATAAGTACGTGCTCCTTAACTAAATTGGGCAAAAACGATACGCTTTGATAGACCTTGTTAGGTCTGCTGCCAAAAAGTATACGTTGCATGGTATTGAATCTTTTATTGCTAATCAAAAATAAAGAAAGTCAGAAGAAATGACGCATTAAACCGCCTACTATGATTTCACTAGTAATGCGATAAAGAGCTGCCTTTCTGAATAGTTACTTTTTTCTTAAAAAAGTAACGAAGCTAAGAGGTCAGCAAGTCTTTTGCATCAAAGTTATCTAGCGATAACTTGATTTTAGCCCAAATTTTCTGGTGGCATGACTTTTGCTGGACGTTGAACAACGCTAAGCGAGGCTATTTTGAGGAATTCTTTTTGGACTAACTACAGCTCTGCGAACTTTTTTGATGAGGCAATCACTGCTCGGGGCAACCCGAGGGTGGCTTCTAGAGAACTAGTTAAATTTTTTAAAGGCCTTTCTATTCAAGAAATGCGAGACAGGCGGATGGCCGCTGAACTAGCAATTCGTGAGATGGGAGTCAGCTTTACCGTCTATTCTGACAATAAAAACCTCGACAGAGAGTGGCCTTTTGACATTATCCCCAGGGCGATTTCATCTGCACAATGGGACTCGGTTCAGAGAGGGTTAAAGCAAAGAACTCAAGCCCTAAACCAATTCATTGATGACGTTTATAACCAACAAAAAATTTTTTTGGATGGCGTTGTTCCCCGTGAAATCGTGCTAAATTCGAAAAACTTCAAAGAGGCATGTAAAGGGATTTCGCCAGCATTCGGTGCATGGGCACATGTATGCGGCACAGATTTAGTGCGAAATCATGCGGGGGAGTTCCTTGTTTTGGAGGACAACCTTCGCGTACCGTCTGGAGTGGCCTACATGTTGGAAAATAGAGAAGTAACCAAGCGTGTGCTGCCAGAGTTGTTTCAAAACTATAGTATTTCCCCTGTAGACGACTATCCAAGCCAATTACACAAGATGTTGGTCTCGCTCTCGCCGAGAAGGATTCAAAAGCCGGTTGTGGTTGTACTTACGCCCGGTATATTTAATTCCGCCTACTTTGAGCATGCGTTTTTGGCCAGAAGTATGGGGGCAGAACTGGTAGAGGGAGCAGACCTCTTCGTCGGCGATGAAAATGTTGTGTATATGCATACTGTCGATGGTCCAGAAAGGGTTGACGTGATTTACAGAAGAATAGACGATGATTTCCTTGACCCAGAAGTTTTTCGAACAGACTCTGTCATTGGTGTCCGAGGCTTGATGAGATCGTGGAGGAGCAAAAAAGTGGCAATCGCAAATGCGCCGGGCAGCGGCGTAGCGGACGATAAGGTTGTGTATGCTTATGTTCCTAAAATGATTCAATACTACTTAGGAGAGAAGCCAATAGTGGCGAATGTTGAAACCTATTTGTGTTCAGAAAAAGATGCGTTGCAGTATGTGACCGATAACATCCATGAATTGGTGGTAAAACCTGCGAATGAGTCCGGTGGCTATGGGTTGATGATCGGACCAAAGGCTACTGAGGAAGAGCACGAAAAATTTAAACGTAAGATAGCCAAAAACCCGCGCAATTATGTGGCTCAACCCACACTTAAATTGTCAACAGCTCCGACGTATATTGACGACAAAGTCGACGCAAGACATCTTGATTTGCGGCCGTTTATTTTAACAGGATCTGAAAATTGGGTTACACCGGGTGGCCTGACTCGTGTTGCGCTACGGAAAGGTTCCCTTGTTGTCAATTCCTCCCAAGGAGGGGGAAGCAAAGATACCTGGATTGTAGATACTGGAGATTAATCATGTTGTCGCGAGTGGCTGAGAGGGTTTTTTGGATGGCGCGCTATTTAGAACGGGCCGAGAGTACGGCAAGGATTGCCAACACATTTAGTCAAATCAGAATGGATCTGCCCCGAGGATCAGAACTTCCTTGGCAAACTCTGCTCGAAATTTTCGGGGCAGATGCAAATTTTTACGACCTTAAGAGAAGCGCGAGTGAGCATTCGGTACTGCATTTCATGCTTGCTCGTGTGGGTAATCCGAATAGCATTCGTTTTTCGGTGACTGCAGCTCGAGAGAATGCCCGAACGGCAAGAGAGGTTCTGCCTGAAGAAGTATGGGAGCTTGTGAATGAGCTGCATTTATTTACGAAAGAGTTCGCAGAAAAGTCGGTAGCTCGCAGGAATCGTTTTGATTTTCTGATGCAGATCGTAACTAGGTGCCAAGCTTTGAGCGGATTAATGATGACCACCCAAACGCGAGATCATGCATACCGTTTTATTACTTTCGGACATCTTGTTGAACGATTGGACCTAAATGCGAGAGTGATTCTGGCTGTCTCAGCCGCAATTGATTCTAGAGAGGGCGCAAATCCGGCATTTGACGGACTTATTTGGGCTGGTTTTTTAGAAGCGCTTTCTGCTCTGGGCACCTACAAAAGGTCTGTGGGCCCGATGGTTGAACCTGACTCCGCGTTAAATTTCGTCATCCGAAACCCTGACCTTCCCAGATCAATCGTCTATTGTCTTAACACTATTAGAATGTCGCTAAAAAGTATGAAAAGCAGTGAGAAGGTAATCACTCCAATAGATCAGAGTTTGAAAAGTATGTATACCTTCGATGCTGAAGAAATGTCCGTTGAAACTATGCATAAATTTGTTAGTGGGGTCCAAAGCTGCGCCGAGAGGCTGACGAACAATGCAACAAACAACTGGTTTTTACCAACTAGCCTATGAAAAGATTTTACTGTGATTGCGGAGCAGAAATTTTTTTCGAAAACCAACACTGCGGTAAGTGCGGTAGAACGTTGGGCTTTGATTCTCATTCAAATAAAATAATTCCTATAGAGTATCGAGGACATGAGTATTATGTATCCAAAGCAGGGGGTTCGTACAGACTTTGTGGCAATTGGATAGATTTTAACACCTGTAACTGGTTGGTCCCGAGGGAGAAACCTCACAGGCTATGCTTCGCTTGCAGGTTCAATCGAACCATCCCCGATCAGACAAAATCGGGCATCGGTCCCCCCAAAAACTTTTTTCGGTGGTATCGACTAGAGGAAGCAAAACGCCGTCTGTTCTATACCCTTCTAGGAATGAAATTTCGACTGATCAGTGGATGGGATGATAAAGAGAACGGACTTCTATTCGATTTTATGGAAGATCAAGAGAGTGAGGGGCAAATTGTGAATTCGGTGACCACTGGCTATTTGGCAGGAATCATAACAATTAATAGCAAAGAGGCAGATGATGTTGAACGTGTTCAGGCAAGATCTGTCCTCAACGAGAGACAGAGGACAATTGTGGGTCATTTCCGTCACGAACTTGGTCACTACTGTTGGGATAAGATTTTTTGCCATTTACCAGTGGCAGCTTTCTTTGAAAATGTTTTTGGTGAAGCGAATTTAAATTACCAAGACAGCATTGATCAATATTATAAAAAAGGTCCTCCAAAAAATTGGCATGACGGATTCATCAGCGCTTATGCCTCGTCGCATCCGTCGGAAGATTGGGCAGAAACATGGAATCATTTTCTGTTGATTTACGATTGTCTCGAGACTGCTTATGAATTTGGTTTGACGTCTGCTTACCCAAGCATTACCGATCTGAGCCGCTCCGTGCTGATGTGGCGAGAGTTAGCAGTGACTTTAAATCAATTGAACCGAAGTATCGGCCTTAACGATGCTTACCCCTTTATTATCACGCGCCGAGTAGAAGAAAAATTGAGATACGTTGCCGCGGTCATAAATGAATACATCAATTCAGTCGCTGCTGTCGCCGCTAGGTCAAAAACCGTTTAAAAGCCTCTGAACGGCAAATCTAAAGGCAAAATCTTAGTTTGCGCGACATGATGCTCACATATGCATAGAGTATCTAGTAAATCAGAGTTTTCCTCCCAGCTCCGGCTGCCAGAGAATAAGATCTGTAAGCGCTATTCATTGGCCATGGGATCGCAGCACTCAAACTCTGTTTAACATTTATCAAACTTGATGCAGAACTCATGCATAGGCATAAAAAACATGCTGAACTTATGCACCGGGCAAGGTAGTGGCTTTAATAACTGAAAATTATCCATCCGTCTAATAATAGCTTCAAAAGAACTTGCCATCTCTTGTCGTGCCAGCAGAGCGCCTGGACAAAAATGCGGCCCACTGCCGAAGGCTAAATGGGCACCAACATTTTTTCTTCGCAGGTCGAATTCATGGGGACAAACAAACTTCTCCCCATCTCGATTAGCCGGACCATACCCAACCATAACCAATGCGCCAGCGGGGATCAATGTGTCTGAAATTTTGACGTCTCTGGTTGCTTGTCGCATAAGAAACTGCACTGGACTTTCCCATCTCAATACTTCCTCCACGAACGGTTTTACCAATGAAGTATCTGCACGCAGTTGGGCCACCAACTCGGGCATACGAATCAATACCCACATTCCATGATTGATTGCGCTTTGTGTGGTTTCGAATCCTCCCGTTATTAGCTGACGGACTACGTTTTGGAGTTCGTTAATGTCAAGTGGTCGCTCATCATCAATATATGCATTGACCATTGCAGATATCAGATCTTCTCTTGGATTTACTCTCCTATCTTCAAAGACATCTGCCAGAAATTTTTGGGCCTCAAGCTCAGTTTTTGCGTCCCTGCGAATTTCGGCCGCTGTCGCGGTAGGGGAGTAGGATGCCCCGAGCATCGCGTCAGCCCACTTTTTAAAGGTCGACACTTTGTTATGCTCGAGGCCTAACTGCTCTGCGACGATAATGCCCGGCATCGCCATAGCAAACTGCTTGCTAAAATCGCATTCTCCATTATCAATAAATTTATCAATCAGATCGTTTACCACATTTTCTAAGTGGGGAATCATGGCTCTCACACGCCTTATGCTGAATACCCGATCCACCAAGGCACGATAGCGGTCATGTTTCGGAGGATCGGTTCTCTGTAGAGTTTGAACATGTTCCCAACCGCCGCCCTCACGCAGTACCGATTGATGAAGACCAGGAAAGGGGCTTTGATCCGCCACCTTTACATCATTGCTGAACGATTTGTAATCTTTGAGAACTTGTTTCAAGTCTTGGTATTTTGTAATGACATAAGTGCCTGTTTCCGGAATCTTATAAACTGGAGCTTCACGGTGCAGTAGAGCGTAAAAATCAAAAGGGTTACTGCTGACAATCGGATCAAGCATACTGAAGTCTTGCAAGCGATTTTGGGACATTTCCACCCCCCTAAATACAGTTAGCTTTATGAATGAATTGATTAGATTTTATAAAATTCCGATTCGGTATATTTACCAACGTCGTAGAGGAATTCAATTACCTTTAGTTATAAGCCTCGCTTCAATTGTTAACGGAAGTGCTCATCGGGTGCAATTGTCCCTCGGATTTTGCCAGCGTTAAATTCATTATTTTGTGAAAAGTATAGCGCCTCCGCGTTATTATTGCAGAGTTTAAATATTGCTTAGCTCTTTCAAATAGACCGACACAATCGACTCAACTGAAAAATCTGGGGTCTTATGAAAGTAATACTTCTCACAATGCTATGATAACTGGAAGTATGTTTGATGGGTGGGCAACTTCGGGCCCTGATAATGCTATGGATAAGATTGACCCCAAGTGTTAAGGGCAAATTTTAAAGGTACATTTATTGCTACCCAAACATCGTTTAACTTTCGTGTTAAAAACCCTTTGGGCAAATTATGGGTGGATTTTCACGGGGATCTAACTATCGTTAAACTAAGCAGTCTGTATTCCCTTTGCGAATTTTGAGAATATGGATTAAAAGCTTGCCTTGGAGACCTTTAGGTTATGATTTTTGGAAAAGACGACGAAGCTATTAAGCGATTTGAGGCCAATATGCCTCTCCCAGAAATCCAAGCGAAAAACTTCAACCAATCAAAACCTTTGCACCTGTCGAAAGTAGCTATTGTTACCACAGCGGCCCTCCACCCCGTTGGAACTCGAGGTTTTGAACTGGGAGACAGCGACTTTCATTACGAAACCTTGCCGTCGCATGCCAGAGATTTGTCATTGGGACACTATAGTGTAAATTTTGATCGCGGTGGTTTCGCCGCTGATATCAACGTTGTATATCCCATTGATCGCCTGCATGAATTTGCAGAAGACTTAATTATTGGTGAGGTGGCGGGAAACCATTATTCGTTTGCAGGTAACCAATCGGAAACAGTATCAGATATTCGCATGGATTCTGGCCCAGATTGCGCTCAAAAAATGCTCATCGAAGGGGTGGATGTTGTTCTATTAACAGGAACATGACCTTTGTGTCCGCGTACCGTGTGTACGCTCGCACATGTCTTTGAAGCCGCTGGCCTTTCCACCGTGGTCATTACCTCAATGAGAGGGATTGCTAATCGAATGGGAGTTCCGAGAGCGCTGCATGCATCATTCCCTTTGGGTCGACCTCTGGGAAAACCGAGGGATAAAACTTTTCAGTCGGAAGTTCTGAGGGCTGCTTTTGATTTGCTGACAGAGCCCAAAGGCCCAGTGATAAAAAACTTTCCTATCAGCATAAGCTCAATCGAGGGTGAACCATTGATCTCTCGGTTCTCGCCGAAACGCAGCCTCAACAATTATGCTGCCTCGGAGGAGGCTCTATCTTTTAAGCCCGTGTATGATCGCACGTGCCTGAAAACTGCACGAACCTCCGTTGGAAAGGAAATCAGTGCTGAGGATATTCCTCATGCACTTCAAAAGTTCGCGAGGATAGCAGAGGGAGAATCTTGGGAAAAACTTGGTTATACAGTTGCGTCGATGTATTGTACATCCCTTGATGTTCGTTCCTATTATGAAGAGGTTGCGACTGAAATCGCCGAGAATCCTATATCCCCGTGGGCGACTGAACAATGGTTTTATGAAAAAACTGACGCAGGCCGAATCATTTTAGAGGCCAGGCGGGCAATGCGAGATAATGGTGTAGATAAATCCGTGTGGTTTGGCCTCGTTCCAGCTGGTAGGGATTAATCTTTTTTAGAACTGATCATCTTCCTCTCTGAAAACGATGTGCGTTTTCAGTGCATTGTTCGTTCCTCATCGAGACTTCCGCACATTTTTGGGCATATAGGCATAAAGCTGCATACCAGTTCGTCTATCTGTCGCTTACCGATAGCGTTAGCGCAAGATGCATTACATTTGTTTAATCTAGCAAAAATTCAATTATTTCAGGACTGTAACTCGAAATGTAATTTATGCATTTTGAGTATATAAATTTAGCATCATATGATGTATGTGCATGGCAGGGGATTTGCGTTGTATTTTTGGTAATCAATCAGAGCCAAGGTCTTCGAAAATGTATAGAGCAATATTTTTTGCAAGCATAGTGCTAACAGGATGCGCTTCTCAAGATAGTTTGAGGTACTCTCCTACACTCGACAAAGCCCTCAGGACATCAACGGGAGACGCAATAGAAGTCTGCGTTGGCAGGTATCGTAAAGATTCTGAATGCTCGGTGATGAGCAGGCGCCACGTGGAGCAACAGTTATCCCAGATTTTGGGCCATTTTTGACGCGATTAGACAACGATTAAATATTTTTTGGAATCGATCAGGTTAGCTGCTATTGGCCTCAAATAGGCGCTATCACGAGGTTAGTCATTTGTTTATTAGTAAGCCCTTCGCCTAGTTTTTATAGGGTTCAGAACAACTCATATTGCGACTTCTGTTTTTAGCGCAGAATCTATCCAATTTTGTCAATTTCCATCGAGAAATTCCGATATTTGAAATTTAATATAATCCCATAGTTTTCATAGCCATTGAGTCAATTCGATACTAAAATCAAACCATTGATCTTGGGACAGAGCGCCAAGAAAATAAAAAAATTCTGGGAATCATTTAACCTTATTAGGATCATTTGCATGGGTTCAAACAAGAAAATCAAATCAAAAATTGTTGATACTTGCCTCTCCCTCAACTTTTCGTCTATCAAACTTGTTGTGTAATAAGGGGTAGCGTCATGAAAAAAATTCTTTTGCTTGGCAGTGGGGAACTGGGAAAAGAGTTCACAATCAGTGCCAAACGCTTGGGATGTTCGGTCATTGCTTGTGATAGGTATGCCGATGCACCTGCTATGCAGGTTGCAGATCATTTTGAGGTATTTGATATGCTTGATGGTGAGAAGCTATCAAAGATCATTGATCAACATGTGCCTGACTTGATTGTGCCCGAAGTTGAGGCGATCCGTACTGAGGTGTTACTTCAAAAAGAGGAACAAGGTCACACAGTCGTGCCCAGCGCGAGAGCTACAAACCTTACTATGAATCGTGATCGCATTAGAGACAGAGCAGTCGAACTGGGGCTCCGCACCCCGAACTTCCGTTATGCGGAATCAATGGCAGAACTTGAGACATTGGCTAATAAAGTTGGCTTTCCTCTAGTAATCAAACCTGTGATGAGTTCGAGTGGAAAGGGGCAGAGGACTGTGAACTCATTGAAAGATCTGGAGTCAGCATGGTTCTATGCCATCGAAAATATGAGAGGTGATAGAAAGCGAGTCATTTTAGAGGAATTTGTCAAATTCGAGTTTGAAATTACCTTGCTTACTGTCAAGCAACATCAAGGAGACACCTTATTCTGTTCACCAATTGGTCATTATCAAGAGCGCGGTGACTATCAAAATAGTTGGCAGAAACAACCTATGTCGGATTCTTTACTCGAAAGAGCAGAGCACATGGCTAGAGTTGTTACCGACGATTTGGGAGGCGCCGGAATATTTGGAGTTGAATTTTTTGTTACGAAAGATGATGTCATATTCAGTGAGCTTAGCCCCAGACCTCATGATACTGGTATGGTTACCATGTACACCCAAGATCTGAGTGAGTTTGATTTGCATGCTCGGGCAATATTGGGTATGCCGATCCCCAAGATACGATTAATTCGAGAGGGTGCTAGCCATGTAATTTTGGCAGCCGGGTCTGATGAAAAATTCGACTTTGTTGGAATTGATGAGGCGCTCGATTTTTCAGATGTCGATGTTAGAATTTTTGGCAAACCAACAACGCGACCTAACAGAAGAATGGGGGTGGTTTTGGGTCCAAATTTGGAAACCGTGACAGCCGCGGCGAAAAAAATAAAAGTAATTTCAGGTAAGTAAAGCAAATCATTGTTATTGTCACTAGCGTTATTGACTTAGGTGCTTTTTCATTCATAATTTGAGCTTTCAACTGAAAATAAAAGGAGGTGATCCAGTGTCTAATAATTATTGTGTCACTGGGAGCCGTTTGGCTCCCTTTTATTTCTAGGAACTTAAATATTTGATGCTAGACGCTAACTAAAAAGAATTTCTAAACGAGCTCTTGATGGTCTGTTTTTTTTGATTAATCGTACGACGGCTCAGTGCTTGGTGCTAATTATTAAGTAGTCATGAAGTTCGTGCGCAGAATTTTTTCAAGCAAGCTTATTAAGCAAGGGGGCTTTGCCCTGATCGTTTTCTTCACTCTGAAAGGACTTTTCTATTTGGCGCTGATTGGGGCTGGCTATTATTATACCCAAATGTAAACCCTTATGATGATGTAAAACGAGCTGTTGGCTGCAGATTCGAGTCAGAATTTTAACTCTAATTTCCTAGATGCTCATATGTTTGACCAATTTACACTATCAAGCAAGGCTCATTTGCGTGGCTTGTTAACCGGTCTTAGAGAGCCTCTCCAGTGGCTTCAATTCTGAAAGTTTGGCATGGGCACAGATCATTATGGGAAGATTGGTTGATGGAATTTGGCATGTGTCTTCAGTTGCGACCTCTGATGGAGCTGGATCCTATGACAGGTTACCAAGAACATTTCTTAATACTATTTCTCCATCGCACCCCTTGTATCGTCCAGTTGCCAATAGATATCACCTCTATGTAAGCTATGCCTGCCCCTGAGCAACACGGGCTCTGATTTACAGGCAATTAAAAGGATTAGAAGCTTATGTTTACGTTGATGTAGTGCATCCCGACATGTTTGATGATGGTTGGTTTTTTGATGACACTTTCAGCGGTTCTTCTCAAGATTCTTTGCACGGCTTTAAATATTTGCGGCAAGTTTACCTAAAGTCCAACCCTTTGGTTAGTACTAGCGTAACAGTCCCGGTCATCTGGGATAAAAAGACGGGATCAATTGTCAATAACGAGTCCTCTCACATTATTCGAATCTTTAACTCGGCGTTTAATGATCTTAATGGCAACACCGATGATTTTTATCCGCAGCAGTTGAGGTCTGAAATTGATTGCCTTAGCGAAAAATATATCATAAAGATAATACCGGCGCATACAAAACCGGGTTTGCGACTAACCAAGAGAGTTATGATGAGGCCGTCACCGATTTATTCGCTACTTTGGACGAACTGGATGAGCGGTTAACAGTTTCCAAACATCTGCTTGGTGATTAAATCACGGAGGCTGATCTGCGTTTAATTCCCACTTTGATAAGGTTCGACGTCGTTTACTTCACGCATTTCAAGTGCAATTGGAAGCGGATAACCGATTACAGAAATCTCCATCGATATACGCTAGATATGTATTCAATTCCTGCAATAAAAGACACTTACCGTGTTGACCATATTAACCGGCACTATTATCGCAGTCATGAGATAATCAATCCTTATGGAATAATACCCAAAGGGCCTCAAAAAGTTTTGTGAAATTTGCAGCTGATCGTCTGCTGCTAGGAAACGAATTATTTTTTAAAACCATTTCAAAACATGTCGTTTTATGCAAGCTATCTGCCGCGGTAGACCGATACAGTCTTGGCTTTTTTTACAAACTTAAGCGAAAAGAAGAAAAATAATTATTTTTGCGGACTTAGTTGGTTCGGCACTGTTACACTTAACTTTATGAAATTGGAGGCCCTCAGGAAACCAACTTTGTAGCAACGTGATATTGATTTTCACGCATTCAGCACATATTTGAGGCATACAATAAATAAAGATACAGTTAACAAAGGCTTCGACAACATGAATTTACTGGAACATAAAAGAACCCCGGCGCTATTCAAGCAATGGCAAGAGGCATCAGAGGGTTCGTTAAAAGAGAGACAGGCGTTTTATGAGTTGGTGCAACATACCTACAGGGGCACAGGGTTCTGCGACGACAAACTGCAGTCTGCGCATCATGATATACATCGTCACGATTTTTATCATGATTAGAGAGAGATTCCCTTATCGGTGGCCCAATGGACAGGCGCTTATTCCAGAATGAGTGATAGCAAGAGAGACTGTTCTGACCGCGAACCGATTCGCGAGCTCACCGAAGGAGAGCATTATTATTTTGAGGGAGGGCTAATGGTGCTTACCGAAAGCTATCACTTAGCCAGGGGGTATTGCTGTGGTAATGCTTGTCGACATTGTCCCTATGACCACGAGAACGTCAAGGACTAGAGTGTTAGCATCAATTTAGCTGCTATGCGAAACGAAATCAAAAGGACTCTGAATATGAATGGGGGGAGCGAAGGGGGCATCCCCAAAAAAATATATGAGAAGGAGCTGAAGCGTCTTCATTTGGAGCTCATCAAGTTTCAGCAATGGGTCCGTGACACTGGTACTCGCGTGATCGTCATATTCGAGGGAAGAGACGCCGCCGGCAAAGGTGGTGTGATAAAACGAATTATTTCCCCTCTAAATCCTAGGTACTGCAGGGTTGTCGCATTGGGAACCCCATCTGATAGAGAAAAGACCCAATGGTATTTCCAGAGATATGTTGAGCATCTACCCGCTGCTGGAGAAATAGTGATTTTTGATAGAAGCTGGTATAACCGAGCCGGCGTTGAGAGGGTCATGAATTTTTGTTCCGAATCGCAATATCATGAATTTTTAATGGCGTGTCCCATTTTTGAAAAGCTCTTGATTAATGATGGGATTAAGTTAATAAAATATTGGTTCTCGGTTAGCGACAAAGTCCAAGAGGAGCGCTTCCAAGAGAGAGCCAACAACCCACTAAAGAATTGGAAACTGAGTCCAATGGATATCGAAGCGAGAAATCATTGGATAGAGTACAGTCAGGCCAAAGACGTGATGTTCGAACACACTGATAAAAACGAAAGTCCTTGGTGGGTCGTGAATGGCGACGTTAAAAATAAGGCCCGACTTAATTGCATTAATCATCTTTTGAGCCAATTTAATTATAGTCTTGCAAAAGGGGATCTTCCTCAGTTGCCGAAACGAAGAGCTATGCGGGGTATTGATAGGCCTCCAATCGAGTCCCAAAGGTTTGTTCCCGAGCCCTGGTAAGCTTAGCTGACCGATAATCTTTTTTATATCATCAAAGCGAGCAAATGGTGTGACGAGCTTGTGCTTTTCGCTTTAGACTTTGTGCTAATGAGAAGTGTTTCAGGACGCAAAGAAACTCTTCTTTAAATTCGTCCTGACTAGGTCAATTTAATTTACACCGTCCCGTAAATATTTTAGGCTGAGGATATCAATGTGCTTACCCAACTGCGTTAGTTCTAAACTGAGCGAAAAATAACTGCGTATTAAGGACAGTAGCAAGGCACGATATGGCACGGTATCGCGCTTGTTTTATTAAATCCTTAGATCAGGACTTCATCGAGGAGTCGGGTTCATTGTAAATAATATAAACCTGCGGCCATAAAAACTGAGCTAACCTTTATCGCCGGGTACTTTAAAACTCAGTTGAGACGACAAATAAGAGTGAGATCATGCCCAGAGTTAAGCTGATAGTTCTATTGATGAATATTGCCTTTGGCAACCTGATGTCATCCGTTTTATGGACTTACTTTTCTACAGGTGCCATAGTGGTGACGCCTCCAGATGGGTCCGCGGGACTTCTATTTATCGTTCTTTGCTTGACTCCTTTTGTGACCGTTGCCTTTCTGGCTTTTGAGCAGCCTAACATGTTTGCCAGATTCACGGATCAACAAGAAATATAAGTATTCAAAATGAACCATTCACGGCCGGAAAACTCTGAACCTTAATATCTTGGGGGAAGCGTCGCTTTACATGGCATAGTCCATGGGAGTTATTAAACAACTAGAAATAGGTGCGTTTTGAAACGCGGGAATCGGTGAGAAATAATAATTCAATCAATATAACTTGGTTCAAAAGAGACCTGAGGCTTAATGATCACGCGCCTCTATCGGCCGCTATTAGGTTCGGTACGCCAATCCTTCCTTTATATATCGTGGAGCCTGATTATTGGGCGCAAAAGTTTTCGTCAGTTAGGCACTGGCAGTTCGTTTTAGATTGTGTTGAGGAATTGAGAATAGAATGCGACAAACTTGGACAGCCACTTGTAATACGCAAAGGCGTTGCAACAGCGGTATTTCAAGAGCTTTTAAAGCAATTCAAAATTGACGGTATCTTCGTTCATCAAGAAACCGGAAACGATTGGTCACGACGACGAGATCAGGGTGTGCGTGACTGGTGCGCTTACAACTCGATAAGGCTCCATGAATTTCCGACCAATGGTGTTGTGCGAGATTTGGATAGTAGAGATAAGTGGTCGAAAGTCCGGGATAGCCGGATGATAGAGCCGATTATTCCTGCGCCGAGCCGACTTAGAGGCGTCAGCGATATTCACATCGGTGAAATTCCCTCCCGCACCTACCCATGTTTTGGATACCGGAGTGAGGAGTCAAATCAGCGCGGTGGAAGTGCTGCCGGCAAAGTTGCCGTAACAACATTTTTACGGTACAACTCAAAAAAATATCTGCGGCACATTTCCGAGCCTCACTTATCTAAAAAATATTGTTCTAGAATCTCGCCTCATCTCACGTGGGGTAGTTTGTCCGTTAAGGAGGTGATCAAGTCGCTGCAATCCCGATTCGGTGAGCTCGATAACTCGGTGGACAACTCATGGAAGCGAAACTTAAGGGCATTCGAATCGCGCCTCGCCTGGAGATGCCACTTCATTCAGAAGCTGGAGGATCAACCTAGCATTGAGACTGCTTGCATGCATTCAGCCTTTGAGCAGTTGCGAAGCGCGGACAGTGGGGAGCAGTTCTATAACGCCTGGTCTATTGGGATGACAGGTTACCCCATTGTCGATGCTTGTATGCGGAGCTTGAATCATGGTGGCTGGATAACCTTTCGGATGAGGGCAATGCTTGTAAGTTTTGCGAGCTACAATTTATGGATAGATTGGAGAAGGTCTGGATATCACCTTGCCAAGCTGTTCACCGATTATGAGCCGGGAATTCATTACAGCCAGCTGCAGATGCAATCGGGCGTGACGTCAATCAATGCGATCAGGATCTACAACCCATTAAAGCAATCGTTCGCTAATGATCCGGGTGGTCATTTTATTCGCTCGTGGGTTCCGGAGCTCAAGGCTGTTCCAGAGCCTTGGGTGCATCAACCCTGGAAAATGTCTGGACCGTTGCAATCTAACTTTGGTTGCATCTTGGGCAAGGATTACCCAAAACCCATCGTGGATCATGAAATTACTGCCAAGCTGGCTCGGCAGAGGATCAAAGCAGCGAGCCAGGGCAAGGATTTTCTCGCCGAATCGAGGCAGGTTTTTGACAAGTTGGGAAGCCGTCAGCGGAGCGGCCGGCATCGACACAAAGAGGTCTCCAGACAATTAACTCTTTCGCTGTGATTTTTTCCAAATTTAGGTTGTTAGCGCGCAGGTATTAGTCATGATGACCCAAGAGAAGTTGCGAGGAGACGTAAAGCACAAATCGTGATTTACCGAGAGTGAGAGTTGAAAGCCTCCATTATCTTTCGGTATATTCTTTGGCCTAATGGATGCAACAAGCCCCCCAGAACCGATGTTTGTAATTGAGAGGTTTCGGTTATGACGATGAGATTGTCGGAGTTATTAAAGAGATCAGTGGTCGATAAACTGATCTTTCATTCAGTGGAGTTGAGCCTTTATCAGGTCTCTGCCGTCGTGGATGGCGCTGAGGCTTACATAACAGATGATAGAGGACAATACTTGCGCTCACGGAGTCTTTCGGAACTTCGCAAACTTTTCCGGGATTGCCGAGCTTGGCGGACTGTGTTGAGACATACAAGTGCTTACGATGAGATGATAGGTGGTCCAGAAACATACGGAAATAACATGCTTGAGGTAAGATTAGGGGATAAAAATTTTGATGAGGATCCGTTTGGGCCTTGAAATCGCTTTTTTCCAAACAACCCTTTAAAGTCTGATTATTAGCCCAGAAGATTTTGATTTCGAGACCATGATCGCGCTGTTAACGGAACGATCGAAATTTGATAAAACTTAGCCGCTGCCGGAAATGAAAAGGAACCATTTTGCTAACCGATAGGGATTACTTGCATGAGACACTTCAACTCGGGGTGGCAGGAGGATTTTTAACCAGCTCTCAAAAGGATAAAATTAATAAGTTTCTTGACGAACCAGGGGTAAATGCGTCGAGCGTTCTCGGGGCAAACCTGCATGCGGCGAAGTCCAGAACCAGCCTCATGTTTTTCCTCTTAGGTTGCGCAGATGAGTACTGGGATAAGAAGGCTAAAGAGGTTTAAGACCGGATTGCAAACACCAACTCTGAAAGATGTTCGCGTTTAATAATTATGGCGTCTTGTTTTTAGGGTCTGGAAATCAAATATCAAGTAAGGCCACTCCCATAGCGTATTATTTGTTTGTTTATAAGTGGTAATCTGGCGCAGAAAAGGGCGGTGTTACGCAATATTTTCAAAGGCACATGGTCATTACTGAAACCAAAGTAGAAGGCGTCAATTGCCCCCATCATGACTGAGTTCGCCGTGCGTCGCCGAAAGTCATACTTTTTGAGCGCCTTTGGTGCTGACCAGTCCCGATTGCGGCGAGTTTCTTCCCGGAAAGTTTCCATCAGTGCAGACACGTCCTGAAAACCTAAGTTAACACCTTGTCCGGCCAAAGGATTGATGGTGTGGGCGGCATCGCCTGCAAGTAAAACGTTCTCATGCACATACGATCTGACATGGTGTTTGCTTATTGGAAAGGATGCTTTGCCCTCAATCTCGATAGGCCCCAGCTCTAATGGAAACTCCTCACTGAGCTTCTCCGATAGTTGATCATTCGACAATTTTGATAGTGCTTTTATTTTTTCCACAGAGTTATACCAGATCAATGACCCTTGTTTATCTGTTAATGGCAAAAATGCCTGTGGGCCCTGAGGCGTAAAGCGTTGCCAGGCGACTTTACCTTGCGGAGATAGTATTTTGGCGGATGCTACAAGGCATGATTGTTTGTACTGTCGTCCCGATGAGCCAAAAGGGAAAGCATTTCTCACGGCTGATTGCATTCCATCAGTGCCAATTAGTAGACGACCTGACAAGCTCTCGCCGTTATTTAAGTGAACTATGGCTTGGCCCGGTTCTAATACAAAATCAGCGCATTCACTTGGACAGAAGAACTCGATATTCTCATTAGCCGTCGCAATTTCCCAGAGAGCTAATTGGACAACTCTGTTCTCCACGATAGCGCCCAGATCTGATCGGCCTACTGAAAGAGCAGTGAAAGTAACATCTCCGTAGGTGGGGTTTTCCCAGACTCGCATTTCTTGGATATGGCACAACCGCATTCTCTCGACCGGTTCCCAGGCCCCGAGTTCTGTGATGGTATCGATTGTTTTTGGGCTGAGGGCGGAAACGCGAAGATCATAATCTTGCTCACTACTAAATGGGGGCGGCTTACGTGCCTCAATAATGGCAATTTTTAGTCCGATTTTCGCTAGGCCTAGTGCAGCCGCTAATCCAATCATGCCGCCACCGCAAATTAAGACGTCATAGTTCTCTTGGGTCAATGTGTCCTCCACAATCACTGCTTGGTCTCGACCGTTGAATCAAAGGTCATATGCTACAGCACTTTACCGTAAACTTGGGCACAACCAAAAAACATATTTTTGAACGGTCTGTTGAGATAACGAATGTAGGTAAAGCTAATAGCAGGTTGATTGCTTAGCTGTAAATAAAATGAGGGGCTCATGCTATGCTCGGGAAACCGTCTTGAAATTTAACAACAACAAGAAAATATAATTTTCCATTGATGCGTTTTAAATCAAGAATACCTTTAAACCTTATTATTCCGTCCTAAATGTTATAATTGATAAAGTCGTTGCGGGCTATGCATCTTAAATAATGGTTAATATGTATTGGAGATCGTGAAAACTTTACAGCGCATTCCCAGATCAGTATTAGTTCGCACAGGCTATAGACCATCTGAGTAACCAGGAACGATTGCGACCATGGCACCCAATATTCAGCGCTTGCTGGCCAATGCAATTTCAGCCCACCAAGCCGGGCGAAAGTTAGAAGCGGCCAAATTATACTGCAGCATACTGGAGCTTCAACCAGACCATGCTGACACCAATCATAATCTCGGCATTTTGGCTTTAGATGATGGGAGGCCCGTTGAGGCTGAGAAACTTATCCAAAAAGCTTTAGATTTAGATCCAAATGTTGAGC
>CACEBC010000028.1 GCA_902557735.1 Porticoccaceae bacterium
GTGAATCTTCATCTCCATTCCGAAAGTATTAAAAACGTGGCTGCTCCGGCTATACTTATTGCTGGTTGCGGCACGGGGCAGCATTCCATAGAAACCGCCTCTCGCTTTTCTAATTGTCATGTCACTGCTGTGGATTTAAGTCTTGCAAGCCTTGCTTATGCACAGAGGAAATCTGATGAGTTATGTTTGAACAATATAGATTATTTGCAAGCCGATATTTTACATCTCCATCAAATGGTCAAGGAATTCGACATCATTGAATGTGCGGGTGTTCTTCATCATATCGATGAACCGATGGCTGGATGGAGAGTTCTCGTGGATTTATTAAAGCCAGGTGGCTTGATGAAGATAGGTTTGTATAGTGAATTGGCTCGACAGAATATTGTGAGGGTTCGAGAGGAAATGGCGTTATTGAGAGCAGGGACATCTGAATCAGGCATTAGGGGATTCAGGGGATCAGTAGTTGAATCGGATGATGAGAATTATCAGCTACTGGGCAAGTCGGATGATTTTTTTAGTCTGAGTGCGTTGAGAGACTTGATATTTCACGTGCAAGAGCATCGTTTTACCTTGTTACAGATCAAAAACTGTCTCAATGAACTAGGGCTAAAATTCTGTGGGTTTGAAAATAAAGACATAGTCTCTCGATTTATAGAGTTTCACGGTGAGGGGTCAGATGTCTGTGACCTGACACTGTGGCATGACTTCGAGTTAAGTAGTCCCCATACCTTTAATGGAATGTATCAATTTTGGTGTCAGAAACTATGAGCAAGAATATCATATACACCCATTCCAATCCTGCTCCTAATTACAATGGAAACCTTTCATTTTATGCTTACTCACCCTTCAGGTGTGGTAAGCCTTGGCATTTTTGCTTTAGTCGGGGCTTTCTCGCAAGTCATTGATTTATATATAAACGTGGATTGCCACACTGGGGGTTTGCTGGTCGCTGGTTCAAATCCAGCCGTCTCGACCAAACTTTTTATGTATTAAGTCATTGGATTAAGTTACTTCCTTTCCACAACCTAAATGATTGGTCAGGCCAATAAAGATTCCGACTCTACTATTACCGACATCAAAATATCCTATCTAGCGTGAACAGGTTGGGACAATTCCCAACTTCACTGCTCTCAATTTTAGAAGCTATGGGCTAGGCAGCTCTATGTTTGCAATACATTGATTAATAATTTAACTGAACTTACTCTCCTTGGTAAAAAAGCGATTTAAAAATAGTTGATCGCCACAAGCAAACTTTTTCAGTTATAGACGGACTTAAAAATTGAGTGAGCACTTTAGCTAAGGTTTAGCCGCACACATGCATATAATTTTCCTGCAATTCTAGCCTTGTCTTTCAGATACAAATAATAACTTAGGCTTGTTGGCGTTTGTCTTAAACAGAGTCGATTTGGCGCAATTGCCAATTAAAACTGCGCAGAAAGCAAATCCTCAAATCGTGTAGATTTGAGTCAATTAAATCGATGCTCTCGCCCTGAAAAAGGCCAAACTGGGAGTTTTTTTTGGGAAGAAATTTGATGAGCTCAGTCGGGAAATTCGGTCAGCGCAAAATGACAAATTCGGAATAATTTCAGTTACATGATCTGATGAAACGAGTTCAAAATTAACACTGCGAGCGCGTAGAGAAATCTGCCAAACTGAGCACTAGAAAGCATCCTGATCATGAATTATCTTGGAAGATTTGCGAGCACCCAAATCGTCAAAAATGGAAAAAACCAAAGCATTAAATGCCTCTCCCCAGGCCGAAAAGTTAGGGCCTAGAAATAGCCAAGTCCATTATAATCTGACTCTGATTCGTTGGGCCTATTGTAGGATTTACGATGCGGCACTGGCTTATTTCGAGAAAAAAGAATTTTGTCCCTACCTCAAAGGAATTGATTTAATAGATCGATTGCTCAGAATAGATGAGACTTGAATTATTTATGATTAATTCGCAAATCGGGAAATGGTGTACTAGTTATCAAATTAAAGTTTAGCTTTGCATTACTTCGTATCGATGGATGTGTTCATACTCTTGGAAGATCTTTCCAAATTTTTTTAAGCTGATCAAATCTCATAACCAAGGTGTTGGAAAGCTAGTTTTTTCAACATTATATATTTGTTGGGAGGTTTTTTTTGAAACAGTTGAGCGCTATTCCTTCTCATACAAATGCAGTAGGGGTTGATGCGATAAGTTTGGGTATGGTTTGAGGCGTCTTGAAACACAGAGTCTTCCCAAAGAAAATTATCGATTAGTAAATGGTGGGCTGTTTTTGCTAGGTGTCTAGAAAGATCCTTATTGAATAAGCGGCTTAGGTGTTCAATAAATCTCAAGCTCAACCCTCTTGCAGTTTCACAAACTGATGATAACGAGTATTCGGATTAGACATGAGTTCCTGATGGTTCCCGATATCAAGCACTCGTCCCTTGTCCAGAAAAATAATTCGGTCTGCCTGCTTGATGGTTGACAAGCGATGAGCTATTAAAACAATCAGCTTCCCATGCAAAGTCTTACGGAGGTTGTGCATCAAATTAGTCTCGGTGCGAGGGTCTAGAGAAGCCGTGGGCTCGTCTAGCACGATAATGCTAGTGTCCCTAACAAGGCCTCGAGCAATTGAAAGTCGTTGTTTCTGCCCTACCGATAGGGTGTCTCCTGCTTTGCCAATAACAGTCTCCATACCATATTCTAGATCCTCAATGAAGTCTAAGGCGCCTGCAATTCGGCATGCTTCAACCATTTTTTCATCTGTTGCTAGAGGATTTGCCAACAACAAGTTATCTTTGATACTTATTGGTAGTAACATGTGCTCTTGAAATACGAAGGTAACCTCATCGCGGATATCATCTACATGAAGTTCTGCTATGTCTTGTCCATCGAACCTGATCGTGCCGGCGGTTGGTCGGATATAAGCAGGCAGCAAATAGGCAAGAGTAGTCTTCCCTGCACCAGTCGGACCAACAATGGCTACTGTCTCGCCGACTGATAACTCCAGATTTACCGCTTGCAGTGCTTGTCGGCCGTCTGGATAACTGAAATTCACATCTTTTAGCGACACCTTGTTGGTCAACGGACCCATAGAAATAGTTTCGCGATCAAGCTCTGAGGTATGATCAATAAAGAAAAAGACGCGGCGCACCGCCGCTACATTCTTCTGCAGTTCAATCCAGTAAAGACCAATAACTTGGGCGGAGCTATTTAACCCAACAAACACGCCGAAAAGCACAGCGTAATCACCTGGCGAGAGAATATTTGCAATTACCTCATCGGTTATGAGAATAAACGCGTAGGCCAACGCGCCAGTGGTGCATAAAGCTGTAAGTACTTTCACTGCTCCATCAAGTAATACTGTATGTCTATGCCGCTTAAAAGATTCTGAACTTTTCTCATCAAAGGCCCGTGTATCTGCTTCGGTTCCGCCAAGAGACTGGACGGCTTTAATGTTATCTATGCTTTCTTCTACGCTATTGGTAGTGGCTGATCCTGCTGCCCGACTTCTTTGATTTACTCTCCGAGCTATTCCAGATAGGGGCGCGGTGATAAAAAGAATTGCAGGCATTATGGCCGCTGATAGCCAAATCAGTTCGGGGGCAACTTCACCATAACTAAACGTCAATACATAGATAGATAAGATCGCTCCTATAATAATTAGAACAGGTCGTAGAGTTAATCGATAGCAAATTTCGGGAAGCATTGGCGCATCGTACATTACTCGATAGATTGAATCTCCAATACGCTGGTCGTCTAGTGTTGTCATTTCTAGCCGGCTCAGTCTTCCCATGAGGGTGGAGCGGAGATTATTTGCCAAGCGCTGGGTCATACGAATGGTTAGCAAAAGCTCAATCAGACCCCAGATTCCGTTAGCAGAGCTTCCTCCCGCCGATAAAGCTTGCTCTGATTGTGTTGCCGCATCAAAGCCCTGAGGAGCACCAATAATTTCTGCCTGTTCTGCCGCGGGAGCACGTAATCCAAACAGTACCATCATCAAAAAACTGAAGATCACGACCGTGATCATTATTGTATTGGGCGACATACCTTCTAGACTGCTTACAAGAGGCATCATAAAAGGTGGAAAGGGCACTGTCTCTGTGGCAAAAGGACGCTGCAGAATCACTTGATCCACTACTATCTTCAAGAGCCATGGCACCATCAATGCGGGGAAAAGTGATATTATCGCGAGTGTGAATTTACAGAGGAATAGTGCCCTGACGGAGGTCAGGAGCTTAACGGAACGCAAGAGCAGTATGAGCGTGCCAACTAAAGTAAGCTCGGTCTTTATGTCGAGCCGATCATCAAATTCGTTGGTTTCTGCTCCTCGTGGCTTCATCATTTAGCGCCGCTTGATTCTGCGGCAACAAAATCCTTGTATCCGCCGGCTCTCGCCATAAGCTCCGAATGATTTCCGAACTCCTTAATTTTGCCGTCCTCCAAGAAAGCAATTTTATCTGCTGAGCCAATGGTTGATAGCCGGTGAGTCACAATAAAGATCACCCTGTTACGCCCCCATTTAGCTAAGTTTTGCATAACCCTTAGCTCCGTTTCAGCGTCAAGAGAGGCGGTTGGTTCATCCAAAATAAGAATTGGAGTATCTCGTAAAATAGCGCGTGCCATTGAAATTCGTTGCCGTTGACCCGTTGATAATTTGCCGCCTCTCTCGCCTATTTCTGTCTCATAGCCGGCAGGCATTTCGAGAATAAAATCATGCGCGCAAGCAATTTTTGCTGCTGCGATTGCTGCTGCGCTTTGGAGTTTTTCATTTTGTCCATAGCAAATGTTCTCTAAGACGCTTTTGTTGAAAAGAATATTTTGTTGGAGCGCAATTGCCACGTTAGATCGTACATCGCGTCTCTTCATATCTCGCAAGTCACAACCGTTGAAAAGAACTTGTCCGTCTGATGGGTCATAGAGGCGAAGCAGCAGGGACATCAGGGTAGATTTTCCACTTCCGGTGGCTCCCACGATCGCAGTAATAGTGCCGGATCTGACAGACATGTTAATTCCATCGAGGATGTTTTTTCCTTCATCATATGCGAAACGAACCTGTTCAAAACGAATGCATTTAATTTCAGTTGGAAATTGTTGGGGTTTTTCTGGATCAGTTACCTCGGGCTCTAACTCAAGTAGAAAGAAGGCACGCTTCAAACCCACGACTAGGTCTTGGACGTAGGATAGGGTAAATGCCAATTCCCATATTGAGCTGGCTGATTCTTCAGCCTGCGCGGAAGCTGCTTTATACGCTCCAAGGTTCCAGGCCGCATAACCCACTAAAGCAATCGCCCCTCCGAGATGCGTCGCTTTTTCATCCATTGCCCAAGTTGCCATGAAATATTCTGCGATCATAACAGCTCCAAACGCGATGATGCTTGTGCTTAATAGTAAAAGCGACATAAACAAACGCATGTCGAATGCAGCATCCAGAGCAGCTTGCGAGTCAGCTCTAAATTTATCCATCATTCGATTCTCTGCTCCATTAGCCTTTATAACCCTAATGGCTGTAAGCGTTTCTTGAATGCTAGATGTCAGATCACTGTTAGTTGCTCTGCTCAATCGAGCCTTCTCTCTGACATGCGGCAGTAAATTGCGCATAATGCCGAAGATAAGAAAAGCCGCAGCAATAAAAATGGCACCAAACCATGGCGAAAAAAATATGAGAACGATTGCGGCAAATCCAATCCAAGCCAATATCCTCAAAGGAGTGAGTATCAGAAATTGCAAGACATTGGTGATGGTAGCGCTGTCCTGATAAACACGATAAATGGCGTCACCCGTCCGCGAGCTGCTGTGATATTTTAGCGATAGCTGCTCTGCGCGACTTAGCATCTCCGAACGCAGTCGCTGATTGACAGATTGGAAGATCCAGACCATGTAGTACCACATAGCGGCTGCATATGCCGTAAAAACCAACCAGCAGAGCGCCCCTAATATGATTAGATGCAGACGCAACTGACGCCTTTGTTTTATACTGAGTTCCTCATTACTGCTATCGCTTGATATAACAAAAGTATCGTTCAAAAACAAAATTTTAGCCTGCAGAGGCTGCAGTTGCTTGCCGAGAAGGATTTTATTTTCAATTAAATCACTGCTCAAAATCGTAAAACCCAAAATGGCCACACCCATCAACGAATTCAGAGCGACAAACGTAACGATGTGTCGCAGTTGAGGCCGGTAGTAGGGCCAGCATCGCCACGCCAGAATAAGCAGGGTCTTAAGAGAGTTATCGTCTTTTGTAATAGTTGTTTTCAAACCGTTCTCTTTGTCGGCAGATTTTTGCGCATCTGCATCACCTATCCTCATGTTCTCACATGGCTTGGATAATTAAAATCTGTTTATATCGAGGATAAAGCTCACTTTTGTTAACTCACCCAAAATAGGTGGCAAGTATGTTTCTATGTGGCTGAAATAATTCAACGAGCAAACCATACTAACCCTGTCACTTTGCGTAGACAAAAAAAGAAAACCATTACCAGATTTTAGATTAATTCTTGATATTATTTTGTTTGGTCAATCGCGGGACACTGCCAATTAATTGAAACTGTGCAGTAAGAGCTCGACTCAGGTTAAAATTTAAAATATGTTATTGATGACATTAATTAGCATGGAAAAACATCAAAAGTGTTATTAGAATCTTCGGAGTCTTTTGGAGGAGTAAATTGAAGGAATCGGCACTTTGGGCGCCTTGGGAAAAAATAAACTTTGCAATTTCCATGGAGTGCCAACAACTGAAGCAAGAGGGTTTCGTGCTTGATACGTCGTTGCTTAGACGAATCGATGAAGCCAGGAATCAGAATGATGTGGCGCTACTTCATTCGCTTCGAGAAGAACTTAAAACCTCCAAATTGGATCCCTCCTTCCCGTATTGTGAACCCTCATCGCTAGAAGAAATCCGAGATTCGAGGCCAGCAGGATTGAGACGAGAGACAATAGTTGGCTATGAAAGCCTTGAAGACCAGATTCTTGGTGGATGGTTAGGAAGAGCTGCTGGTTGTTGTCTTGGCAAACCAGTTGAGAAATGGCCCAAAGACGTGATTGAGGCTTATCTGCAATTTTATTCGGCGCTGCCTCTTGATGATTATATTCCAGCTGGTAAAGGCTTCCCTACAAATCATCCCGTTCAGTACCTTTTTTCAGGGCAAGATTGCGCACGTGGGTGCATTGATTTCATGCCTCGAGACGACGATATGGACTATCCGGTCCTGGGTTTGGTGACGTTGGAACGAGCAGGTTTTAATGTGACATCCTTGGATATTGCGGAGACGTGGTTAAATAAGATCCCCATCAAACTAGTTTTCACTGCCGAGCGAGTCGCCTATAGGAACATGGTTAATGGCATCGATCCGCCAGCCTCTGCAACTCATAATAATCCCTACCGAGAATGGATTGGGGCACAAATACGCGCAGATATATGGGGTTATGTTACTCCGGGTTGGCCTGAAAAAGCTGCGGAACTTGCATTTCGAGATGCGAGCATCACAAGCACCAAAAATGGAATTTATGGCGAAATGTTTTTTTCCGCGATGGTAGCAGGCGCATTTATAACCAAAGACATTGAAGAGCTTGTAGAAATTGGTCTATCAGAAATACCCGCTGGGTCTCGATTATCAGAGGTTGTGAAGAACACGCTAGTATGGTCCAAATCACATGATTCTTGGAGCGATGTCTGGACTCTAATTGATGAGCGGTACGGTCACTATGATGATGTCCACACCATTAAGAATGCTGCCATGATTGTTCTCGGTTTAATTAAAGGTAAAGGAGACTTTGAAAAAACGATTACAACTACTGTTCGGGGTGGCTGGGATGCCGATTGCACGGGCGCAACAGCAGGATCGATTGCTGGAATTATTTTAGGATCAGATCTTTTACCTGCAAAATGGGTTGGCGTATTTAATGATCGACTGAAAACAAGCGTTAGGGATTTTGAGGAAGTCAAAATATCGGAATTGGCTGGTCGAACTCTTTCATTAGCTAGAGAATCTCTTAATTTGACTTAGGCCATTTAAACTCGATTTACAAAGTTTTGTGGTCATAAATTGCGTAATGTAAATCGTGGCACGACGGAACCATCTGGCATGTTCGCCCAAACAACTTTCACGCTAAGACCGATTGCAATCCTGTTTACCGGCACGTCGACAATATTGGAAATTAACCTTATGTTATCGGCATCTGGGAGCGTAATGAGACACGGGACATAGGGGAGAGATGACTCCATTTCAGGAAAGATCGCTTTGCTCACTATAGTATAGGAATAGATTTCCCCAACTCCGGACAGTGTCGGCCAATCGATTTTTTGTGATAGGCAATTTGGGCAGAATGGTGTCGGAGGCATCCTAAAAGTTTTGCAGTCGGCGCAGCAAGCTGCGGTTAAACGGTGTTGCTGTGTGGCATCCCAAAAGGGTGATGTCCATCGGTCAGTGACTAGCTGGAACAACTGGTCGGGAGGATGCTTTGCTATATCTTCGTTCATCGATGTTTCCCCAGAATTAATCCGCTCACAGGCAGCGATGAGGGGCCGCCGGTCACAAGCGCAAATTGGCAATTTGGAACCTGATTAAAAGCTGTCCCGCGAATTTGATGTACTGCCTCTCGGACATGGGTTAAGCCCCAGATATAGGCTCCAGATAGTTGGCCGCCATCGGTATTGATTGGAATCGATCCGCCATCAAACCTTATCGCGCCACTTTCGACAAATGGTCCGCCTTCACCCTGCGCGCAGAATCCGAAGTCTTCCAATTGTGCGATAACCATCGGAGTGAAATGATCATATATTTGTGCGGTATCTATATCACCGGGCGTTAATTGAGCAGCTTTATAAAGTTTGCTCGCTATTGTTTTGTTGCCAGAGGAGACGAAAGTTTCGTCGGGCATATTCATCCAATAGAGAGATCGCCCCCAATCGCGGCTGCCTCCGTGAACAGACGAAACGATACTCACGGGGGGTTGTTTTAGATCTTTGGCTCGTTCTTCCGAGGTGACTAGCACGGCGATTGCGCCCTCACTCTCTAAGCAGAAGTCATACAGACAAAGCGGGTCTGCTAAAATTGGCGCCGAAAAATAGTCTTCGAGTGTCATAGGCTTTCGCATTATCGCGTCAGGATGATTTATAGCATTTTCTCTCGCCGCAAGAGCTACTGCCGCAAATTGTTCACGAGTAGTTCCATAGTTATGCATATGCCGTCGAGCCAATAAAGCGAACATATGTCCGGGCCCTACAAGGCCACTTGGCGAGAAAAAAGCGGTCTCTGGGGTGTGCTCATAGGCCGAAGTAATAGCGCCAAACCTTTGCTTGGTTTGTTGCAGGGCCCCAACGCAAATTACGGTCTTAGCCACGCCGGAGACAATTGCCGAGGAAGCTAAGCCTAGCGATCCTGCAGATCCGCCACCAGCACCTGAAAGGGACGCAGTGTAATTCACCTCGGGAATGCCTAGCGTTTCCATTAAATAAGGAGTGTCAAATCCCCCAGAGTAGTATGCAAAACCATCGATGTCCTTAATTGAAAGGCCAGAGTCATCGACGGCAGCAATGATCGCCGAGCATACAAGCTCATTGAGCGTCTGAGGATAAGACATTCCCCGTTTGTAAAAGGGCGTGGCGCCGATTCCGGCGATTGCAGCTTTGTTTCTTATGGACAAATGATTTGTACTCCAAAGTGCTGTTGAGCCAGCCATGATAAGCTTAAAAAATCATACCTTGATTATAGTTTTGTGCCAATGCGAAAGATAGCAGGCCTGATGAGCAATGCTATCCCCAATGCGCATGGGGTGTTAAAATCAAACAACGCAATCCGATGCAAAGATTCTTGCTTTGAGACCTTAACAGTCTTTAAGGGCTCAGCCAGATGAGCTCGGTTTGGGATTATAGGAGACGACAAGAATCGTAAAGGAATGCAAGGTATGATAACCACTGTTTCTAATAATAATCTGTTTGATGTGTCAGGAAAGGTTGCATTGGTGACCGGAGCGTCCTCGGGGATAGGATTGCATTTATGCGGCATGTTGCTTGATTATGGGTGTCGTGTAATCGGTGTTTCTAGACGTGCCTCGCAGTCAGCTGCGCTCGGGACCTTAAGCGATAGGTATGGCGATGATTTTTTCACAATTGATATGGATGTTCGATTTTCCGAGAGTGTCAAATCGGCTTTTGATACTATCGAGAATGAATTTAACTGCATCGATATCGTAGTAAATAATGCTGGCACCGTAACACCCAGACGTGCTGTTGATACATCCCAAAAAGATTGGGGATCAGTAGTTGACACCAATCTCACTGGTCCATTTCTGGTAAGCCGTTCAGCAATACCATTGATGACGAGTGGTGGCAGTATTATTCAAATTGCGTCTATAGGAGCATTCAAGGCTTTCATTGGTTTAAGTGCATATTCAGCTTCGAAGGCGGGATTGATTATGCTTGCTCGCACGTTGGCGTTAGAGCTGGGGTCGCAGTCCATCAGAGTAAACATTATATCGCCCGGCTACGTAATCACCCCGATGAACAGTGAATTTCTATCTGGACCTCAAGGTGAAAAAGTCCGTAAACAAATTCCTTTGGAGAGGTTTGCAGAGGTCAGCGATTTAGATGGTGCGATTTTATTCTTGGCCTCATCAGCCTCCAAGTATGTGACTGGAGCTTGCTTGCATGTTGATGGTGGATGGGAGATCGTTTGAACAGAGTTGAGCCATCGTTTTCGGTTTCGTTTGATTTGTTATGCGGTCAAGTGGCTGAGCTCAAATCAGTCGGCTTATAAACTCATGTAGCGCGCTGACAACGCTGTCATTGAAGCTGATGAACATTTTAAATGCTGCCCAGAGTCAATCGATTCAGGGCATTACGGGTATGTGAGATGATTTTTTGTCGATGCCCCTCGAAGTGTTCTTTTACATAGACAACTAGATTGGGTCTGACAGACTGATTGATAGATAACTTCTTAAGATGCGCTTAAATGTATTGTAAAAATGTGACCAGTGCAATTTTCTATGACTTGCCATCCTCAAGTTGGATGGAAATGTTTGATCTAATCGAGCTGCATGAAGCTGAGACAGCCGCCGAGTTAAAACCAGTCTTGGACAAAGTTGAGATGGCGTCTCAGCATGGGCACTTTGCAATTGGGTATATTTGTTATGAAGCAGCCAGTGGTCTGGATTATTCCTTGACCCACCGACCAAAATTGAACTACCCATTAGCAATATTTGCCGAGTTTAAGAATATCAGGCCCATTGATTTTTCCGAGGAGATTAAAGCAGTCAAACTTAGGACGATTATTAAAAAAAATAGCTTCATCCAGTCAATAGGAAGGATTAAAGAACATCTGGAAAAAGGTGACATCTATCAAGTAAATTTCACTCATCAGTTAGTGGGATATTTTAATGAAACGCCACGAAATGTTTTTGCCAAGTTGATCGCGGCTCAACCTACGCCGCATGGAGTTTTTTTTGAAACTGAAAATTTAGCTATATGCAGTGCCTCACCTGAGTTATTTTTTTATCTCAAAGATAATCAGCTTGAAATGAGACCAATGAAAGGAACTCGTAAGAGAGGCAGATACCTGTCTGAGGATCTTCAGTACAAAAGTGAGCTAGGGTCATCAGAAAAAGACAGAGCAGAGAATCTTATGATCTTGGATATGGTGCGAAACGATCTTGGGCGTATCTGTATACCAGGCTCTATTAAAACCTCTAAATTATTTGATATTCAAAAACTACCTACGGTTTGGCAACAAACATCGTCTGTTACCGGTAAAACTGATGCTTCTCTTGCTGAAATCTTTTCGGCCACATTTCCATGTGCCTCGGTAACGGGCGCTCCAAAGACCAAATCAATGGAGATTATTTCAAAGTTAGAAATGACCGCAAGAGGCGTATACACGGGTTCTCTAGGCTATGTGAAACCAAATCGAGAGGCGTCATTCAATGTAGCCATTAGAACAATGGTCATTGATAAGTTAGCACATCAAGCAAGTTACGGAGTAGGGGGGGGCATAGTATGGGATTCGAATGCTGAGAGTGAGTGGGAAGAAAGTCTTTTGAAAGCGCAAGTTTTAGAGTTTCCCACGGCATCATTTGAATTATTCGAAACGATTAAATATGACCCCCAAGAGGGCGTATGCCTTCTTGAGGAGCACATTTCTCGCTTAAGAATGTCCTCTGAATATTTTAGCTGGCCTTTTAAAGAGGCGATTGCCCGAAATTTGCTCAAAGGTATTAAATCTGATGAGGCATTGAGAATTAAATTAGTGATGACACGAGACGGGGAATTAAGTATTAAGACATCGCCATTGCCTGCCTTTGGTGACTTGATTCGATTAAAATTAGCTAAGCGACCGATTGACAGTAATAACATCTTTTTGTTCCACAAAACAACGAATCGCAGGGTTTATGAGGAGGCCAAGAAAGATGTCAAAAAGTGTGATGACGTTATTTTGTATAATGAAAGAGAGGAATTGACCGAGACAACTATAGCCAATTTATATGTTGAGGTGGATGGAAGCCTCTTGACGCCGCCTTTAGATTGCGGACTTTTGCCCGGTGCTTTCAGGGCGTCGATGCTCTCCAAACGAGCGGCATTTGAGAGGGTACTGTATAAAGAGGATCTGCTTGCATCAAACAATATATTCATTGGCAACAGTTTGCGCGGTTTACAAAAAGCTTTACTTTATTTTTAGTACGAGACAATTACCCAGTCCGATAGGACTACTGAGACGACGACTTGTTTGAGATCCAAACAGTTTGCAGGGGAGCTAGCTCGACGATGCCGAAGTTCGGGCAGATGTCTTGGCCACTTATCAAATCGACCCAATCATCAGTCTGAATCAAGTTAATGGATGATAAGTGCAGTATGTGAGTATTTACAGTGACGTTGCTCACACAAAAAATGCTTTGACTTCGGTCTGGACTTTGTCTCCAGAAGCCAAACATCGAGTTGCTCAGATGAAGTGTAAATTGGGTGGCATTTGGATGGAAGGCTGGTTGTTTTCGCCTTATCGCTATCAACTGTTTTAGATTTTCTAATATCTCACCGTGATGTGTAGATGGATCTTTTATCAGAGTTTCTAGTTCCTCGAGATCGTACTGATGCCGATTGATTGCTCTGAACTGCCCGGAGTCCTTGACCTTTTTATGATCATTTTTAGTTCCCAGAAGGCTATGAATATAGATTGCTGGTATACCCTCTAAACCAAGCATTATCGCATGCGCGCATATGAACCGGTTTATCCCAAAACCATCTGGACCCGAAACTGTCCCTTTAAGTGCGTCAAATAACGAGATATTGATCTCATATGGAATTGCCTCCTGATCAGATACAGAACGATGGGAAATTTCCGCACCGAACTGCCGCATCGTGTCAATGAGCTTCTTTATTTCACTTGGGGTGATCAATCCCTCGAGCGGACGTAAACCAATTCCATCATGGGACGCAATAAAGTTGAGATAGGATGTCCCATCCTGAGCTGGGGGCATGCTCATCATCCACTCTTTTAGGTATGAACAGTCCCCGGTCAGGAGTGTGTTGATTAAGAGAGGAGGTAGCGAAAAATTGTAAATGCAGTGGGCTTCATTCCCATTTCCAAAATAAGAGAGATTTTCTCGGTTTGGAATATTTGTCTCAGTAATTAAAAGTGCATCATGACGCTTCTGTTCAACCAGCGTTCTTAACAGTCTTATAATCTCATGGGTTTCAGGAAGTCCGATGCATTTGGTGCCGGGAACTTTCCACAAGAAAGCTACAGCATCTAACCGGAAAATTCTTACTCCATTGTCTAAATAAAATTTAATGATTTTTACAAACTGTTTTATGATCTCGGGATTTTGGAAATCGAAATCAACCTGATCCCAACCGAAGGTGCACCAGACATTTTTGGCGCCCTCTGGGGTGTTGACTTTTTTGAGCAAAGGTGAGGTGCGTGGTCGAACGACTTCACTCAAATCATCTGAATCATTGGCCGTAAAAAAATAATCCTTGCCGGGTTCAGTATTCTTTATAAAATTGGTGAACCAGATGCTTCGGCTTGAGCAATGGTTGATCACTAAGTCGGACATTAAATCATAATCTGAACTAATTGCTTTTATGTCACACCAATTTCCAAGGCCTTCATTCACGCTCGTATAATCCAGCACAGCAAAGCCATCGTCTGAACTCCATGGAAAAAATGGTAATATGTGTATTATATTTATCAGTTTATTCGTGTAGCAGTCCAAGAATTTTTTGAGTGTTTTGAGTGGATTTTCGCCATGCTTTTTTATTGAATCGCCGTATGTAATTAGTGCGATATCAGCTTGGCTCCAATAGTTTTCTCTTCTTGCTATGTTTTGCCTTTCCTCTTTAATATCCATGCAAGTGATGAGGTCGTTACAATGTTTTTGCAACTGATCCTCGGGCAGCTCGCGGTATATAAATTTCAGATGGTTTAGAATTCTTTCTCTCAATGTGACCATGGAATTTGTCAAATTGTGGTTCTGATCAATCATCCGAATTCCTTGATATCCTCGTTGACAGCGTGTTTCAGTTCTTTTAGGAAGTTTGGGAACGCACTTAATACTCTAGACCAACTAGGGATGAATGGTCTTTCCATTGGTCGATCTAGGAATGTTTGGCCGGCCTTCATTATATTTTCGGCGAAGAGCTCAACGGTCTTCTCCTCGCTATGCACGTCGAAAGTTAGACCATTCATGATGGCATCATTCTGGAAGGTTTCCACGAAATCCAAGGCGATTCTGTAGTAAGTCGCCTTTATTGAGCGGAATGATCCAGAATTGAATGTTATACCTTGAGTTGCCAGTTTTCTGAATAAGGCCTTCGTGATGTCGATAGACATTCGTGATAAACCTTCGCTATCATTTCCTACACTCAATTTTTGATGTTTGTGATCATAAACATCGGCAATATCACTTTGGCACAGTCTTCTTCTAGAATAGTTACGATACATCTCTGACAGAACGCCTATTTCTAAACCCCAATCACTTGGGATCCTTAGATCTTCAAGAACGTCTGCCTGAAAAGAAAATTCTCCGGCCAAAGGATATCTGAAACTATCCATATAGGTGAGATAATCCATTTGACCGAAGGTTTTCTCGAGGGCTCTCAGAAGTGGTGTCACCAGAAGTCGACTGACCCGTCCGTTAATTTTGCCACCAGCTACTCGCGCATAAAAACCCTTGCAGAACTTATATTTGAAGTTAGGGTTAGCCACAGGGTATATAAGTCTTGCGAGAAGCTCTCGATTGTAAGTTGTAATATCACAGTCGTGAAGAGCCACGGCTTGCACCTTTTCTTCTGCTAACATATATCCCATGCAATACCATACATTGCGTCCTTTGCCTGGTTCTTTCGGGGAAAGATTTGCAGATGCTAATTGCTTGTCCAAGCGACGCAGGCGTGGACCATCATTCCATAGCAAGGTGTGATCCTGCGGCAAAATCGAGAAGAAATCGAGTGCGTTTTTGAATTCTGATTCGTTTGCTCTGTCAAGCCCTATCACAACTTTTTCAAGGTAGGGTACTTTACATATTTCCTTAAGAATTTTAGGTAAAGCTTCGCCATGCAGCTCAGAATAGAGTGATGGCAATAGCAGTCCCAAGGGTCGTGTGTTTGCAAATCCGATCAAGTCTTGCTCCATAGATTCCAGAGGCCGCTGTCGCAGATTATGTAATGTCGTTACTGTGCCATTTTGATGAAAATCACCCATTTGTCATTCTCCATGAAAAATGTTTTGCCTTTGCAACCAAAACGAGATTCCCTCAGTCCACCCTCTCGGTCCAAAGTTCCTGCTTTTGTATAGACCGATGTCTCGTTTCACTTCGGGAAATGCATGACTTGGTGACCGAATTAAAAGAGCTTCCATAGTCGCTTCCAACATGGGTAGATCATTTTCACTATCACCAACAGCAAGATCATTAATCGTTTTGATTGAAAGCTGCCTAGTATAAAGTTCACGAAGCCATATGAGCGATTTTCCTTTATCGCAATTTCCACCCACTGACAAAAATCTGCCTCCTTGTCTAACTGTTGCGCCTTTTAGTTGGAGCAAGCTAATAAATTTCGCTCTTCGCATTGGAGAACCCAGCCACATGATGGGTTCGCTATACTGTCTCTCCATGGCCTCGATAGCTGCCTCTTCTGGGAGCCCGGTTAAATCCATTACATCGCACAATTTTAGGTCATGAAAATTCACAAAATCGCGCCCGAAATCTAGTTTTAAACTGTCAATACAATCCAACCAATACTCTCTTCCGCGGGAGAATTGGAACACTTCATATCTAGGGGTTGAAGTCTTCTCTTGCTCGAGACAACTGAAATAATTTTCCGGAATTAATATAGCGGCACCATTTTCTGCAATGAAAGGGTGACGGTTTCCAATTTTCCCGCAGAGAGATTTTATTTCTGAGCTAGTTTTACTGGAATTGAATATGAGCGGAATTCCTAATTCCTGAAGCTTTTCGGCTTGATAGAGAGCATGGTCAAACTGATAATCAAAATGATCTAAAAAGCATCCGTCTAAATCTGAAAAAACGAGAGATCTATAATTAAGGTTCATAATCAGCTTTTTTTACCATATTTCAGTCCAACAGTGGAGGCACGGCTGAGTCGGCGCCCACACCTTTTTGGATATTGCTGGTCTACGCGCATGCATTGTCTGGAAGCTTTTAAATGCCCCAACTTGACTAATGCACTGTTTTGGTGCGGTTAACTTTCCCCAAGTCTTTTGCCCAAATGGATCAGTTACGTCGATTTGAATGACCAACCCTATTTACGAAACCAAATTCAGTGCACTGACAGCATAATTCGTGCCAAAAAGGCAGAATATTCGATTTATGATTCGAAACTAAGGGCCATTCACTTATCGCGAATGAGTTTCACCTTTTAATCTCAACCAGCTCTTCCTCACCATTGTTGGTGCCTGGTTGATCAAAGCTTGCGAGATTGCCAGCCCGGATTGTCAGATCTATACCATTATTTTCCAAAATAGAATTGCTCGCACTTTTCAAAAGTATCAGAGATGACTGTTCCCCCAGATTGCTGTAATGCATCAAAGGTCGGTCCCCATGTTGCTGTTCCGGAGAAATATTCATCAAAGAGAATGCCCATTGATGACTCATCTCTGGTCACCGATCTAACCATCAGCGTGGCCGCCTCTTGCGATCCGCCACCAATTGGAACAAAAACACCGTTGAAGAAATCTTCATGGCCTCCGGCTTGAATTGCGGTTTCGAGCGCTGTCATTCCCGCGATGAATGCAGCAAGATTCTGCGCGGGCACTTTTACACGCTGAACCCGCTCATAACCGGGATCAAGTCGAAATGGTTTGAGCGGTTTCCAAGTTGTCACATATTTTACCTTACGAAGATGTTCAAATCTGCGTCCGGCCTCCTGAGTTGGGTCGTACGCAGCATTCCCCTCGAGAGCGGATTTCACGTTAGGATATGCGTTCCAAATCATCATCTGTCCGATATATTCATGGCCAGACATAGTTACACATGATCCCGTGCCAGCGGAGCCTATGGTTCCAAAAAAATCGATATCTCCTTTTACTGTCTCCAAGTATTTTGCCACGTTAGGTGCTGCAATCATCATGGTAGAGAATGCGCCATGATTTACTGTCTCCGTTGGTTGATCCTGCGAAGTTGCTGAAGAGGAATAAGATAATAAGAAAATAAAGCTAAATATGAGTTTGCTTGCGACTTTCATAGTTTCTCCTTATGGATTTAAAAAATGCAGTTTGACTGATCTGAAGTAATTTAAAAACTTTATATCAAAAAGCATATCAAGGTAAGCTGATCTCACCACCTTTTTCTTTTTTCCTCGACAAGGAAGGTCTGCATAATCCCCTTTCCTTTAATTTGTATGGGCTCTCTATCATATAAGTCGAATAGGGTACGATCGAGGAGTTTGGCAGTATTAGAAGAGATATGGATCGCGTCCTTCACTCCGTGAGATTCCATTCTACAGGCAGTATTGACTGCATCCCCCCAGAGGTCATAAATAAACTTCTTTTTACCAATTACACCGGCCACCGCAGGTCCCGAATGCACACCGATACGCATAGATATTCTGTGCCCATCAATTTCAGGGATTGAATTAATGCAGTCTAGCATGCGAAAACCAAGTTGAACCATTTTCATCGCATGCGATTTGTCGGGTTTTGGAACTCCGCTTGCAACCATATAAGCGTCACCCATGGTTTTAATTTTTTCTACTCCTAGCTCCTCGCAATAATCATCAAATTGGCTGAAGATCTTATTTAGCATATCGACAATCGTTCCCGCATCCAGTCTTTGCGACAAAGGAGTAAAACCAACAATATCACCAAAGAGAATACTGCACTCATCCACCGAGTCAGCAATAAGATACTCATTAGCCATCATCCGAGCAGCGATGGGTTGAGGAAGGATATTGAGTATAAGTTCTTCATTCTTTTGCTTTTCTTTCTCTATCCTGGCCAAATGTTGCTCCTCTCTGTCGAGGAGATGTTTCCGTTCCAGCGCGGCATTGATTCGTGCGGCTAGAATCATAAAATTTATGGGTTTAGTTACATAATCCTGTGCTCCAGATTCAAGGCACCTAAACACTGTCTCTTGTTCATCAAGTGATGAAACCACTATTACAGGTATATTTCTATCTTTGAGCAGCTTATTGTTGCGGCCGAGAAAATCATATCCACTCATACCTGGCATCAAGATATCGAGCAATATTAGATCGATGGGAGTGCTGCTATTGACGAGCTTTTCGGCTTGGGAACCTGTATTGGCCACCAGAATTGAATGCTTTGCACCTTGGAGCTTTCGTTTTAGGTACTCAGTGTTTGCCGGATTGTCATCAACAATTAATAGGTTAGAGGGGTACTTGGTTTCCAATGCATTGGGAGTTTCCTGCAGTGACTCAGAAAAATTTTTAACGATCTCGATGTCGCTTTCACTAAGTATCGTAAGTGAAATTAAATTTTCTATGCACCTGATATTGCTCTCGGCTAGCTTTCCAATGCTGTTTTTAAGATCAAGCACTGCGTGATCGATCTTATTGATGTCGTCAATGAAGTCAATCAAAAAACTGCTGACACTTCTTGCTTTTACTTCAGATAATTTTACATTTATTTTTTGCAATAGCGGACTAGTGATCTCGTCTAAAGATATCGATTGGGCGCTAAGTTGAGAAAAAAATCCATCTAAGCTGAAGTTTTGCGAAGAGAACACCTGGTCTATTTCCTGAGATATATTCCCCCCGAGCTCACTTATATCTCTCAATTGAGTCTCTAAATCGCGGTCTTTGAGGTATTCTTCTGATTCGAGTTCCTCTACTAGGAGCTCTGAGAATCCACATATGATATTAAGATATGTTTTGAGGTTATGCCGGATTTTGCCGATCAAAAGGCTATTTAGTCGCTTACTCAAAAAATGGCACCATTGGATAAAAATTATTCAGTAATGCATGATAACCAAGCATACATCTTTTACAATCCTGAAAGAATTAAAAACTGCGTCAATGGCCATTTTTAGTTAGGCTATCGTCCAATTAAATCGGGGCAATGAGAGTTTTTGAAATACCGCGAGTCATGCGAGGATAAGATATGAAAAATGAAATAGCGGAACTTAAAACCGCTTTGGCCGAATCGCAAGCACAGGAAACCATTATGCGCCAGGCATTAGACCAAATGCCATATGTCGTGATGCTTTGGAATGAAAACGATGAGTTAGCATTATTTAATGAGCAGGCGCAAAGGCGGCATTCCGAAATGGGCTTTCAAATAGAGCTCGGAATGAATATGAAAAACCTTTTTGAGTTTTATGCTGATTTTGCGGAGCAAGAATTTGAAGGTAGACCCAAAGACCTTGCAGAAAGTCGGAACGGGTTGACTAGGGAACAATTCATTCGTTCGGAAATGCAACTTCACAAATCTCAGAATGGTGTGCCTCGGATCATTCATGTTGAAGCCACAGACCAATATTTTGAGGCAATTGACACAATGTTGCCTGCTGGAGGGCTTATGTCTTTTCGCAGAGATGTTTCCAGCGACAAGAAAAATGATCTTCAAAGACAGACACTTTCAAAAGCAATTGAGGGAACCAATGACGCTATTTTTGTTTGGGATTCAGATGACAACTTGTCAGTCTTCAACTCCTCCGCCCAGAGGCTGATGTCCAGATTTGGTATTAGCATGCATTTAGGGATGAGTTACAGCGATATGCAGACCATGGGTTTCAAGCATGTCAGGGATCAGACAAAAGATTTTTCTCCCGAAGACGCGGAAAAATTTATTGGAAATGCAAAGGCCGAGGCAAAAAAACGGCGATCTGAAAGCGGACAAAAACGCGTTATATACAATCCAGTGGCAGATGCGTACATCGAAGGTCGTGACACCCTCTTGCAAGACGATAGCTTGATTTCGATTATGCGTGACGTGACTCTTGAAAAGAAACAGGAGGCGGAAAAAGATCGCTTAGTAAATGCGATAGATAAAATGCAAGATCCTATTTTGATTTGGGACGATAACGATCAGCTTGTGGCTTTTAATGAAATGGCATATCGGAATGGTATTGATGTAGGTTTTGAGATGCATGTTGGTCAAAAGATGCATGATCAACTGTCGATGCTGTTCGACCATTTTAAAAATAAATACGTCAATTCTCAGGCGTCTTTTTTTGAATTTACGCGTGGATTGAATAAGTCAGAATGGATAGAGCGTGAGGCAGCTAGGCAAAAGCAAGGTGGAACAAGTATAAACTTCAACCCCAGTTTAGATAAATACTTCGAAGCTTCAGACACGCCCCTGCCAGACGGTGGTTTGGTATCAATCTTTCGTGATGTTACCACCGAAAGGCGGCAGCAATTGGAACAAGAACGCTTGGTGAACGCGATTGATAAAATGAAAGATGGTGTAATGGTTTGGGACGATAAGGACCAACTTTTTGCGTTTAACGAAGCTGCCTCAGAGTCTTACGCTGCGACCACGGGAGTGCAGCTAAGACTTGGCATGACGTATCTTGACCTTCAAGGAAGCTTATATGATCAGCAAGCTGGTGATCCAACCATAGTAAAGGAATCGATGGATAGAGATACCTACATAATAGAGACGTCTAAAGTACGCAGATTAAAGCCCACTCAGACCAGATCAGTCTTCAATGGAAAACTTGATAAACATTTCGTCTCAACTGATACAGTTCTCCCGGATGACGGTGTCATAACGGTCTTCAGGGACGTGACGGATGAGAAAAAGCAAGAATTAGAAAGGGATAGAATGCGTCAGGCAATCGATCAAATGGATGACGCAGTGCTTGTTTGGGATGAGGAAGATTCGCTCATCGCATTTAACATTGCGGCGCAAAAATGGAATGACGAGGATTGGGGAAGTCATTTAAGACTGGGGATGACACAAGAAATTCTGATGGGGGAACTCTATGAGACACTAGAGCAACGTCACCAAAATGATTCGGAAGCTTTGAAGAGAACGTTGGGTGGACTCGATAAATCAGAATATATTAAGACTGAAATTCAGAAACACAAAACAAATCGCGGTATCGCAAATGTTTTTTATAATCCGATTCAAGATAAATATTTTGAGTCGAAGGATACATCCCTTCCGGAAGGTGGCTGGATTCAGGTCGTACGAGATATTACCCTCCAGAAGAAACAACAAATCGAAGGTCAGCGTTTGCAGAACGCCATTGAATACCTGGATGACCCAATTTGGGTTTTCGATGATAAAGATGAATTGGTTGCTTTCAATCGAGCAATGTCTGAGATACATATGGCTGACTTTGGGAAGCAACTTATCATCGGATTGAAGCTGAGAGATTTAATGGGTGAGTTCTATGACCTGCAAATAAAGGAGGGCTATAAACCCGATGGGCTTGAGCGAGAACATTATATCTCCAATTTAATCAAAGAATTTCGGTCAAGCAGTGGCAGGTCAAGGCCTGTTTTCAATCCAATGCTCAACATTCATTTTGAGGCTAAGGATACCGTTCTGCCTGACGAAAGTTTTGTTACAGTCTTCAGAGACGTGACCGTTGAGAGGAGACAGCAGTCAGAGCGGGATCGATTGCTTCAGTCCTTCAACCAGATGCGCGACGGTTTGATGCTTTGGAGTGAAAAAAATGAACTGTTGTTTTTTAATGACGCTGTTAGAGGCTGGTATTCAGCAATGGGATTACCTATTGAAATTGGTTTATCTCTCGAGCAAATATGGTCAGACTTCTATGAGATAATCAAGGAAAAGTATAGCGAGTCGCCAAGCGAATTTAATGCATTTACCGACGGTCTAAACAAGAATGAATTTATCGAACAGGCTGTAGCAAAATATCAGCATTCAGAGGCGTATATTATTGATAACCCCGCTTTAGATCTCTTTCTAGAAGTGAAAAATACTCGATTGTCAGATGGTGTTCTGATCGCAACACTTCGGGACATTACGGAGTCAAGGAAGCAAGAAATTGCCCGGGATAGGCTGTTTCAGGCAATCGATGGTATGCAGGATGGTATCTTGGTTTGTGATGAAAACGATGAAGTTTTTGCATTTAACAAACGGATGCAGGCTTTTCACATGGATGGAACTGGTAAAAAGGTATGGATAGGCAAGAAACTTGCTGAGATATTGGAGGAGTATTATGAGGTTTCCTCGGCCCATGAGGTCATTGGATCACTGAGCAGAGAGGAGTACGTTGCTTCAACCATAGAGAGGTTCAAGAGTACCAGTCTTCAAGAGCCGGAGTATAACCCAGCCATCAAAAAATATATTCAACCTGCCACCTCAGTTTTTGATGATGGTAGTTTTATGATTGTGTTTCGAGACGTCACAGACTTCAAACAGCAGGAGCTCGAGAGAGACAGGATGTTTAATTCCATCAACAAGATGCGTGATGGCTTAATGG
>CACEBC010000029.1 GCA_902557735.1 Porticoccaceae bacterium
CGGCTAGATCAGTTAAAAACTAAACAACAATACTGGTTTTGGTTTGCTGGTGAAATTGTTGAAGAGGAACCATCAATGAGTAACAGTAACACGATTCAGCTTCATGAATTAATGATTGAGCGGGGTACTTTTTTCTGTTACGCCGGTCCGCTTTCAGAAGAGATTCTGACCAGCATTTCAGGTGTTGTGAAGGAGCAGCTCACCGAGACAGACAGCACTGGGCCCATCACAAATAAAGTTTTTAGCATATTCATAGAGCAGGTTCAGAATATTATTAGGTATTCCTCCGAACGGATTGACGAAAGTGGAGTAGGCTCTGTTTCAATAAGTAAGACGGATGATGGGTTTCTTATTGAAGCTTGTAATGAGGTAGACCAGGATAGTCAATCGCGTATTGATTCGATGCTAGCGGATCTCAAAAATATGGATGCCGCCGAGTTAAAAGCTGCCTACAAGAATCGCCTGAAAAGTGGTCCACCTCTTGGCAGCGTCGGGGCTGGGCTGGGATTTATTGAAATCGCGAGGCGAAGCTCTAGGTTCGATTACTCTTTTGAGCAGCACAAGGGGTCAACGTTGTTCTTATATCGCGGTTGGGTCGAACCTAAAAGCTAACTGCTGTCGTTTTTCGCATGGTCAAGGTGCCTATTCAATTTCTCCAGTGCAGCCTCTAACGATGTCCTCAATTCATTGGAGTCGGCCGCGGATAAGTCTTTTAATCGGGCGTTGAACTGGCTATTTTCCATACTTATTGAAATAATCGAATCGTCGTCTGTTTCATTCAGCACCTGAAACGTCCGCACTGGGTGAGTGATGCCCTTCAGCTTGATTTTTTCGGACTCCACACAGGGGATCTGGTCTTTTATCAGATCATATGTGTCGTAAGACAGGAGAATAGAATTTGCTTTGGCTGCCGATTCTAACCTGGCCGCTATATTGACGCCGCCTCCAATGACGGTGTAATCCATCCGGTTCTCCGAACCAAAGTTGCCGACGGTACAGTATCCGGTATTTATTCCCATCCGGCTTTGAAAAGGTTCCTGAAGCCCAAATTGACCCCACTCGTTTGCAAGCTCGGATAGTCTGTTCTGCATTTCGATAGCCATTGTGACGCATCGTATTGCGTCTTCTTTGACTCCCTGGGTTTCGGGGTCACCAAAAAAGATCATGATTGCGTCGCCGATATATTTGTCGATCGTTGCTCCGAATTTCAATGCAATTTCGGACATCTCATCGAGGTAATAATTTAGAGCTGCTGTTAGGTCTTCAGACTCTAATGTTTCGGTAATGGGCGTAAAGCCCACCAGGTCAGAGAAAAAGATGGTCAGCTTTTTTCGTGAGCTAACCAAACTAACCTGTTGTTTTCCGCTGAAGATAGATTCATAGACCTGAGGTGACAAATACTTAGAAAGCTGAACGGAAAGTTTTTCGAGCTCCCTACTTTTTTCTTGTGCCTCTTGAGCCATGCTGTTGAGTTTTTCTTCGCTGCGATCAGCATGACGGACCAGACGGCGGGTCGTTTTAAGAAGCTTTTCATATTCTCGAAGCAAGGCTTGGTGGTCTCGCAAAAGCGTATCGACTGGTGATGACTCGGTTACCAGCCTAGAATTCTCGATGACCTGGAGTTCATGCTGAAAGATACCTAGTTGGGAGCTCATCTGATGTCGACCTCATAACCCTCTTGGGCTAAATAAAAGCGAGTTTGGTTCTCAGGGATTTTATTTTTTTTCAGAGCGTGTCGAAACGCAGTTTCCAGAGCTTTATCAGTTCTTCTTGGTTCATGATGAGTAAAGTAAATTTGCTTGCAGTTTGCCTCAAGCCCGGCGGCAATGCTTGAATCAAAGGTACCATGACCCCACCCCTTTTTTGTTTTATATTCTTCATCAGTGTAGGCGGTGTCGATGATCAAAATATCGCTTTGTCGCATGAAATTGAAAGTCTCAGCCCTCCTAAAGTCTACTTCTCTCTGGCGCTCTTCCCAGGCCCCATCATCCTCTGTTAGGTCATTGCACATCCATTCATGATCCCCAGTGAACACGAGACTATTGTTAGCGTCTTCAACACGGTATCCCAGGTTGATTATGGGGTGATTGAATTGGAAGCTGGAGATTTTTAGCGAGCCTATTTCGATTTCAGAACCCTCTTCAATATCAATGAAATTGATTTTTGCGCTCAAATCCTCTAGCTGAATGGGAAAGAAGTGCCGATCCATCTGTTTGGTTAGTCTTTCTTTAATGCCGAGTCCAGATTCAAGATCGATAGCACCAAAGATATTAATGTTAAAGTTTGAGAGGAAGTTTGGCTGAAACATCGGCAAGCCTTGAATATGATCCCAATGGGTGTGCGAAATAAAGATATTGATATCTGTTTGATCCCGCGTCATAAGATGCTGTCCAAGCTGGTAGATACCGGTTCCGGCATCAAGAATGATCATTTCATTGTTGTTGCCCCGGACTTCGATACAGGTAGTATTACCGCCATACTTGATGGTTTCTTTCCCAGGTACGGGAATAGAGCCTCTTACACCCCAGAATCTAAAAAACAAAGACTCTCTCCCGTACTGGTTTGAACAATTGTCGGTCAACGATAGCCACGTTAGCACCTTCACCTAACTAGAATTCACGATGAAATCTAGTAAAAAAAGAGTCGAACCCCCCAAAAGCCCTCAATATAAAGCGTTGGCCACTGAATAGTCCATACTTGAATTTCCAATCTTTTTATTTATTCTCAGTAAAAAAAGCATATATCGACTCCAAAAAGGATATTTTCGTTGATTTTCAATTAGATACCACTTAAACTTTATTTTAATTCATCTTTGAATAGATGTATACTTCTTCTCCAATCGGACCCAATGGTCAATCATACTATGCGTGACTACATCAGACATTTTGTCTTGCCTGGGTTCCTGTTTTCTTTGGTTTCTTTAAAGGCTAGTGGAGAAGTTCTCGCTACAACAGTTGGTTACTATGAGGAAAACGGAGAGAAAATAACCATAGAATGCTCTCTGATGGGAGCAGGTGCTTTACGTTACCCGCCAAAGGCGAGGAAATATAAATATGTTGGAGAGGTAATCGTTGGATTCTCTATCGGCGCAGATGGCAAGGTAGTTGACCCTGTCATTTTGGAAAGTCAGCCGCCTGGGATATTTGAAAGATCCGCCTTGAAGTATGTGCGCTCTTGGCGTTACGCACCGCCAGAGCATGAGGGCAATAACGTGAAGGTTGACGATGTTGCCGTTCGCATAGCTTTTCAGCCGGGGCGATAAAACTTTGTTTGGTCAGTTCCATTGAATACCAGAGGGCAATTGCTCGCGCTTACCATTCTTGGAAATGTAGTTATTGCAGCAATATTTCTTGCCTTGTCCTCAAATCAACTGACGCAGCAGCAGGCTGCAAACTTAGATACCTCGGCAATGGTTTATCAGCAGGCCTGGAACACCGCTTCCTCCGAGTGGTATGAGGAATCAATAGGGAGTTGGCACCCTCAGACTGGGTCACCCGAGAAACGTCCGATTTGGGATGCGGAACAGGATTTTTCCTTTCAGGATAATTTCAAGCCTAGTGATGCAGGAATTAACCCTCTCTATGCGGCTATAGTAGAGAAGAGTTCTGAAGATATTGAAAACGTCTTCACAGAGCTATTTGGTGAAGAAATCGACAATATGAATCTCAGCTTTGTCTACCTTATCGGTTCTAAAAATCAGATTTTGTATTGTATAACCTCTTTTGATGATTATGGTATTGATCCCTGTGATAGTGGGGCGGTCCCAAGTTTCAATGATTCTACCCAAGCGTCTGAACAAACCTCGATAGGAACAAAAATGTCGTCTCGGGTTCCGGTTAGAAGAGGAATTTTGAGGGTGGATGACAGTAATGGAGAGTTGGAATCATCTATACATCAGGTGCTCTATGTCGACATCAGAGATCAGGGAACGACATCAGGCACCGTTGTTTTAGGTAAAAATCTATTTGAGGCACTCGAGTCATTTGAATACGAGTTTGAAGTTAAGGCGGTGCTCAGTTTTGATAAACGATTGATCGAGCTAAATAATTACTATGAGATAGATAACTATTCAGGCATTTCTGATGACGCGGACATCATTGAAGCGGCAGATGCCTCTCTCAACGATAATTTGCAAACATTGCTTGTAACTGGCACTTTCGGGGCGATGAATGAAAGACTGGCCGCATCGGTATTCGGATTTCCCATAAGTAATTTTGCGAAGATCGAGGATGCTTTGCTTTTGGTCATGAGGGACCAGCGAGCAGTGATAGAGATGAGAGATGCCTCAACACGATCAACATTGTTTTTGGGTTTGGCGGTTTTTGCTTTGGTCTTGATGCTTGTGGCAGTGTTAACCACCTACGCTTTTGATGGAATTAAAAGGGCGATCAATGTGTTGCAGGCCCTCGTGCAAGGTGACCATAGCGTGTCAATTAAGGAAGGGCGACGGTTTTTGCGATCCGATAATGATGAGATAGCGTTACTCTCAAACGCTTTGCAGTCCTATCGGGCCCATTTAATAGAAATGGATACAATCAAGGCACGACAAGAGGAAAAAAGACGCGAGCGTGATGGGGCCATTATTGAAAAGATGGGCCTACTAGCGGATCAATTGGAAGGCGACGCGAGAAAATTGATTCTTTCAGATATTGAGCGAATGGAGTCGTTATCTCGTGAGGACACAGATTCGGACTTGGAAGATGCATCTTTGGAGCTTATGTCAATGGCTTTTTCTCGCATGTCTCACGAGGTCACGGCGTTGCTCGATGCGAGGACGACAGAAATGCAAGAGGCCTACGAGCAGGCGTCTGCTGCGAACAGGGAGATACAGAGTTCTATCAACTACGCTGCGAAATTGCAGAAAGCCTTGCTAAGGGCAGAGGAGTTTCCAGATGATTTCAAGATCGATCTCACATGGCGACCCCGTGACATAGTTGGTGGTGACATTTACGTTGTTAGAACCACCGAAAATAAGACCGTTATCGCTGTTATTGACTGCACTGGTCATGGTGTCCCGGGCGCGTTCACATCAGTAATTGCACGAGCCGTGGTTGACCGCGCCATCGAGGATCCAGAGATATCCGCTGCTGGAGAGTACCTCACTGCATCAAATCGTCTGATAAAAGACATGTTGTTTCAGAACGAGTCGGGACATACAGATTCGGACGCGGGCTTTGATGGCACTATATGTATTTTAGACAGAGAAACCGGTCGCCTTGAATTTGCTGGAGCTAATTCCTCGTTGTTCGTCTTGAATAATAATACTGTAAGAGAATATAAAGGTGATAAAAAGTCGGTTGGTGCAATAAGGACCTCGCGAGAATTCCAATTCAGCACAGAGGTCATTCAAAATCCCAGGGGAATGTTTGTGATGCTTACAGACGGTGTTACTGATGTAATGAATGAAAACATCAGGCCTATGGCTTTTGGAAGAAAAAGACTCATTCGTGTGTTGGAGCAGTTAGAGACGTCAGATCCGAAGTATTTGGTCAGTAAGGTCATGGAGGCAGTCGACGAATACAAGGGAGGCACTCCTCTTAGAGATGACCTCACCCTCCTGGCTTTTTTCATAGACAGCTTATCTGCAGCTGGCGTTGGCGATTTCTCCTCAGCCTCTAGCGAATAGTATTTTTGGATCGTCACCGCTAACCTGTTGTCTCGTCAAGACGGTTTGATACAATCTATACATGTCTGGAGCCTGAAATAAATCAACGAAAGGGTGGCATCGCGTGAGGCCTCGACGTTGCGATGCACAACTTTTATTCGATATACTATGAGCTTTTCAAACCACTGTTTTTCATGGACCTTTTTTTCGGTACTTCCAAGCCGCACTTTCTTCATTATCCTTTGGTTCAGCTTTGATAAGTCCAAAAAAACTTTCTTTGCTTTTCAGAGCGCCACCGTAAACGCATGAGACGATATATTGGGCCGGAGTATTTTCTGAATCCGTTTGCGCAAATATTGTCTTTGAATAATCGCAAATTTCAGATGGATGATTTTTCAGCTCAAATGCGTCAGATTTGAACTTGTATTTAATCCTTACCAAGTCTCCGGGTGAACATTTGTTGTCTTTTATGGAATCTGACTCTGAATTGATGTGAATATCACATAATTCTGCTGGCTCGTCGGCTAAAGCAAATGAAGAACCGGTGACCAAAAACACCGATAGAATAATTATTAAAAACCTTGGTGGTCCAATGGGTGCTGCAATCATCATGATCTTCCTCATGTCAGGTCTTACTCCAGACTATTTTCAGTTTAATCCAAACTTATTGGTTGCGTTAATTAGTTCGTGCGTAATTTCTTTCTCAAAGGCGCTGTGACCTGAGAATTCGCAAATTTTCAGTGATGCCTCCGGCCAGTGAGTTGCCAACTCGAGCGCAGTTTCTGGGGGGCATACGATGTCATATCTGCCTTGAATGATTACTGCAGGTATATGCCTGATTTTAGCAACACCATCAAGCAATTGGGTCTCACTTTCAAGAAAGCCAGCATTAGTAAAATAGTGGTTCTCAATTAGTGCAAAGGCCAATGCAAATTTCGGTTCTGAAAACTCCACCACTCTCTTTTCAGAAAAATCTAGGCTACTGCATGCTGCTTCCCAACGAGACCAAGCTTGCGCCGCCTCTAAACGTTTTTGTTCATCTGGAGCACTAAAGATGGCTCGGTACGCACCCATCAAATCACGTCGTTTTACTCTTGGAATGATCTTGATAAATTCGCTCCATGCCTCGGGATATACTCTGCTTGCGCCCTCTTGATAAAACCACTTTAGCTCTTTGTCCCGAAGTAAGAAAATTCCACGCAATACCAACTCGCTGACGGCGTCAGGATGGTTCTGCGCATAAGCTAGCGCAAGGGTACTGCCCCATGAGCCCCCAAAAACGAGCCATCGATTGATATTCAGTTTTCTTCGAAGGTGTTCAATATCCGAAACAAGATCCCAAGTCGTGTTGTTTTCAAGAAGGGCGTGAGGCTTACTTCTCCCGCAACCGCGTTGATCGAAGACAACAATGCGATAGATATCTGGATTAAAGAAGCGACGCGCGTCCTCACTTCCCCCCCCACCGGGTCCTCCATGCAGGAAAACCGAAGGCTTGCCGTTTGGATTTCCGCTTTGTTCATAGTAAATTTCATGCCCATCAAGAGATAAAAAACCATTTTGATAGGGTCTTATTGGGGGGAACAATTTCAGGTGATGGGGCATGCGCAGTGGGCCGAATCGTTTTATAGTAACGCAAACATTACAAGAAACTTACACTAACTGCCATAAGTAAATGTAGGGTGGTCATTGCACAACCTGACGTTTCAAACGCCAGTAACAGTTGTGCTGAATTTCAGACTGAAATAAGGGAAATAGTGGTTTAAACTGTGACAACAAGCAGTCGAAATCGGTTGATGTGCTTGCCACTCTTTTCCGCCCAGATCGGTTGATTACGTTATGAAAGTTAAGTTCTCGATGCTACATCCTGACTTGCAGCAACATTTTAAAAGCCGTCGTTTTCTCTCGATATTGGTCAAAGTGAGTTGGTTAACAAAGTTAACCAACTTCTTCATAAACTGGCTTACTGCGGGAAGAAACATTGACGGGCTCAATTGCGAGGAGGTATTTATTCCCAGCAATGACGGGAGTTGGAAGATTCGGACTCGTATATACAAGCCTTTGGTTCAAGATGGGCCGTTGCCCATCATAGTCTATTTTCACGGGGGTGGATATATTTTGGGCAATCCCGAGATGTCTGGAGAGGTCATCAAGAGATTCATTGCTACCCGCCCATGCGTAATTATTGCGCCCGACTATCGCAAGGCTTATATTAAGCCTTACCCAGCAGGTTTCAACGACTGCTATGAAACGTTGCTCTGGGCAGCTCGAAATGCAGATCGGTTGCATGCAAAAGCTGGCAAAATAGTCGTTGCCGGCCATAGCGCTGGAGGTGGTTTGGCCGCTGCTGTGACACTAAAGGCGCGAGACACTCGAGAAGTGAAAATAGCCTTTCAAATGCCGATCTACCCCATGATTGATGACACACAACCGGATGATTCTTCGCGCGACATCGATGCCCCCATATGGAACACTGATAAGAACCGGATTGGTTGGAAGGCATACTTAAAGGACTTATATAGTGGCGGCACAAGCATCCCAAGTTATGCCGCTCCAAGTCGAAACAAAGATTACGAAGATCTCCCACCCACTATTACTTTCGTAGGTTCATTGGAACCGTTTTTTTGGGAAACTCAAAAATATGTCAAGTGCTTACGAGATGCTGGAGTAGTGGTAGCCTACAGGGAATTTGAGAATTGCTTTCACGGTTTTGATGGAGTTCCGCATGCTGCGATAAGCAAAGCAGCCCGTGATTTCACTTTTGACAGTTACGCAAAGTTCTATGATCGCTATATTTAACTTTATATAAATCTATATCACTAGGTCTTTTCTAGGCCGCTGCATTGTTGGCTAAGGTTTCTCCTTTGCCATTTACACCCATGGCATTTGCAAATATCTCGAACGATCGAGTTCGGTCTTTGAAATCATATGCGTTGCATACTGCAAGCATTTCATCTACTTGATAGAGTTTAATGAGTTCACTTGCTTTCGCTTGGACTTGATCCTGTGTCCCAATAATTCTTCCTGCCGAAATTTGCTCAACAAAAGCGTTTTCTTCAGCTGAAAAGCGATATTTCAATGCTTGTTCTACGGAAACAGTGCCGGGGCTTCCTTGGCGAGTAACGAAACGAATGAAACTCAAACTGGCAGCTTTTGACAACGCAGCTGCTTTGTCTTCTGTATCGGCCGCAAAAATCTGTGTGGAGAGCATCACGCGTGGTTTTGGGCACCGAGATGAGGGTTTAAAGCGTTTTTTATAAAGTTCAATAATGTGTGGATCGAACTGGGGATTGATAAACAGGGCAATACTATATGGAAGTCCAAGCTCTGCAGCCAATAGAGCGCTATCAGGGCTGCTGCCGAGTATCCATATGGGGAGCGGAAGAATTGGTGGTGGTGAGACCCGAGGCGAGAGCTCTGGATTATCTAGAGCGTCAATTAGTTCCAGAACAAGTTCAGGAAATCGCTCAAACTTTGGTTTACCGTCTGTAGCGAGTGCAATTGCTGTTTTGAAGTCGGCTCCGGGAGCCCGTCCCACCCCCAACTCAATTCGTCCGGGGTACAAGTTGGATAGAACAGCAAAGTTTTCAGCCACTTTAAATGCACTGTAATGAGGCAACATTATACCACCAGAGCCTAGCCTAATGGTGTTTGTCGCCCCTCCAATCGCTGATAGTAAAACCTCAGGCGAGCTGCCAGCTATTGCCTCCGAGTCATGATGCTCCGACACCCAAATTCGCGAGTAACCGATTTCCTCTGCAAACTGGGCGAGCCTCAGGGATTCAGCGAGGGTATCCTCAGCATTACCATCCACCCTCGTAATCGACTGCTCTAATAGCCCTATGTCCATTTCAACATCGCTTTTATATTTCGATTGGAATTGATTAACGCTGACCAAAACTCATCGGCGATCGTAACTGCTATTTTATATGAGAATTGTATTAATAACATCGAACTTATTCGCGCTACCATATTGAGTGCTTTCGCATATTGCTTTTGTTTGAATTTTGCATGATATTGTGTGGTCTTCAAAAAAATGCGGCTGTTTAAGGGGAAAGACAATGGGATCAGTAAATGAAAAAGCAAAGCAGTTTTGGTCGGGGGAGGGCGGTGATTTTTGGGTAGAAAATCAGCGAGAGCTCGATATCACGCTTGAACCATTAGGTGAAGCAACGCTTAAAAATATAGATTTATCGTCATGTGATTCAGTCCTTGATATTGGCTGTGGGACAGGAAGAACAACCATTGATATCGCAGAAAGGCTGGCGGCTCATGGAAAGGCAACCGGGCTTGATATCTCAGAGCCAATGCTCGAGCAAGCGAAAATACTAGCACAAGCGGAAGGCGTGGAGAACGTCAGGTTCGAGTGTGTGGACGCGCAGGTTGAATCTTTGGGTGATACTCGTTTCGACGCCGCGTTTTCGCGATTCGGAGTCATGTTTTTCGAAGACCCGATGCAGGCTTTTTCGAATATTCATCGTGCTTTGAGAGAGGACGCTCCTCTCTCTTTCGTTTGCTGGCAATCACCGATGGTCAACCCTTGGCATTTTCTAGCTATGGAAGTTGTTACTGAATTTATTGATATCCCTAAACCGCCACCAAGGTCACCCAGTCCTTTTGCGTTCCAAGAGAGAGAATATGTAGAAGAAATTTTAGTAACTGCAAATTTTCGTGAAATAGAAATCACGCCTTTTGAGATGAAAATCCCTTGGTTTGATGGTAAAGATCCGAATCAAGCCGCGGCTAGTTACTTGTCTATCAACCCAATCATTAGTGAGGGCTTAGCTGCGCTTGATAATGAAGGAAAAGAAAAAATACTGGCTAGATTATCTGATCTGTTCTCATCACATCAGACCGATGGACGAATAGTGTTTGATAGCGCCACTTGGATAGTGGCTGCAATCAAGTAGTGGGCCGTGATTCCGCGAGGCTTTGTGGCATTATGATTGATTCATACACCAGCAACGACCCGAGCATCGTGTCCTATGGAGTTAGATCTCTTATGTATCCTGCCTGAGTTTTAAAATGCTTAAAAGGAACACCTGTGGCTTGCGCTGCTGTCCACGCGGAGTCGGAGATGCTGCCATAAACCTCAACGGTGAAGCTGTCGGTGAGAGGTGTCGTCTCCTCAAGATACTGAATAAGGTCAGGATTTTGCAGGTGGTATTCAAAGGCCTCGCTGCTTGCATAGACCTCGGTCCATACGAACCCTAACGGATCGTCCGGATCTTTATCAAATGTGTGTAGCAGCATTCCCGGCTCGCTCTGTTCCACTTTTCTATCCACAGCTCTCGATAGCTTTATGAGTTCATTTGCTTTTCCGGGCAAGGAATGTAACCGAGCTATTAAAACGAACGGTATGCCTTCTTGCTGAACGTCTGCGGAATTTTGTAGTTCTTGATGCTCATTAACCCCCCAGTCGCAACCAGTGACTAGGATCACCGCAACCAATATCCCAATTACTCTATTCACAGAATTCGCCTCATCTTTTAATTTTCACAATCTAGCGAGAATAGTACAATAATTTTTTCAGAACATAAAAGACACCAGTGGGATCCCCGATGTTTTGCATCGAGTCGACCGAAACATTATCCCCATTATCCTCACCGGGATCCATAGTAGGCAGTTTGCAGCTCCAAGGAGGGGCGAGTGACCGATGACCATCATCAATTACGAAAAAACAAATGAGGATGACTTTGGTTTTGGGACGCAAATAAGGAAAAGTCCATTTTTTGAGGCCACAGTCCGATGGGGCGCAAAGGCCTTTTCTGTATACAACCACATGTACATTCCGAGAGATTTTGGTGATCCAGAGCAGAACTTTTGGAATTTGGTGGATCACGCCATTCTTTGCGATGTTGCAGTCGAACGGCAAGTCGAGATAGCCGGTCCTGACGCAGCAAAATTCGTTCAAATAATGTCACCGCGCAATCTAGGCAAAATGAAAGTGGGTCAGTGCAAATACGTTATCCTCACCAATCAGGCAGGGGGCATAATAAATGATCCAATATTACTGCGAATAGCTCATGACCGCTTTTGGTTCTCTACGGCCGACAGCGACGTGATCCTATGGGCCTTGGGCTTGGCGGCCCAGGGCGACTACAACGTTAATATTTTTGAACCCGACGCATCACCATTGCAGCTTCAGGGCCCTAAATCCAGAGATATTGTAAGAGGCCTGTTCGGAGACCAGATTGCTGATCTGAGATACTATTGGTTCAAGCCGGCCAGACTAGATGGGATAGAGGTTTTGGTATCGAGAACCGGTTGGTCAAGTGAACTCGGATTCGAAATTTTTCTTTTAAATTTTTGTCAAGGAAATGAGCTGTATGACAAGATCATGAAGTTTGGTCAGAGCAAGGGTCTTCAGCCTGGCCATACCTCGACCATTCGGAGGGTTGAGGGGGCGATGTTGTCATACCATGCGGATATGGGCCTTGATACTAATCCTTTTGAGTTGGGAATGGACAGATTAATCGATCTTGATGACGAGTTTGATTTTATTGGTAAATCTGCCTTAAAGAAAATCCAGATTGAAGGTATTACCCGAAAACACGTGGGCCTTGTAATAGAGGGACCGCCTCTGCCTCGCCCCAATACACAGTTTTGGCAGGTTTTTGACTACGGTGGTGTCGTCGGTCAAGTAACGTCGGCTGTCTACTCGCCACGCCTAAAACAAAATATTGCTCTAGCGATGGTGAAGCTGAAGTGCGCTCATCTCGGTAAATCATTGTCCGTGCAAATCGGAGCTAAGGACTTTGCTGCGACCGTTGTTCCTAAGCCCTTTTATGATCCAAAAAAAGTCAAGGCGAGATGTTAGCAACACATTATTCAATGGCGGTAGCTTGTAATGTGAACGATCTGTTCTGAGTTTGAGTCGCAAGCAGTTTTATTTGCCGAATAATTCTTTTCGCATAAAAAAGATTTCCCAAAGAAAAACTCAAAAATTATAATCTAAACACTTGAAAATGTATGTTCAATGAGGAGTGTGGCTACGTTGTGAGTATGAGATTTTATCGTTGCCACCAAAGTATTCTCTTTCAAGCCCTCCTTGATGGACGTCACATCAATGCCTTCGTCTAGAAGTCTATTTCGAGTTGCTTCTATTGATTTTACCTCCCATGCCAAACCCCAGAGCTTGTCACGGTTCTCCTCTTTCCTTTCGACAACCTCTATGGTAGTTTCATTTAATCTAAAAAATAACACCCTACTTTTCAATTTGTCTATCGTTTTATCAAGCGCGAGCCTTATGTCAAAAACATCCTTGAAAATGTCTATGAAACCATTCGCGTCATACGTTTTTAAGACGACATGATCTAATCGGTATACTGCTGTTTCGTTAACCATTGGCTGCCAATGCAGGTCTCCGTCTGAATGTTCAATGACAAAGGAGAACAGTCCTCTATTTAGTTTGGAGGGCAAAAAAAGTGTTTTCCATTTTCTAACCCTGCCGTCCAGAAAATTGCATCCTTCGCCTTTTAATGGCTCGTAAATACCATGAACTTTGGTTTTCAATGTCCTCACAACTCGGTTCATATCTTCTGTGCCAAATGCTATACCAGCCAGTCCCTCGCCATTTTGTTCCAGGGTTCGGCTAACAAAAGCAGATCCGGGTCCATGGCCAGCTCCTGAAAGAAGTTCCAGATATGTGTTTTCAAAATTGAATATTGAATTAATTGTTCCCAATTCATTGTGCGCCCCCCGCCAAACGGGAGGTTTGCCAAATAGTTTTGTATAGTTGGTTTCAGCTAAATCTAAATCGCTTACAACAACAATTAGGTGGTCGATTGACTTTAGCATATCTTCATTATAACTCTAAATTTGTCATTATTTTTTCCAGTTCAGGCCAAGGTTCAAACTTAATGCCGAGCTTAGGGACGTAAGTGTTTTGGATGGCAGCAAATAAATTAAGTGTTTTGCTACACAATTATTCTTATTGGTGATCGATCGAGCGACATGAGATTGATAGAATTAGTTAAAGATACTTTCCGGTAAAAATGACAGGATATTTAGTGTTTGGGTGACTATTCGCAGAAAAATTGCCAATCTTATATTAGCTTGACTTAGCAAATGAAACACCAATTAAAAGAGGAAAAAAGATGATTAAACTCGAACGAAAACATAATATTTTTTACTTAACATTAGATAATGAGGAGAATCGATGGAATACGGAATTCGTTCGAATCATTGCTTCAGCGATTGATGAAATCGAGGCTTCACAGGGCCCTGCAGCGCTTGTGACAACCTCGAGCAGTTCAAAATTTTTTTCCAATGGGCTCGATCTTGATTGGATCGCCAACACTGAAGGCCCAGACCGAGATGCTTTTCTTCCAGAGTTTATGGCTTTGATGGGCAACATCATTACATTGTCAATCCCTTCGGTTTGCGCCATCAATGGCCATGCCTTTGGGGCTGGCTTTATGATGGCTCTCTGTCATGACGTGAGATTCATGAGAAAAGACCGTGGTTTTGCATGTGCCAATGAAATTGAAATTGGCATGTTGATTCCGGAACCTGAACTGGCTCTGTTCAAACATAAACTACCTGCGAATGTGTTTTTTGAGACTGTGCAGTTGGCCAGACGGTGGACGGGTTCAGATGCTGCAGATGCTGGCATTGTTTCTGAGGCTACCGATCTTTCCGATCTCCTTCCTAGGGCCATAGAAAAAGCAGAATCACTGACTCATTTGGGCAGTAACCGCCAAGTATATGGAGCAATGAAAGAGCGCTTGTTTGGAAAGTTGCCTTCGATTAATGATGCAAATGGGGCAGCTCATTTGCTAAAAACTCATAAACTAAAGCGCTGATTAAATAACGTATGAATTGAGCTTTCAAAGTCAAGTCAGCGCGATAAGGCATCAAGTTCTTACCTTTCATTATTCCAATTTTCGACGGTTTTTTTGGCTTCAGGCGTATGATCATTGAATAACAATCTCAGGAGTTCTAAAGATGTACATAAAGGAAGTTGGAACAACGGTCTTCTGTATCTTTGTTGCGAACTCGGTCTTGGCAAAGCCGCTCGGTGATCTTGGTAAAGCCAGTATGGAGCAGATTGATGTAAATGGTGACGGAAAAATAAGTTTTGAGGAGTTCCAGAATAAAAATTCTGGACCATTTGACAGACTCGATGAGGATGGCGACGGCTCAATCTACTCTCACGAGCTTGAGTCTTACCATATGAAGATGCAGGAGAAGATGCGGGAGAAATTCGACCAGGCTGATGCCAATGGAGATAGACTTATCTCAGGTGATGAAGTTGTTGCCGCTCAAAGAAAAGTATTTAGACGGATGGACCGAATTGGTGATAATTTGCTGAGCCGGAGAGAACTCATTTATGCACATAAGCGTCGTATGAACTATATGCTAAGAAATAAAATAGAGAGTTCAGATGCTCGAGATGAAGACATATAAAAGAGCCATCTAAAGATGGTTGAGGAACTTGATGAGCAAATTATTTCTAAAATGCAATCAGGCGATCACGCTGCCTTCCGCCTCATACTCGACCGTCATCTGTCTCAGCTAATGGCGTATGCTTCCCGAATGACAAACTCCGCAATGGATGCGGAGGACATTGTTCAAGAAACCTTTTTTAGGCTTTGGACCCTGAGGAATCGGTACGATCCAAAAAAATCAAAGCTTTCGACTTGGCTCCATCGAATCGCACATAACCTTTGCGTAGATAATTATCGTCTTGCTGCTGTTCGCTCTACCAAGAACTATACCGGGCTGGAACACCAGCACGACGAGGGGCCTTTAGTCAATCTAGAAATTCAATTACAGAGCAAGGAAGTTGCTCATGCTCTCATGCAGCTTAATCTTCAACAGCGAAGTGCGCTAGTTCTTTTTCATTATCAAGGTTTGTCGCACAGGGCTATCAGCACGGTGCTTGATCTTAGCTCCGATGCTGTCGAATCCTTGTTGCGGCGATCACGGAAAAAAATGAGAGAAAATCTGAGGATGTGATGAACTTTAAACGATTTAAGAAAATAGTTGAAACTTGGGGTTCCGACCCGACTCGGTGGCCAGATGATTTAAGGGCTTCAGCGCTGGAGTTTATGTCAACTGAGCCGGACGCATGTGATGCGATGAACGAAGCGAAATCATTTGACCGTTTGCTGGATGGATACAGGTTGTGCGAGACACAATTAGATCCTCTCAGGCTAGCCATAGAAAAACGTGTCTCCGTTGGGCAATATTTGGCGCCTATTGATCAGATTATAGGCTGGTTATTTCCGCGCCCAGGTTCTCTTAGAACGGCATTGAGACCCCTTGGAATGAGTTGCCTGCTGTTGATTTCGGGAATCGTGCTCGGCTACCTAGGTAGCTCTGGGGACGATGTCACGTTAGATGAGGAAATCGCTTTGTTGGCCGGCGCGATGCAGCCGGAGCTGCTTTACCTATTGGAGCAACAACAGTGAACCTTAAAAATTGGCTTATTCCGGCTTTGCTGATCTCGGTGGGTATTAACCTCGTGGCTGCTGGCATCGAGGTAGGAAAACGCTTGGGTAATCGGCCTGATCAAAGAGAGCGTCTTGATTGGTTGATTAAGGATGAGGACAAACGCACTAAGGAACGGCTGCGCGGGATGATTCAGCATCAGCTTAATTCGAATCGTGCACAACTTCGTGCAATGCGATTTGCTCAGAGAGAGCTCCACGACACAATCGTTAAGGACCCTTTCGACGAGGTTAAAACACGCAACGCAATGTTAAAAGTTCGCTCCGCGACAGCTGCTCTTCAGGAAAAAATGCATGACCATATGGCAAAGAACTTGGGCCGACTGTCACCTGCTGAGCGCATTAAGCTGATAAAAACCTTATCTCGTCCTGAGCGAGTTCGCCCCCGATCGCTTGATGGTGAACGGGAGCGTCATGGGCTAAGTATCTCTGAGGAACGAGTTGATTGAATATAGGTAATAGCGGTCATATGCATTAAATAGTTTGAATGATTTGGGCATGGAATCGGGAAAGTGTGAGCGCCCTATGGCTCCGGAAAATTGCCAGGCCGATGGTAAAACAATAAAAAAAGGGTAACAAAGAAATGAAAAATATAAATACGCTGTTTTTCTTGCGATTAATTTGCTTTTCAATTTTGCCCGGATGCGCAGGGAACAGCGTTTTTGGTCCAGAAGAAGTAATAGTAGATCGTCGCAATGTTGCGCCAGCGCAATATGAATTAGATCTGATGGAGTGTAAGTTATTCGCAGAACAAGTTCGAGTTGGAGAGCGCGCGACAAAGGGGGCAATCAATGGCGCTGTGGTTGGGGGTGCAGGTGGAGCGGTGTTTGGTAATAGCGATACCGCTGCAAGATCAGCGGCTTTCACTGGCGTGGTCGGCGGCTCGCAGGCATATAAAAAGGCAACTCGGGAACAGGAGCGAGTGGTCCGGAATTGCCTGCGAGGACGCGGTTATCGCGTGCTTAATTAGAAAACTCTTCGGCATTGTAAATATTATTTTGATCATTGTTTTGTCTTCATCAGGCCACTATCATACTTCGCTAGGATGCTCTTTAACTCTTTTTACCACACTTTTGTCCAAACATGCGTTTGGAACCGTAAATATATCAAGGTACTAATTTTGGTGTTCAAATAGAACAATGATCGTAAGTCTTTTACTAATGCTCCTCGTTTTTGGACCAACCATATGGCTGAACTTCGTGTTCAACAGGCATGATAAAATCTTGGTGGATATGCCGTTTACCGCGAGTGAATTCGGGCAAGATATTCTCCGAGAGAAAGGGCTGGAACGTGTCCAGATAGAAGAGACGAATGGAGGAGATCATTATGATGTAAAAGAAAACAAGGTGCGGATCGCCAAACAGCGGCTCCCGAGGAAAAGCCTCACAGCCATCTCGATTGTCTGTCACGAGATCGGCCATGCTATTCAGCACGCTGAGAGATATGAACCGCTTAAACAGCGGACTTTAATCGTGGAGCGCACAGCTTGGATCTCGCGCCTGGGCAGTGCGATTTTATTTCTTGGTTTGCCTGCTATCTACGCGACCGGCTTGTATTCGCTGATCAAGGTATGTCTTTTTTTTGTAATCCTTTCGGCGGTCATTGGGCTCGTCATCCATTTAATTACGCTCGACGTCGAATTAGATGCTAGTTTCAAGAGGGCTCTTCCAATTCTTAAAGAAAAGGTACCCGAAGAGTACCATGTTGCTTGTCGGTCAGTTCTGAGAGCTGCAGCTTTAACCTATGTGGTGGGGGTTATTGGAAACTTGTTTTCCCTGCGAGCAATTGGAATGCTCATATCGAGGTTGACTTAGCATTAGTGCTAGTGAATCATCGCGTCTACTCAACTTAGGTCAGCAAAGAGAGAAGTAATGGCAAAGAACATTTTCGTCGTTTTCGGGCACTACAATACCGCCACATCCTTCAATGCCGCCGTCAGAGATACTTTTGTTGCGGAGGCAACTTCATGCGGACATAACGTGGACTTGGTTAATCTATTCGAGGAGTCAGAAAAGCTTCCGTTTTACAATGGTGAAATCAACCCCGTTCCTGAACTGGTTCTGGATTATCAGAGAAGGTTAGATAATTGTGACGTTATGTTGCTGATAGGGTCTTGCCACAATCTGCGACTCAATTCGATCCTTGAAAACTGGATAGATTGGGTGCTCCATCCGCCTTGGTTTTTCAACTATCGTTCTATTTTTCCTGAAAGCAAGTTTTTCAAAAACTATGGGTATCCGATTGCTGGGGCGATGAAAGGAAAACTCGGCATTGTATCAATAACCTATGGCGGCCCGATGGTAACGTATTTCAATTTTTCGCTGTTTGACAACATACCTTACCGAAGGATAAAGAAATCTGTTTTTCAACTGGGCGGTTTGAAAACAGATTACCTGAGATTCTATTCTGTGCTTCCTAACATGACCGCAAAGGCGTTTGACAGCCACATGATGAAAGTTAAAAGGCTTGCCAGAGGTCTCTAGCGGCTTTTTAGCTATCGTGTTGGATTCGGCAGCTGCATAAGGGCGGTGGTGTGAGGTGATGCTTTCCAGTGGATTAAAGCCTTCAGACGGCTCACCCCGTTCAATCCAAGTCGAGATGTCCGAAACGTCGGGCTTATACCAATGGACCTCATGCCTTTAGAATTACTATGATGGGCTCAAGGATTTCTGCTCAAAAATCTTTCGCGTGGCGGCTTTTGCCTCGTTTTTGCATCGTTTCGAGCAGAATCGCACCTCACGCCAACATCTAGACCACTTTTTGCGCCACGCAAAATTACGTTCGCAATGAGCGCATATTTTGTGAGGCAGATCATTTTTCTTTAACATCACTCGTTCAGTGCAAACAACTCGGAATACTACGTATACTTTTCCCTTTTCGTTTTAGATCAACACGTTAGGCGTCACAAATGGGTTTTCTCAGTTTTATGAGATCAAAAACCTGTGTCACACAAAACTCTTAAGAAACCTTATCCAACCGATGTGAAAGCCCAAAACACCTCGAACTGCGTAGTGACTTGGCTGAACATTGAAATTTGTCGTTGTTGAAAAACAATCGGGAGGAAACAAAAAATGCCATTGCTTGATTTAACGCCAGATGAGCTTCTAAAAACAACTCGCTCGGTGCGGAAAAGGCTTGATCTTGTAAAGCCGGTGCCAATGTCTGTTATTGATGAGTGCATGGACTTAGCGATTCAGGCGCCCACAAGTACTTATGGTGAAAACTGGCGCTTTATGATTGTGACTGATCCCGATAAGAAAAAAGCGATAGCTGAGTGGTATAAAAAGGGGCATGATCTCTTTGAACTCAGGCAAAATAGTGCTGAAGAAGAACTGAATGGCGCGCACTCCGCGAAAAACCGCGTGTTGAGCTCAATAAACTATTTAGCTGAAAATCTGAAGGATATCCCTGTCTTGATGATTCCATGCATTCTTGGGCGCCTCGATGCCGAACAAGTAGCGTACAATGTTCAATATCAGGCCACCATGTACGCATCAATTATTCCAGCGGTTTGGAACTTTATGCTAGCGGCCCGGGCTCGGGGAATGGGTACATGTTGGACAACCCTCCATCTGCCTTTCGAACGCGAAGTGGGAAAAATAGTGGGGATTCCAGTTGAAGAAGTCACACAAATTGCGATGATCCCAGTTGCATTCACACTGGGTACTAAATTCAAAGCTGCTGCTCGACGACCTCTAAACGAGGTTATGCGGCTAAACGATTGGTAAGCGACAAAGCACGCAATTCATTAGATCGAAGACGCATGAATTAACCCTCATCGGTATGGTTGGCTTGACAGGGTGGGATTTAAAAAAACTGCGTTTCCAGATGATGTTGAAAGTTTTTTTTCAGTAAACCAGCTAAGGACCAGTTTGATCGCTTGTTTCCTTAGCTATGGTACTAACCAAATTGGTAAGCCCAGTCCGGAGAGCAGCCAAAAGCCGCTCAAGAAAATTAAAAAAACAGTAACCATAAAAACTCTCATTGTCCTACCTCATTATCGTTAGATAACGCCAATCGGCCGGCCAGTTGACGGATGTATACTAACTAAACCATTAAATACGTACCAGTTCAGGTAACGTCTTACTTCCACAAATTTATAGTTGCTTATCAATACTTCTTATTGCAAGGCTATATCTTCTTCGTATAACTTTATTTACTATCAGACCCAAGGAAATAAAAACTGGTGCGGTTAGCATTGCCAAGATTGCCTCTCCGGTCATTAAATCCACTGAGCCATCGGATAACAATTGTCCCGTGCCTTTTTGATACGGGATAACGTAAAAGCATATAAGGAGGAAAGGCATCACAGCGCCATACAAAATCAAAAATGCGGAAGCACATACTGTCGTTTTGGCCTTTTTTTGATCATAATCTTCATTTGGGGTTCGATGAAGATCCTCGCGGAAACTTACTTCGCGTTCCGTCACCGCGCCTTGTTTGGACAAGAATATAATAATTAACAGGCTCAAACCCCCTCCCAGCAGGGCTGGATTGAGGTAACTAGGCAACTGAATGAGGCCTAAATAATCTAGCCCTGCTGGAATCACGTTCCCCGAAAAACCCGCTATGATGCCCCAGAAAGCTGCGTCTGCGGTGATAGATTTGCTCCAGATGCTCATAAATCCTACCGGACCCCAACTAGAGGCGAACACTGTGCCAATGAAAAGCATGAGCCAAAATATATTAGGCGGAAAAATTAGGCAGCCAAGCAGCACAATAACGCCGGTTGTTAACATAGAGAGCCTCGAGGTGCTGAGTGTCAATTCATCTTGGCGCGAAAGGATGTCATTGCTAACACTAAAACCGACCAGAGACAGAAAAGTTGATGCAGAGGACAATGCTGCTGCCATTATTCCTGCAAGTAACAGGGCGCCGAGATACTCTGGCACCAAGTTTTTGGCCGCCCAGATTATTACAGTCTCTGGAGGCGAGATCTCTGCGTTTGACACGTTAACTAATCCGCCAACACCGTAAACTAGAATTTGCATCGCAGCGACTGCGAGGCAGGCATAGATGGCTGCCCGTATTACAACATGCTCATCCCGTGCCATGAGGTGTCGGCTCGCCTGCCAAGGCCCCACCGCATAAACGAAGCCCCAGGACATATCCATGACAAGGCTCCAAATAAGGTAATCCGTCGGCGTTAGCCACTCGGTACCTGATCCAATTGTGCCGTGCCAGCTTGCTAAGTCTGGCTTGCTTTCAATTCGAGTCAAATCTTCAATTGCTTGCACTGTTCCTCCCATCCCATCAACAATGCAGAAGACAAAAATTACAGTTGCACTGGAAAATAGGAGAAACATCAGCGTATCTGTCAGAATCACCCCTTTGGAACCCGAGTACATGGTGAATAAGGTATAGCTAAACCAGGCTAGAAAAATGG
>CACEBC010000030.1 GCA_902557735.1 Porticoccaceae bacterium
ATGATGCCCAACCAATACGCATTGGGCGCTTTGTATACTTGCCCTTCATGACAGTTGGCGCAATGCTGGGAATAAAGTTCAGATCCTCGATGGGAAGCCGCTAAATCGTTCTCAGAGAAAGTTGAGGGACGACGGGACCGCATTTCATCCAACGAACTCAATGAAGCAGGCTGTTCCGCACTAGATCTTTTTTCAGCGGTCCTATCAGATATCCCGCATGAAACCATGGCCGTATATACAGTTAATGCGAATGCTAAATTCATTAAACGCAAAGTTTGTTGCTCCTTTTTGTTATCATTTAAAGTCTATGATACTGCCTTACGAATGGTCGGTCACTATCTTGAACAAACCAAATAGACGACATAAAAAATCCATGTAAGCGATGAGGCAACTAAAATTTAGCATGAGCTTTTCCTTTTGAATATTAAACAGATTAAAGAAGCGGCAAAACGATTACATGGTCGAACTTTCAGCACACCACTAATGTCATCAACCGTTCTGAACGAACTAGCGGGCCGTCGCATCTTGGTCAAACCAGAGTGCCTCCAACATACCGGTAGCTTCAAATATCGGGGAGCATTTTCTGCAATTTCAAAGCTGCCCAAATCTACGCTGGCAAATGGAATAGTGGCTTACTCCTCGGGAAATCACGCTCAAGCAATAGCCCTAGCAGCACAGCAGCATAATTGCTCTTCAGTGATTGTCATGCCCCACGACGCACCTAAAGTAAAAATTAATAGAACGAGGAGACTTGGCTCAGAGATCAAACTTTATGATCGAGCTAAACAAAGCCGCGAGAACATTGCTTTTCAATTAGCCGACGAACGCGGTCTCACTATTATTAAACCATATGACGATCCTATGGTTATCGCAGGTCAGGGAACAGTCGGCCTTGAGATTGCTTTAGAGGCCGAATCTCATGGCATAAAAAATGCGGATGTGCTGATCTGCTGCGGGGGCGGTGGGTTAACATCCGGGATCGCTTTGGCCCTAGAAGCAAATGCACCCGGCTTAAGAGCGCGCACGTGCGAACCCGAAGGTTTCGATGATACAGCAAGATCACTTGCCAAAGGAAAAATATGTCACAATGAGAAGCTTTTAGAAGGAGTGTGTGACGCAATAATGGCTCCAAGCCCGGGGAAGCTAACTTTTCCCATCATGCAAAGACTTTGTGGCCCAGGGCTAGTGGTTTCGGAAAATCAAGCATTGCACGCAATGGTCGCAGCTTTTCACCATTTAAAATTGGTGCTCGAGCCGAGCGGCGCTGTGGCTCTAGCCGCAGCTCTTTTCCACAAGCAGACTAGCATTAGCGATCCGGCTATAGTGGTTTTATCGGGAGGAAATGTTGATCCAAGTATGTTTGCCAAGGCTTTGGCAATCGATAAAAATTTTTAGCAATCTAAAAACAAACAAATTAAAGTATGATCACAACTCTGAAATGAAAGCACGTACCTTACATTAACTAGCACACCCTTTTTGATGTAACATTGCAAGTGCAAAGACCTATCAAACTGTTACAGGATTGGACAACGATGAAAAATACAAATCTTATTAAGACCGGAGAAAGGTTGCTCGGAAAAACTGCCATTGTTACGGGTGCAGGTTCTGGCTTGGGTCAAGCCTCTGCAATTCATTTTGCGGCTCAAGGAGCGAGGGTTATGTGCGCCGATATCAGCGAGGCAGCGGCGCAAGCAACAGCTCAATTAATAGAAGAAAATCCGGGCTTTGAACAAGCATCTTTTATAAAGGCAGACGTATCAGAAGAAAAATCTAACGAGATGATGGTCACCAAGACCCTTGATACTTTCGGCCGAGTAGATATCTTATTTGCGAATGCTGGCGTGCCCGGCGCCGGCTCAGTTACAACCACGACAAAAAATGAATGGGATCGAGTTATCGGGGTAAACCTTACTGGCGTTTTCTTATCAAATAAAGCAGTAATTCCACATATGGTTTCGCAGGGAGGAGGTTCGATTATTAATCAATCTTCTTTGACAGCACTCACGGCATGGAGTGGTGTGGCAGCTTACACTGCGGCAAAGGGGGGGGTGGTAGCACTAACTCGACAGGCAGCCATTGAGTATGCGAAGGACAACGTCCGCATAAATGTAATATGCCCTGGTACCATTCCAACTCCTCTTGTTACATCTGTCTATGAGGAGCGCGGTGGCAATGTCCTTGGCGGTTCAACTCCCTTGGATCAAGCGTTGGCCGAAGCGGGAGAAATGTTTCCTCTAGGTCGTCTGGGAAACCCTGAAGACATCGCATATATGGCCATCTATTTGGCTTCTGATGAGTCAAAGTGGGTCACAGGTACAATTTTTCCGGTGGACGGCGGCTACAACGCCATATAGCGTATCAAATCGCTTTTTGCTTGGCAGACGCATGATACTGCAAGTAGTTGTTTTTGATCAATCAGCAGACCCAAACTCACCCTTGATACCCGTGATTTAAGGGTTAAAAACTCTCGGAGGAACAACAAGTGAGTTCATTTTACGAAAAGCATTTGCTGCCTAGATGTCTTAATTTTCTTTGTAGCGCCAAGCCCATTGCCCGACAACGCGAGAAAATAGTGCCCTTGGCCGGGGGCACAGTTCTAGAGCTGGGCGTGGGCTCAGGATTAAACTTTCAATATTACGACAATGCTAAAATCGATAAGATCATTGGCCTTGACCCCTCCGCAGAGCTCAGCACTATGGCTCGAAAGGTAGCTGACGCGCAGAACCTTCATGTCGAATTTTTACAGGGATACGCCGAGGACATTTGTCTCCCAGATAGTTCTATAGATACCGTCCTGGTGACCTATACCCTCTGTACGGTAAATGACACGCTAAAAGTATGCCAAGAGGCTTTGCGAGTTCTTAAAGAGAATGGGCAGTTACTTTTCTGCGAACATGGCTTGGCACCGGATGAGTCAGTCGCTCGCTGGCAAAATCGCATCAATCCTTTCTGGGGCAAAATGGCCGGTGGATGCAACCTCAATCGGGATATCGGCTTCGTCATAAACGAGTCAGGATTTGAAATTAAGACTCTGGAGAGAATGTACCTTCCTAAAACGCCACGCTTTGCAGGTTATAATTATTGGGGAAGCGCCGTGCGCAAGAGCACAAACTAAAAACGGTAACGAATTTTGGCGATAAACGTCTCAACCATCGCGTCTTCCCAACCCTCACGCAACAGCTTTCCGGGACCTTCCTCACCATTCTGACTCTCATAATAGCCACCTCTGCTATAGACAAGAAATATGTCTGATAGCGGTGCGATCTGGAAGCGGTAGCGCAATTGAAGTGCAGTGTCACTCAAACTAAAGTTCAGAGAAGGCGAGTCAGAAGTAATAAGTCTTCCTTTGTCATCTAGCACATAGCCACTCACCACCTCTGCATCGATACCAACCCACTGGAACTTAATTCGAACTTCATGCCGTTCAGATGGGTACCAATCGAGGCCTAAGTTCATATCGAAGAACGCGGAATCATACCCGGCAAGCTGGTGTGTATCGGAGTCCCAAATCAACCAATGCTCCTTCCTACCGAAGCTAAAAAAGGTGCTTAACGTTAGGCTGTCGGTCGCATAAACCTCGGGGCCGAAAGATAATTTCCACGAAAGCTCTTGTTCTGGGTTATAGTCTGCCTCGAGAGCAGCAAAATAATTGAATTGATCCCCTTGTGGACTTCGATATTCAGCGTAGCTCCAATAGCCAGGTGAATATGCAGCAATGCCATTGCCGCGCGTAATTCGATCATCCCATCCGCTGGAAAAAACACCAAAATTAAACTCTATCGACCTTGTCGAGCGAAAATCCCACTCGTTTTCAAAACCAAGCCAACTCTCAAGCCTAAGGCCAGCGGAATTTTCGGAGTAGCCAAAATCCAGTTTAGTCGAACTAGATAAGAGAATCGAATCAGAATCATATTTCAGTCGTTTGTAACGAGAGCTCCCATAAACTTCGGTAATATCATTTCGCTTCATGAAACCCAAGTCATTGAGGTCAAATTCATCACCATAGCGCGAAAGAAACAAATTGTGCTTCCAAGCATCACTGGGGCCATAGGATAGCTTTGTCCAGCCCGCAAAATCTTGCTCCTCTATTTCCAATCTGCTACCAGCGGCATCCGAACCGCGTCTTACATCGCTAAAAAGCAATTCACCTTTGATCCGCAGTCCGGTTTGATTCTGCCAATCAAGATCTATAGCTTGAACTGTGGCTTGCCGCTCAAGTATTGGTTTGTCAGAGTATGTAAGACGATGCCCTACAGTGAGATCATTCACTTTTCGTTGAAAGCGACTGGCGAAAAATTCGCCTCCAAATCTGTCACCCTGATCACTTTCTAATACCGCAAAGAGACCCAAATCAACGTTATCACCAAAGTGCGTTGTTTTTAACGCAACATCAATATCCATGAGACCATCAGAATTTCCTGCACCTATTCGCCGCGTGTATAATATCTGATCGTCATTTGGTATTGAGCTGCTAAAAAGCGATTGATTTTCAGTGAAGAAAGGTCGCTTTTCACTAACAAAAGTTTCGAACGCCGTAAAATTAACAACCAAGTCATCACTCTCGACTTGACCAAAGTCAGGATTAATTGCCCCTGTCACTTGAGTGCTGCCGTTGGGCCGCCATATGACATCGAAACCGATTTCAAATCTGTTCTCTCCGGCGGAATCGCCCGACTCCCGAATCTGCTCCGCATAGCTTATGTATGGAAACAAGTCGAGTGTCGCCTGACCTTTGTAGTCCAACTCAATAGTGTGCCAATCCTCTAGAAAAGTAGGCCTAGAGTAAAAGGCATCTGGAAAAGCAAAGCGCAACGATTCGTCGTAAACCACTCGAGAGAACCAAAGTGAGATTTTTTTTCGACCATCTGCTGCTTTAGACATTGGAGCCACGGTCCAGGGAATATGTATTTCACTATACCAGTACTCTCCATCCTCATGTGTCTGCGAGTACCATGTGCCATCCCAAGCATTTGAATATTCAGAATTGGTCTGGGTCGCATCCTGTCTTGAATTAGCGGAGCCCACAACGAAACAATAACCAACCAGAGCATTTCCCTCAAAATCAATGCTTACTATATTACGATCGGCCTCCACATCAGCATCTCTCGCAAATTGACGTCTTATGCGTTTAACCTCTGCCGGTTGATGGTTTTCAAAGCCAAAAAATATGCCGTCCTCGCTCGCTAGAACCCGAACCGTTGTCGCATATTTTGCTGGACTTCCTGTCAGAGGAACAACCGAGACAAAATTCTTGAATTGCATTGCTTCCGCCCATTCGGGCTCATCAAGCACGCCATCAATGGCTATTTCTGCGAGGGAATATGGCTTGACAAACAGACAGACTGTTGCCAAAAAAAGTAGGAGGATGGGATGACTAAATCTCATAAAGCACGTCACCAGCATCTGACGGACCAGCTACCGATCAGCAGACGGCAATCAAGAACATTGTTTCATGAGCGAGAGGATCAAGTTTTCTCCTGATTCTCATCGCGAAATTCTTTGTCTTTCTCTCGACTAATACGATCTTTCATACTCATTATGTATGCGGCAATAGAAAGGATTAGAATCGCTCCCGATTCCCCCAGCACAACCAAAGGTTCCATCTCTTTGCTTTGCATAATTATCAACCGACATAATGCGGTTATAGCGATGATTATTGGCAAGGTTACAGGTATCCTGCTGGTACTGTAAAAAGCACCCACCATCCCAATAATCTCAACAAAGATAAATAACATGAACAAATCAGCAAGAAGAATTTCTCGCGCCAAAAACATGTTATAAAGGTATTGGACAGATGCAACACAGGTCGCTATTCCTATTACAGCAAGTAGAATTTTCTCGCTGACGATTGTTGTCCAGTGAAGCCCCGCATTCAATTTTAATAGTTTATATTTCATTAGCAAAACACTGCCGCAGTTATTGGTATCAAGAACTTGTATTATAGCTGCAAAGTAGAGAGAAATTTCACCGGGTAAGAATTAAACCCTTTAAATAGATGAATAGAGTACAACAAGAGGAGAGATGATGAAAATAATTTTCTTGATTACCTCCATTTTGATAAGCGCTTCTGCCGTAGCTGACGATGGAGAAGTGGCGAGAATATATGACGAGTGGCTGGCGCAGCCAAAGAAGGAGAGAGAAAGGAGAGAAGCGGAAGAAAAAAGGAGTAATGAAATGGATGCTCTGAAGCGGATAATTTCAGCCGGCAATATAATTAGTACCGGAGAAGGACCCGACGGAAGGTCTCACACTTTTTTAGTTGAATATAAAGGAATACTCTATACCTGTTTCTTTGAGATCCTCGGTTCAGGCACATGTAAAGAGGTTAAACCTATTTTGTAACGATCAAGTTGGGATTAATCGGCATGAATAGAGATAATTGCTATTGCCGCTTATTAGCAAGCGCAGCTTTCGCCTTACTAGTTAGGCTTCCTGCATAATTCATAATGTGAAAGATTACACTTTGTTCCATTGTACCAGTTGCGAGGTGAGTTCCGGGGCCGAAGCATAAACAACTACATCCTCGCCAGAGTGAGTTTCAGCATATAGCGAGGCCAGTGACTCCTGATGAGAACCACTCTGCGTAGAATCTTCTTTACTGAGGTCCTGATGTCCAGATGCAGCTGGACTTATATAAGCCAAATCAGGATTAGTTGCCGTTCCTCCACTTCTAAAGCCTGAGCCATTCTGGTATCCCAATGTCGTATACGGAAGATTTTCCAAATCTTTTGCAAATATGCTCTTTCCAACCGAAACCACTTTTCCCAGGATTGATTTTCCTCACCTGGGATAGCCCGACATAGTCATGACGTGTCCATGATCTGAGGTCACAATCATAAGAGTTTCCTCAAAACTTGTTAAATCTAAAGTAGCTCGCACGGCGGCGGAAAGCTCAATAGTCTCGTTAAGTGCGTTATACGCATTATTTGCGTGATGCGCGTGATCAATTCGGCCTGATTCGATGACCAGAAAAAATCCTTTGGGGTTATCACTTGACAGTTCGATCGCTCGCTTTGTCATGTAAGTCAATGATGTTTGGTTTGATTCAGACGAAATGCGAACAGACTAATATAACATGTGCATGTCGCTAAAAAGGCCGAGTACTTTCTGACATACATTTGTGTCAACTGCCGCAAGCTCTTCTTTATTAGTGACAAAAGTGCCGTGTCGATAGTTATTTGTCCATTCATAGATTAGATCTCTCTGGTTATTAAGCAAACCTTGAAAGCCACTTTCATGGACGACGGTTCTCGGTAAAAAATGTCGCGGTCCCCCCCAAACACAACTTCTAAACCATCTACATCAATGTTGCGGAATTTACGCTCTAGGTTCACTTCGAAGCTTATCAGTTGCGCAGCAATATCCTCGCATCCAGCTGTTATCGCTGCCTCTGGCATAGAAGAAATGTCTTCCCATCCTCTCTACACGATACGCGCGTAAGCTGCAGCCGGAGTGGCATGCGTTATTCGCGCAGTTGAAACTAAACCAGTTGAAAGGCCAGCAATCTCCGCCAACGCAAGGGCGCTGATAACTTCATTTCCCGACTTACTATTACAGTCTCTCCGAACGACATGTTCATTGACACCCAAAACTCCAAAGTCAGTTTTCATTCAACTCATGATAGCTGTTATGGTCCCAGCGTAATCTGGGGTCTGAGCGTCTACGTTGTATGTTTTAACCAAACCTAAGAAAGGGAACTGACCAAAACTGAAAGAGTTTTCCTCTCCACTCAGCCCTTAATTTTGTCCTTCTAATATTCGTGCGGCGGTAACCGTGGCAACATCCATTCTATCGCCGATGGACAAAATTATGTTCTTCGCCAAATGAGTTTGATTGGTTTGGTGGGCAACCACCCGAATCCTCGCTCATAATCTCTCAGAAGACTCAGAATACCATCGATTAGTTTTAAGTCGATTTAAATGCGCATCCAGAGTGTCGTTTGGAGGCTAGGACACGTTTTTAGTTTCGTATAAGCGACGCAACCCATCAATACCATTACTGCTGTGGTCTGAACCATTGTTCTACAGATAGCTTTTTCCTTTGTCCGATTACTCTATTTGACAAATAGTGTACTTAAGTGGATTAAGTTTACTGGTCAACTTGATACATGTATATTGCTATTTGTTTACCTCAATTCAAGATCGCTCGTCAATTTGCTAAGAATAGCCCGAACTTGCGACAATTAAATTTGACACAATTGAAAGATTAATCTGTGGCGAGTGTTTGATTTGTGAACGCAACTGAAAAGGCTTTTCTTGACCGCAATAAATTGAGCTCTAGCTATCTTGGCGAGGCCAACAGGTGGTTTTTGCCCGTTATCAAGAAACTGCGACCAATGCTTAAAAGAAGAAAGCAACCTCTCATTTTGGGCATTAGTGGATCACAGGGTTCAGGGAAATCGGCTCTTGCAGACTATCTTTGCACTGTTGTTGCAGTACAATTAAATTTAAAGGCCTTACCTATATCGATTGATGATTTCTATCACACTAAGCACACACGAAAGCAACTTGGACGAGATATTCATCCGCTACTTGCCACCCGTGGTGTCCCAGGAACCCACGATATCGATCTCGCCATGCATGTTCTGGACCAGCTGATCGATTGCTCAAAGGATATTCTTGTTCCACGTTTCGACAAAAGCATTGATGATCGATGCCACATTAATAAATTCTCTCGGGTATCCGATGCCCCAGATCTGATTGTTATGGAGGGGTGGTGTCTGGGCGCAAATGCTGAGAAAACTGAGAATTTGCGGATCGATATCAACAGGCTTGAGCGGGATTGCGACCCCTATTATATTTGGCGAGAATATGTAAATAAATCTATAGCAGGGCCCTACCAAAAACTTTTCGGCTATATTGACCGCTGGATCATGCTAAGGGCACCATCTTTCGAGCAGGTCTGCAGCTGGCGGTTGGAGCAAGAGCAAAAGCTAATGGAGAAGCATCAAATATCTAGCATTAAAACTCCTCATGAGATCATGAATCCTGAAGAAATAAACTCCTTTATTCAGCATTATCAGCGGGTCACTGAATCTATTCTAAATGACTTACCCAAGCGCGTTCATCATCTCTACCAACTTAATGAGGATCGAGTCATAGTAGCATACAGCGAACCCCTGCCTGTCACTTAAATTCCCAAGAAAATAATTGCATCGAAAAACGTATGCCCTAATCTGCGCCGAGAGCAGCTTCTAGGTCAATTAAAAGATCGTCGACGGTTTCTATGCCAACAGATAGCCGTACCAATCCATCAACTATACCGATCTTTTCTCGAATCTCTTCTGGAACAGATGCATGTGTCATTATAGCAGGATGTTCCACCAGGCTCTCAACGCCACCCAAGCTTTCGGCAAGCGCGAATAATTCAGTGTTCTCTGTGAATCTGATGGCTCTTCCTACTCCACCCTTGACAACAATGCTTATCATTCCGCCGTATCCCGTCATTTGATTACTGGCGAGATCATGCTGCGGGTGAGATTTCAAACCAGGGTAAAGTACTTTCTCAATCGCTGGGTGAGATTCCAAAAACTCAGCAATACGTTGAGCATTTTGACAATGCCTACCCATACGTAATGACAACGTCTTAAGACTCCTGGTAACTAAAAAGCTGTCAAACGGACTCATAATTGAGCCAGTTGAGTTAGACAGATATCTAATTTGCTCGGCAAGATCGACTCTATTTGAAGAGCAGACTGCGACACCACCTATCATATCGGAATGCCCATTTAGATATTTGGTCGCCGAATGCACCACGATGTCAAATCCATATTCCAAGGGGCGCTGAATGACCGGGGAACAAAAGGTATTATCACATACAGAAATTAAGTTATTACGCTTTGAAAAAGCCGTTATGGCTCTGAAATCAGCCAACTTGAGCAAAGGATTAGTCGGACTCTCAACCCAGATCATTTTAGTAGAGTTAGTCAATGCTCGTTCCAATTGCCTCGAGTCACTAAGGTCACAAAAACTAAAGTCCAAGCCCGCCGATCTTTTACGAACATTTTCAAATAACCTATATGTACCCCCATACAGATCATCCATCGCAATGACGTGATCACCTGTATTCAGAACTTCGAGGACCGTCGCAATGGCAGACATGCCCGACGCAAAGGCAAAGCCCTCACCGCCACTCTCAAGTTCTGCAATGCAAGCCTCCAACACTTTGCGTGTAGGGTTATGCGTCCTTGAGTACTCGAAGCCTTTATGAACCCCGGGGCTTTTCTGAACATATGTCGACGTAGTGTAAATGGGTGTCATAATGGCACCCGTGGTGGCATCAGGCTCGTGCCCGGCATGTATGGCTTTGGTCTCAAATCCGTTAAACGTTTTTTTCATCGGTTCCGCAACACCATTGAGTCATGCAAGACGCCTGAAATAGTTTATTAAATCAACCTTAGTGACGAATCCTAGAAATTTATCGGCATCAAAAATTATCGCCACTTTGCCTCCAGCCAACACTCTTTGCACCTCATCTATGGTAGAGTCTTTTTGCAATATAACTAAATTAGTCGTCATGAACTTTGATACAGGCATAACGAAGGTTGACTGGTCAGAACTCACTGTCATGAGCAAGTCGCCCTCATCAAGGACCCCTACCAAGTTGCTATCATCAATTACTGGGATCTGAGAGACATCTGCAGACCGCATGCGATTATACGCTGTGGTCAAGGTATCGGAACTCGCGACAGCAATCATTTCACCCTCATCTGCCCTGCAGTTAATGAGATCACTCAGGTCTCCAGAAGATGTTTTCTCGGACAAATCATTATCATGCAGCCACGATTTATTATATGCCTTCGAAAGGTACTTGTTTCCCGTATCACAGACAAAGGTTACTACCCGCTTTGCGACTTCTTGCTTCTGACACCATTTCACAGCTCCAGCAATTAGAGTTCCCGACGAGGAACCTCCCAAAATTCCCTCCTTCTTAAGCAAAATGTCGAGCGCCCTGAATGCTTCTTTGTCAGAAACTACGACCGCATCATCCGTAAGAGAGAGATTCAGATTGTCTGGTATAAAATCTTCACCAATACCCTCAACTAACCAAGATCCCCCATCATAATTATAGTGTCCTTTTGTCACCGCATCCGCAACAACAGAACCGTCTGGATCAGCAACGACCATTTGTATACTGGGATTTTTTTCTTTTAGAAATTCAGCTAGGCCCGTCACCGTCCCACCCGAGCCGACACCCGTCACCACTGCATCGACGTTGCAATCCATCTGACGCCAAATTTCTGGTGCGGTCTGTGTTCGATGCGCAGCAGGATTGCTCGGATTTGAAAACTGATTGGCTAGAAAACTGTCTTTAGTAACAGAAGCAATCTGTCTTGCAAGGTCTTGATAATATTCAGGATGACCCTCGGGCACATCAGAGCGTGTTATAACAATCCGTGCTCCAAGGCCTTCCAAATGGAAAATCTTTTCTCGACTCATTTTATCAGGAATTACCAAAATGACCTGATAACCCTTTAACGCCCCGACAAGAGCAAGCCCAATTCCAGTATTTCCTGCAGTTGCTTCAATTATGGTGCCGCCAGAAACCAACTCGCCTGATCTTTCAGCATCTTCGATGATAGACAAAGCAATTCGATCCTTAATCGAGCCACCCGGATTCTGAAACTCGAGCTTGACGTAAAGTTCACATAGGCCTGTATCAAACGAAGTTAATTTCACCATCGGGGTATTACCGATTAAGTCCAAAAGAGAGGGGCTCACGTCAGGAGTCATAGCTTGGTTTCCCCCAGAAAGCTAATTCAATCAAAGACATGTTTAATTATTATCGTTTCAGACCGATCTGGGCCAGTTGAAATCAGATCAATTGGAGTTCCTATGAGTTGCTCAATTCGCTTCACATATCTTTTTGCATTCTCCGGAAGGCCCCCGAAATCTCTCACTCCAGCGGTAATCTCGGCCCAGCCTGGCAGCGTCTCGTATCGCGGCACTATATTTCTGTACTCATCTGAGTGCTGTGGCATGTTGGCCGAAGTACCATGGGGATATTCATAATCCACACAGATATTAATTGACTCTATGCCATCCAACACGTCCAGCTTGGTAAGACAAATACTTGATATGCTATTGATGGCGACCGCTTTCCTGAGAGCAACGACATCTATCCAACCGCACCTCCGCTCTCGACCCGTTGTCGTTCCAAATTCCCGTCCTTTTTCACCCAAATATTTACCTAAATCGCCCTTGAGCTCGGTCGGAAAAGGTCCCGAACCAACCCGCGTGGTATACGCCTTAGTTATGCCCATAATATCATTCAGGTAAAGCGGCCCAAAACCGGTCCCTGTGGAGGCTGCGCCCGCCGTAGTATTGGAAGATGTTACAAAAGGATAAGTGCCATGATCTATGTCCAAAAGACAGCCCTGAGCTCCCTCAAAAAGAATATTTTTTCCTAATTTGCGGCTTTGAAGCAACAATTCGGTCACATTGCTTCTCATTGGTAATAATTTCTCAGCCCAAAAATATGATGAATCAAGCAAATTCTCATACTCTACAGGGTCTTTGGAGTAGAAGCGTGTCAATGAAAAATTGTGATAGTCCAATAATTCACGTAATTTTTCTGAAAAAAGTTTCATGTCAGATAGATCACTCAACCTTAACCCGCGTCGAGCAACCTTATCTTCATAAGCGGGGCCAATACCCCTGCCGGTAGTGCCAATCTTTGCCTGGCCACGCGCTGTTTCGCGAGCTTTATCAAGTGCGACATGGTATTCCATAATAAGAGGGCAATTGCCTGAGATATGCAAACGAGATCGCACGTCTATTCCCTTGCCTTCAAGCATTACGATCTCTGATAACAGCGCATCTGGAGCTAATACGACGCCATTTCCGATAGCGCACATTACGGAGTCTCTTAAAATTCCCGATGGAATAAGGTGAAGAGCGGTTTTCTCTCCAGAGATGACCAATGTATGTCCAGCATTGTGACCGCCTTGGAACCGGACTACTAAGCCTGCTTTATCGGTAAGTAAATCAACTATTTTTCCCTTGCCCTCATCACCCCACTGAGAACCGAGAACTACCACACTTTTACCCATATTTTCTCTTCACTTACTACTTTACATAGAATATTAACATTCTGTTAAGCTAGTTTTTTTATAGCAAAGTGTCCATTTTCCCTCACCAGCTCACGATCACAATTAATTTCCGTGTGATCTATCGGGTTGGCAGAAAAAATCTGTATAACCCGCTCTCCCTCGGTTCTGAGACGATCAACCTCCTGCAGAAATTCCGCATCATGCCGCTCCAAGAAAAAGATGCCAGGTTTTTTATCTACAGCTTCTAACGATACGTTAATAAGTGAATCTAAATCAAAAGCAAATCCGGTTGCGGGACGGGACCGACCATAAACCTCACCTATATGATCGTAACGCCCTCCATTGCCCAGCGCTCTTCCATACCCTGAAATGTAAGCCGCGAATACCAAGCCGGTATGATAGCCGTAGCCCGGCGATTCACCCAGATCAAAGTACAATCTCACTCCCGTATCATTAATGGCATCGGCCACAGCTATTAGTTGATCGAGAGCATCAATCACCTGTTTTGGGGCACCATGAAGTTTTTGTTTTGCTAAATCTAAAATTTCTGCTCCACCGATTAAATTCGGAAGCAGCAGAAGCCATTCCGAGAGTTGCTCATCATCAACATATCTGGGAACCCATTGTTCCATCTCTAGCATAGCTTTTCGCTGCAGCAAATCGATAAATTCAGACTTCTTTTCGTCACTCAATTTGGCAGCCGAGAGCAACCCTCCACAAATGTCAACGTGCCCTAAGTCAAGACAGATGTCGCGTATGTTGTTGATCGCAAGACTCTTCAAAAATAGTCGAATAACCTCGATGTCGGCACTTAGGTGACTCTCGCCAAATAATTCCAAACCAATCGAAATTGGTGTGCGAGATGATAAAGCATCTCGAGCGCGCGTATGCAGAACGGTCCCTACATAACATAATCTAGACGGACCTCGATTGCGCAGGGTATGAGCGTCTATCCTAGCAATCTGAGGAGTTATATCGGGACGAACACCCATCGTTTGACCGCTCAATGGATCGACTGTCCTAAAAGTCAATAATTCTAGATCTTCACCCGCCGCGCTGTGAAGGGAATCTGTAAATTCCAACATTGGCGGTATCACCAAGTCGTAACCCCAAGTACCGAAGAGCTTCAGCAACCGACCGCGAATGGTTTCTAGTAGTTGCGCTTGGGCTGGCAGAACATCCACAACGCCGTCTGGCAATATCCATCGATTTGAAACAACCATAACTTCCTCTGAGGAAAAGTAATGTCTTCTATCGCATGAAGACTAACATGCTCAAACCAAATAACATGCTCATTAACCCGATAAATCTGATGGAACGCTGATTTGACGAAGTCACTGTCAAGAGTATGCCCTGCCATCGTCGAGGCATTAGGAATGGCAAAATGCCCTCAAACACCAACATTAAACCGACAGCTCTAACAACATCCTCTATCACTCAGCTACCCCTCACCGAGCAGACAATTAATTGCTTGTTTTAACCGCTTTGACTGAGCTCTCAGCAAAGATAAACTAGTCTAATATGTGCCATCTCAATCCACATAAAGCCCTATGAACCGTCCTGATTCTTCAAGTATTTGAAGAAATCACTGTCTGGCTCAACCAACATAATATCTCCTTTATTGGCAAAAGCCGATTTGTAGGCGTTCAGGCTCCGCATAAAGGCATAAAATTCTTCATCTTGACTGAACGCATTGGCATAAATGCCTGCAGCCTCCGCGTCACCCTGACCTCTGAGTTGTTCCGAATCTCGGTAAGCGTTTGCTAGTTCAATAGTGCGCTCACGATCCGCAGAGGCTCTTATTTTCTCCGCTTGTTCCTTTCCGGTAGACCTCAGTTCAGTGGCCTCTTTTGTCCGCTCAGCGGTCATGCGTCTGTACACTTGGTTGCTGACCTCGGAAGGAAGGTCGATTCTTTTGACGCGAACGTCCACCACTTCCATTCCAAGGTTCTGTAAAACCGTTTTATTGAGGCCTCGGGTAATGTTTGTCATCAGCTCTTCTCTTTCACCGGAGACCACTTCTTTTAATGTCCGATCACCAAATTGATTGCGCAAGCCCTCGTTTACCCTATTCGCTAGTCTGTTTTGAGCTACAGATTCAATGCCACCCGTCGCTTTGTAATATGTTCCAACGTCTTGAATACGCCACTTGGCATATGAGTCAACAATGAGGCGCTTCTTTTCGCTGGTAAAAAAAGAATCTGGCTGCGCATCAACTGTAAGAATGCGACCGTCGAATATGCGTACTTGCTCAGCAAAAGGGATTTTAAAATGAAGCCCAGGCTGCAAATCATTATTTACTAACTTACCAAACTGCAATTTCACGCCCCGCTCGAATTCTGTAATGACAAACAAGCTGTTCGCCAACACTAAGAGAAGGAGCGAAACTATAAACAATAGTTTTGTCAACTTACTCACCGTCGTCCCTCCCCTTGTCTCACGCCACTGCGCTGCATCCGGTTTACCACTTGGTCCACCACGCTGTTCAAGTTTTCCTCTGTCAAACCTGCATTTCTTTTTGATGTTTCTTGTGTTTGCATGAGCTTATCCAGCGGAAGATATAACATATTGTTACCGCCTTTCGTATCCAATAAGACTTTAGTGCTATTTGTCATAACGCCTTCCAAAGCATCAAGATAAAGCCGCTCTCGAGTTACAACCGGTGCTTTCTGATATTCGGTGTATAACGACAAAAAACGCTCAGTTTCACCTTGCGCTTTCGAGACAACTTGAGACTTGTAAGCCTCGGCCTCTTCTCTCAACCGCTGAGCTTCTCCCCGAGCTTGCGGTATTATCCCATTATAGTATGCTTGAGCCTCGTTAACGTAACGTTCCAGATCCTCCCGAGCTTCAATGACATCGTCATAAGCGGCCTGCACCTGTGTTGGCGGCCTGGCCTCTTCAATATTTATCTTGACAACGTTGATGCCACTATCATAGACGTTGAGATAGTCTTGGAGTTTGTCTTTCGTGGCCTGTCCCATCCGTTCCCTTTCGGTGGTAATTATTTCATCGAGCCCCGATCCCCCAACCACATGCCGTAATGCGCTGTCAGTAGCCTGCTGCAATGTGATTTCAGGATTTTTTATGTTGAGCACGAAGGCTTTGGCATCGGCAACGTTATACTGGACCGTCAGAGATAACTCCACAATATTTTCATCTTCGGTTAACATCAAACCTCTAGCCGAATATTGGCGTTCTTCCGTCACCCGGACATTGATAACCGAGTCAATTAGTGGAGGATTCCAATGCAAGCCGGGTCCGACGGTTCCAGCATACTTGCCCAACCGCAAAATAATAGCCTGTTCCTTTTCATCGATTTGGTAAGCGCCTGCCAAAATCCAAAGGGCTGCAATTGCTGCCAGAGCTGTGTAGAGAACTGACTTGCCTCCGAATCCTCCAGAACTTTCCCCGCCCGAACCGCCGCCGAATCCAAAACCAGCGAACTTGTTTTTTAACTTTTGCAGCGCTTCGTCAATGTCCGGCGGCGCGTCACCGCCTCGTTGTCCACCCCAGGGATCTTTTCCCCCTCCTTGATCATTCCATCCCATATATAATCTCCAGTTGTTTCTCCGGGTTAATAATGCTCAAACTATCCAAACATAGTGGTTACGGAATCCCAAAACTTTTCGGTCAAAAGTCGGCGCCAGCCTTTTAAAAAACGAAGTCAGTTAATCACGCCAGCTCCGGATTGCAATCATAGTTTTCTAATAATATTAAAGTTTGAATGCCAAATTAAGCCGGAATTTTAATTTTTCAAATGTAATACCTCGATCCTTCCGTTTGTATTTACCGATACAATTTTCTATTTACACCTGGTTCAGCCGCAAACGGCTGGCCACTGCTGATCGCAAACCCTCTACCCCGGCGCCAGATAGACCAGACAGATAGACGGAGACGGGTTTGCCACTTGAATCTCTATCCACACGCGGGTTTAAGGCTTCTACTATATCAGTTTTGTTGTACACCATCAGCGTTGGGATATTTTGCGCTCCGATATCAGTCAAGATTTGGTTAACTCTCCTAACACTCAGGTTGACATCCTTAGCCGTCAAATCGGCGACATGCAGTAATAGGGAGGCCTGACATACCTCCTCCAAAGTAGCCCTAAATGCATCTATCAATCTATGCGGCAAATTACTCAAAAACCCAACGGTGTCGGCAAATATTACCGAACCGTAGTTAGCTAAATAGCCTTTACGCATTGTGGGGTCAAGAGTAGCAAAGAGTTGATTTTTTACATACACATCCGCGCGCGTCAATTGGTTGAACAATTGGGACTTACCAACATTAGTATAGCCTACAAGAGACACCAGTGGCAGTCCAGATCGAATTCTCCTCTGTCGATTTTGTTCTCGTTGTTTATGTACTTTTACTAAACGGCTCTTGATCTTAGCAACTCTATTTCTTATGAGACGTTTATCAAACTCTAACTGAGTTTCCCCGGGTCCCCGAGTTCCAATGCCTCCCTGCTGCCGCTCTAAATGAGTCCAACCACGAATTAATTTTGTTGACAAATGCTGGAGTTGGGCCAACTCTACTTGAAGCTTTCCTTCATGTGTCCGCGCTCTTTGAGAAAAAATATCCAGTATTAAAGACGTTCTATCGACGACTTTACAGCATAATTTCCCCTCTAGATTGCGCTCCTGGGTCGCTGAAAGATTGTGGTTAAAAATGACAACGTTAGCCGAATATTTCCGGACAAAAGAACATATCTCAGCAAGTTTTCCACTCCCCACAAACCATTTAGGACTTGGAACCACCCTAGAGCCTAGTATCACTTTGGTTGTGAGACAACCCGCAGATTTGACAAGGTTTTCGAACTCCGATAAGTCTTCTTGATTTCTCTCACCGGCAAGTTTTATATGAACTAGTAGAGCGCGCTCTCCACCGGAATGACGGTCTAAAAACAACGACACGCGTTTTAAAGTCGATCATCGTCGAGAGGTCCGAGATAGTCTTCCTCTGCCACACCAATTTGTGCCGATCCGGATGATGAAATGTTCGGTTGGGGCAATTTCACCGCCCGCGATGGGACAATAGTTGATATGGCGTGCTTGTAAACCATTTGGCTAATATTATTCTTCAGCAGCACAACGAATTGGTCAAACGACTCAATATGACCTTGAAGCTTAATACCATTCACTAAAAATATTGAGACCGGAGTTTTTTCTCTCCGCAGAACATTGAGAAAAGGGTCTTGTAGGTTTTGCCCCTTGGACATCAACTTTCTCCTTTATTTGAAACGATTATATTTAAGTGTACGCTTTGTTGTGAACACTCGAGTTTTTGTTTCCCTAAATACTTTCAGTTAGTCGGTAATCGAAGAGATTGGGGTTCGGGAGAGTGTTTTCAAGCATGCATCAACAATTTTTTCCTTAGGCAACAACTTTTTGCCATCATCGACAGGGACGAGTTCTAAATCCTCCCATCCCCGCATCCAAGTCAGCTGCCGTTTTGCCAGTTGCCGCGTTGCTATTATTCCGCGGCGCACTGCCTCTGCAAAGCTCGTTTCCCCACTTACAAAGCTCCATAACTGACGATAGCCAACACATCTTACAGCGGGTAAGTCGTTGGTTAAATCGCCTCTCCTATAGAGTCCCCTGACCTCCTCAACAAAGCCACACGCTACCATTTGAAGAAACCTACGCTCAATTCGTTCATGCAATACCTTCCTTTGAGTTGGTATCATCCCTAACTGAAATAATGAGTAGCGGTCCTTTAATTTATTTCTTTTACGGTTTCCCCACCATGATGAGATTGGTCTTCCGGTGCTCTTGTATACTTCAAGGGCTCGAATAATTCGCTGCTTTGAATTTGGATGAATTCGTCTAGCAGCAAATGGATCAATGTGCTGCAATTCGGCATGAAGGCTCGCGATTCCCAGTTTCTCTAGTTTTAACTCCAGCTCCTCTCGAATAAAAACATCCGCTGCAGGTAACTCAGATAAACCGTTTAAAAGCGAATTAAAGTACATCATACTTCCGCCGACCAAAATAGGTATTTTACCATGCGCTACTATGGCCTCTATGGCTTCTATAGCGTCTTCAACAAACCTTGCCACTGAGTATATTTCAGTTGGATCAGCAATGTTTATTAACCGATGTGGAATTTTATTGAGCGTAGCAGCCGAGGGCTTGGCCGAACCTATATTTAAGTGCCGATAGACCTTTGCTGAATCCACGCTTACTACCTCAGAAGGGAAATGTTTACAAAGATTTAATATAAGTTCAGTCTTGCCGCATGCCGTTGGACCTAGCAAAAAAATAATCGAGGGGCGATCACCAGATTTATGCCTTGTCTCGCCCTTCACAGTCTATTTACCTCTGAGAAAAAGTTTGTCCAAAGCTTTCAAGTCCAACTCGCGCCAGGTAGGTCGTCCATGGTTACATTGACCACCCCTCTCTGTCATTTCAATATCCCGTAATAATGCGTTCATTTCCGCTATCGTCAACTGACGATTAGCTCTGATTGAACCATGGCACGCCATTTTCGAGAAAATCTCATAGATATGCTGACGAATTCTATCTGACGTGCCATACTCATTCAGGTCGGACAGAACATCTTTCACCAAACCAGATACGTCTGAATCCTTGAGAACAGCGGGAATTTCTTTTACAACGACCATATCAACCGAGGTTCTAGCCATAGTTATTCCCAGCTCACCGAAGACCGCAGAGAACTGCTCGCAGATATCAGCTTCCGTTTCACTCACCATTAAATGTTCTGGAACCAATAGCGGCTGTGAAATCAAACTATTAGTTTCAAAGCCCTTTTTCATCTTTTCATAAAGGATTCGTTCGTGAGCAGCATGCATATCGACAAGGATGAGCCCCTTTGAATTCTCAGACAAAATATAGACTCCTTTTAGCTGAGCTAATGCAAAACCTAGTGGCGGAACTTCAGGATCACCATCATTCGCCTGTGACCTTGCTACAACGTTAGTTGAATAGAGCTCTGATAATGTCTGGGTGCTCGAAATTCGGCTTGTTGAAGCCGAAACCGATGACGGTTTCAAAGACAGCGGTTGAGCAAGTTGAGGTTCCGCATGAGGTTCAACCTGACCGTCACCATAAGCTTCAGTGATTTGCCCTGGACGAACCTCAGCTAAAGCTTGTTGAAGGGTTTGAAAGATGAGCCCATGAACAGCTCGGCTATCCCTGAACTTTACCTCGTTTTTGGTGGGATGAACGTTTACATCTAAATCGGCTGGCGAAAGTTCCAGATAGAGTATAAAAGCAGCATGTCTCTGGCTATAGATTACATCTCTATAAGCTTGGCGCACTGCATGCGAAACTACCTTGTCACGAATACTTCGCCCGTTAACGAAAAAATATTGCAGATCAGGTTGACTCCTCGATGAGGTCGGCAGGCTAATCCAGCCCCAAAGTCGCATTGCTCCGCGGTCGTTATCTAAATATAGGGACTTCTCTATAAAAGGTAATCCGCAGAGATCCGCGATCCTTCTCTCTTTTTCTTCCTGGCTGGATGCCCATCGCAATCTGTATCGAGTATGCTTATTGTGAGTGAGTGTGAAACTTACATCGAAACGGCTTAAAGCTAACTTTTTAATGCTATTTTCAATATGATTGTTCTCAGTTGCCTCTGTCTTCAAAAATTTCCTCCGAGCAGGCGTGTTGAAAAATAAATCCCGCACCTCTACCGTCGTGCCAAGGGGATGCGACGCTGGAACAACAGCATGATCAGCATCACCATTCCCTCCAATAACT
>CACEBC010000031.1 GCA_902557735.1 Porticoccaceae bacterium
AAAAGTTTTAATAGACCCGTTATTATCAATAAAATTATGTAGGGTCTAATTTTTTGGGTGGGTATTTAAATACTTGGTCACGTTGGATCAACATCGAAAAGCTATTTTCAATAACGACTGAGTTAGGGGATCTAATTGTTTTAGACTAGTAACATAGTTCATTAAACATTTGAAAGCACATATCGATTCAAATTTAGAGAGTATAGAACTACTGATTTCCGGAGACCTTCCTACCAGACACACAAATTTCTGTTTGATGGTAACTGTCATGAATCTGATCAAAAGATATAAGGGAAACTTAACTTGTTCTATTCTCAAATGACTACACAAGTTACAAATACTTTTGTTAACCTATATTTTAGTTTTTGGCTTCATCCTCGGTGCAATGACAGTTGTTTTATTACATCTTCCCGTTAACTGTTTTATATTTAGAGCGTCGATCAGGGGAAACTAAAGTAAGTGGCGTTAGGCAGATAATCTATGTTTGCACTTATGGAAGGATTCGTTTTTGCTTTATTTTGGGGCAATCGGACCAATTGTTAATGGAGTCTCTGTATTTTTTCTGCCAACTTACTACTGAATTGTGAACAATTATGCTTACAAAGAAACAGCAATTAACATTCAAACGCATAAATGAGATTAGATTAACACTGTATAAATTTGGGGAAAAATGAGACATATTGTCATCAGTGGTACTGGTGTTTTTACACCAGAACAGTCAATCACGAACCAAGAATTGGTAAAGGCATATAATTCCTATGCTGAAAGTTATAATTCAACCAATAAGGGTGATATAGACCAGGGTAAAAAAGTTGCTCTGGAATTATCAAGCGAAGAATTTATTTATAATGCATCCGGAATTAAAAAGAGATATGTGATGGATAAAAGTGGGATTCTTGATCCCGCTGTTATGCATCCAATCTTAGAAAAACGAAGTAACGATGAACCTTCGATTCTCGCCGAAATGGCAGTAAAAGCGGCAAAAAAAGCGCTGGAAAGCGCCGGTAAAACACCTAAAGACATTGATGCGGTAATCACTGCGTGTTCAAACCTTGAAAGAGCCTATCCTGCAATATCTATTGAGGTACAAGGATTGTTAGGGGTGAGTGGTTTTGCTTTTGATATGAATGTGGCTTGTTCTTCTGCAACTTTCGCAGTGCAAGCTGCTGCAGATATGATTAGATCAGGCAGTGCAAAGGCTATTTTAATAGTAGATCCTGAAATATGTTCTGGGCACCTAGATTTTAAAGACCGAGATTGCCATTTCATATTTGGTGACGTTTGCACTGCAATGATACTGGAAAATAAAGAAACCGCTGAATCTACTAATTCTTTTGAAATAATTTCTACTAAATGCAAGACTCACTTTTCAAACAATATAAGAAATAACTTCGGATTCTTGAATAATGCAAAAAAATCTGGCCCTCTCGACAGGGATCTTTTGTTTATGCAGGAAGGCAGACGGGTTTTTAAAGAAGTCGTCCCTATGGTTAGCCAATTGATCATCGATCACCTTCAAGAGGAGAAAATTGAAATTGAAGACATTAAAAGATTATGGCTTCACCAAGCCAATAAAAGTATGAATGATTTTATTGGAAAGAAAATTCTAGGTAGAGTTCCAGAGGCTCATGAGCAACCAAATATACTGCAGGATTATGCAAATACCTCGTCAGCAGGGTCAATAATAGCCTTCTCTTTGCATAGTGATGACATGAAAAACGGCGAAATTGGCGTGTTATGTTCTTTTGGAGCGGGATATTCAGCTGGCAGTGTAATTCTCAAAAAAGTCGTATAAAGGCTTATCATTTTAATTTTGGCGGGTAAGTTTACACAATGAACTTGGCGACGTTGCACTAAATTTGAGAGCAAATTATTGAGATCGTTTCAAACAATTTATCTCTTCCCAATTGTCATTTCCCCCGTAAAATCTATATCCTTAAGCAAGAATCTTCTGGATGAGCCATGGAAATCAAATGAAAGACTCCTATCTTAATTTTACCAACGTGGGGATCGGCGCTCGTCTAACTAGCATATTGGGTTTACCTCGCCCAGAAATTCTTGAGCGCTATGAGACAGAAAAGCCGACGATAACTGGTGCTGTCCTGTTAGGCGGCGGTGGCAAATCGGAGTTATTAGAAGTGTTGGCGACGCTATTCGAATCCATGCGTACACAAACGCTGTTTCATTCCCAGATTCCCGAGTGGCTGAAGATAGCAAATGATTCAGGGCTTATCACGGGACGTTGGGAGGCGGAAGGAACGCACGTTCAAAAAGTTAAAGCTTTGGTGTTTGATGCCACAGGTCTTAAAGAAAGTTCCGAATCAGAAGCTTTGCATCGCTTTTTCCACGACAGCGCAAAATCTATTCTACCCTGCGGTCGAGTAATCGTTTTTGGGCGTACGCCAGAGCATTGCAATCAGCCGCGCAAAGCGGCTATGCAAGCCGGATTGGAGGGCCTCATACGATCTTTGGCTAAAGAGTATAAACGCGGTGTCGCTGCGCAACTGGTTTATGTTGCTGAGGGTGCAGAAAACCAAATGGAGTCCACTTTGCGATTTTTGCTCTCTCCGCGCTCTGCTTACGTTTCTGGGCAAGTAATACGAATTGCGAAACCCAAAAAAGTGTCTAGGGCGCCCAGGGACTGGTCAGCGCCCCTTTCAGGTAAAAAAATATTAGTTACGGGTTCGGCGAGAGGTATTGGTACCGCCATTGCAGAAGTCATGGCTCGGGATGGAGCCAAAGTGATCTGTCTAGATATTCCACAAGCTCAATCCGAGCTTGAAAAACTCGCGGCAAAACTTGATGGCTCAGCACTTGCTGTTGACCTCACTGGCGATGATGCTCCCGAAACTTTGGTTTCTGAAGCACGAGCAAGCGGTGGATGGGACGTTATAGTGCATAATGCTGGTATAACTCGTGACAAGAAAATGGCGAATATGAGAGCCGACTTGTGGAATTCTGTGATAGACGTCAATTTGTCGGCACAAGAGCGTATTAACGACGCTCTTCTCGGCGGCGGTGCCATAAATAAAAGCGGCCGTATTATCTGTGTTTCGTCAATATCCGGCATTGCCGGTAACGTTGGCCAAGCAAACTACGCTTTTTCAAAAGCCGGCGTGATTGGCATGGTGAAGAGTTTAGCGCCGTCTCTTGCGCGGCAAGGCATCACAATAAACGCCGTGGCGCCGGGCTTTATCGAGACGCAAATGACTGCTTCCATGCCCTTGGGCGTTCGAGAAGCTGGCCGCCGCTTAAATTCAATGCAACAAGGAGGTCAGCCTGAAGATGTGGCAGAGGCTGTCGCTTGGTTTGCCAGTTCTGGCTCCGGAGGAGTAACAGGCAACATCATCCGCGTTTGCGGTCAGAGTCTCCTGGGAGCCTGAGCTTTGAAAATAGTAGAGATTAGCTCCCCACGCACTTCGTTCGGTGCCGCATTGCGCCTGCTGCGCTCGAGAAAAAGAATGGTTGCGGTCGAAGCGCTCCCAGAAGTCTCCTTTGTTGTTCCCAGTGTTATTATAGACGCTGACCACTTAAGCCAGTATTGCGACATTTGTGGTTTCAAAGAATCAAAGGATGCCCCCTTTATATACCCTCAAATACTCACCTTTGGTTTGATGCTGGAGTTTATGGGATCCGAGTATTGTCCGTGGCCGGCTGCAGGGATGGTGCATATGGTAAACCGGATCGAACAGCATAATCCATTGTTTGTCGGCGATGACTTGAGAATTGAACTCAGCACTGGCGATCTGTTCAGACACGAGAAAGGGCAGATGTTTGATATAAAGTTTCAGGTACTTCGCGGTGGTCATTTAGTTTGGCAAGCAACTCAAAGTACGCTTTGCCGCGTTGTCAAGCAACCTGTGGGCGAGCAATACCGAAGTGTCATGCACTCTGAAACACGCTTGTCGCGGCAGGCCAGTTTTTCCATTCCTGCCAATATCGGCAGGCGCTATGGAAAAGTGTCTGGCGACGTTAATCCTATTCATCTAACCAATTTAACCGCCAGGGCTTTCGGTTTTAAACGAGCAATTGCGCATGGTATGTGGACTAAAGCACGAGCATTGAGTGCGTTACTTCCAGAAGGGATAACTGAGCGGGCGATGGCAGAAGTGGAATTTAAGCTACCACTTTACCTTCCTGGCACCGTCAGTCTTTGGAGTAATCGTAGTGCTAAGTGTGCAAAATTCGAATTAAGAGATCGTCAGGGCGAGAAGCCGCATTTGCGCGGACAACTTAGGTTCTCATAAAAGGCTGCCCAAATGAGAGAGATCCAACGCATAGCAATTATCGGCGGCAATCGTATTCCCTTTGCTCGCTCAAATACTGTCTACAGCAATGTTTCAAACCAGGAGATGATGACGGCCACTCTGCAAGGTTTAGCGGACCGCTTCAATCTGCACAACGAATGCATGGGAGAGGTGGCCGGCGGCGCTGTAATAAAGCATTCCAGAGATTATAATTTGGTGCGGGAGAGTACCTTGTCAACTAGCCTCGCGCCTGAGACGCCGGCATTTGATTTGCAGCAAGCTTGCGGTACGGGCCTTGAGGCGTGTATTTTGATCGGTAATAAAATCGCACTAGGTCAGATAGAAAATGGAATTGCCTGCGGCGTTGATTCTACCTCAGACGCACCGATTGCGATTAATGAAAAATTGCGGCGCATTTTACTTGACATCAACAGTGCAAAGAGCTCAAGAAAACGTTTGTCTCTTTTGTCGAAACTGAGACCCTCAATGTTTGTCAAACCGGTTTTACCTTCCAATAGCGAGTCTCGCACCGGATTATCAATGGGTGAACATGCCGAGCTCATGGCTAGGGAGTGGCAGATTTCTAGGGAAGAGCAGGACCAATTGGCTTTGTGCAGTCACCAAAATCTTGCCCGTGCATACGAGCATGGACTTTTTAGCGACTTGATGACGGCTTTCAACGGTTGTAGTCGAGACAATAATTTGCGCGATGACTTAAGCATGGAAAAACTTCGCAAACTCAAGCCATGCTTTGACAAAAAGGTGGCGCCAAACCAAGGGACTTTAACCCCGGGTAACTCAACGACGTTAACTGATGGCGCTTCAGCGGTATTATTAGCGAATGATAACTGGGCTAAGGAAAAAAACCTTCCCGTTCTGGCTTATCTGACATTCAGTGAAGTCGCTGCTGTGGATTTTTATGAAAAAAAAGAAGGACTTTTGATGGCACCTGTTTATGCTGTGCCTCGCATGCTGCATCGGGCCGGACTGAAATTGCAAGATTTTGACTATTACGAAATTCATGAAGCTTTTGCGGCTCAAGTACTCTGTACTCTCAAGGCTTGGGAAGATAAAGATTTTTGTAAAAATCGCCTCGGGCTGAGCAGGGAATTGGGGAAGATTAACCGGTTAAAACTCAACGTCAATGGCAGTTCTCTCGCCACCGGCCACCCATTTGCTGCGACCGGTGCTCGAATTGTAACAACATTGGCAAAAGTACTTGCTCAAAAAGGGTCGGGTCGGGGACTCATTTCCATTTGCGCTGCCGGTGGTCAAGGGATTGTAGCTATTATTGAAAGGTAACTCTCGTTCGCCAGAATTTGAATAGCTCGGGAACCGGTATCCAGACCCCGTGGCCCCTGAAAGCTTCATGAAACTTATTGCTTGATATTAAGAAACGTTCCTGTTTTTATCCGTCCAAAAAGGTGCTCTCAGCTCCCGGCGTAGAATTTTTCCTGAGGGATTTCGAGGCATTTCAGTAATAAAGTTTATCGAGGAGGGGCACTTATAAGACGCGATTAAATTTTTTGTTGCGGCAATTATTTCAGACTCACCCACCTTAGAGCCCTTCTTAAGGACAACGAATCCTTTTATAGTCTCTCCCCATTTATGATCGGGCACGCCAACAGCAGCTGCGTCAACTATATCGGGATGATGCATTAGAGCATTCTCCACTTCAGCTGGATAAATATTCTCTCCCCCAGAGATAATCATGTCCTTAATGCGGTCGTAAATATAGAGAAATCCCTCCTCATCAAAGTATCCGGCATCGCCTGTGTGAAACCATTCATCAATTAATGATTCCCTGTTAGCTTCATCCCTGTTCCAATAACCTTTCATCACGACTGTGGACTTAATTGTTATTTCACCTACCTCTCCTGCAGCAACTTCGCTACCATTCTGATTAAGAATTTTAATATCCACACCGCTGTACTTTTTTCCGCAAGACCTCAGTTTGCCTGACGAAGAGTCATGATGTGCTGGTGCAAGCGTTGTCCCAATACCTGAAGTCTCGGTTAGGCCGTACACTTGCCAAAACTCGCATCCCATGACTTCTATTGCACGGAGAAGAGTATCCTCAGAAATAGGCGATGCGCCATAAACGATTTGTCGCAACGAGGAGAAATTAGTTTTGGCTGCGTCTGGATGATTCAAAAGGAACTGTATTAATGCAGGGACCATAAAGGCGGTTTCTATTTTTTCAGTTTGAATCAAATGTAGAATTTTCTCAGGATTTGGTTCCGGAATTACGATATTTTTACAGCCAAAAACCACTCCCATCAGGACAATGTTTGATCCCGCAACGTGAAAGAGCGGCGAGAGGATGAAATTCACCGATTTCTCATGCCAGTCTTTTCCCCAGGTTTCCTTAACCATCGGCGTGGCGCTATTGATATTTTTGTTGGTTAATCTGACTCCTTTGGGGTGACCAGTTGTGCCAGAAGTATATAATTGAATTACGTCGTCACACGCAGAACCCTTTAGCCCTGGTTCTGAGTCATCGAAGGAATTAAGCCAAGATTGGTAACCCTCCCACTCTTCGTGATTGTCATCTATAGAAACAATGTATTTTACGTTTTTGAACTGGTGTTTCATCTGTTCCACCAATGGATAGAAATCCTGACCCACAAATAGCAGTTCACTTTGAGAGTCATTTACTATAAAGACAACTTCGGGTGCGGCAAGCCTCCAGTTAAGGCCCACAAGCGCTGTCCTTGATTTGAGGCATCCATAAAGAATTTCTGCATACATCATAGAGTTTTTAGCTAATACAGCGATTCTTGAGTTAGGTAAACAACCGCTTTTAATGATTCCGTTAGCGACCTGATTAGCTCTTGCGTCATATTCGCCATATGTCATTTCATGGTCATTGAATTTAAAAGCGACATCACCTGCTGATTGCCTGACGCGCCACTGAAATATTTCTAGCAAAGTTTCTTTTTGCGGAATTTTATTCATATGACGTTCATGACTTTTAACAATATTACGACCACCCTAGTGTAATTTGCAGATAGTCTCAAGTAGCATGTTTCTTGAAATACGATATGTGCTTGGCCGAGGTATTTAAAATATTAAATGAAAAATCAAAAATTAAACCGCGTCGTCAAACGAAATGAACTTCTAGCACTCTCTTTTGGAGCCATGATAGGCTGGAGTTGGGTTGCACTGACTGGAAACTGGATTAGCACTTCAGGGACTTTGGGAGCGATCATTGCTTTTCTGTTGGGCGGTGTGGTGGTAACCTTCGTTGGCTTAACATATGCTGAGTTAGCGTCAGCTATCCCAGAAGCTGGGGGTGAGCATGTATACTCTTTGCGTGCCCTCGGTTCAACAGCCGCATTTGTTTGTACTTGGTCGATTCTTTTTGGTTATATCTCTGTTGTTGCCTTCGAGGCCGTTGCCTTTCCAACAGTATTGAGCCTGCTGCTCCCATCAATTGAATATGGTTACCTTTGGACTTTTGCCGGATGGGATGTTTATCTGTCCTGGGTCCTCACCGGCGTGTTTGCTGCTGTTCTAATCGCACTCGTTAATTACATCGGTCTAAAGTTAGCAGTAAGATTTCAATTTGTCATGCTCGTCATAATAGTTTGTGGCGGCCTTGTGCTTATTTTTGGAGCCTCACACTCTGGCTCAGTTGAGAACCTAGCCCCACTTTTTGTTGGCGGTTCAAATGGGATTGTCGGTGTAATTATAATGGTGCCTTTTATGTTCGTGGGTTTCGATGTGATAGCCCAGTCGGCAGAAGAGATAGATCTGCCTTTCCAGCAAATTGGCAAGGTTATGATCATCTCTATCGTAGGAGCCATTATCTGGTATGCGTCTATAATCTGGGCTGTTTCTATGGCGCTGGATGACGCGATGGTCACTACATCTAAACTGCCTACCTCAGACGCTGCTAGTGTTACGCTGAACTCAGCTCTGGCCGGAAAGATTATAGTTCTGGCAGGCATTGGGGGATTACTTACGAGCTGGAATGCGTTTCTGGTGGGTGGAAGCAGGGCGATTTACGCTATGGCAAAAGCCGGACAGCTACCTGCGATATTTGCTGAGTTACACCCTAAATATAGAACACCTCATTACGCAATATTTTGTATAACTTTCATTTCTGCTCTTGCGCCACTCCTCGGCAGGCCTGCATTAGTCTGGTTCGTAAATGCTGGTGCATTTGGGATCGTTGTGGCCTATATTTTCGTCGCAATATCTTTTATGGTCTTGCGATTAAGGGAGCCATTGTTAGAGAGACCTTTCAAAGTAAAAAGGTGGCGGATTATTGGCGGTGCAGCTTTAATACTTTCGATGGGACTATTTTGTTTATACTTGCCGGGGAGTCCTGCGTCACTGCTATGGCCTTACGAGTGGGCCATGGTCATATTATGGATATTATTGGGAACAATATTATTTTTATTTAACAGGCGAGCTGATTCAGATGTTTGTTAGATTAAGCTTAAAATTATCAAAGCCCCGCCGTTCTGAGCCGCAACGCGGTCAGAATTTTCGAAAATGATGTGTTATCCGTTTGTTGGCTGGTGATTTGTTTGCAATTACAGTCAGTGCGCCTTAATCAATGGCTTCTATAACGACCCCCTTAGGGTTGCGGCTTACGGTTGTGATTGGGTTTAATATGCTTATTAATGAATATGTTGTCTTGAAAACGATATTGCTATGACCGATTTAACGATTGCAGATGTATACGCTGTAGGAGTGCCAATTGTGTTGGTCATTATCCTGATTGAGGTTCTAGTCACCAATTGGCGAAATCAATCATTCTATAAACGGGAAGATACTTTATGCACAGCTGGGTTGCTAGCTGGGAACATAGCCATAGGCTTGGTTCTTAGAGGAGGCACGCTAGCGTTGCATGCATATTTGTATCAATTCAGGATTATAAATTTAGAAGCAATTGTGCCGGTTTGGGCTATTTGGCTGCTAACATTCGTGCTGATAGATTTAATATTTTACTGTTATCATCGCATGTGTCATCGCGTCATATTTCTTTGGGCCGTCCATATGAGCCACCATTCAAGTGAGGAGATGAATTTCTTCGTCTCCTTTCGGCAGGCATGGTTTGGACCAATATCAAAAATTCCATTTTTCTTGTGCTTACCTGTGGCTGGTTTAGACCCGACGATAATTGCTGTTGCTGGGGTCATAAGTACTCTCTGGGGCATTGCAGGCCACACTCAGATCATAGGTAATTTGGGGCCCTTGGAAATGATATTTAATACGCCCTCTCACCATCGAGTGCACCACGGATCTAACGACCAATATATCGATAAAAATTATGGGAACTTGCTGATCGTTTGGGACCGCTTGTTTGGTACGTTTGAACCGGAGAATGAGCCAGTGAAGTATGGTTTGGTAAATAACGTCGAAACATTTGACCCCGTAAAAATCACCTTCATGGGTTGGGTAGCCATGGCGGAGGACGTTAAGAGCTGCGCCGGTCCTAGAGAAGCTTTGAAGAAAGTATTTGGACCTCCGAATACTCGTGCCCGAGGCGGGAGTTTTTAGACGATGCATGGAACCACCTTCCAAAAAAAGGTATGGAATGAGTTAAAAAGTATTCCCCGAGGAGCCACCAGATCTTACAAAGAAATAGCGATTGCTATAGGACACCCAAATTCAGCAAGAGCGGTTGCGAATGCATGCGGAAAAAATCCGCTCCCAGTCAAGATACCCTGTCACAGAGCTATAAGGTCTGATGGCTCCGTAGGAGGTTATAGCGCTAAGGGAGGTAAACGGACCAAAGAGAAGTTGCTGCAGCTTGAGCAGATTGACTCAGATTAGTTTAATATTAGTTTTTCATTTACAAGAACTCCCTATTTTAATGGAGGATAAATTTTGAGAAACTCAAGAAAAGTTTTAACGAACCCTCTTCTATTTTCAGTGTTATTATTTCATCCTATGCTGGGTCTAGCTGCCACCAAAGATATCGATGGCATAACGGATGGCTTATGGAAAACCGCAGACTGCATGAAAGTGAGTGAACATGCCGGAGTAACTTTGTATTGGTCAGGAGAGTTGTTAAAAAAGGCAGATGCAGAGAGAAAGAAGGGCAAAGAAAAACTGTCTGATGAACTCAACAAAGGAGCCATGTTTTTTTCGCAACTTTCGGCAAATGCGGCAAAAAATTTTGAAGTCTTCTGCAAAGGTTAGAACATCTCGCTAAGCTATTTTAGATGCGCATTATATTTTTAAGTTTTGTAATGGTTTGCTTGGTATCAATGATTGCTTGCACATCTTCTCGGCATTCAAACTCAGATGGTAAGACCAACGACAAATCGCTAGGCGATCTTTTGAGATGGGGTCTTGGGAGAGAGAGACCAGCTCCCGTTAAGATCGATTTGTCAAGTGACTATAGAAATTATAACTTGGATTCAACCGACCCGTACTTAATATGGATAGGGCATGCAACATTTTTACTCAATACGGGCAATAGTAGAATCCTTTTTGACCCTGTTTTCTCAGATCGGGCATCGCCCTTCAGCATAGTTGGACCCAAAAGAATCATACCGCCGGCCATGGAAATTTCCGAGTTGCCGAAAGTGGATATTGTTCTCATTAGCCATAATCATTACGATCATCTCGATAGGCGGTCTTTGATTGAGATTAAAAAAGCCAATCCTGAGGCAAAGTTTCTGGTGCCTCAAGGAGATAAAGCGCTCTTAATTGGCATGGGAATTGAAAGTGTTTTTGAGTTCAATTGGTGGGAAAGCATATCCATGAGAAAATTGGAGTTAACATTCACTCCGGCCCAGCACTGGTCATCTAGAAGCCTTTTTGATAGGAACCATAGTTTATGGGGTAGTTGGTTTGTGCGAGATGATAACCATACATTTTTTCACGCGGGCGATACCGGGTACTCCAGAGACTTCGTTGAAATTAGAAAAAAGCTAGGCGATGTCGATTACGCAATGATCCCGATAGGTGCTTATGACCCTCGCTGGTTTATGAGTTATCAGCATGTCAACCCAGAGGAGGCGGTGAGCATTGCCAAGGATATGGCTGCTGGCGTTTCATTCGGCATGCACTGGGGGACTTTTATCCTTACGGATGAGCCGATTATGGAGCCAAAACAACGATTGGAAAAAGCGGCTAGAGAAGGGGATATAGACTTCAGAGTACCAGTTCCAGGGGCAGTTAACAGAATCGATTAGTTCTTTTATCGATACCTCTGCAGGCGGCTCCCCAATGCAATGTAAGGCTATGATGACAAATTGCCGTTTCAACAAACATCAGTTAACTGAGATCCCAATCGATTGGATCTATGCCTTGGTCTTTTAGGTAGTTATTTGCTCTGGAAAAAGGTTTAGATCCAAGGAACCCGGCATGTGCTGAGTATGGCGAAGGGTGAGAGCTTTTGATCACGAGGTTTTCGTTTGCATCAATAAAATGACATTTATCCTGAGCTTTTTGTCCCCATAAGATAAAGACGATACTTTTCCTGTGTAAGGTGATGGTCTTCAGAACCTGATCCGTGAAAATTTCCCAACCTTTTTTTGCATGTGATCCCGGGTTTCCTCTCTCTACAGTAAGAATTGAATTTAGCAATAGCACACCTTGGTGAGCCCATTTTTCGAGATTCCCGTGCTCTGGTTGTTTGAGACCCAAGTCATACTCCAATTCCTTAAAAATATTTTTCAAAGAAGGTGGGGGCTTTATACCCTGCTCGACTGAAAAACTCAGGCCATGGGCCTGACCTATCCCGTGATAGGGATCTTGTCCCAGAATAACAACTTTGACTTCTTCAAATTTGGTTAACTGGAAGGCGTTGAAGATTTTGTCCCCGGGAGGATAAATAGTTTTTTTCTGTAACTTCTGCTCCCTGAGAAACTGACTTAGGGATTGCATGTAATCCTCTTCAAACTCTCTAGTCAGACGCGTCTTCCAACTTTCCTCTATATAAATTTGTCTCATAGCGAACTTGTCAAATTTTCTTTTTTATTTAGGAAGAAAGTGAGTGGGCTAAAACCCCGGCGATTGGGAATCGCTCTTGTTTTGGCATGGATATTAAAGCCTTTGAGGGTCTGTAACAACAGCCGGTATTCAATTGTTTTTCGCAAAGTCAGGGCTTCTGAGCCATGAGCTTGGAATGCGATCAATGATCTCATCCCATGCGGCTTGCGATCTGGGATATTGTCCTTTGTCATCCGTCTCTGCGATCCATGCGGACAACTGGTTCTGCATCTCTTTCAATTGCGCACTGTAACGCGGATCGCGGGCTAGATTAACGACCTCATTAGGATCAGCTCGGAGGTCATAAAGCTCATGATTTACTCTGGGCCCATAAGGAGCGGCTTGGGCAGTAGACAGTTTTTTCTCGTTAGCTAGATTTCGAATCTTCAAAAAAATAGAATCATGGTCGTCATTCTCTAACGCCCACATTTCCCGATGGTTCCAGTTAATCAGAGGCCTATCGGTCATGAAGTTTTTGATATAGTGGAAGCGAGAGCCTATTACCGATCGGATACGATCAATGACGTTAGCCGAACGATCGGAGGATGAGAAAACATATTCTCTGGAATAACTTTTAGCAAACAGATTTTTTGAATCCATTGAATCAGGGATTTGAATCCCAGCTAGCGCAAGAGAAGTAGCGGTGACGTCCATCAGATTAACGATATCCGTCCGTCTGGTGCCAGGATTGACAATATCGGTCATGCCCGGAGCTACAACAATCAGTGGCACATGCAAGCCCTCAACATAACAATACTCCTTGCTTCTCGGCAAGTCAGACCCGTGGTCTGAGAATAGAAAAATGACAGTATTGTTCCATAGCCCGTCTGATTTCAGACGGGCTATGGTTTGCCCCAGTTGGTAATCGGTTTGCTGTATACTATTGTAATGGTTAGCAATATGTCGACGAACCTCCAAAATATCAGGGTACTGCGGAGGCACAACGACCTCACTGGCCTCAATGGGCCTGTAGCCTTTCTCAATAAGTTGTTGATGCAAATCGCGATGGATTTGTTTCCCGCCCGATAAATGAGTTTGGCCGAAGAAATATAAATTATTGGGCACATCTCTCCAGTCCCCGCCCCCTCGGGGTCCCTTACCATAGTTAGTTTTCTCTTGAGATTTCCTATCTTGTTGGCGCTTTTGCTGTATGGCTTCTCTGCCGGACGGATTTTCTTTCACCGAACCGCGGTCCCAGACAATCGATTCCTCCGTGTTAATCGAGTAAAGCTCGGCTCTGCTGTAGCTAAAGTTATAATCATCTTTTCCGTTGTTGAAGGTTTCATAACCCTCAGCCCGAAACAAACCTGGGATCGTAGAGAAACCCTCTGGCAATTTTATTTGGTAGCTCGAAACCCTACCAGAACGGTGATCATGGGTGCCTATCCGAATGCTATATGCTCCCGTTATTAACGCGGACCGGCTGGAACTGCATACGGGGTTGGGAGCATAAGCGCGCTCGAAAACGACTCCCTCTGCTGCCAGAGAATCAAGATTTGGCGTTTGGGCTAGCTTGTCACCGTAGACGCCATACCAAGGCGACTGGTCGTCGATCCAAAGCCAAAGAATATTCTGTCGGGGTTTCTCGCTAGCGAAAAGCTCGAAAGAGATGATACTTAACAGGAGCCATGATGCCACGTAAGCAAAGACGGTGAGATATCTTTGCAGGTACAAAATGTCGCTCATTAAAATCGCGCCCCGACGGATAAAAAATGAAATATTTCGGTCAACATGCATGATAGACCGAATGAACAGGTAGGTGCGATTATTTTGAGTAACTCCACCCCACAAATCATAACCAATGCGTTCCGCTCTTCGTGTCTGTCGGCCATTTCCCTGCCTTGAAGGGGCTATAGGCTTGCAATCCGAGTTGAGACTCCATGGGGAACGAGCTAGCTCTTGTCGCGAATGAGGTTACGGGCAATGATCGTTTGCTGAACTTGACTGGTACCTTCGTAGAGACGAAATAATCTCACATCTCGGTAGAAACGTGCTACTGGGTAGTCTTCCATATAACCCGCGCCACCATGAATTTGCAGAGCCCGGTCGGCTACCTTTCCAACCATTTCCGTCGCAAAAAGCTTAGCGCAAGAGGCTTGCGTATTTACCTGTTCTCCCTTGTCGAGCAGGCGAGCTGCATCCATCACCATGCATTCCGCGGCATAACACTCTGCTTGACTGTCGGCAAGCATTCCCTGGAGAAGTTGGAATTCCGCGATGGGCTTTCCAAATTGTTTACGTTCAAGGGCATAATTGACGGACATGTCAATCAGCCGTTTCGCGCAGCCGACGGAGAGTGCGGCAATATGTATTCTGCCGCGATCAAGCGTTTTCATCGCTGTTTGGAAGCCATTATTTATCCGATTGAGCCCCCCGATTATGTTACTTTTGGGCACGCGGCACTGGTCGAAGTTTATGTCACAGACATGGGCACCTTGCTGACCCATCTTTTTATAGTTACCGCTCAGGGTTATTCCCGATCGATCTGCCTCTACCAGAAAGGCACTGACTCCCTTAGATCGCGGTTCATTTGGGTTTGTACGAGCAAACACAGTAAATAACTGAGCGCTCTTTGCATTTGTAATCCACTGTTTGGTGCCAGTGAGGAGAAAATCATCTCCATCTTCCACAGCTTTCGTCTGCAGAGAGGCTGCATCGGAACCAGCATTTGGTTCTGTCAATGCAAATGAACCTATAATCTCGCCAGAGGCAATCTTTGGTAGAAAATGGCGTCGTTGTTCCTCGGTGCCATCCATAAGAAGCCCCTGGCTACCGATACCCATATTGGTTCCCACGATCGATCGGAAAGCGGGCGATGTTCGACCCAGTTCCATCACGATACAACATTCCTCTTCACTGTTTAGACCCAGACCACCATAAGATTCGGGTATCGTAAGTCCAAACAGTCCCAAGTCGCGCATCTCTTGCACTACCTCGTCAGGTATCCGGTCCTGTTCCGATACCTGCGCCTCCAAAGGTATCAATCTTTCATTCACAAAACGGCGAACGGTCTTGACGAGTTGCTCTAGGATGTCTGAGTCAATAGCCATCTTTCGATTTAGCGAACACGTTGTAATAGGTATTTATTGATTTTGTATGTCACGCAAACTGCCTCCATCTCTCACCAATCGCTCAAGCAAAGGCGATGGTTTCCACCATCGATCACCAAACTTCTCCGCTGAATTGCGTATGCTATCTAGCATCTTGGCTAGGCCAACTGTGTGCTCTGCCCAGTGCATTGGACCCCCTCGCCAGGCGGGAAAGCCGTAACCATTGATATAGACAATATCAATATCGGAAGCACGATAGGCCATTCCCTCGTCAAGCAGATCGAATCCCGTATTGCACAACGAGTAAAAGCACCGTTCAATTATTTCATCATCCGAAATCCTTCGCTGATTGACTCCAAATTTTTCCGCTGCTTCGGCTATGATTTTTTTCGTTACCGGCGATGGGATAGGCGTTCGATTGCCAGGCTGGTAGTCATAAGTGCCCGCTCCTGTTTTCTGACCAAGACGACCCATCTCTACCAGACGGTCTGCCACATATGTTGCTTGAATATCGTAATGACTCTCATCCATGCCTTGGCGCAGTCGATACCCGATATCAATGCCGGCTAAATCCGCCATGGCGATCACGCCCATTGGCATGCCGAAGTCATACAACACGCGATCCACTTGTTCGGGCGCTGCTCCCTCTAAAACCAGCAGATTGGCTTCACGACCATAGCCAGACAACATCCGGTTTCCAATGAAACCGTAGCAGCAACCTGCGACGGCACCCACCTTTCCAATCGTCTTGGACAACTTTAATACTGTGGCTAAAACCTCTGGGGAAGTCTTTTCGGCACGAACAATTTCAAGCAGTCGCATTATGTTGGCGGGCGAGAAAAAGTGCATGCCGAGCACGCGCTCAGGATTTTTGACCACAGTTGCTATTTCATCAATGTTAAGGTACGAAGTGTTGCTTGCGAGGATTGTGTCGGGCCCAACAATTTCATTGAGGGTTGAGAACACTTCTTTTTTGACTTCCATATTCTCAAAAACGGCCTCTATGACCAGGTCAGCGTCGGCGAGATCATCATAACTTGTGGTACCTGTTATGAGATTCATACGTTCGGCAACTTGCGCTTCGGTGAAGCGACCCTTCTTTGCGCTTGAATCATAGTTTTTCTGAATGACGCCCAGCCCTTTTTGAAGAGCTTCCTTGTCGAGCTCCAGGATAGTTACCGGAATACCATTATTAATAAAACTCATTCCGATGCCTCCGCCCATCGTTCCAGCACCTATAATCCCCACAGTCTTGACTGATTTTAATGCCATATCTCGCGGGAGGCCCGGCACCTTGTTAGCGAGGCGCTCAGCGAAAAATACATGTTGGAGAGCTTTTGCCTGAGGATCTCCCATTGCTTCGAGGATAAGTTGGCGTTCTTGCTTGATACCTTCTGTGAAGGGCAAATTAACTGCCGTTTCTACCAAGCTGACGCATCTTTCTGGGGCATTCATACCTCGAGTCTTGCGGGCAATGGACTTGCGGAATCCATCGAAAAATTCTTTTCCAAAAGGCGCCGGATCGATCGCCATCTCATGCGTTCTCCGCAGAGGGGCATTGTCAGCCAATAGCTCCTTGGCGTACTCTACAGCAGCTTCCACGATATTTTCTTTATCAGCGATTCGATCAATAGCTCCAGCAGCAAGTGCCTCTTGTGCTGATGACGGATCACCTGAAACCATTAGCTTCAGAGCGAAATCAACCCCCGCAAGCCTAGGCAGTCGCTGTGTGCCCTGAGCGCCGGGAAAAATCCCAAGCTTCACCTCAGGGAGACCTATCTTGCCTGAGGTCGAGGAGATGCGGTAGTTGCAACCTAAAGCGACTTCAAAGCCTCCACCAAAGGTTGTTCCAAAGAGCGCAGCTACAATAAGTTTGGGGCTGGCGCTCAAGGTGTCAATAACCTCGGTTAAGCCGGGTGGTTTGGGACCGCTGGCGAATTCAGAAATATCTGCCCCAGCCATGAAAGTTCGTCCCTTACATGCCAAGACCATTGCCTGAATTTCATCATCAGCGCTAGCCGAAGCGAGGGCGGTCATGAGCCCCTCGCGGACCGCTTGTGAGATAGCATTCACAGGCGGGTTGTCAATCCAAATAATGCCAATGTTTCCACGTTTTTCTATTACACCTTGCATACTAAATCTCCAAATGAATCGTTTTAAGCGTGCCGTCAATCATTCGATCGTTTGAGGTTTCATAATATAACTAGTTTGATTCTTTTTCCTAGTTCGTTCAATTGTTGCAGCCGGTAATGCCTCCGTCCACAGTGACCGTGGTTCCGACAAGATAATCACCTGCGCGCGAGCACATATAAACCGCTGTCCCAGCCATATGGACGGGTTCTCCGATGCGCTTGGCTGGTATGAGCTCTGATACAGCTTCTGGCTCGTCCCTTGCGTGGATATTCATGTCGCTGGCAAAGGCTCCAGGCGCAATGCTATTCACAAGAATTTGGTCATCTACCAGCGTCTTTGCCATCCTCCTCGTCAGCTGAATGAGCCCCCCTTTGCTGGCTGCATACGAATATGTCTCTAATCGAGGCGGCCTGAGACCATCCACCGATGCAATGTTAATAACCTTAGCCGGTTGCTCGGCACTGGCCCCCGCCCTCAGGAACGGTATAAGTTTTTGCGTAAGAAAAAAAACCGACTTTAAATTGATATTCATTACCTTATCCCAACCACTTTCGGGAAAGTCGTCAAAGGGTGTCATCCAAGCAGCACCGGCATTGTTGATCAGGATATCAAGACAGGCTTCCTCTTGAGAAAAGTCAGAGACAAACGCACTCATTCCTTCATCATTGGAAAGGTCATGGGGAAGTGCAATACACACACCATGTTGCGATAGTTCTTCGGCGGTCTTTAGACAAGGCTCAGCTTTTCGAGAGGTAATGTAGGTTTTAACTCCCCTTCGCACAAACTCTTCCGCAATCATTCTCCCGATGCCTCGGGAGCCACCAGTGATGATTGCGACTCTTCCGCTAAGGTCAAAAATGTCTGTCATGAATAACTCTCCTGTCTTTCAAAAAGATTGATAGATTTTGACGCCGATTATAATACGTCACATTAATGTTAAAATGGGTGATGATTTCGCGTAATCCCCCCAAAACCATTGCTTGAGTCTTGTTTATGGCGGATCATCATAGCGAGCAGGACGTTTCAATCAAAAGTGATCGACTGTGGCACACGATTCACCACAATTCAGGAGAAACTTGATGAAGAAATTTAACCCGGAGTTGTTCAGCCTGGCAATGTCGGATGACGCTAAGCCTCTTCTTGAAGCTGTCAAGCGACACATCTCTGAAAATGTTGATCCGATAACCGAAGAATTTTATGCACTCAATAAGGAAAAGGAAGACATTTGGAGTCACCACCCACGGCAGATCGAGTTGCTTGAGGGCGCAAAGAACAAGGCGAGGGAATCTGGGCTTTGGAATTTTTTTCTTCCAGACGCTGAGACCGGGGAGGGTCTCAAGAACCTCGATTATGCTTATCTAGCAGTTGAATTAGGTCGAAGTCCATTGTCGTCACAAACGCTCAACTGCAGTGCTCCCGATACCGGCAACATGGAGGTCTTAGAACGAGTAGGAACCCCAGAGCAAAAAGAGACATGGCTCAAGCCGCTTCTTGCTGGAGAGATTCGCTCCGCTTACGCCATGACTGAGCCCTCTATGGCTTCGTCTGACGCAACTAATATCAGCACGAAAGCCGTCCTTGATGGAGACCAATGGGTTATAAATGGCGAAAAATATTACATTTCTGGCGCAGGGGATCCCCGCTGCAAAGTAATGATTACGATGGTCAAGACCAGCCCAGAGGCGGAAACATATCGTCAGCAGTCGCAAATTCTGGTGCCTATCGACACTCCAGGAGTCGAAATTGTAGGTCCCATGCATGTGTTCGGTGATCCCCACGCTCCTCATGGCCATATGCACATCCGTTTGAATGACGTTCGCGTTCCAAAGGACAACATCCTGTTAGGTGAGGGCAGAGGTTTTGAGATCTCGCAACTTCGGCTCGGTCCCGGTCGAATACACCATTGCATGCGCGCAATTGGTCAAGCAGAAGTTGCACTAGAGTTGATGGTTAAACGAGCGAGCACACGCGTTGCGTTTGGCAAGCCAATAGTCAAGTTAGGCAAGAATTTGGAGATTATCTCCCGAGCTCGAATTGAAATAGATGCTTGCAGGTTAATGGTGCTGCAGGCGGCAAAGGCGATGGATGTTCTCGGTAACAAGGAAGCACGAATTTATGTTAGTGCCGTTAAAGCCATGGTGCCTGAGAAGGTTT
>CACEBC010000032.1 GCA_902557735.1 Porticoccaceae bacterium
CCCTCGATCTTCTCGATCAGCCCGTAAGCCAAGTCTCATGGGATGACGCTGCCAACTTTTGCAATTGGCTAAGCGAGAGAGAAAACTTGCCTCCCTTCTATGTCATCGAGAGTGGCAAGATAAAAGACATTATCTGGTCAAGTAATGGCTACCGCCTCCCAACCGAGGCTGAGTGGGCTTATGTCGCCAAGATTCGACCAGATCAGTCAACTGCTTTATTTGCTTGGAATAACGATCTGTTCCCTCCTGAGAAACCAGCAGGAAATTATGCAGATATTAGTGCGTCTCGCTTGGTTCGATTTTTTCTTGCGAGCTACGACGACGGATTCCCTGTTTCTGCACCGGTTGGGTCTTTCCAAGCCAACGCAAGGGGGCTCCATGATATAGGCGGAAATGTTGCGGAGTGGGTAAACGATTACTATGACGTTCGGTCGCATCGTGGCGATCCGATTGAGGATCCTAGAGGCCCTGATGATGGCGTAAAACACGTTATTCGTGGGGCTAGTTGGGCTCTGGGATCAAGGTCTGAGCTTCGCTTGACCTACCGTGACGGTGGTAAAGACGGACGTTTAGACGTAGGATTTAGGGTTGCCCGATACGTCGATGCTAAGGCGAAAGCAGATAACTAGATTTTAAATTTGTCTAATAAACCAAAATTCTTTGTCGACGGATAAACTTATGAAATATCTTTTGCTATTGACGATTCTTACTTTGACATCTGTTGCCGCAGCTCAGTCATCCAAAGGTGTTGTTGTTCCTACCTCGGAGCAAGGTGACGAAGTAGAGCGCTATGACAACCAACCAGAGGACTTATCAAGCGAAAAGTCCGAAACATCCCTGCCGGACGAGACAGACCGTTATGAACCTGTTAAAAAAGGGATCGAAGAAACCCCCGTAAACATTAGAGACGCTCAAGATTTCCCTAATAATATTTAGGATTAACTTATGAAACGAAACGCCAACGAAATGTATTTCCAACTCATAGCGCTTCTTATGGGTTTTATTCTCATTCATGCTATCTTCGTGACTTTGGTTCGGCCAAATGCCGAAAGTGCCATTCGACAACAAGTCGAAAGAGCCGCAGCCGGCGAGCCTTACATTGTTCCGCGCTCCTTTTATGTCGTCATCAAAGATGTCGAGCAGGAGGCTTGTTTTGTGCTAATGATTTGGGCATTTGCCATCATGGGCTACAAAACACGCGTGCTCCTGCGAGAAGAATCGATGTTCGAAAAGCACCTAATAGCGGCGCATGAAGGGGCACGAATACTGATCGAGGACACTGCTCAATTCACAGCATCTTTAAGGTCGTTGCCTCAAGATGAGAGAAGACTCTTGCTGCCACGAGTGCTAGATGCGGCCCTTTTGCGATTTCAAACGACAGCGAATGTTCAGTCGGCAAATGACGCTGTCAGTGCTGCCTGTATGTCCGAAAGTGAGCGCCTTGACTCGGAACTATCGATGATAAGATATATCACCTGGGCGATACCCTCAATTGGATTTATTGGAACGGTGCGGGGAATTGGAGGCGCGCTTGCCCAAGCCCATGAGGCCATGGAGGGAGATCTCGCGGGAATAACCTCAAGCCTAGGCGTAGCCTTCAACTCAACATTTGTCGCACTGCTTATCAGCATGTTTGTAATGTTCTTCATGCACCAACTTCAGTTGATGCAGGAACGACTGGTACTGGATACCCAAGGTTATTGCGAACAGAACTTACTTCGTTTTCTAAAGTCTTAATCCAAAGAAATGACTCTCGCACTCTTGCATATCAATGATCACCGTTTGCGGCTTGCGGCCGAAAACGGGGAAACATTGATCGAGACTGGTTTTTCCTACTCGGATCATCAGGGTCTGGTGAGCGGGTCAGCCGCCTATGAAACCGCATGGACAAAACCTCATTTATCCAATAACCGATTCTGGCACGAGCTCAATCAAAAACCATTACCCAGAAAGTTAAAATATGCGCGACATCATGCCGACATGGCATACGCTCAGCTTTGCAAAATGCTATCATCAATTTCAAGCCCGCAACTTCTCCTGAGCGTGCCAGCAAGCCTTGACAATGAGCAATTATCAATATTGCTTGGGCTTATCAAAGCTGTACCGGCAGAAATTTGTGGTGTCATTGACGGCGCGCTGCTTGCGGCACAGCCCGAGCACAAGCTTTTCTTGGAGATACAGCTCCATCAAGCCGTCCTCACTCAGCTAGAGACAGCGGGCGAAAATCAACAGATAAGCACCCACAAAAAGATTCCTAAACTAGGAGTATCGGCGATCTATCGCGAGGTTGCGTTGCATGTGTCCGAAAAGCTGATTGAAGCGAACCGATATGACCCACTTTATCTTCCTACAAGTCAGCAACAGCTATATAACATCATTCCGAGAGCAATCTCTCAGATTGTGACTAATTATGAAGCAACCATTGCTATAAATAGTCCAGCTGGAATTTTGACGGTGGAATTATCACATGAAGATCTAACTCAAATCCTCGGGCCTCTCTTTAAAGAGCTTTATCAGCACCTTGATAAATATCATCCAGCTCAAGTGCTACTCGGATCCGGTGGAGAAATCGTCAGTGCTTTTGACCGGAAGTTAGCAAATTCATATCGAGTTGACTTTGATTTGTTAGCTCAACGGGGATTTTCTTTAGTTCATAGCGGAGCTATTTCTCCCATTCCATTGAAGCGAATCGTCAGTCTCAAATCCATCTGGCCCAATGATAAGTCAGCTGGACCGGCCGCCACACATATCGTTAGTGAGGGTCGCGCATGGAGTTTAGATGCACCCGTCAGTTTGTGGCTCATGGATACTGGAGTAAGGTTAGCACGAGGCGAAAAGCATGATTCCGACTTGATAATTCACGCTGATCGTGGCCGTTTAAAGATCCTTCAAAACAAGTGTGACGAGACAATCCTTATCCCGAAGGACGCATTATGCGGAGAATGGCTCGAAGTAGGAAAATACAAACTTCAGCTAATAGATATCCATGATGCGTAGGGAACGCCGAAATATAGCTTTTAGCCTTTCTTTTCTAGACATTATGGCATGCGGATTTGGTGCGGTAACACTGCTCTTCATCATATTAAGTTACAACATAGAGGATGACGTGGGCTCTGAGATCATGGGTACCGCAGAAATCGAAAGACTGGAAGACGATTTAGTCTTAGCGCAAGATGATCTTAAAAAAACAAAGGACGACCTAAGTATAGCTCAAACTAGCTTAGAGGCGGCTAGAGAAAAATATAATATTTTGGAAATACAAGATCAAATACCCAAGGTTGATCTATCGCAGGATGCTGATGAGTATAAAACTCTAGAGACAACAATTAAAGAACTTGAGATTGCTCTGATTGAATTGGAGGAAGGGCCTGCGCAAGAACGCTGGTATGGTAAAAATCTAATGACCGGTCTCGATTTCGATGGTCAGAGAATCCTGATCCTGGTGGACGGCTCCGCCAGCATGCTGAGCGAAACAGTTCAGGAGGGAATCCAGTTGGGTTTTGCTATCAAGTCGGGCCAAGCGGTCATTGAAGATGCAAAAAAGTGGCAATGGGTTGTGAAAACGGTTATCTGGCTAATTGCTAATATCGGGGAAAATACTTCTTTCCAGGTGTATTTATTTAACTCTAATGCTGTGCCAACAGTTGCCGACACACTCGGGCAATGGCTCTCAACTGATCAGCTAGTGAAAGAGGATGTGGTTGATGGTTTAAAGGCATACATACCAAACTCAGGCACCAGCCTCGAAACCGTTTTTTCAGAAATCCAATCCCTCGACCCCCGACCAGATCGTGTGTTTCTATTGACTGATGGCCTTCCCACACAAGGGCGAACCAAACCAAAAAAATATATGGTTAGTCCCAGTGACAGAAGAAAATATTTTCTCAATGCCGTGGAGCAGATTCCATCGAGTGTTCCAATGTCGACAATTCTTTATCCCCTCGATGGTGATCCTGAGGCCGCTTTACTTTACTGGAAGCTAGCCTATGATAGTAGAGGCAGTTTTATAACACCGTCGAGAGACTGGCCATGACTTGCCTGAAGACAAGGTGGATGGAGAATAGTAAGTGAGAACCCGCAGACGTCAAACAAATGAAGCTAGTATATCTTTTCTGGATGTAATAAGTTGTGGCTTTGGGGCGGTTGTCCTTTTATTGGTGATAGCAGAACTCGGTGATCCTGCCAAGCGAATCGAGCTTGAGCAATCAATCGTCACATCCTTCAAATTGCTGCAAGAGTCTCTCTTCGAAAAGAGGAAAGAGAACGAACAGCTAAGAAAGCTGCTGCAAAGCAGTCGAAGTGAGTTGGAGCAGGTGAATTGGCAAACACAAAAAATAAAAGAAAAAATTGAATCAGAGGTGATTCCGATACCAGAGATCGATGAGAGCCGTCCCACTGTTGAAGATCTGAAACTAATGGCAATGTTTTATCAGGAGGAAAAAGAACGTCTGGAGGGGGAACGCATAGTGACCGCTGATAATCAGGTTGGAGGAATACCTCTGGACAGTGAGTATATAATATTTTTAATAGACAGCTCTGGCAGCATGAAACAGATGAAAGCAGCAGTAGACCAACAATTCAGAGCAATTCTTGACACTTATCCTCGCGTTAAGGGATTGCAGATCGTCAATAATCGGGGGCAGTATCTCTATCCCGAAACAGCAGGTGGCTGGGTCGAGGACACCGAAGCGCGTAGAAAGGAGATATTGGCCAAGTACGTGCTATGGTCCTCAGATATTCAATCGGATCCGACAGAAGGTTTAGTGGCCGCCGTGCAAACCTACAGTGTCCAAGACAAAGAACTATGCATTTTTGTCTTAGGGGACGACTATCAGACATTCGCTGACATAGGGCGCCTGATCGAGGGGATTGACAAGCTCCAAAAAAAAGGCCCAACCGGCAAACCGAAGATTCGCATTCATGGAATGGGGTTCCCCTGGCTACTCAAACAAATGGAGAACTTCTCCGATGTAAGGCTCTATGAGCAGGCTGTTAAGTATGCGGCTCTTATGCGCAATCTAAGCTCGAGGAGCAATGGCGCTTTTATTGGTCTCAACTCCATCGAACCGGAGGGGGCCAAACGATGATAAGTGATTACGCGAAGATAAAAAGCTTAGGTTTTGCATCTCACGTGCGCGTTTCGCGTGTCGTGGGTGTTTGTATTTTTCTTGTGATCTCAGGATGCGGAGGTTCAAGCAATGTACAAATCGCTGCCGATTTTCCAATGCTCATTACAAAACCCATTGAACTCAAAGCAGCTTTGGTGCTTGAATCGAGTTTCTCTAATTACGTTGCAACACCCAACAAGACCACAACGATAGACATTGGTGCCGGGCAGAAGCAAGTTTGGAAAAACACCTTCACTGGTCTAGTCAGCGATGCCACTTTCTTGGACTCGATTGAGTTTGTTGATGAATCACATGACCTGATTGTGGTCCCCTCTGTGGTAGACGTGCAAGTTTCCGTGCCCTCTGATAATTACCTAAGTATTTACGAGGTATGGATAAAATATAACATCGATATTCGGTCAAGCAATGGCGATAATTTAGATAACTGGTATATGCCCGTTTATGGAAAGACCGCCAATGCCTCGTGGTCTAAGAATCGTGCCATCGGTTCCGCAACTGAAATGGCGCTTCGCGATGTAGGAGCTAAACTTAGTCTAGATTTTTTCCGTATTCCCTCTGTTCAACGTTATCTGAAAAATCGTGCGCTTGAGGACACACAATGAGATTTTTTTTCGTGACATTTGTGCTTTTTTGGCTAACGGCTTGCGCCACCATCACCACCGTTGACGAGTATCGAAGCGGAGATCAAAAAATCAGTATTGGTAATGGGGACAATGTGGTGTTACTGGGCCGGCGAGACTCGGGCGACTACGAAACCGACGCAGAATTTGTGAAATGTGTGGGTAGCAAGCTACAAGGGCCTAGTCTCAGCGTGCTTCAAGAGCAAGATTTTATGAACGCACTGTATCCTTGGCTTGAACCGCGGACTGCTCCCAAAGCGCTGCCGAGAATGCGCCGCCTCATGCAAGAACCGCTGATTGAGCAATCTATCCGAGATAAACGTGTGCGGTATTTCGTGTGGCTTGATGGCGCGACTAAAACCATCGACAAAGCCGGATCAATTAGCTGTGCTGCCGGCCCCGGTGGTGCAGGTTGTTTTGGGTTCGCTAAATGGGATAAATCCTCGATATACGAAGCCATTGTCTGGGACATTGACGACCTCAGTGAGGTTGCGAGAGTGCGAGTCGACTCAGAAGGTACATCTTATCTTATTGGTGCTATCGCTCCCATTCCATTGATGACACCAGTTAAAAATGATGCATGCACGAGCCTTGGCAATCAGTTATCTAATATCTTTCATAGCGCGGAATAAATCAGAGATCGCCAAATGAAGACAGTTGGCTGGGAAAGGAAAATATTTTTGGCATGTTGGTTCGTCCTGACGCTAATTGTTTCCCCTTTAAGCGCTGGTGCCCCCAGTGGCAGAGAAATCTATGAGGAGACCCTAAAGAATACGCCGATTTTTAATGATCCCGCTTTAATTGCCTACATTAACAAACTGGGTCGCGAGATAGTAGCCGTGTCCGACATGGCAGATGAAAAATTCACCTTCACTTTGTTAGACTCCCCAGAACTTAATGCTTTTGCAACCGCCGATAATTATGTTTACGTCAACCGCGGGCTGCTGAACTACGTGAGCAACGAAGCCCAGCTTGCCTCGGTGATAGCACATGAGGTTGCGCATATCACCTGTGATCATGTTAAGGAACGCTTCTCAAAGGGTACTTCAAATCAGGTTTTAAGCACCTTGATTTATGTTCTCAGCGGCAGCGGTGACGCCGCGGAAGCAGCCATGGCCTATGGGCAAGCCAACGTAAGGTCATTTGGACGCCGACAAGAACTGGAGGCAGATGAAGTCGGTGCAGAGTACATGGCAAAACTTGGCTATGATGTCAATGAGATGCTTTCAATGCTATCTATTATGAAAGACTTTGAAACACTTCAAAAAGAACAAGCAAAATCTAGAGGTGCTATCAGGCCAACCTATCACGGTGTTTTTGCCTCTCACCCGAGAAACGACGCTAGACTGCGCGCCGTCGTATCGAAAGCCTCGAAGCTTAGTGTTGGAGCTCCCAAAGAAAATGGCGCCATTCAATATCGAGAGCTTACGCAAGATCTCATATGGGGTAACAATTTTCTAGCAAGAGAAACGCCTGCTGCGCGTTACTCCAATATGACATGGAGAGTGCGCTTTGACCTCCCGGAGAAGTGGAGCAAAACAGCGGGCGCGGCGCCAATCGCAGTTGTGGGTGAGTCTCCTAAAAAAAATGCGACTCTCTCAATGATGCGATTGGGCAGAACTGCCCAAAGTCCCGAAGAGTATTTATTTAATCAACTAAATGTTGCGGCAATTGTTGGAGGGGAGACTATCTCACCTGCGCAACTAAATGGATTTACGGGCACGGTTAAAGAAACCGACACAGACGGGAATGAAAATACTGTCAGAGTCGCGGTCATATACTACAAGTTGCATGCTTATCTGTTCCGAGGCGAAGTTTCCAATCCAGTTGACTTTGCCGATTTTGATAAGCTATTTGTGGAGGCCATTAATTCGTTTCGAACCATATCGCAGGCAGAAATCGATGGACAGCAACCACAGAAAGTGCATTATATCCGAGCCACAATCAATACCACATTTGACGGGCTCGCTAAACATTTCAACCTCAAGCGCTCGGACGTAGCCGTACTGCGAGTGATTAATGGTTTGTATCCTGCGGGCGAACCTAAAGCGGGACAAATCATCAAGGTTTTTAAACGATGAGTCAGTTCTGATTAGGCTAGCAAAGCTAGATCGCCATGAATAAGAATATTCCGATTGTAGGCTTCTCTTGCGTCTTGTTTGGCGTTCTCTTTACCAAAACCATGATGGAAAGAACGCCAATAAACAATCATAGCTGGGACGAGCTATACGCAACACCCCAAAATATACAACAACTCCAAGACCGGTTAGAAGAAAAACTTATTAGTGAGCAAATGGGCTCAAAGTACCTCTCGGTTAATGAATTGTTTGAAACAACAACCGAAAAAAGTTTAGAACTTCGCTTGGATAAATTGACTAAAAGTATCACAACATCAGAAATTCCGAGTGAAAACGAGCTTCGCGTCTTCTTCGAAAGCCAAAAAGAAGAATACCGTGGTGCATCAACGATAACTCTCCAGCAAGTTGTTTACACAATTAATGCAAGAGGGGGTAACTCGATTTCAGCCGCACAGAAAGCCCTCTTGCATAGCGAATCAATTACCCCTAGAGGGGATGAGGCCGGCTTGCCAACGCATTTCACTGATATCTCTAGCCTTAAACTCGACAAGATTTTGGGTGAATCTGCCACTCAAGCGATTATAAATTTAGCTCGGTACTCTCGAGAACTTCCGTGCTGGGGCGGTCCCATAATATCGTCATATGGGGCACATCTGGTATGTGTAAAGCAATTCAAATTGGGCGAAATACCGCCATTCTCGGAGGTCCGAACGCAAGTTCTGAATGACTGGCGATATGAAGTTTCGTCAGAAAAGGATCTGCCCTGAGACGCTATGAAAAATGTTACCGTGAGAGACTCAAAAATAAGTCTTGTAATCCGCTTGCACCAGACCGCTTCCAGGCTCTCAGTGCAGCTGAACCAACGATAGCAACATCGGCGTGACCACGAAGCGCATCCACGTCTTTTCTTCCTCCGATCCCAAACCCTACAGCAATAGGAACATCTGTGTGTTTGCGGCATTGCTCTATGAGTTTTAGCACATTGTCGCCAATTACTGTCTTTGACCCGGTTACTCCTTTTCTTGCTACTACATAAACCATGCCACGGCTGGCTGCACCCAGCTTCGCCAGTCTTTCATTGCTGCTGGTTGGTGTCATCAAAATGATGGGCGCAAGATCCTTTTCAATTGCCAATGAATGGATATTTACCGCCTCCTCTAAGGGTAGGTCAGGGAGAATAAAACCTGTTCCACCCGCTTTTACCAAACGCCGTAAAAACTCCTCTTCACCCATTTTGAAAACGGTGTTGTAGTAACCCATCATGAGTACCTTAAAGGAAAACAAAGTAGTCGCTTCTTTCATGAAATCAAAGCATTGGCCTATGGTCGTACCAGATTTTAAGGATTCCTCATTTGCCTGAACGAAAAGAGGACCATCGGCACTAGGTTCCGAAAATGGAAATTGAAGCTCAACGAGATCAACACCGGCCGACTGCATAATCTCTAGTGCTCGAATATTATCTTCGAAAGATGGGTAACCACACACCACATGAGCCATGATCAAAATATCTTTTGTTTTGCGCTTCTCTTGGATGTATTCAGCCAACGACACTAATATTTCTCTCTATGATATTGGTCGGACTTTTCGTTAATAAAGGATTTCCACTTTTGGTCGTCTAAGGCATCTGCTATTGTAAAAATATCCTTATCCCCTCTGCCAGATTGATTGATTAGTATGATTTCGTTTCGCCCCATGTGGGGCGCCTCCTTAATGGCTGTTACAAAAGCATGAGCTGTCTCTAAAGCGGGAATGAGCCCCTCAGACCTCATTGTCAAACGCAGCGCTTCTTTAACTTCCTCGTCAGTCGCCGCCTCAAAACGAACTTTTTTTTCCTCCCATAAATACGAGAAAATGGGATTTATGCCAATGTAGTCCAGACCTGCCGCGATAGAGTGGGTCTTGAGCATATTGCCCTGCCCGTTTTGCAGGAAGTAAGTCTTAAATCCTTGTGCAACGCCCACCGAAGCATCGCTATATGCTAGTCGAGCAGCGTGCAAGTTTGATTCCACGCCCAGCCCACCCGCCTCGCAACCGATTAATTCGACTGAATCGGAATCTAGAAAGCCTTGAAAAATCCCTATCGCATTTGATCCCCCTCCAACGCATGCATACACACGATCTGGCAAACTTCCTGTCAATTCTAAAAGTTGTTCGCGTGCTTCTAGTCCAATCACAGACTGAAACCAACTCACCATCTCAGGAAAAGGATGTGGACCACAGGCCGTCCCAAGAACATAATGAGTGTCTGCCATATTTGATACCCAATCTCGCATGCATTCGTTGATAGCGTCTTTCAAAGTTTTCTGGCCGTCAGTGACAGAAATGACCTGAGCTCCGAGGTTTTCCATCCAAAAGACGTTGGGGCGTTGTCGAGCCACGTCAACCTCACCCATGTAAATAGTGCAATCCAAACCAAAGCGAGCAGCCATCGTTGCCGTTGCAAAACCATGTTGCCCAGCTCCGGTCTCGGCGATGACCCGATTTTTACCAAGCCGCTTGCAGAGCAGACCTTGCCCGATTACGTTATTTATCTTATGTGACCCTGTGTGATTAAGATCATCTCGCTTAACATAAATTTGCGCGCCCCCAAGTTGCTTCGATAGATTTGGCAGATATGTTATGGGCGTCGGTCGTCCAGAATAATTCTTCAGAATTTCAATATACTCGGACCAGAATTTTTCATCGTTCTTGCACTTTCGGAAGCATTCTTGGAGCTCTTGAATTGTGCTCTGGAGAATTTCCGGTAGGAAAACGCCTCCATACTCTCCGTAATAGCCCTCCCGCCCTGGGGGAAATTCAAAAATATCCATGGAATCCCTCTGTAAATGAAAGGTCTTGAAATTTATTCTGACCAGCGTAGCACGGCGCAAAAACAACGATTCGGGAATAGTTTAGCCAAGTCACCTGTTGACCTCAATACTGCCAGAAAAAAAGGGTTGCCAGCACTTCAGGGTTGCACGAGTAGAATGGAAATTAAAAATGACCAACTTATCCCCAACGGTCTAAAATTAACCTAGCCACACCTAGGGCCTCTGCAAGCGCTTTATCTACATGTTATCCCCAAATAGGGTTACAAAAAAAACTATCGATCCATGAAAAAACACAATATATGGTACTCAGGCATTCAATTACTACTAAATGTAGGATAAAATCGTTCGCTCGGGTGAAATACGAATGCCCATCGCCCGCGGGCTACGCGTCATGGCCAGACAAGCTCGGAACTTAAAGCATCCACAGGGAAAACATAGCAAAAGGAAAAAAAATGACGGCAGCCGAACTTAAAAGTGTAACGAAATTAAAGAAAAGTGCCCCGATAAAAATGCAAGATGCCTCTCTGGATATTTGGGACAAAAAATATCGCCTAAAAAACAAACAAATGGAGCCTGTAGATAAAGACATACATGACACCTATCGAAGAGTAGCGGTAGCGTTGTCAAGTGTAGAAAACGAGGATCATCGTGCAGACTGGCAGGAGCGGTTTGAGTGGGCACTTCAAAATGGCGCAATTCCCGCCGGCAGGATAATCTCTAACGCTGGGGCTCAGGCATACAAACCGGCAACTTCTACTATTAATTGTACAGTTTCAGGCATTGTGCCGGATTCGATGCAAGGTATTTTGGAACGCAATGTTGAGGCAGGGCTAACACTAAAAGCTGGTTGCGGTATTGGTTATGAATTTTCGACACTTCGACCGAAAGGAGCCTATGTCTCCGGTGCTGGTGCTTATACATCGGGCCCACTATCGTTTATGGACATCTTCGACAAGATGTGTTTTACCGTATCTTCAGCAGGAGGGCGTCGAGGAGCGCAAATGGCGACATTCGATGTAAGCCACCCCGATGTGTTGGACTTTGTTAAGGCTAAAAGAGAAGACGGGCGCCTTAGGCAATTTAATTTATCGTTGTTAATTACTGAAGAATTTATAAAAGCGGTAAAGGAAGATACTGACTGGGATCTAACTTTTCCAGTTACATCAAAAGAAATTGAGGAAGGGCTTGACCTTGAGGATGATCAAATTATTTGGAAGGCCTTTCCCACAACCGAAGGTTATGAAATGAACGAACACGGGCTGGTCGCATGCCGCATATATGAAACAATTCGAGCCCAGAAACTGTGGAATGCCATAATGGCATCGACATATGATTATGCCGAACCAGGTTTTATCTTGATTGATGAGGTCAATAAAAAGAACAATAACTGGTTCTGCGAAAATATAAGAGCAACTAACCCGTGTGGTGAGCAACCGCTCCCGCCGTACGGAAGCTGTCTACTGGGATCTATAAACCTCACCAAATTTGTTCGCGAACCTTTCACTAGTGAAGCTTACTTCGATTGGGATGAATACTCAGAGGTGGTCTCAGTCTTTACGAGAATGCTCGATAATGTGGTCGAACTCAACGGATTGCCCTTGGTGGGGCAACGCGAAGAGATTCAATATAAACGCCGACATGGGATGGGCTTTCTAGGGCTGGGATCTACCATCACAATGTTATGCATGAAATATGGAGACAAGAATTCTCTTGAATTCACCGAGCGTGTGGCTCGGGATATGGCGATCGCCGGTCTGAAGACTGGGCTTGAATTGGCCCGGGAAAAAGGTCCCGCTCCAATCATGGAAGATACCTTTAAGGTCACCGCTGAGATGCTTTTTAATCAACCAGACCTTGCAAAAGATGGCATAAAGGTTGGAAGTAGACTCAAAGGCAAAGTTTTATTAGGAAAATATAGTAAATATATGCAGCAAATTGGGGCAGTTGAACCAGAACTCGTCGAAGCCATCATTAAAGAGGGTTGTCGCTTCAGTCATCACTCTTCCATTGCACCCACAGGCACAATTTCTTTATCTTTGGCCAATAATGTCAGTAATGGCATAGAGCCGAGTTTCGCCCATCATTATTCTAGGAACGTTATTAGAGAAGGACGCAAAACTAAGGAAAAAATAGATGTTTTTTCTTATGAGTTGCTCGCATATCGTACTTTGATTAACAGCAAAGCCATGCCTTTCACTGACCAACCTGAGCAAAGCCTACCTGAATATTTTGTAACGTCAGAAAATATCCAACCCAAACAGCATGTTGATATTCAAGCCGCAGCGCAAAAATGGGTTGATTCATCTATCTCCAAAACCATTAATGTCCCAACGGACTGCAACTATGATGACTTTAAAGACATCTACCTATACGCTGCAGAAAAAGGTCTGAAGGGATGCACAACCTTTCGCTTTAATCCAGAAGCATTCCAAGGGGTTTTGGTAAAAGAACAAGACCTAGAGAACACAATTTACAGTTTCACGCTAGAGGATGGCTCGACCATCGATTTCAAGGGGAATGAGGAAGTTGAATACGACGGAGAAACTCATACTGCTGCAAATCTTTTTGATGCTCTCAAAGAAGGTTATTACGGGAAGTTCTAAACCTCTCCAGCCTCGGTGAGAAATTATGAGGAGAAAAAATATGGTAAAAAAAATAGAAAAAAAGATAGTCAGCTTTAAAGTAGGAAGTGACAAAAGCGTTGAAGAAAAAATCGCAAACTCAACACAAACGACTGAAAGTAATATCATACAGATGCATGAAAAGGTCTCGAGACCAGAGGCCCTGTCCGGAAGCACTTATAAAATTAAAACGCCACTGTCAGATCATGCGCTCTATCTCACAATCAACGATATCGTTCTAAATGAGGGTACCGATCACGAATTGCGACGACCTTTTGAAATTTTTATCAATTCAAAAAATATGGACCACTTCCAATGGATCGTCGCCCTGACAAGGGTGATATCAGCCGTTTTTCGAAAGGGTGGAGACTGCACCTTCCTTGTAGAAGAGCTTAAAGCGGTTTTTGATCCACAAGGAGGATACTTCAAGCCAGGAGGAAAATTTATGCCCTCGCTGGTGGCAGAGATCGGTTGGGCCATAGAGGACCACCTGCAGAAAATTGGCCTACTAATTGCTCCGAAAATTTCAGAGCATCAGCAAAAAATATTGGATGCTAAGCGTTCTGAGTTCGAGGCCAAAACAACATCAACTGACCCCGGGAACTTTCCCTCAAATGCCGAGGTCTGCAAAAAGTGTCATGTCAAGGCGGTAATACTGATGGATGGGTGTATGACCTGCTTGAACTGCGGCGATTCGAAGTGTGGCTAGTCTCAAGTCAAAAATCCTTTTTAAATATAATCCAAATTTTGCGCTATTTGCATGTTCAATTAATGTCATGTACCGGAGTTCAGTAAGTTGAGTGAATTGAGTGAATTACTCTCGCGTAATTTTGCCTGGGCAGAAAAAATTAAAAGTCGCACGCCAAACTTCTTCAAAAACCTATCTAAAAGACATAAGCCAAAGTACCTTTGGATTGGCTGCTCTGACAGCAGAACAGCACCTGATCGGCTGCTTGATCTCCCGTCGGAGGAGATTTTCGTCCATCGAAACATTGCAAATATGGTGCATTCTGACGACGCTAGCTGCATGTCGGTAATCCAATATGCGGTTGATCACTTGAGAGTAGATCATATCGTTGTATGTGGTCATAGTTGTTGTGGCGGTGTTCGAGCTGTGCTTGAGGACCAAACCAGCGGTCCAATAGACCAATGGTTGAGACCCCTATCTGTTTTAAAGACCTCGATCTCTGAACGACTCCAGCAAGCGTCCGTAGACGAGAGATCTCTCGCCCTTACCGAACTTAATGTTGTGAAACAGGTAACCAATGTATGCGGCTCGACCACTGTTAAAACAGCCTGGGAACAGGGGAAAAAACTGTCTGTTCATGGATGGCTATTTGACATAAGGACCGGCATACTCAGGGATTTACTGGGCGAAATTAATTCAGCAGAAATGGCTGCCTCTATTCATAAGCAATATTTTTAAGTGGTGCTCTTGAATTTTTCTAGCAGCCGCCTCGCTGCCAGAGTCGGATGCAATGCACCAGAAAAAACCGCCTTTTCAATTGATAGGACGCTTGAGCGCACCTCTGGATTATCTTTCAGTTCCGACAGGACAAGAGCAGCAGTTTCTCCCCACATCCAGGCAAGTGCTTGCTCAGCGCGGTGACTCTCAAATTCTCCAGATTCCTTCAAAGCCAGCTGCATCTCGACCAACCGTTCCCAGACCTCGGTGACACCATGACCGTCTATAGCAGAGCAAACTGAAACAACTGGTTTCCAAGAGCTATGCCTTGCCTTAATGAACTGCAGAGCTGATCGATACTCATCAGCAGTTCTCTTCGCAATCGGCAGTTGTTCGCCATCTGCTTTGTTTACAAGAACAATATCGGCTAGCTCTGTAATACCACGTTTAATTCCCTGCAGTTCGTCTCCAGCAGAAGGTAATAGAAGCAATATAAACGCGTCTACCATATCGGCCGCCCCAGTTTCAGATTGTCCCACGCCAACTGTTTCTATGATTATTACATCGAATCCAGCGGCCTCACAAAGCAACAACGACTCCCGCGTGCGCCGAGTTACACCCCCAAGCGTCTCGCCAGCAGGCGAAGGTCGAACAAAAACGTTTTCGCGCATCGAGAATGACTGCATTCGTGTCTTATCACCCAAGATTGAGCCTCCCGTGAGTACCGAAGATGGATCCACTGCTAACACCGCGACCTTGCGACCAATGTCGACAAGGTGATTCCCGAACGATTCGATAAATGTTGATTTCCCTACCCCAGGGGCACCCGAGATACCTATTCGTATCGAATTTCCAGTATGGGGAAGCAGCTTCTGAAGTAATTCATCCGCCGAGTCTCTATGATCCAGGCGAGACGATTCTATTGCAGTAATACCTTTAGCAAGAGCGCGGCGATCTCCATCAAGAATTAGTTTTACTAAGGAAAGTTTCTCACCCATAATGAAACCCTATTCCATTACACTGACTCGTCCGGCGGACATTTATTCAAATTCCAGGATGACCTGATCAACCGCTAGACTGTCTCCTACAGAGCTGCATATTGCCACTACGACGCCATTTCGAGCAGCCCTTAAGCTATTCTCCATCTTCATGGCCTCTACCACCGCGAGTTCGTCTCCCACTTCGACAGCATCACCTATCGAAACAGAAATGCTGATCAGAAGCCCTGGCATTGGCGAAATCAAAAATTTTGATAGATCCTCGGGCTCTTTGTGAAGCATGTGAACACTGAGTTCAGATGCCCTTTTTGACAGAACTTGGGCACTTATCTCGGCTCCTCTGTATGTCAAAACATACTTGTTAACATCTACCTCTATCTGGACACAAATCAAGCGACCTTGTATTTTCGCATTGAATATAGGGTTTCCTGGTTTCCAGTCAGTGTTTGCATCATAGTCAATGCCTGAAACACTTATAACATACCCCTCCTCGTGAACCGACCGAATAACAGCTGCAGTAGATAAATCCCCCACTACCACGATCCAATCCTCTGGCGGCTGATATTGATGTTTCGAAAGTTGACCAGAGAGCTTACTCCCTCTGAGCAGACGCAATTGATTGGCTAGGACAGCTATTGTCATCATTAGCATTAGATCATCAGGTGGCATCGAATCACTCGAAAATCCCTCCTGATACTCTTCCGTAATAAAATTAGTGGTTAGATTTCCTGCCAAGAAACGAGGGTGGTTCATTAATGAATTCAGAAAGCTGATGTTATGGTTTACGCCCCGAATATAGTATGTATCCAAAGCCTTGGACATTGACGCAACCGCTTGATCTCGATCTTCCCCGAAGGTAATTAACTTAGCGATCATGGGGTCATAATAAATTGAAACTTCTCCACCCTCACAAACACCGCTATCTACACGAACGCCCTCTCCAATCGGTTCCTGGTAATTAGTTATGCGACCCGTAGAGGGCAAAAAGTCACGGGCCGGGTCTTCTGCATATACTCGAGTCTCAATGGCCCAACCGTTAAGACGGACATCTTTTTGCCCGATTGATAACTCTCCCCCTGAGGCAACAATAAACATCATCTCCACGATATCTAGCCCAGTAACCAACTCGGTGACCGGATGTTCTACTTGTAATCTCGTATTCATCTCCAAAAAGTAGAAGTTTCTATCTTTGTCTACAATAAATTCTACTGTCCCAGCAGATCGATAATTTACAGCACGCGCCAGCGCACAGCTTTGCTCCCCCATGGCAATACGCGTGGCATCATCAATAAACGGAGATGGTGCCTCCTCGACCACTTTCTGATGACGACGTTGAACTGAACATTCTCTCTCTCCCAGGTAGATTGTATTCCCGCTACCATCAGCGATTATTTGTATTTCAATGTGGCGAGGTTCTTCAATGAATTTTTCAATAAATATCCGATCATCACCAAAACTGCTGCTTGCCTCATTACGTGCTCGCTGAAAACCTTCCCTGCATTCTTCTTCGTTTCTGGCAACTCGCATCCCTTTCCCGCCGCCCCCGGCAGATGCTTTTATCATGACTGGATAACCGATCTCCTGACTAACACTGGCAGCATGATCGGCATCAATGACCACATCAGTGTACCCCGGGATCACGTTAACCCCAGCTTTCTCAGCGATCAGCTTTGAGGTGATCTTATCTCCCATGGATTCAATTGCCAGCTTTTCCGGACCAATGAAAATTATGTTGGCCTCGTCAAGCGCATCCCTAAAGTTAGCATTTTCCGACAAAAAGCCATAACCGGGATGAACTGAGTCAGCACCACTTTCTTTGCAGGCTTGAACAATTTTTTCTATGGAGAGATAACTCTCTGTTGCGGGTGCAGGGCCAATCATTATTGCCTCATCAGCCATCGACACATGCAGCGATTCTTTGTCAATCTCTGAATAAACGGCAACGGTCGAAATGCCCAACCGTTTGGCAGTGGCAAAAATACGACAGGCTATCTCACCTCGGTTGGCTACCAAAATTTTTTTTAACATAGGGTACTAGTCTCTCAATCGTCTAATAAAAAATTTGGAATGAATACCACTAGAGAGGGATATTTCCATGCTTTCTCCAAGGGTTTTCGATCGACTTCGACTTCAGCATGGAAAAGGATCTTGCAACT
>CACEBC010000033.1 GCA_902557735.1 Porticoccaceae bacterium
ACGGGGGCATATATTGGAATGGGCGTTAGTCTTGGTATAGGTGGATTGATTGTTGACTTTTGGAAAGGCAGATATCCGGTGAGCGCAGAAGCTCCTCTCGGTTTGGAAGCTTGGCAAGTAACCTTTATGGTGGTGGGATTTCCAGGCATTCTCCTTGCGATGCTTGTTTATGCCATGCGAGAGCCCGAGAGAGGAATTAGCGAAGGTATTAAAAGTATCAAGCACCCGCAGCCTTTTCGTGAAACCTGGTACGAATTGATGTCAATTATTCCTCCTTTTTCTATTTATAACTTATACGCAAATACCCATGGCAGGAGCCGTGCCATAGGAATGAATTTGGGCGTTGCACTTTTTCTCTTGTTTTTGTCGACCATGCTCGCGAGAAAAACTGAGGACGTGGCTCAATGGAGTGTTCTCGGGACCGCTTTTTACTGCCTGTTTTCATGGGCTCAGTCGCTAAGCTTTCGCGATCCCCCGACCTTTGGTCTGATTTTTAAAAGCAAGGCGCTGCGATATGTCAACTTGTCTTACCCATTCTGCACTACGATTGTATATAGCTATAGTTTCTGGGTAACGCCCTATTTCTTGCGTAGCTTTGATGTGGGTATCGCGGAAGCTGGAGTCATACTGGGAACAACATTGGCCTTATGCGGAGGGGTTGGGGTTGCTGCCGGTGGCATAATGGCGGATTTTTTGAGAAGCCGTCGACCCGATTTGCATGTCTTTATGGCCGTTATTTGCGCGATTATGACGACGATAGCTGCGCATATTTTATTGAATGCAAAAGACTTGAAAACTGCTTACATTGCAAATGCCTTTGTTCAGTTTATGGCAGTGCTATGGAGTGGAGCTGGTTCAAGCCTTGTTACCGAATTGGTTTTGCCTCGCATGAGGGCTACGTCCTCAGCGTTCTATGTCGGCTTTAGCTCAGTTACCGGCTTAGCTTTGGGTCCCTATCTTGTTGGTCGCTTGAGCGATATGTATACGGCTCAAGGTGTTGCGCCAGGAGAGGCTCTTGGTGATGGTTTAAAGACAGTTCTACTCATTTACCTAGTAGTCATATTTTTTGCTTTTTTGGCGAGGCGCCACTATCTTAAGGACTATAACACTAGAGTATCTCGTGCTGAGGCATATGGGGAACCAACTTCGCCGGTTCGTTGATGCTGCTTGCTATTTGTTAGATGAGTCTTCTTTTGCCAGTCAGCAAGCATCATGATTTCTAACAAGATTTATTAAATTTTTCGAAAACTTGATTGCACTTATGATCATTTTTTTGGGATGGCTCTTGGTTTTCATTTGCGACCGTTTAAGCAAAAAACACGTTACAATTCTCAAATGACATTCGATTCCTCAAATTTTATAAAGTCTCAGACTCGGCGCCCAGGTGTTTACCAGATGTTTGATGCTGATCAGCAAATCTTATATGTCGGCAAAGCTAGGAATCTTAAGAATCGTCTTGCGACTTATTTTCACAGCTCGGGCGTTAACCGAAAAACTGCTGCTTTGGTCAGTCGGATTGATTCCATCGATGTCACCATTACTGAAACCGAGACAGAAGCTCTGATTCTGGAGCATAACCTAATTAAGCAGTATCGACCTCCCTTTAATATTTTAATGCGCGACGACAAGAGTTATCCTTATATTTTTTTATCTGACGGAGATGCTTGGCCCAGATTGTCTTTTCACCGAGGGGCGAAGAAGAAGAAGGGCACTTATTTTGGACCATTCCCAAATGCAAGCGCCGTTCGAGAAAGTCTTAGTTTCCTTCAAAAAACGTTTTTAGTTCGTCAGTGCGAGGATAGTTTTTTCAAGAATCGATCTCGCCCCTGTCTGCAATATCAGATAGAGCGTTGCCGAGCACCTTGTGTGGGTTTAGTTAGTGAGTCTGACTATTCTCATGATGTCAATTTGACTCAAATGTATCTTGAGGGCAACGAGAAAAAGCTGCTAAAACACTTGGAAACTGATATGGATAGGAAATCCGAGGCGCTAGAATTTGAATCTGCGGCTAAAATTCGTGATCAAATTGCAGCCATCAGGACAGTTCAGAGTGAGCAAGTTATCGAAAAGGGGCGTGGGCACACTGACGTTGTTGCCGCGGCTTTTTCCTCTGGCGAGGGCTGTATTCACATTCTTTTCGTCCGTCAAGGACGCATTTTAGGGAGCAAGAGCTATTATCCCAAAGCAAGAATAGCTCAAAATGCATCTGACCTATTGTCAGATTTTTTGCCGCTAATTTATCTTGACGGCCAAGGAAGACCTGATATGCCGAATGAAATACTTATCAATATCGAGATTGCGGATGCTAGCTTGTTAAGTGCTGCCATCCGACAACATGTTGGGCGGAAGGTGGCGATACGAAGTTCTGTGCGAGGATTTCGGGCAAAATGGCTTGAATTGGCAGAGACCACGGCTGAACAGAATTTGTCCGCAAAGCTGACCTCTGCAAAGACGACGACTGAGCGTTTTGAGTCGCTCCGCAAAACTTTAAATTGGTCCATCAAACCTCAACGAATTGAGTGTTTTGATGTGAGTCATAGTAGTGGTGAGGCGACCGTTGCTTCTTGCGTCGTTTTTGACGAGAGCGGCGCTTCTAAAAGTAATTACCGACGTTTTAATATCGATAATGTTGTTGCTGGCGACGATTATACCGCGCTCAGGCAGGCAGTTAAGAGAAGATTTGCCCGCCTTAAAAATGGGGAGGGGATAGTGCCCGACGTCCTCTTAATTGATGGAGGTGTGGGTCAGGTCAACGTCGTGAAGGATGCACTTTCAGATCTCGATATCAATACTGTAGAGATTATTGGTGTCTCGAAAGGCACGTCTCGTAAGGCAGGAATGGAAACGATTATATTAGGCAATCATGAAAACCGAGAAATCTTTGAGCCAGAGAAACCCGCTCTCCATCTCATTCAGCAGATACGTGATGAGGCGCATAGATTTGCTGTCAGCGGTCATAGACAACGTCGTGATAAGAAGCGTCAAATCTCTCTTCTGCAGGGAATTCCCGGTGTTGGACCGGCACGTAGACGGGAGCTGATAAAATATTTTGGTGGTGCTAAGGAGGTCCGTAAAGCCAGCATTTCGGATCTGATGAAAGTGCCAAATATAAACAAAAAAGTGGCGGAAGCAATTTATACTGCGTTGTATAAAAATTGAAATTTCGACCATAAACGTAATAGAGTCGATAGCATGATCAGATATCTCTATCAACTTGGAATTTGAGAATGTGGAATTTGCCGAATCTGCTAACCTTGCTCAGGATCGCATTGATACCGGTTTTCGTAAGCGTTTTCTATATGTCTTCTGAATTCAGTAACATTGCAGCGGCGGCGATTTTTGCCTTTGCTGCAATTACAGACTGGATAGATGGTTATGTTGCGCGAAGAATGGGTTTGGCGACATCTTTTGGCGAGTTCTTGGATCCTGTGGCAGACAAGTTGATTGTCGTGGTCGCGCTTATAATGTTGGTGGAGGTGCATGGAACATTATTAATAGCGGTGCCTGCGATGATTATTATTGGTCGAGAAATTGTGATTTCCGCATTGCGGGAATGGATGTCTAAAATCGGATCTCCTAACGTTGTGGCAGTGTCATTTGCAGGAAAAATCAAAACTTGGGCGCAAATGATTGCTGTCGTTGTGTTGCTAGTTGCGGAACCGGGAGAGACAGGTTTAGTTTTGCTGGGATATTTTGCGATATATGTCGCTGCTGTTTTGACCATATCGACCATGGTTAGCTATCTCAGGCAAGCTATGCCGCACCTGAGCGATCACTTAGAACAGTAGTAGTTGCTTTATTGTTCGTATCCCCTAGAATAGCCGGCGTGTATGCCAGCGAAGCTATTCGATGATCGACTGGTAGCCTATCCACAGGCGCGGTGGCAGAGTGGTCATGCAGCGGACTGCAACTCCGTTAACGCCGGTTCGATTCCGACCCGCGCCTCCATTAATCGTTGGGCCAGAACACGTTTCTCGAACGCCAATTGCTCAATACTGCGTCAACGGGTGACATTTGTTTGACTTGAACGCTGAGAGAGAAGAATCCTGGTCTATAGTTGCGCTCGAGTCAAATCTCCGCGCCTAGTTTCAAATCCCACAGTATTTTTATCAATACCTCTTTCTGACATCTTTTTCCCAATCTTGAAGTGAAGAGTAGGTAAGACCATTTAAAATCTGTTCGACAATATGTCCTTTCCAGTTCCGGAAAAGAATTTTTATTTTCCCACCTTCTATAGTCATCTTTACTTTGCAGGGTCCCATCCTAGAGCAGTTCAATGTCTTGATGACGATAATGGTGGCGACGTCTGGAAACTCCGTCCGTTTAATTTCATCTACTGTCCAACCGGCGGAGACACAGATATTTTTCCAATCAAAGCTTCTGTCATTAACCAGTTGCCAACGTTTTTGAAGGTAAGTTCGATTCATCCATACGTAAAGGACGTAGGAAACAATTAGAACAACAACGACAAAGGTTAAAGGGTTCCATTCCAACACTCTTCTCCCAGAATACAGTTTCGGCTGCTCCAAAAAATACAGGAGAGTCAGAGTTTAACGAAAAAATTCATCATAGCAAAGTGACTCAACTCGACAGTTCGAAAAGGTTTAAGCTTGAAAAATAGCAAATTCACCATCATCACTAAATTAATCAATTTGGTCACGCATTTTTCTTAGGTTATCGCAGCCAGGTTTTGCATTTTTGCGCACTAAGATAGAGTACCCTTGCTGGGGTGGGAAGCTTGGGCAGTTTAGATCTCTGAATGTGCGCTAAATTGGGAAGGTAGTAGAATACGAAAAGTTAGAGCTGTTTGCTGCAATTTAGTAAAAGTGTTTTGTAATTGATCACACATCATAAGAAAGATGTCATGCTTGAACGCAGTGCCTGAATTTATTTGTTTAGTCATTGATTTTAGGGTTATATCGGATGGACGAAACCTTTTGGCCACCGTAACGTTAAATAATGGAGGGACCGACGCGCTATTGGTTAATGCCAGTTAAGTTGTTAATATTCACAGCTCGCCGCGGTTGTCGACATGCTTGGGTTGAATAAAACGGTCTCATCCCTTCCAGCACCACTGTGGTGTCAAGCCCGGGTGGCGAAATTGGTAGACGCAAGGGACTTAAAATCCCTCGGAGGGAACTCCGTGCCGGTTCGAGTCCGGCTCCGGGCACCACTTAACTGCTTTAAAGGTCTTTTAAGTCATGATTAGTAGAGGAAATTTTCATTACTAGAATGGGGCAGTAGACAAATGAGTAGATATTTAAGGCGTCCTCAATGTATCTACCACAAAGCCCGAGATAAATCAGATTAATACCTACAAGTCATTTAAGAAGGCGTTTATGAGAATAATCTATGAGGGTGTAGTCAGTTCAACAAAGAAGTTATTGAGACTTCATTATATTCCGAACATTGCACAGCATGTCTCTGCGAGATCCGAAACCTGCAGAAAATGTTTCCCTTACGACCGTGAAAGACCTCTTTCTCTCTCGCGTCGCGTTCATAACTCTCTCCAAAACAGTGTAGCGAAGAGTCGCTTCAAGGGGTGAAAGAGAAACATCTGCAAAATAGCTCTCAGGTGAAGCTGATTTCTGGCTGAAAACCAACATTTGAACTTGAGTCTGGTTCTCATGGAAAAGGCGATGGGTGGCTTCTGGGCGGAGAAGCCCTTTGATCACAACAGAGCGATTTGGCGCAGACGATGAGGCACAGACCAGTTCAGTCGCCTCAGGATATGATGAAAAAAGAACAAATGGGATCAGAACAAAGTATCTGAATAAACACATAATTATTGCCTCGGACACTTTTTGCTAAGACATATGCGGCTCCTGTGTTTCATAATGATCCATTTCATAATTGAATTTCATTTGGGACCGCTTGCTTTCTTCCTAGTACGATGCCGACGGCCAATAGAAGTCATCAAAATCAGAAGCACCGATCGCTAAAAGCTGGTCAGCTGACCTAGGGAGAGGCGTCGCATGCAAACTTAACTGCCCCGCACTCCGTACAAACGTTTTAAATGGATAGAATAAGGAGGTGATCTAGTGTCTATAGTACCAATAATATTAGCTGGTTTGGTTTTGTCGAGTTGGGCACTGGTGGCCTGTCTAATCTCCTCAAGATTGTTTGGCATGCTACCCAGGCAAGAGGCGCAGGGATTAGAGTATCAACCGATACTGGCTAGATCCAGATAAACAGTAGGGGTCCTTCAGGGCCCCTTTTCTTTGGCATTAAAAAAGCCCCCGCCTGGCTTGTCGACGAGGGCTTATGCGGATTTCGAGCGCGTCTCCGCTAACGCTCATTAGGACGAAGGAAGCCATTTCTGGAAAAACGCCCCTGCTCTGGTCGTTTCTTTCGGATGAAAAACTGATTTGGTCTTGTCGTGAGTGTGCGCTCTGCCTGCCTAACATTTTCAAAATTTGGCTGGGGTGATCTCAGGGTAACTAGAAATGGTGTGCAAAGCATCTCATTAACTTCAAAACCGAATTAAGGTAAGGGGCCATTGGGCCCCTTTAAAATATCCCATTGGTGGGATTAGAGGGTCTGAGAATTTGTTTCGAGCAAAATGTGCATGCGCGGAGCTCAAAGCACCTACGACTAAGATTGGTCTTTTTTTACTCGCCCCTAAGCCAAAACTCGGATAAAAAGATTGCGGTCAGCAACACACACGTAAAGACCAACGTGCCAGTTGTTATTTCCATGATTGTCCCCCCTCGAGCAAATAACTTGTTGCAAAAAGTGCATTATCGGGGCGATGCATGCATTACTCAAATGCATACTATTGATTTAGGATATGCTTACGGCGTATGAGAAGGGAGTATTTTAAAAGCCGTCGCCTGAGTCACCCATGAGTGCTTATGCGGTTTTGCAGCAAGCTAATAAAATTTTTTTTAAGTGCCATGGTTCACCTACATAAACTAAGGTGTCCTGTCACAAGGGAGTGCGAATCTTTTTTATTTTCAGAAACCCTATTTTTGTTCCTCTTCCCAACCCATTGTGAGCCTAGGCACACCAAACTTCGGTTGGGTGCGGGATGCTTGTTCCTCATGAGTTGGTTTGCACTAGCTAGTATGCTATTTCGTGAGATACTATTTTTGTTTGAATGAAGATAATCAAAAAACTTTGCTCCTCTTTTTTGTGCCTGCTTGGGTAAATGCACGCAAACAGAAGTGTCCGATCCCTTGGGGGTATGTTGGTGCACAAGGTCGTCTTAACAGCTTAAAAAAGCCATGCTAGTCTTGAAACCCGGACTAGTTGAATTTAAATCTCGTCTAATCTGTCGATTAACTGAGATTTCTTCGTGTCATATGGCAATTTCACGTTAGCTCTTGCATGGATGACCGAACATCAACCTTTTAAACTGGTTGGGTAAAACCGATCGTATGAGAAAAAAGTGAAACCCTATTTATGTGCAAAACATGCGAGACCAAAAACCTAGTATCTTGTTTCTAAATTCCCTTTTCTGCCTGGTTTGCGGATGTGGCAGCGGTTCTGACCCACTGGGTAATCAAATAACGAGCGCGTCGTTGGACATCGTGGCAGACGGTATGCTATCTATACCTGAAAACTCCACATTTGTGACAGATATAGAGGTGTTAACTTCGGCATCTCAACCTGCTAGTTTGCAAATTAGCGGCGTTGACTCAAGCCTATTTCAACTAAACAAACGCTCTCTATTTTTTAAAGACTCCCCCGACTATGAAAATCCCTCTAGCCATGATCGTGACAACTCCTATGAAATCACTGTTTCAGCTGCCGTCGACGATGTTAGTGCCGAAAAAGATCTGTTGATCACAGTCCTAGATCGCAATGAGCTTAATTTAGGTCCCTATCTCCCTTTATCTAACGCAGAATTTGATTATGAAAATTATGAGAGGCTTGCGTCAGATCTAATCATAGAGGAGCTGCATTCGGAAGACTCAAAATTCTGGGGCGCTCGATTTTTGGATGATAATCATTTTCTTGCCACCAGACAGGATGGCTTATTCATTCTTTATGATTTGGTTGATCAGCAAGTACATCGTTTTGACGTAAAGGAAAGTATTGATCTGTCCGTTAGAAGGCAGGGAGGGCTGTTCAATTTTGACTTCGTGCGGAGAAATAACGACACTTTTGATGTTACATTTGCGGCAGCCATTAATAACGATAATGAAACCTCGAGCTTGGGAATCTACGTCGCTAATATATCGACTCGCGAGGGACATACAATTAGCACTCCTCGGCAACTTTTCAAGACCGATGCCAACTCGGTGAGTGCTAATCATTTTGGGGGAGATGTGCAGATTGTCGGCGATGATCTTTTTGTGTCATCGGGTGACAGAAACTGCCGCTCTTGTGCACAGGATGCGAGTGACCACAGGGGCAAGATTTTAAGATTCGAGATTCAAGAAGACGGCACTTTGGTGCCTAACGAAAGAAATAGTAATAGTGCGGAACTGAAAAGTGAAATATTTTCACTTGGGCATCGCAACCCGCAAGGAATAGCGTTTGCCGAGGAGTTTGAAACAGTTCTGATTGCCGAGCACGGCCCTCAAGGCGGAGATGAGATCAACGTTTTGAGGGCAGGAGAGAACTATGGATGGCCGTTGGCTACTTTTGGCGAAGAGTATGGAGGCGGAGTAATCGGAACCCATAGAATTCCCGAATATCATGATCCTATTGTCTATTACTTGCCTTCTATAGCACCACGAGAGATTCGTTATGTCGAGCAAAACAACCTTTTTCCAGAATTGAATAATAGTTTGCTAGTCGCTTCACTTAAATTTCAAATGATTGTGGTTTTAAAGTTGAACGAAGGACGGCCTAAACAGAGCATTATCGATCTATCCGGCTTTGGGCGCATATCTTCCTTCGATATTAACTCAGTGGGCGAGATATTTTTCGTGACTCATAGCTCTCCTGGGAGGTTATATCGAATCCGTTAAAAACCAAGTGATTATGTATTTTTCAATCTCTGGTGAATGCTATAATCCCGAACTCAACTAGTCTCCGTAGTATCCTTATATGTTCAAATTGCTGGAAGATGCCGTCGAGCCATTTCCTAATCAAGTGGTCGAGCAACCGCCGGCATCACTTCTGGCGTTCATTTGGCATTTCACCAAACCATTTAAATTCTTATTAAGCGTCCTGTTTATCACTTCAGCGATCATCGCCGCCATTGAAGTATACATGCTGAGCGCTATCGGACAGTTGATAGACTGGATGCAGGCTGGCGATCAAAACACTTTTTTCCAAGTGCACGGCACAAGCCTAACTGGCATGCTTGTGCTTATCTTGCTCATCTGGCCACTGTTGCATTGGGTCGACTCGATGGTGGAAAATCAAGGGTTATTGGGGAATTTTGCTATGCAGATTCGCTGGCGTGCGCATAGGTATTTGCTGCGTCAGTCTAACGACTTTTTTGCTAATGATTTTTCTGGCAGGATCGCCACTAAGGTTATGCAGACAGCCCTGAGTTTGCGTGATTCGGTTGTCAGTGTTAATGGTTTAATGGTTTATGTTGGGGTTTATTTTTCCAGCTCCGCCGTAATTTTTATGTCCAGTGATTGGCGTCTTGTTATTCCACTACTCATGTGGTTGTGCGCATACATCGCTGTAATGCGCCTTTTCTTGCCGGCTTTAAAGCAGGTGTCCACCGAGCAATCTGACGCTCGATCGATAATGACGGGAAGAGTAGTGGATGCCTATACGAATATCCAAACAGTGAAAATGTTTTCTACTAATAATGATGAAGAGCAGTACGCCAAGTATAGTATGCAGCAAATGCTGTCATCGGTGCATCGGCAGATGCGCTTGGTTACGCGGTTAAATACCACGCTAATTTTAATTAATGCTGTGCTCATCTGCAGCACCATGGGATTCGCTACCTGGCTATGGTCTCAGTCGATCGTATCGACCGGAGCCGTCGCTGTCGCGGGAGCGCTGACTATGCGTATTCAGTCCATGGCTCAGTGGTTTATCTGGGAACTGGCTCGACTCTTTGAGGCGATCGGCACTACTCAGGATGGTATGGATACCATTGCGCAACCAAGATCCGTGGCAGATGTCCCAAGCGCGGGAATTTTGGCGGTACCATATGGTGAAATCGAGTTTGAGAATATTACCTTCAGTTACCCTCAACAAAGCGCAGTATTTGACCACTTTTCATTAGATATCAAGCCGGGCGAGCGGATAGGCTTGGTAGGTAGCTCTGGGGCGGGTAAGTCGACCCTTGTCAGCCTTTTATTGCGGCTGTACGACCTAAAGAACGGCTCGATAAGAATTGATCAGCAAAATATCGCCGAGGTCACAGAGGAGAGTTTACGTCAAAACATTGCAATAGTGACGCAGGATACCTCGCTTTTACATCGTACTATTGGCGAAAACATCGCTTACGGCCGACCAGACGCATCTGAACATCAAATACTCCGCGCGGTCAAACTTGCCAAGGCCGATAGTTTTATCTTTGATCTAATAGACAACGAAGGCAATCGAGGTCTTAAGGCCAAAGTTGGTGAACGCGGAGTAAAGCTTTCGGGAGGGCAACGGCAACGAATTGCAATAGCTCGGGTTATCTTAAAAAATGCACCTATACTTGTACTAGATGAGGCTACTTCAGCGCTCGACTCGGAAGTCGAGGCAGCAATTCAAGAGCAGTTTGAGTTGCTAATGAAAGGCAAAACGGTGCTTGCGATCGCTCATCGGTTGTCAACTATTGCGCAGATGGATCGCTTAATTGTCCTCGATCATGGTCGCATCGTAGAGCAGGGGCCACACAAGGAATTATTAGAGAAGAATGGCGTTTATGCGAGATTTTGGAGACGCCAATCCGGTGGCTTTATAAATTAGCAAGTATCACGAGAGGTTGCTTGATACAAGCTTTTGGTAATCAAACATGTCCTGCTTTGGACTGAGGCAAGAGACCAGCAAAAAATTTCAATCAGAATTTAGTGGTATCCATTTCTTTTTTGTATTTGCTTGGCTAGATTCCTATAAACATAGGTTTGATGTCCCATGGGGGGAAGAGTTGACGTTAGCGATTGGTTTCTCGACGTCTTCCTTTCCAATTATTAGTTTTTTTTCATTTAATTCCGCATAATCGAGATAAATTTATTAAGAAGGAGTGACTGATATGACAGTTAGCGTTTTAGTTGAGGGAACATTGAAAGATGGCGAGAGAGATGGTTTTACAGCATCCTCTAGGGAAAATTTTAAGGTAACTCGCACTTTTGCTGGATTCCAAACGATAGACCTTACTTATAATGTGGAAGATCCCAACAACTGGGTGATTACTGAACTTTGGGATTCAAAAAAGGACTATGAAAAATATCTTCAGTTTAGGCAAGAGGATGGAACCTTTGATGAGGTGGTATCCGTTTGCACCGATTTACCTTCAGTGAGGATTTTCGATATCGTGGATACCTCCTGCTAATGGATAACTTCTTTATACCGAATGAGGCTGAGTTCAGAATAATCGAAGAAATTGCCGCTAGTGATTCAGATTGCTCGGTTGTAATGATGAATCTCAATAAATACTTGGAGGAAGCTGGTTATCCAGATGGGCAGCCATACTCTGATTGGATGAAATAATTGCTGTATGGTACCCGTCGCATCAAGCATTTCTATCAATTACTCAACAACCTGCTAGCGAGGAAAACTTTAGATTACGAAATATATGCGTAAAGTATGCTGTGCTCCATAGATGCCCCGGTGACGTGATCGCTCCGAGTTGAAGTCTATGGTTAATCGGCTTTTCGAAACTATATTAAGCGGAACCGCTGGTAACGCTGTTTGCTAACGACTGGTTCTATCTGCCAAGGTACCTTCAGCGTAACACAGGTGTCTCGTCTCTTGTGGGGGGTCAAGTTCTTCAGATAGCGGAGTCAAGCGTTCCGTAAATCGGCGGGCCAAAGCCAATTGTTATCACAAATCATTGATGATAATTATATGTAGACTCTGGTCTTTGGCAATATCACAAACTTTAAAGGTATAGTATATTACTGAAAAATTCGTCAATGACTGTCCTATTGCAAATTGTGTGATCCCGAGGCATTTAGAAAAAGAGCTAATGACAAAGACACTTATGGATCGATAAAAAAATTATCTTTTCGGTTAATGTGTGATACATTGAGATGTATATTCACTTATGCATAGTCGCTGCTATGAGACGGAGTCTATTTCTTATTCTTTTAATGTTCTCTCTACATTCCCTAGCTAACACTCTTCAACCAGACTTGATGATTGAATTCAATGGAGATTTTTCAATTGGCACTTCACAGCTCACAGATCGGATAAATTATCAAGTGTCTGCGTCAGGCGGCGCCGGACTTCATGGGCGTATTGATCCTTCAAATGTCTTCACTGGTCAGCAGTAATTGGGTGAGAGGAAAATTTACAGGGTACGCATGGGCAAAAAATGGGGAAGCAATTATCATTGCTAACATACAAGGAATTTATGCCAAATTAGGTACAGTGTTTAAAATTAATACCCTTGATACAGCAAGCAACGGAAAGTTTGCGTATTAGTTGGGCGCGCTTAATTTCGTGGAGAAGGCATTATCTTTCAAAGCCGTAGATTTGGTTTCAGAGTAAGTATTAATTTTTGAAATGATTAGATTTTGTAATGGTGATTAAGATCTATTCAATAAGCTTCGCTTATTTTGAGTGTGAAAGTGCTGTCGTGATCACTCATGATACAAATCAATAGCCACCGCAGCTAACGGGATTAAGTAATAAAATGTCAAATAACTTATCCGAGAATAGGTTTTGTGCGCACAGGAGGAGATAGTGTGATAAAAAAATACCCGAGAGTCTTAAGCCTGATTGTCATGACATTTAGTTTAATTAACTCTTCCAAACCTGTTTTGGCGTCTGAACAAGACCAAAGCTATGGCAATTGGGGGAAGCCATTTGGAGCTGAGATATGGGATTGTCGCATGAATGACAATGTCACTCTAACTGAGCTGAATCAGGCACTCGATCAATATGGATCCGTTTTAGAAAAACTAGGTTTGAAGGAATTTGAGGCCGCGATATGGACACCAATTTATGCCACTATGCCTAATGTCGAGCGGTCGGTTTTCTGGTTTGGGCATTGGCCTCTAGAGGTTGATGGACAAGCAATTGATGCGCTACAAGCCAATTCCACTAAAATCAGCGACATTCTTGAACCAGTCATTACGTGCGGATCAAAAGTGTATTATTGGGGCTGGGACGTTTATAAAGGTTTGGAAGCCGATCAAGGATCAAACAAAATTGTCAATGTACAGCATTGCACCTACAAAACAGAATGGGATAATCTAAGAGGCCAACTTAATGCCAAGACAGATAGCGACCTCCTGGCAGCAAACAAAAGACTCAAAGCATATGCAGAAAAAAATGATTTAATTGATATTAATGCGTATCAATTGTGGCCTAATACGGGCTTTTCGTTTACTGACCCAATGCTTAAGTATGATTTCATTTGGATAAATGAGTACAAGAGCTTTACTCAGTTCTCAGAACGAAATCGTCGACTGGTATATGAATTTGACTACTGGACGATCTACTCTGAGGTGATTTCTCCGCTTATCGATTGCAATACCCAGCAAGCGTTCACGTCTCGAAAAATTTTGGGCTCGTCATCCTAGTAGTGGGTCATGTTTTGAACGGACGGTGACCTTTGGGGAAAGTTCAAAAAAAGCAGATGTGCCCAGACACGCCTGCTTGGGTCCCTTTGGGCTGTTTGAACAACTTAATAATTTTTTATTTATAAGCTTCAAAACATCGAAAATGTTTGCGAATCCCCTCATCTTCAATAATAGCCCCATAGGAAAATACCGTCTTTCATATGTGTGTATCCTCATCGATTCAAAAAAGAGGAATATTTGTTTTGAATTACGTCTGAAATTAAGATAACAGAGAACCTGTGGAGTAACCTTTTGGGAAAACTCTCTGAAAATAAGTTGTTACGGATGCCAAATCAGTCGAAATGTTTCTTGAGTCTCAAGCATGAAACTCGAATACAAGATTATCAGTCAACCTGATAGTGGCTCTCATCGTAACATTCGTATGAAATCAAAAGAACCAAAGACGATGACTCGTTCAATAAATCTTTACTTTATACCCATATTTATTATGGCTGCTTTAGCCGTTTGGTATATAGGAGAACAGAGGCGTTTTCTCGGTACCGAGGCAGCTTTTATAGCGGATTTATGCTCACTGGGCCTCAGCGTCGTCAGCCTCTATTTTGGCGTTAAAATAATGAAACTCGCGGTTAATGTCGTGCGCTCAGTCTTTCCGCTTCCACTGATGCATTACAAAGACACCCCAAAAAAATGGCTAGTTGCTGTCTCAATTTCAATCATGACTGTGTTTTCATTCTATTTTTGTTTATTTTTTGCCGGATTCATGTTCTCACAAATGCTTTCTAGCCTCAGCGCTATAGTTTTTGGAAGTGATTCTCCTTAAAATTCCGTTAAAAATCATAGACCATTTACCGAAGTCCCCTTGGTGCGCCTCAGTGTTAATGAACTGTTCAAATAAAATTAAAAACGCTGAGTCTATCTGGGGAGAAAATGAACGATACTGTGCACGGGTGAGATTCACGAAGATGATCGATCAAATTAATCGTATAAATCAGTGACAGCTTAGTTCTCCACACGGTGATGAAAAATAGGGAGGCTCCCATGCCTTGGTTTAAAAGATCAACTGCCATTTTTTTAAGCGTAATTTATTTTGCTTCATACTCATTTGCGCTCGATGTTGGAGACACTGCACCCGACTTTGCACTGCAAGGATCAGATGGCAAGACTCATCAATTGAGCCATTATCTTGGCAAAAACGTCGTAGTTGTTGCCTGGTTTCCACGCGCTTTTACCCCCGGCTGCACAATCGAGTGCAAATCCTTTGCAGAGCATGGTTACCTTTTGGATGAAATGGACGTTAAATATTTTATGGCAAGCACAGACAGCTTAGATGATGTCACCAAATTTGCTGATTCTATGGATGCGCGTTTCCCGATCTTGAGTGACCATAACAAGGAAGTCGCGAGGGCTTATGGCGTATTGAGCTACGGAAGCTTCAGCTCTAGGGTAACCCACTACATTGGATTGGATGGCAAGGTTTTGTTTGTAGATAGCAAGGTCTCTCC
>CACEBC010000034.1 GCA_902557735.1 Porticoccaceae bacterium
GGAAATAGGTCCTCAATCACTATTTAAAATTCCTATGAAAGCAGGCAGTCGAAGCTTGAATCTCAGTAATGCGGCAGCTATCGTGGCATATGAGGCTTGGCGCCAACTTGAATTTGCAAATAGTATACAACCCTAAAATTTTGGGCTGAGTGTGATGTCCGTTTTTTTATGATTTGTGAGCGCTGGGATCACGCGGTTATGACAAAAAGAATTGGTTTATTTTATGGCAGTACTACCTGCTATACTGAAATCGCCGCAGAGAAAATCTGTGCGGCAATAAACAAAATGCTTGGCCCTCAAACTGTTCAGCTTCATAACCTCGCTTTTGACTCGGTTTTGCTTATGACCAAGTACAATCATCTTATTTTGGGAATCCCAACCTGGGACTATGGAGAACTTCAGGAGGATTGGGAGACGCAATGGGATACATTGGGCACGATCAATCTCAGGAATAAGCACATTGCCCTATTCGGTTTGGGCGATCAAATAGGATATCCAGAATGGTTTCAAGATGCCTTGGGGTACCTATGGCATAGGGTTGTTCGCCTTGGAGCATCTACTAAAGGTGAATGGCCAAACATTGGCTATGACTTTATCCAATCAAAGGCTCTCAATGAAGAAAAAAACTTTTTTGTCGGCCTCGCTCTTGACGAAGAAAATCAATTTGACATCGTTGACGATCAAATTTGCCAATGGTCTAGCCAAGTAGTCAAGGAATTTGGTCTGTCGCCATAAACCGATATTTATGCATGAGAATAGCTTTTTTTAAGAAAAACAGACTTAGATATATCTCCACTTTCAAATGAGCGAATTGAACATTTTCATCCGGAACAATAACCTATCATCCCGTTGGAGGCAGTTGACCGACAAGAGCACCGTTTTCACTTTGGGCGAGATAGGATTTAATCTCGATGAAAACTTTTCCAGTTGCGTGGAACTCTGGCTAAAAATAGTCAAACCCGGTCCTCGCCTGCATTACTTGGCTGGTATACAAACCCCGATCCCTCACGATTGTTTAGAGAAATTAATCAACACTGAGTCTCTAGCAATGGATTCTGCTAAATATTTGGTGTCTCAATACCACCCAAGAATAGAAAATTTGCAGACGTTGTATTTTTTAGACGATCGTATCAGGCTTAGTCTTTTTGTAGGTAACCCTCAAAAATTCTTCGAGGAGCTAGGCAACGAAATCAATCCAAGACTGGCAGGCAGGCAGAGACCGTCAGTGGATGCCTGGTTTGTCAGGGAAACTCACAAAAACATGTGGTCTCAACTAGCTCGACTTTCTTTTAGCAAGACCAGCTTCGCCGTCTTAACTGAGACGAGAGACTCAACACAAAAACGTTTAGCAAACGCGGGGTTCACATCTGAAGTCGAACACAAGGTAACACCCAGGTTTTCAATTATTAGCGGTAATTATGCGCCCGCTCACGCAAATAAGTTCATCTCTGATGGGATTTCGCACTGGCAAATCGACAAAGACCGAAAAAATAAAACATCGAGAAGAGACGTTACTGTTGTGGGTGCCGGAATAGCGGGTTGCGCAACCGCATATGCTCTTGTGAAGCGAGGTTATAAGGTAAGTGTTATAGATCGGTATGCCCTTCCGGGAGGCGAAGCATCTGGGCACCATCACTCGATTCTTTATCCTAAGCTATCATTTAGACCTGATCCAGTGCCAAGAATTAATCTTCGTGCAATCCTCTATGCAAGCGCGTATTACGAATCATTTTGGAAAGACAAAATTGGAGGGAAATGTGGTGTCATATTATTGCCTCGCAGCGATATCGAAGAAGAACAATACAGAGCAATTTCCGAAGACAATCAAGATAATGAAAAGTTTGTAAGATTTGTAGCTTCACAAGATCTCGAAGCTATTTCAGGCATTAAATTAAAGTCAAACGGTGGATTATTTTTCGCTAATTTAGGTTGGCTACCCTCAGTTGAGGTGTGCAAAAAATTAATCGCTCAATCTGATACCTGTTTTATCCAGAGCGATATCGAGAATATCGTTTATAACCCAAAAGAGGAATCATGGACTCTCTTCGATAGAAAAGGTTCCGTCGTAAAGGAATGCCCCATTCTAGTTTTAGCATGCTCGCATGGATGCTTGCGGTTTGAACAAACCAAATACCTACCTGTGAAAAAAGTCCACGGTCAGATATCCTATTTGCCGGCCACACACAATAGTAAAAAGTTAAATACCATTATTTGCGGGCACGGATATTTGGCTCCGGCCCAGAACAACATCCATTGTTGTGGTGCCACATACAACAAAGACGTAATTAATTCATCAATTACAATAAATGATCATAAGAAAAATCTAGAGATCATCTCGAAAACTGATTTTGAGTTGGGTAAACTTTTTTCGAGAACGCCACCTGAAAATCTTGCTGGATGGGCGCAATTTAGATGCACTACATCAGACTATCTACCAATAGTGGGTCCGGTTCCGGACGTCGAGCGCATGGTCATTGACTTCCATGCCCTTCGAAGTAATGCACGAGCTGCGTTTACCGAAAGTGGCTCATATCTCAAGAACCTGTATATCAACTGTGGTTTAGGATCCCGAGGCCTAAGCTATGCGCCCCTGACCGCCGAAATACTTGCCAGCGATATAGCCAACGAGTTCCCCCCACTCGAGAGAGATTTGAGGCTGGCAATGCATCCAGCGCGATTCATCATTAGGGATTTGAAGAAGCGGAAATTATGATGCCCGTGCTCACACTTACTTTTTTTGAGGCTATCGCTAGCCCTCGACGTAGGAACTTAGCACTAGCCGCGTGATCACCCATTTCTGCCTTCGCTTCCGACAATTGCAGAAGAACCTCAGGATTAGAGCCCAATTGCAAAGCCTTTTCGAGGTGATCGCATGCTTGCACAAAATTATGCAAACGAGCACATATCCTCCCCAACGCCAATAATAAATTTTGGTCATCAGGAAATCTCACCAAAAATTCCTCCAGCAATATCTGATTTCCCTCGCTTAACGGATGGTTCAACTTGCCCAGACTCTCGATCAAGACGGGATGCCATTGAGATTTCAGACGCTTAAGCAACAGTTTTTGCGCCTCCTCACCTCGACCAAGATGGTCAAGAGCTATTGCATAAGAGGAGACAAATACCGATGAAGATCTAAAGTATTTCGGCACTTCAAGCCAGAAATTACTTAATTCTTTTTCACTCCACTCAATCGACGACCGCGAGTGGGAAGCAACTTGGGCAAGATGCCCAACGTAGACGTCCATTTCAATTGCCCTAATACTTTCCTTAGAGTAGTTAGTTTTAACGGAGCGCAAAGCCTTGATGTGACCCATTGCGCCGATCCAATCACGCTCTCGAACATATGCTTTGACAAGATCAGGTAAAATTAAGTTGTTATCCTTCGCAGACGAATACAGCTCCTGAAGGATGGATAACGCCTCGGAGGTTTGACCTGCATCACTCAACAGGTCAGCTAAAATCCGATCTGCCTCTACAGAGAAATCAGGGTACTCAAGTTTTATGTTTTTCAGAATTTCAATTGCTTTACTCAAATCTCCTCGTGAGGCCGAAGCGCGAGCAGCAAATTGCATACTAAGTGGCGGATTAGCGGACTCTTTTGCGCCTTGAAGTAAGTTTTCTGCTGCCAAATCCCAATTCCTAGTACAATAAGCTTGCAGACCTTTTGTGTTTCGATACAGGGCTCTGCTATTAATCAACTTATTGCGCCATGACATCAATCCGAGGGGATTTCTCAAAGAGGTCGTTAATAACCATAGAAGGTAGATAGAAATAAGAGACAACCCATACATCATGACCGCCGCCCAAAAAGTCATTTCCAAAACAATCTGGTCAAAACTAATTAGAACATATCCTGAATTTTCCGAAAGGAAGAATGCACATAAAGCACCTAGCATAAGCGAGAGCATCAAACTGATCAGAAGTCTTCTCATTCAGTTAACTCTTCTTTCTCTGGCTGCTGCCGGAGCAATTTGATCGCTCGTTCAACAGCTGTTAACGAATCTTCAATATTAACCGTCTCCCGAGCGACATTCATCTCCGACAAGTGTCGCAGGACAGAAACGATCTCTGATGCCTCTTGGCTAGTCTTAAACTGCCTATCTAAATAATTAACGGCGTCTATCAAACTAGAACTAAAAATGTCGGGATCTCCAAATAAAAGAGCTGTCTGAGCATGTCTGATCAAAAGCACCAGAGTTTGCCGAGATGCAATCAATTGCTCCCTGCTTTGAAGAGGCTCAAGAATTGAATCTCGATGAGAAATAATTACCAAATCAGAAAATTTCTGGACAATCTGATTCCAAACTTGCCTCACCCCTGAGGTTTGACCATAAGCCGCTAGTTCACTAGTAGCCTCGTCGCTAACATATTCATCATTCGAAATTAGATTTTGCTGAGGCAGCAACTCTAGTCTTGCTATATCCTCCGACAAACTCGCAAGCTGAGAGTAAATCTTTTGCATGTCAAATTTTTCTCTGCGACTTAGTGCTTCCATATCCCTCTCAAGAGCTTGCCTGGTCGGCATAAATCTATCATTGGCCAACTCCGCAAAAATCTCGTCAAGACTTTTCAAAATGGAGAGTGTCTCATCAGGCTCACCACCTATATATGATTGTTGCTTAGCAATACTGAATAGATTTGACGCTTCCATTAGTAATTGATGATGACTGCTAAACACTCCAAGTTGAGCTAAACGATCGGCGTTCAAATCCACCAGTGAGCTCAAACGAGCCAGTTCGACAAACATTTCGTCAAAATTCTCTGCATGTTCTAGGGTTTTATTGTCGAGCCTTGACGTAATCACGCTAAAACTGCTATTGGTTTCAGCTGTTAAAGTTAATCTAGTTTCAATCTCAGATAGCCTTGCCTGAACGGAAACCAGTTCAAGTGCCAAATACCAGCCTATTCCGATCAAGGCCACCAGTGTTGAAAAGCCTAGAATGAATTTTAATCTCGCTAATGCCTTGAACTTTTGAGTTCGAGCTGAGGGTTGAATCACGGAATTTCCATCTGGCTCCACGTTGTCCATGTTCAACCTCCTCATTCAGGGTACAAATAATAGCTTGCAATTTTTCAAATAAACTAGTTTCTAACCAGTGCATCTTGCGTCGACTTTAACATTGCGGTGGGCAATGCACTTTCAGCTACCATGACTCGCTTATAACCCAAAACTTTGGCGATGGCTCCCACTCGGTCGCTTGGCACAATGGCAGATATGCGCTCAACTAACGTCTTGGGCAGTTTTCCCACGGACTCAAGCAACTCTCCGCTATGTGCAACTAAACAATCTACCGAAGGCAGTGTTGACCGAGCCAGAGCCACTTGCGTCTGGTCAATTAATCGCTGGTAAACTTCGCAAACGCTCACCTGGGCGCCCCGAACTTGCAACTCGATTGTTAAATCTTCTCGCCCACCCTTTCCTCGAAAAATAGCGACCTTTTTTTTAGTGAGAAGTTTTAATTGCGGCATCGAAAGAAGACCTTCGGTTGTTAACATTGTGTCAGGGATTAAAACATTGCATGCATATTGACTCAGTAACTGCCCCGTATTCTGGCCTATGCATAGGTATTGCACACTCCGAGGCAATATGGGCCATGAATGCTTGAGCCGACTAACTCCGAATTTCACCGCATTAACACTAATAAATATCGCGTAATCATAATGATCAAAATTGTCAATTACATCTTGGACCCGCTGAGAAATAGGAAGAGGTTTTATCGACATAATTGGGATTGAATAGACAGCTAAGTTGGCGTCACGCAGAAGCTCTAGAAATTCATCATCAACTCGCTTGGCTCTCACCACGAGTATTTTTGGGCGCTTCTCACAATTCGAGCTTTTATTTCCTCTCAACACAATCCCCCATAATCAGCCAAAATATTTTTTGCTCCAGCAGAGAGCATATTCTCTGCAAGCTCTTCTCCAATTTTTTCTGGTGTTTCCATGGGTCCCGAAAGTTGATCAGATAAAAGTTTCTTTCCATCGCAGCTCCCAACCAATGCTCTGAGGTGTAAGGTATGCGTTACAGCATTATGTTCTGCGAAGGCTGCTACCGGGCTACGACAGCCCCCATCTAACCTTCTGACTAATGCTCGTTCGGCCGCGACACAGCAGTATGTGTCAGAGTGGTGCAAAGCCTGTAAAAAGCCCTCAATAATTGGATCATCTTTTCGAGATTCAATAGCAACGGCTCCTTGTCCGGCTGCTGGCAAAACGATTTTGGACGAGATTCGACCGCTGATGCGATGGTTCATCTTTAGTCGCTGTAAACCGGCACTGGCCAGTATCAATCCATCATAATCACCATTATCTAATTTTGTTAAACGTGTATTGATGTTGCCTCTGAGATCCTTGACCACCAACCAGGGGTAATTAGCCAATATCTGACATTTTCGTCTGAGGCTTGAGCTACCAATGATTGAGCCGGAGGGCAGTTCATTTAGTGACTTATAGGAATTTGAAACTAGAGCGTCCATCGGATCAGCGCGTTTACAAATAGCGCCCAACCCTAATCCTTCAGGTAAAATCATTGGCATATCTTTCAATGAATGCACGGCAATATCAGCGCGTGAATCGAGAAGGGCGATCTCCAATTCTTTTACAAATAGAGCTTTTCCTCCTATTTTACGCAATGAGGTATCTATAGCATCGTCTCCTCTAGTACTTAAAGGCACAAGTTCAACTTTCAGGCGTGGATGATGATTTAAAAGTTGAGCACGAACATATTCCGCCTGCCATAGAGCGAGGGGGCTCTTTCTTGTGGCAATTCTTATCATTGGATTCATGATGTCAGGCTCTCGGCACTGTGAGTATTGCTATTATTTCGTATTCACAATATTTTTCCAGCTTTAAAGAGCAAAAAATCTCTCGCCAACATACGAGAGATTTTGAATAATTCTTGATTCGTTGCTTAAAAAAATTAAAGAGGTCATAAGACCTTATGACTTAAAATAACGCCCATAGTTATTGGTGAGCAGCGCAATTCGCTATAATCGCAGAGAAAATTGTAAAAAGAGAAACATTAGTAATGACTAACTCCTCTAAAAAAGATGAAGAAAAAACCAACAAGAGCAAACTCAACCAAACTTGGGGTGGTAGGTTTAATCAACCATTAGACGAATTTATTTCTACATTCGCAGCCTCTGTTCAATTCGACAAACGCCTCTTCAAGGAGGATATCGCTGGTTCAATCGCGCATGCAGAGATGCTCGCTAAAGTTAAACTTTTAACGGAGGGAGAGTGCGGTCTAATAGTGAATGGTTTGAAAAGTATCAAAGAAGATATTAAAAAAGGATCATTCGTTTGGTCTACCGAATTGGAAGATGTGCACATGAACATTGAAGCCGCATTAGTTGAGAAAATCGGTGCTGTCGGGAAAAAATTGCATACTGGGCGCTCGCGCAACGATCAAGTAGCCACCGATATTAAACTTTGGTTGCGAGATGCGATCGATCAACTTAGTGATTTAATTGAAGAGTTGCAGATGGAGGTCATCAATATGGCGGAAAATCACGTAGCCACTCTTATGCCAGGCTTTACTCACCTTCAAACGGCTCAACCGGTGACGCTTGGCCATCATTTATTGGCCTGGAATGAAATGTTAGAGCGAGACTTTGGCCGCTTTCAGGACTGCAGATCGCGATTGAATGAATGTCCTCTTGGCGCGGCGGCCTTGGCAGGAACAACATTCCCAATTGATCGCCATCTAACAGCTTCCAAATTATCTTTTTCCAAACCGACGGAGAACTCAATGGATTCGGTAAGTGACAGAGACTTTGCGATGGAATTCTGTGCGAGCTCAAGTATTCTGATAATCCACTTATCTCGAATTTGTGAGGAGATTGTCCTATGGAATTCTTCTCAATTTCATTTCATACAAATATCGGACCGTTTCTCGACGGGCTCGTCTATCATGCCTCAAAAGAAAAATCCCGATGTGGCTGAGCTGATCCGAGGAAAAACAGGCAGAATTACGGGTAACTTAATGACACTGCTCATGCTTATGAAATCTCAACCTCTAGCCTATAACAAAGACAACCAAGAGGACAAGGAGCCGCTTTTTGATACTGTGGATGCTCTTGGGGATTGTCTGAGGGCTATGATTAATCTGCTACCAGAGATCGAGGTTCAAACGGAAGCTCTATATTCAGCAGCAAAAGAGAGTTTTTCAACCGCAACTGATCTAGCTGATTATCTCGTCCGCAAAAACATACCATTTCGAGAGGCTCATGAAATTGTGGGTAGATCGGTTGCTTATGGGTTGGAGCACGAGCTTGAACTTTCTTGCATGCCGTTGGCAAAGTTGCAAGAATTTTCACCACAAATCCAGGCAGATGTCTATGAAGTACTGTCGGTTGAGGGCTCAGTGACCTCTCGGGCGCATGTTGGAGGCACAGCACCAGAAAGTGTTAAAGCTGCGGCAGGCCGAGCGCGAGATCGCCTTAAGAACCGCTAGAGACTGAAATCAATAAACTCGCCAGCCTGCGATTTAACCGCTTGCTGCAAAATCATTCCCAGCGTATCGTTTGTTTTTGTATCCCGCCATATTGACTCTTTCAGAGTGAAGTGGAAGCCTCCGGACCTTGCCGCTAGCCAAACTTCCCGCGAAGCAGTCTGACGCGAAAGGATCATTTGGCTACCGTTACTCTCTACCGTAAGGGTGAGTATGCCATTACTATTTTCGCAATCTATTTCTAAGGCCGAATTATCTATCGACTCTTCGATCTGAAGCATCAGCTCATCCACGCAGCGATTGTATTCATTTTCATTCACTTTATATTCCTATTCGAAATAGCTGGAGTATAATTGCGTCGGTGTACGGACCGGCTATCGGTATAATTCATTTGGCCTCAATGGTTACTTGCTATGCTATTAAAAAATTTCCTTCTTCTAGCGATACTGGTAATGATTTTATTATTAAATGGGTGCGGAAATAAAGGCGCGCTGCATCTACCTGAAGAAACCGCGGAGACTTTTTTCTTAAAAGAGACAGCAGATATCCAATGAGCTCGATATTAGTTAGAAAAAATAAACAGCTGTGGGTAGAGCAAGTTTGCTTGCAAGAGTTAGCTGTAAGCTTTGAAACACCCTTCTATACTTATAGCAATGACGCAATTAAAAATAATTTTAATGCTTACAAAACCGCATTAGCAGGTCAAAAACACCTGATTTGTTATGCTGTCAAAGCCAACTCGAATATTGCGATACTCCAAACATTGGTGCAGCTTGGCTCTGGCTTTGACATTGTATCACAAGGGGAATTAGAGCGAGTGCTAATGGCTGGGGGTGATCCAAAAAAGATCGTTTTCTCCGGTGTAGGTAAAAGTGACCAGGAAATGCGACGAGCGCTGGAAATAGGCATTCTTTGCTTTAACATCGAATCAGAGGCGGAATTAATTCTGTTAAATAAAATTTCCGCCGAGATGGAGATTCTTGCTCCCATTTCAGTGAGAGTAAATCCAGATATTGACGCTAAGACTCATCCATACATAGCGACAGGCCTCAAGGAAAGCAAATTTGGCATAGATGCTGCTGAAGCGCGGCAAATCTACCTTCGTGCGGCCAAAATGGATAACGTTCGAATCGTTGGTATTGACTGTCACATTGGATCACAGTTGACAGAAACCAAGCCTTTTGAAAACGCGCTGAGTTGTCTATTGGAATTAATACAAGATCTAAATAGAAATGGAATCATGCTTGAGCACATCGATGTAGGGGGCGGTCTGGGAGTTCGATATCGAGACGAAACTCCCCCATCGGTAGAGGCATATACTCAAAAACTGATGGAGTTAGCAGGAGCACGCAGAGAAATGCTCATATTCGAACCCGGGCGCTCTATCGTTGCAAATGCAGGATTTTTAGTCACCAGCGTGCAATTTGTGAAACGCAATGGTTCAAAACGTTTCGCGATATGTGATGCAGCAATGAATGACATGCTTCGCCCCTCCCTTTATGGCTCATTCTTGGATATTCAACCAGTTTGTTTGCGACAAAACGAGCCGGCTCACTTTTACGATATCGTTGGTCCGATATGCGAGACGGGCGACTTCTTGGGCTATGAACGCGAATTATCAATTGTCCAGGGCGATCTCCTATGTGTATGCGATGCGGGAGCATATGGTTTCTCTATGAGTTCAAATTATAATAGCCGGCCGCGCGCACCAGAACTAATGATTTCAGGGCAAGATGTGCATGTTGTTAGAGAGCGAGAAACGATTGATGATCTTGTTCGTGGTGAACACCTGATCCTAAAAACGGAAAAATAATGCAAGTTAAATTTTGCAAAATGCACGGTTTGGGAAACGACTTTGTAGTTATAGAAGCACTGAGACAGCAAGTGCGTTTAACTCCGCCATTAATTCGTAAGATCGCTAATCGTCATCTTGGCATTGGTTGCGACCAGCTTCTGCTGATAGAGCCACCGTCTCATCAAGATTTAGACTTCGACTTTCGCTATTTTAATTCAGATGGCAGTGAAGTTGAGCAATGTGGGAATGGGATCCGTTGCATGGCGAGGTTTTTATATGATGAAAAGCTAATAGGCAAATCAAGCCTCAAAGTGCGTTCAAAGAAGGGTATTCTGAAAATTGCAATTAATCATGACAAGTCCATTACGGTCAATATGGGAATTCCTCAACTGAATCCCGCAGACATTCCGTTCCGTGCCCCCGAACAGGCAATATCATATCCAATTGATATCCAAGGTGAGCAATATGAGATATCTGCTCTTTCGATGGGAAATCCACATGCAGTGGTTCAAGTTAAAGATATAAAAAATACGGATGTAGCAGGTATCGGGGCGAGATTGGAGAACCATCCGCGCTTTACAAATAAGACTAATGTTGGTTTCATGCAAGTTGATAATCGTCAGAAAATCAGCCTACGTGTATTTGAGCGAGGTGTTGGAGAGACTTTGTCATGCGGAACGGGCGCATGTGCCGCCGCCGCCTCGGGGATTCAGAAAAAAATTCTGGACACACCGGTGCTCGTGAGCATGCGCGGTGGAACGCTCTCTGTGGACTGGGCCGGGGAGGGTAAGACATTAAGAATGACTGGTCCAGCGGTCAAAGTATTTAGCGGACACATAAAAATATGAAACAAAAAGCAGAAGCACAAACAAAAAAGATGTTCAGCAATTTTTTAAAAGAGAATCCAACCTTCCTTTATGATAACCCTGATATCCTTGAAAATCTTTACTTACCACACTCGACCGGTTCAGCGGTGTCGTTAGTAGAGCGCCAGGTAGGGCTCTTACGAGAACGTAACAGTGAACTGAGATCACGACTCAATATCCTAAATAGCAAAGCTGCGGAAAATGAGCTATTGCTAGAGAGAACGCAAACCCTGATTCTAAAGCTTTTAGACGCAAATTCTTTGTCCAAGTTGACGAAAAATCTGATGATGGGACTAAAAGATGACTTCGCAATAGAATTTTGCTCCCTGATACTTTTTGCAGAGAAACAAAATATATCTGTTGCGCGATTCAGCAATTACAACCAAGCTGAAAAAGAGATCTCGTCGATTTTGAAATCCGAAATTCTCTGTGGAGCGGTTCGCGAAAATGAGCTGAAATTTTTATTCGGCAAAGACAGCTCCTCTATAGGATCAATCGCTGCAATTGTAATCAAGCTTGATAGGCCTCTTGCAGTCCTTTCGATAGCACATAGAGACGCAAATTTCTATACGCCAGAGACTGGCACACTGTTTTTGAGCTATCTTGGTAACGTGCTCAACCGTTTACTGGGCTCATTCTTACTCCCGAACGAAGCGTCCGAGTAGATCAAAGCTATCCAGCTTCAAACGCCATAGCCAACCTTGAGAGAATAGCTTCAGCAACAAGCTCACTAGGATCTCTAAATGGCCTCTAAAATAACTTCTGCTTTAGCTCACCAAACTGATTTTTTACAAGAAGTCGCGAGTTGTCAAACGCTAATTTTTCTTTTCTTTTTACCCTGCTTTTTCCTTAAAGGAACGAGATCAATTTTGCTATTTTCAAGATCAACTCGTGCCACAATCGCTTTAATTCGCTGACCCAGTTTGAATATCCTTCCTCTGCGCTGTCCCACTAGCTGTTGTAGTTTGTCTTCATAATAATAATAATCTCTTGGCAGAGTCTTAACATGCATGAGTCCTTCGACATAAAGCTCGTCTATTTGAATAAAAAGTCCGAAGTTTTGGACGCCCACTACCACGCCCTCCACTTCATCTCCTATTTTATCCATTAAAAACTCGCATTTAAGCCAGCTTGTCACTTGTCTTTCGGCTTCGTCAGCTCGTCTTTCACTATAAGATAACGACTTTCCTAGTTCTACCAAAGATATCGGCTCCAAGTGGTGTTCACTTAAGTGGATATCGATATCAGAAGCCGAGCAAACATCTTTTGAAACTCGAATCGCATCCTTTACTGCCCTATGAACAAGCAAATCAGAGTAGCGTCTAATTGGCGAGGTGAAGTGGACATACGCCGAATAATTCAGACCGAAGTGGCCCTCATTATTAGGTTGATAACAAGCTCGACTCATCGATTTCAAAAGTACCGATTGAATTATCAGGGCATCATCTCTATCTTTGCTGGCAACCAAAACATTCTGATAATCGAACGGTGTGGGATAGTCCCCACCTGAGAGACTCAACCCAACTCCACCCAAAAATTCTCGCAAAGAGCATAGCCGCTCCTCACTGGGGCCCAGATGGACACGATATAACGTGGGAATACTCCTATTTTGAAGAAATTCAGCGGCACAAAAATTTGCACACAACATACTCTCTTCAATTATTTCATGCGCTCTCGACCTTGTGACAGGCCTTATCTCTTCAATTCGACCTTGGCTATCCAAAACCATTTCAGTCTCTTGGGGTTCAAAATTTATAGCACCTCGTCCCTTTCGCCTTAGCAGTAATAGATCACATAATCTATTTAACGAATGCAAAAGGGTTGATAATTCTAGTGTAGTGATATTTTCATTTAGCCGGTCGACGCGATTTTCCAAAATTTCACTGACCTCAGAATACGTCATTCGGGCGCGAGAATTCATGATCGCTTCATAGAATTCATATCGAATCACTTCTCCGGTGTCATTCAAGTGAATCTCGCAAGCGAGACAAAATCTATCTTTGCCGGGTAAAAGAGAACACAGATTATTGGATAAAACTTCTGGTAACATTGGTACAACGGTGGTGTGAAAATAAACAGAATTGCCACGTTCTGCCGCTGCCATATCGATCAATGAGCCAGTTTTGACAAAGTAAGACACATCCGCTATTGCAACTATGAGTCGCCAACCACCTTGTGGCTTGGGCACACAGTAAACCGCATCATCAAAGTCTCGAGCCCTGTCTCCATCAATCGTGATCAAAGGGATGTTGCGAAGATCGACGCGGTTTTCGAAATCTGTGAATTCCTCTTTAATGAGTTCAATTTCTTCAAACACAGCGTCGGTCCAAAAATTCGGGATGCTATGATTTTGAATAGCGCTGTCGACCTGACTATCGGTATCCATTATATCTCCTATAACCGTGATGATGCGGCGAAAAGCTGATTCTCATTTGGAGGGGCGCTGAACATAAGCAACTAATGCCAATTGATTAGCTTTTTAATTGTCATGCTTTACGGTCGGCATGCCAGCAAATAGGGTTTGCGCAGGGCCTCTAGTAAAAAAACATTCCAATAATACCGACTCACCATTTTCATTAGTGCAAGGTCTTATATATTCTATATATTCCCTTTTCGTCCACCCAATGAATCTAGACTGGCGATTTTTAAATAAAATCTTATCGCCACAACATACCTGTTAAATCTCGAATGAGACCGCTGTATATATTCCGGATCATCCGATAGGGGGCGATTCAGCCCCCCGCATTTTGATAGCCCGATAACTTAATCAGCTTTGAGATCTTAAGTTTTGTTCACATGATGCCTTATCATCTCATTTGCAGCCTCAAGAACGCATTTTGAATTCTAAATTTGGGACATGTAAAAGAATGCAAACCCATCATTCATGGGACTCTAATTAAGTGGTCCCAGATCAATTTACAGGACCCAAAATTTATATCGGCATTTTAAGAATATCTCACGAGTTATGCACTATGGTCGCCGAGGCAAAGTCGCGTTGCTGTTTACTAGTTGAGTTGTCATCATAATGTCTTTTAGACTGAACAAAAAACTGAGTCCTACTGCAGTCGCAGCGCCAATTAGATAAAGTGACGAGCTTACCGAACCTACTGAGACAACTCAATCTCCAGCCAAAATCAAAATTAAAACTAGGTCGATTTGTCTTTTTTTGAATCAATTTTACACTGCTGTATGGCAATAGTAATATGCAAAAGTCCAGCGCGCATGACAAAGCGAGTTTCGGGGTTCAGTACTTAGATCTGATAAAGCGATTGAAAATTTACTGCGCCAATTTTTCTTTGATTCTGGCCGAACGACCCGATCGCTCTCGGAGGTAGTAAAGTTTAGCTTGACGAACCGCTCCTCGGCGCTTAATTTCGATGCTTTCAAGTAAGGGGCTGTATGTTTGAAAAGTACGCTCCACGCCAACACCGTTTGAAATCTTTCGAACCGTAAAAGCTGAGTTAAGACCTCGGTTGCGTTTGCCTAGAACAATGCCTTCAAAAGCCTGCAACCGCTCTCTAGTGCCCTCTTTTACCTTTACTTGAACGACGAC
>CACEBC010000035.1 GCA_902557735.1 Porticoccaceae bacterium
ACTTTGCCGTTTGTAGGTCATGTTAAACCATGGCAAGGCGCTTTCATGATTGCAGGCTTTCCGGGGATATTAATTGCGGTGTGCGCCCTCGCCCTCAGAGAGCCATCTCGAAAACAGATCATTCAACACACAAAAAGCAATATTATTGGCAAAGACTTGATCGATCACATCAAAAATCACAGGAAGACTTTATTCTATTTGCTCACTGGATTGCTATTTATGGCGATGATTTTCTATTCATTTTCCGCTTGGGCGCCCACGATGATGGTGCGAACATATGGTTTAAGTCTTTCCGAAGTCGGAATGAAGCTTGGCATAATAACTATCTTAGCCTCGATACTGGGCGCCATAGCAGCAGGAACGGCAGCTGACAAATTAACAGAAAGAGGGCACAAAGATGGCCCGGTCCGGGCTGCAATGATCGCTTGCCTTTTCGCTCTGCCCGGAATAGCATTGGCTCCTCTCATGGAGTCGATTACTGCTGCTTGGATCTTGTTAGCGATCTATCTTTTCTTTATCAGCTCTTATGCAACTCTTGGTCTTCTTTCGGTGGGAGCCGTCTCTGGCTCTGCAGTGAAAGGACAAATGACAGCTTTTTTTGCCTTACTTATGATGATAAGTGGAATTCTTGGGCCTCAGATAACCGCCGGCTTTACGGATTTTGTTTTTATGGATGAGAGTAAACTCAATTGGTCTGTAGCTCTGACCGGAGGATTAACCCTTCCGATTGCAATATTTCTATTTTTCGTCAGTTTGCCACACATAAGGGATTCCATAGATCGGCTAGAAGAATGAGCCATGTTACTCGATCAGGGTAATTGACTTTCATAATCAATTAGTTTCAGGCTCTCGTCTTGGTGTAACTTCCGGTTCTTATTTAAGTCTCGAACTGCTTTTTTAAGCAGGATATCTTTATCGGACAGATTCTCATGACACTCATCCGAAAATTTCTCTGGCACCTCTCCCGATAAGAAAGCGAAAATATCCTCCCATGACTCATTTAGCAGCTCCGCGGGCGAGCTAACGGATTCATTACTCCAATTCCAGTCATCGTAGTATCGCTCAATGTGCGGAAGTGCCGAATTAATATTTTGAAATACAGATACCATCAATCGATCTTTATATCGCGCATCTATATCTGAAATAGTTTTAGCCATCCACTTTCTCCAATCATCTTCACTCAGCTATCAACCTTTGTTTCAAGTGCTTGGGGGATAAAAAAAGTTTTTTGTTACAACTATTGTTATCGATATCAAACCAATCTCCCGAAAATTCCATGGCGACAAACGTACATGTGGGGTAATTATCAATCGACTCACCGGCAAGCCTTTCATAAATCATTTGTATCGTGGGCATATGATTGATAATCATCACAGAGTTCACCGACTTCGGCTGCATTTTTAACAACGTCAGAATGTGATCACTATCACAGTGATAGAGGTCATGTGAAAATTCCGTATCCGCATCGAAGTGCATCCGACCAAGCACTCGATCATGCGTCTGCGTCGTCCTGACTGCTGCGCTACAGTAGATTTTATCAAAGGAATATTTCCCATTTGCTAAGAAAGCACTCAAGCGCTTGGCATCTTTGAGCCCCCGTTCATTTAGCGGGCGATCGAAATCTGGTATATTTGGATAATTCCAATCCGATTTAGCGTGGCGAAGAAGATATACCGTTTTCATAAAATATTCTTACAATAAATAAGAAATGGGAAAAGACATGGTACATAACAATTACAGAATTTTAAAATTAAGCTCATTTATTCTATGTGTGACGCTGACTGTTGGTTTTTCGGGTTGCGGCGAAAACGGAGATTCAAGGGCTGAAGACGCCTTAGATGACATCAAATCTGGCGAAGAAGGGAGAGCTTCCTTTGCCTCACAATATTCACCGACCGTATTTCCTGAAGACGTGGTTTCCGAACTGACGGATGAGGAGCTTGAGGAACTGGAATATTCTCCACCGATAGCAAATAGTTCAACCAGATTATTATGGGGTGACACGCATCTCCACACACATCTTTCAGTAGATGCCTACTTGAGAGGCACAAGGCTCACCCGTGAGGATGCCTATAGGTTTGCAAAAGGGCAGACAGTAACCTCTGACAATGGTATGAAGGCTAGGCTAGAGCGTCCATTAGACTTCCTCGCGATAGCTGATCATGCCTCGCAACTCGGTATACTTCCACGTTTAGCTGTTAATGATCCCTTGCTTCAAGATTGGCCGATTGGGCAAAGATGGGCCAAATTCCTAAAAGAAGGCAACATCGTGCAAGTGGGTGTTGAGTGGGCAGAGTCGATGAGCACCTCACCCGACCCGAAATACCTTAATGAACCCGAAGTAAGACGATCGATCTGGAATGATGTGGTCAATGACAGTGATAAGCATAACGTTCCTGGATTATTCACTGCCTTTGTCGCACACGAGTGGACATCCGCACCGGAGGGCGACAATTTGCACAGGGTAGTACTTTTTAAAGATGGCGCTGGAATCGCGTCTGAAAACATCCCCTTCTCCGCTCAGGATGGCGACGACCCCGAACAACTCTGGGCTCACCTTGAGGAATATGAAGAACGCACGGGAGGTCAAGTAATAGCCATCCCCCATAATAGTAACGGCAGTGGTGGGCAAATGTTCGCACCGGTCCGCCTTAATGGTTCAGAAATGAATGCGCAATATGTGGCGATGAGAAGCAAATGGGAACCCATTGTCGAGGTAACTCAAGTCAAGGGGGATTCGGAAACCCATCCATCTGTCTCCCCAGATGACGAGTTTGCTGACTTTGAGTCTTGGGATCAGGGAAATCTGGCTCAAACTAAGAAAAGTGTGATATCGCATTTTCAATATGGATATGCAAGGCCAGCCCTGCGAGAGGGACTTAGACATGAGAGTAAGCTGGGAGCAAATCCTTTTAAATTTGGAATGATTGGCAGCACAGACTCCCATACGGGACTCGCTACCGCCGACGAAGATAACTTTTTTGGCAAGTTTGGTGAATCCCTGCCTCAACCGACGCGCTATGCCAACCAGATGTTTGCCGTTCTAAATGAGGGTTTCTGGTTCGGAGCTTCCGGCCTCGCAGCAGTTTGGGCAAAGGAAAATACTCGCGACGAGATCTTTGCTGCCATGAAACGTCGGGAGGTCTACGCTACATCTGGCCCACGAATCAGAGTTCAGTTCTTTGGTGGATGGGACTTTACTTATGAGGACATCATGACACCCGATCTTGCCGATACAGGTTACAGAAAAGGAGTTCCCATGGGCGGTGATCTTATTACAGCACCCGCTGGCAAATCTCCGCAGTTTTTGATATCCGCAGCAAAAGACCCGCTAGGAGCCAATTTGGATAGAGTTCAAATCATTAAAGGCTGGCTGGATTCCGAGGGGGTCACGTATGAAAAAATCTATGACGTCGCGCTTTCGGACAATCGTCGCTCTGGTGAGCGAATTCAAAACACAGTTGATCTAAAAACACCATCATACAGTAACAGCGTGGGCTCCACTCATTTTGCCAATGTATGGAGCGATCCCGACTTTGACCCGACATTAAGCGCCTTTTATTATTTACGAGTGCTTGAGATACCAACGCCCCGCTGGACCGCATATGATGAGATCAAGTTTCAAATCAACATGCCGGACGAGATTCCACGAATTGTTCAAGACAGGGCCTATACCTCGGCTATATGGTATAGCCCGTAGCAGGTGTTTTTAAATTTTACGCAGGTGGGATATATAACCTTACAATTGAAAAGATAAACTAGGCTCAGCCAACTTGCAACTTCCCAACCCGTCTTGATAATTACAGAAAACTGATTGAAATCACACCAAATATTTGACGCGTGCAATATCGTAAACCGCAGTTCCTGCCGTAATCTGCCTCGCGATCGATGCCTGATATAGGATCAAAAGACACGCATTTAAGATCGCGGACGACACTTAGCAGAAAAGGCTCGTAAAAAAATAGGTGAAATTGATGATGGCATTTGAGAATAAAACATCACTGACTTTTTTGAGATAGACTCGAGAAAAGATTGCATTATTCATCGATCCTCTAGAAATTCCCAGCGGGCATAACAATCATCTAGTTGCCGTTGCAATTCTGCAAGCCGCTGTTCAACTGGGATTCTCACTGAGCGATCCGACTCATAGAACGACGGCTGATTTATTTGTTCAGAGATTTCAGTGATGAGCTTCTCAAGGTCCTCAATATTCGCTGTTAGTTGATCCAGTTCGCGTTGATCCTTATAGGAAAGCTTTTGACGAGAACATTTTTTTGAACTTGGTTTGGTCGACTCTTTCTTAATAGCTTTACGCGGCTCTGAGAGGGAAGGCGCGGGCCGCTGACGTAGCCAATCATCATAGCCCCCCACGTATTCATTAATAATCGCATCACCCTCGAATACTATTGTTCTAGTAACGACATTGTTTAGAAATGCGCGATCATGACTGACCAGTAAAATCGTTCCCCTATACCCTATTAAAAGCTCCTCTAGAAGATCAAGGGTTTCAATATCCAAATCGTTGGTTGGCTCATCGAGCACCAAAACATTGGAGCCGACGGTAAAAAGTTTGGCCAGCAAGAGACGGTTACGCTCTCCCCCCGACAACGCGCTCACGGGCTGCCGACAACAATCCGGACTGAACAGAAAGTCTTGAAGGTAACTAATGACATGGCGCGACTTCCCCTCTATCTCGAGCATATCCTTGCCGTCCGATATTATATCTTGCACAGACTTGGTCTCATCTAAAGAAGAGCGATATTGATCAAAATAGGCGATATCGAGTTTTGTGCCCTTATTAACATTGCCACTCTGTGGCACTAACTCGCCAAGTAACAATTTAAGCAGCGTGGTTTTTCCCGCACTGTTAGCCCCAATAAAACCGACTTTATCGCCCCGTTGAACGACTGTTGAAAAATTTTCTATGAGGTTTTGACCAGCATTGAAAGAAAAGCTTATCGTATCGGCTTCAATGACAATTTTGCCCGATTTATCAGAATGCTGAACGGTCATCTTTGCCATGCCTTGTTTGCGGCGCCTATCTGCATATTCTCTGCGTAAAGCTTTTAGCGCTTTGACTCGTGCCTCGTTGCGAGTGCGTCGAGCTTTGATGCTCTGACGAATCCAAACTTCCTCGTGAGAAAGACGCTTATCGAAGAGCGCATCATGTTTTTCTTCAATCTCCAGCATATCTTTTTTGCGTTTGATATAGGCGCTGAAGTCACCGTTAAATTCGGTCAGTTTGCCTCGATCGATCTCAATGAGTCGGGTAGCGAGATTGTCCATAAAATTTCGATCATGACTTATAAACAGCAGAGCGCCCGCCCATCCCATTAGGAACTCTTCCATCCAGTTAATGGCCTCAATATCCAGATGGTTGGTCGGTTCATCCAGCAATAATAAATCTGGCTTCGAGACCAACGCACGAGCCAGCATCACTCGCCGCTGAATCCCCCCGGAGAGACTCAAAATTTCGGCATCAGCTTGCAAATTCATAGTCGTGATGACCGACTGGACCCGCTGGGTGATATCCCAAGCATCAGTAAAATCAAGCTTTTCCTGAACCTTCTCTAGCTCATGCAAGATCTTATCATCCGGTCGGTCAGCGAAACGAGTAATCAATTTATTGTAGAGTTTTGCAAGCTCGCCTTCGGCTCCAAGGCCACCGGCAATCACGTCGTAAACCTTGCCCTCAGTGTCATTTGGAACCTCTTGCTCCAAATGAGCTATCCTGACTCCGCTAGCGCATCTCACAACTCCACCATCGGCTGAGACTTGCCCTTTTAAAATCTTTAACAAAGTAGACTTGCCAGCACCATTTCGGCCTATCAGGCAAACACGCTCGTCCGATTTAATAGTCAAATTAACATGATCAATAAGCGGAAATTTGCCGTAACTAAGGGAAATATTTTGCAGAGTCACCAATGGCATAATTTAGGAAACCGGTTAAATAAAGAATTAAATCTGGGTCACCCCAGTTTATGTGCGACTTAGATCTGAAGCATAAACTTTTACCGATTCTGGAATGAAGTACTCGACAGGGCAATTAGCCCTCGCACTGGATTCCCGTCCCGCGAAGACCACAGTAACCGTTTGGATTCTTAGCCAAATACTGCTGATGATAGGCCTCCGCATAATAATAATCTGAGTCCAGTGCAACATCTGTGGTAATGGCCCCGAAACCTCGAGCCGTGAGCAAATTTTGAACAACAGATTTTGATTCCAAGGCCACCTGCAACTGATCAGAATTATTACAGTAAATACCTGACCGATATTGAGTCCCAATATCGTTCCCTTGCCGCATTCCCTGAGTGGGATCATGTGACTCCCAAAATACTTTTAGAAGTCGCTTCAAATTGATGATCTTCGTGTCATAAACTACCATTACGCCCTCCGTATGACCGGTCAATCCCGAACATGTTTCTTCATACGTGGGATTAGGCGTATAGCCACCAACATAGACAGCCGCTGTCACAGAGACACCTTGTTGTTCCCAAAAACGACGCTCGGCACCCCAGAAACAACCCATTGCAAATATAATAAGTTCGCTGCCCATTTCAAATGGGGGCCGCATTGGCGTTTGATTTATATAATGGAGATCGTCAATCTCCAAAGGTTCCGAACGCCCTTTTAAGCTACTCTCACGTGATACCATTTGTTTTGAAAAAAACATGTTTGGTCTCCTCTTTAACTATTGATTAGTGAAGATACTGCTCAGTTGTCGCCACCGTTATTGTGGATTCCAATTGTTTGCTGCTCAAAGTCCATCGCCAATTGATCAGTGCTCTTAGCCGCATCATTACGAACCAATTCGAGATTACTGAGATAATCGGAGTCAATATCATTAGTTACATAAATCCCGTCAAAAACGGAACATTCGAACTGATCAATGTCTTGATTTCCCTCCGAGGCAGAGGCAACCAAGTCATCTAAATCTTGATAAATGAGCCAATCAGATCCGATAGCTTTTCCGACAGCCTCATCACTCTTTCCGTGCGCTATGAGTTCTGAAGCAACCGGCATATCAATACCATAAACATTGGGGTACCTAACCGCAGGAGCTGCCGAGGCTAAATAAACTTTCTTGGCTCCAGCATCTCTGGCCATCTGGATAATCTCCTGAGATGTGGTGCCGCGAACAATGGAATCGTCGATCAGCAACACATTTTTGCCTTTGAATTCTAGAGTGATGGCGTTGAGCTTCTGACGAACCGATTTTTTCCGCTGTTTTTGACCGGGCATGATAAATGTGCGTCCGATATAGCGATTTTTCATAAAACCCTCTCGCAATTTAACACCCAAACGCTCAGCCAAAGCTTGTGCGGATACCCGACTGGTATCAGGGATGGGAATAATCACATCGACGTCATGATTGGGAACGCAGCGAAGGATTTTCTCAGCCAATTTTTGGCCCATGCGGAGACGACATTTATACACAGAAATATTGTCCATCATTGAATCGGGTCTAGCGAAGTAGACATGTTCAAAAATACATGGAACCAGACGCCGATGCTCCGCACACTGCTTAAGATGCAAATTACCTGCTTTATCAATAAAAAGAGCTTCACCAGGGTTTAGATCGCGGATCAATTTGAAGCCCAAATAATCGAATGCCGCGCTTTCCGAGGATACTGCATACTCGATCCCATATTTACTAGCACGCTTGCCGAAACAAAGCGGCCGAATACCAAATTGATCGCGAAACGCAAATAAGCCTATATTTGCAACTAATCCAACCACTGCATAGGCACCCCTGCATCGTCTATGTACATTCTCAACAGCCGCAAATATATCTGAGCTTTCTGGCGCTAATTTTCCTTGCACCTGAAGTTCATTAGCGAAGACATTGAGCAAGACTTCTGTATCGGAATCAGTATTAAGGTGGCGGAGATCCACTTGAGTGATATCATTTCTTAGCTTGTCAGTGTTTGTAAGGTTCCCATTATGCGCCATGCATATGCCATAAGGCGAATTGACGTATAGTGGCTGTGCTAAAGCGGGGCCGTTACTACCAGCAGTCGGATAACGGACATGTCCGATTCCAAGACTTCCGACAAGTCTGACCATTTGTCTTCTATCAAAGACGTCTCTCACCAGGCCATCGGATTTACACTGATAAAACTGACCTTCATGCTCGGTGATTATGCCGGCCGCGTCTTGACCGCGATGTTGCAGCATGGTTAGGGCATCATAAAGTTGCAAATTAATGTCAGATACGCCTGACATGCCAAAAACTCCGCACATTTAAATTACCCAATCCATCAATAACTCTGTGATCCAAGTCAACAAATCAGCTCCGATAATCTCAAACTGCTCGAAGAAAGGAATTAGCGCAGATTTTTGCCACCATTCCTTATTATCTAAATCAATCAGATATGGTGTCACTATCACAAGTGCTAACACAATTAGGGCACCTCGTGTCAAACCGAAAACAAATCCAGTTAAACGATCAAAAAATCCTAAACCAATTGACTGGATCAATTTACTTATCATGTTATTCAAGATCGAGCCAATGAGCATTATTACAAAAAATAATCCAAAAGTGGCGACAGCAAATCGAATCGGCTCAATAGCTATGGTATGTCTCAAGTAATCCGAAGCTAGCCCATTAAAGCTTGCCGTGAGGGATATTGCCAATAGCCACAGCAACAAAGATAGCGCCTCTTTAACAAACCCTCGAAAAACGCTCAGAATTGAAGAGAATATGACAACAGTGATGATTGCATAGTCTACAGTTGTAAAAATCAATTTCCTTCCCTGATTAGTGAACTATCGAGCGAATTGAAGGACCAAAGCATCAGTACCAAAAGCGTCGTCAATCGCGAGTTTTTCCGACACAATTCTCCTTCGGTCTATTTTCGGCCCAACATACACATAATAACTTATGATATTAGTGTCATCTGCGACATGAGTAAAAGCGCGATGTCCTTTTTGCCTTAATTTGTCTGTCATCGCTTTTGCTTCGTCTGATCCATCAAAGTTTGCTACCTCTAAAAGCCAGAGTAAAGGCAGACTATCATCGTCCAATCCCGTCGGCTGGAGACCGCCATTATCCATAGCTTTCAGCGTATCCGGATTAAATAGTTCCCTCACTAACTCGATTTTTTCAGGATCATTTTTGATATTCATCCCCTCAAAGTTTACCGATTCTATTAGAGGAGCTGGGGGAATCCGAGTCGCTCTATCTATCTCATAAGTTTGTGACAGGTACATCAAGGACAACCAAATAAAGATTAAAACCGTTACGCAAAAAAATGCTACATTACCTGAATTCATGCACCTAAGCCTTCTCGACCTCATTTTGAATAATTCTGAGAACGTCTGCCACTGTATGGAAAGATCCAATGACTAAAACAATATCATCTTTGCACGACATGCGAATAGCATCTAAAAATGCTGACTCAATAGTTTCAAAGGGTAATCCGTTTAACCCTTTATTGTATAACACTTCAAGCATATCTTGCTCAGACATAGCCCTAGACGAATTTCTAATTTGAGCTATTCGCCACGATTTGACTGGTGTCATCAGAGAGTCGACGATCCCATCCCAGTCCTTGTCATTTAGCACTGAAGCAACCGCCAAGACAGAGCCGTTTAGTTTTTCTAATCTTTTGCCGAGCATTCTCGCTGACGCGGGGTTATGGGCCACATCAAGGATTATCTTAGTATCAAAAAAGTATTCGCACTGATATCGACCCATTAATTGAATCTCATTTAGAGCTTCAAGAGATTTGCGAGCATCTAAAACTATGTCGGCCGAAATAAGCGTCTGAAGAGCGAGGGCTTTTGAATTCATGGGAATGCCCGTATCTCTAAGATTTTCAAATTTAACAACCTCATCAAAATTTGAGTGACAAACAATCCGAGAGTATTCGCCAATCTGCCGTATAGCGAAATGCTCCCCGATTTTAATTAGATCGGCTCCGGTCTGGTCTATTAAAGACTCGAAGCACTGAAAATGAGAAGATTCACCCCAAATGAGTGGATGATTTGCACGAGCTATTCCAAGCTTTTCTCGCGCAATTTCAGGCAAACTGTCTCCCAACCACGCCTGATGATCGAAATCAATGCTGGTGACGACAGCGACGTCAGAGTCGACGATATTGACCGCATCAAGACGTCCCCCCAAACCAACTTCTAGCAACTGGATCTGAACATGCGATCGAAGAAAAAGCATTAGCGCAGCTAATGTTCCGTATTCAAAGTAAGTGAGACTTAGCCCCTCGGCAGCACTATCAATAGCCTCAAATGCTTCCACCAGAGCTTTGTCAGAAACCATTTTTCCATTAATACGAATGCGTTCGTTATAATTAAAAAAATGCGGTGATGTATAGGTTCCTACCCTGTAATCATGTGCTAACAAAAGCGACTCCAGACAGGCCACTGTTGACCCTTTCCCATTCGTCCCAGCAACAGAGATAGTCCTTAGTTTTTTTCTCTGGGACCCCAGTTCTGGCATATTTGATATTAGACGCTGCCAAACTGTGGCAACACGCTCTAATCCAAGTTGGATAGGTTCTTCATGTTGATGCTCTAACCTAAATAACCATGATGCTAAAGCTGTATCAGGCATTTACTGGTTCAGGTAGCTTTAGAAATTTTGAGAGAATACTTGCAACACGTTCGCGCAGATTTTGCCGAGCCACGATCATGTCTATGTGACCATTTTCTAGAAGGAATTCACTCCGTTGAAAGCCAGGGGGGAGTTTCTGCCTGATGGTTTGCTCTATTATATTCGGCCCTGCAAAACCAGCACGGGCGGCAGGTTCTGCAATATTTATATCTCCTAACATAGCAAGACTCGCAGATACACCGCCATAAACAGGATCAGTCATGATAGATATGTAAGGCACCCCTTCGTCCTTGAGACGCTGAAGAACCGCACTGGTTTTAGCCATCTGCATGAGAGAAATAATGGCCTCTTGCATTCGAGCGCCCCCAGTAGCTGAAAAGCAAATGAGAGGCTGCTGATTCTGCAACGCCATGTTTGCTGCCAGCTTAAATTTCTCACCTACAACATATCCCATCGACCCACCGTGGAATGCGAACTCAAATGCCGCGACTATTACTTTTATACCCACCAGCGAGCCATTCATGGCTATAAGCGCATCCTTTTCACCCGTCTTTTTTTGCGCCTCGTTCAATCTGTCTCTATAACGTTTCTCATCACGGAAATTTAATCGGTCGAGCGGTTCAATATCCATTCCAATTTCGTTACGCCCATCCTGATCAAGAAAAATATCTATCCTTCTGCGGGCACCTATTCGCATGTGATGACCGCACTTGGGGCACACATCTAAGTTTTTCTCCAATTCAGGTCGATAAAGCGGGGAGGCACATTTCGGACATTTTTTCCATAGTCCTTCCGGTACATTATTCGATCGCTTTGCTTGCGCAGTTCCTTTGGGTCTTATACGGCTCAACCAATTCATACAAATACATTCCCATTATTTAATCACTGCTAACAAACGGTCTATATTCTAACATTATAGCCACATCATTTTCCCAAACAGCTGTTTTAAATCGACTTTGCTATTTTAATAAATTGTGCTACCAATTCGGGGTCTTTCCTACCAGGCGAGTATTCCACACCACTGCTAACATCTACCATATCGGGTCGAACCACTTTAATTGCGTCCCGCACATTTTCAGGCACAAGTCCTCCCGCCAAAATAAGTGAAAAATTTCGCTTCTTTGGCAACGCAGTCCAATCAAACGACGTGCCGGTGCCTCCATACTTTGTCTCATCCCAGCTATCAAACAAAAATCCACCTTTTGGGCAATATGATTTGATGATCGAGCTGAGATCCAACCCCTGCTGCATTCTGACTGCGCGAATAAAGGGATAATTAAACTGATGGCAAAAGCTTGGTGATTCGTTGCCATGAAATTGAAGCAAGTCGGGTTTCAACTCTTTTATAACATTACTAACTAGAGTCGCATCAGCGTTAACCAGAAGTGTGACACAGAGGCAATTGGAATTGATATTTTTTCGTATATTTTGAGCCTCCTTTAAATTCACGTATCTTGGACTTTGAGGATGGATAACAAGGCCAAGAGCATCTGTCCCCGCTGATTGTGCAATATCAGCTTGATCCGGACTCGTAACCCCGCAAATTTTGACTTTGACCGACATGTCATCAATGACTCAATCTTTTTACTTCTAGACCCTATGAATAGCGCTTTTTAAAGCTTCGGATTCTCAGTTAAAAAAAATGGACCTTTTTTAGCGTTCGGCAGTCCATATTTTATCGGGTAATTAACGTCGACAAGATAAAGGCCTCTCGCCGATGCAGTTGCTGAAGCTTTACTTCTCTCCCCTTCGGATAACAAAAGCTGTATCCATTCCGGTTGTTTTTTACCTCTTCCAATATCCAGCAGCGCACCCACAATATTTCTTACCATTCTCAGAAGGAATGCATTAGCTTTAATTTCGAAAATAATCAGTTCTCCTGACTCATAAAAAGCTGCCTCTCGCACGTTACGAAAAGGAGATATCGATTGACAATCTGCGCCCCGAAAGCAAGAAAAGTCGCGCTCGCCAATAAGGTAACGGCACCCAAGCGCCATGGCCTCCACATCGATTTTATGGCTCACCCAAGCGACGCTTTTCGATAAGATACTCGGCCTAGTTTCAGCTCTAGAAATGATGTATCGATAGGTGCGAGATAATGCTGCAAATCGAGCATGAAATTCACCTGGCATCTCCTTTACCCAGTTAAGACTGATAGTTTCGGGTAGCCGACTATTGGCGCCTTTGACCCAATTTGACGCGGATCTGGAAACAGGCGAATCGAAATGTACCACCTGGTAAGAAGCGTGCACACCACTATCGGTCCTTCCGGCCGGAGAAACCCTGATGGTTGAAGCCGCAACAAAACTGAGTGCTCTCTCTAACTCTTCTTGCACGCTAGTGCTGTGTTTTTGCCGCTGAAACCCATGGAATCCTGATCCATCATACGAAACCACCGCGCCATAACGATAATGACCAGGAGGGAGGCTTTCCCCCTCTGGCACTAAAGAGTTAACCGCATATTTCCACTCACCCATGTTTAATTGTCATCGATTTTAGAGTGTATCCAGGAGCAATTTCGCTCTCTCCCTATTTTTGTCAGAGTCGGCTTGTTCGGTGATCTCAGATAACAACTCTTTTGCACCTTCCAAATTTCCTTCTGCAAGATACGCATCCACTATCTCAAACTTAACGTCTGCATTATCAATGTTAAAAACGTTTAACGAACTTTTTTCATTAGAGTCAGATTTATTAACTAGAGTAGATTGAATATTTAGGAACTTTTCAAATCCAAGTAATTCGTCCTTTAAATCGGTAGACATTGGGGTATCAGCGACAAAACTCGTCGTGTCATCGGAAATTTCCTCGGCATCATCGAAATACTTCAGCACACCAAGATCCTCGGGATTAACCAATGGCGTGCTGTCGGCTTCACTTTTTGTTAAGTCACTGTCTTGGGCACATAGATCTTCATCTTCAAAAATTGCATCAAAATCATCATCAGTCGTTTTGCTAAGAGAATCATCTTCCATAATGTCAACTGTTTCTGAGGAATGTCTGGTATTTAATGCATTCCGATCGGTCACTCGCACCTCACTAAGCAAATCGGGGTCGGTATCATCTTCTTGTTGATTAACCATCATGATACCCTCTTGCCCTTCTGTCTTGTCTGGATCATTCTTGATGGAGTCTTCTCGCCCAGCCCTAAATTTTTTAGTGGAAGCGTTATCGTTTGCTTGCTCCAAAACTGGCTCTGAAGTAGCCCTAAGCAGATTTTGCTGAGAAGCCAACGATGGCATTCCGACATCTGATTTAAGTGATCTATTTTTTTTCTCGTTGAAGGGCTTAATGCGCTCGAAAAGTTTTGATAAAAAGCTTGTGGGTTTTGTCGGCGCAATGTCCTCCAGAGAATCAGTTGTGCCATGCGACGCAGCTGCTTCCGATCCAGTCTCCTCAAAATCTGCTTTTTCCATGTTGTCCGCAAAACTTTTTCCCGACGAATTGTAATTATTAGCCTCGTGGACCAATTCATTTATGGCTGACTCAGCTTCGCCGCCCTCGTTTTTTGCAAAAGCAGCTTCTTGTAATGGGTCAACTTCAAAGTTTTCAATATCAGATTGCTCACCTTCCAATTCATCATCAGCAAATTCGTCGTATTCCGATTCTTCATCGCCACGTTCGTCATCATCCAATTCATCATCTTCAGATTCTTCGCCATCTAAAACAGCTGCCTCTGATTCATCATCCTCA
>CACEBC010000036.1 GCA_902557735.1 Porticoccaceae bacterium
TATTGGCGTGATTTTTGTTTTGTCCACATATCTCATTGGTAGATGGAAGAGTAAATCCAAAACCTTACTAATTCCAAGCTTGTAGAGTTTTTTTTGAAGCTTTGGTCCAACTCCCCGCAGATCAGTAATTTTAGTTTGACGGACAGAATTTTGGAGCATTATGTTGTAAAATAACATATGTTGATTTGGCTAGGGCGCTGCCTAGGCCCTAGGCCAGAGGTCACGCATTTTTTTTGTGGTACACTCCTAGCAAACCTAGTTTTGGCTCGCTTCGGATCCTCAGAACGAGATATCCTCACGTTAAAACAACCTGAGTTTTCGCTTGGACGGTTGCCTTGCTGAGCAAACCCATTCCATTAACCTAATGAAAATTTTTTTTTTCATATGTATTATGAATCAACGGCGTAGTCACAACACGATAATAGCTAATTTGACTTGAATAAGAAACTTCCTGTAAATGTATTACTTGCTGGATGCGGAGATCTGGGGATTTGCACCGCTGCCCGACCAAATGACAGCTACCTTTTCTATGGTCTGAGACGGAAGCCTGGAAGGCTGCCCAAATTTATAAGACCGTTGCGCGCTGACCTTACGAACTTTGATCATGTCAATGATGTGATGGACATAGGTTTTCAAATAATTATTGTAACCATTACCCCTGATGATCATACTCAAAGTGCTTATCGTTCTGCATATGTAGCTTCTGCACAGACCTTAGTGAAGGCCGTTAACAAGTCGAAAAAGCCACCGAGTCTCGTGGTTTGGACATCAAGCACGAGCGTTTACGGACAGAAATCTGGTGAATGGGTGGATGAGTTGTCGCCCGTTAATCCAGAAAATTACAGCGGGCAAATCTTACTCGAAGCGGAAAACATAATAAGAAAGTTATCATGTAGTAAGGTTGTCTTAAGATTTTCTGGAATTTATGGCCCGGGTCGGCAGCATCTGATTGATCAGATTCTTGCCGGAAAAGAGAGCAAAAGGAATCTCAGCCAATGGACCAATCGGATTCACAGTGACGACTGTGCAGCTCTTTTTTGTCATTTTATGGATCTGCATCTCAAAGGCCAAGCTCTACACGAGTTATATCTCGGCACGGACTGTGAGCCTGTTAAACAGTTTGCTCTGAGACGATGGTTGTCATCAAAACTAGATGTCCAACTCAAAGACGTTGAGACTGCAAAAGAGTCTGGACGCCGTTGCAGAAATGAACGTCTCTTGGAAAGTGAATTCAAGTTTCTCTTTCCTTCTTATAAGGAGGGTTATTCCGAAATAATAAAAAGCCTCAAATTATCATAATACCATCCATTTCAACAATTGCACCGCGAGGTAGAGCGCTAACTTGAATTGCGGCGCGAGCTGGATACGGCTCTTTAAAGTATTCTGCCATTACTTGATTAACGATCTCAAAGTGCTTTAGATCACACAAAAAAACATTTAGTTTCACAAGATCGTGAAGGGAGCCTCCGGATGCTTGGCATACAGCTCGGAGGTTAAGAAACACTTGATGCACATGCTTATCGACCGGCCCCTTTACCAGTTGCATACTTTCGGGTTCCAACGGGATTTGACCCGACAGATACACCGTACCAAAGGTCTTAATGGCTTGAGAGTAGGTCCCAATGGCTTTAGGGGCTAATTCAGTATTAATAACCACTTTCTTCTCCATCTCAAGCAATTCCTGTTTCATTAGTTTTGTTAATTCTTTACGCGATATAGTCGTCGCACTGGAGTCAGGCTTCGGACCCGCCGCAGAGTCTCCGCCAAATGGATTCGATCTCGAACCGTGAGAACCATGTCAACAATACTGGTGAATGCGTCTTTGTCAGCCGTGGTGATTTTTTCTATGGTCGCCTCTTGCTCAGTAATACGAGACGCCAATGCGGCTATAAATCCTCGTTCGGGGGTTATTTCCACTTTCAGGGCGACTGGAAATTGACCGGTAATATTTTCTGACCACATCATAGAGGTGCACAACTCAGGGTTTGATCTAATCTCACTAAGATTTCGGCACGATTCTAGATGCACCACCAACCCCTTTCCGGGGCTCAAATGTCCCAGTATGGGGTCGCCTGGAATCGGGTGACAACAGCGAGCATACTGAAGCAGCAATCCTTTCTGGGAACCAACTTCCAAGGGGAGAGCAGGAGATCTATCCATGGATTCTGAATGTTTTTGGTCTGTAGGCACAATTAGATTTGCCACGGCAAGCGGGACGCGATTACCGAGCCCGATTTGCTTAAGTATGTACTCAAAAGTCGAAGCGCCTGAGCTTTGTAAAATTCTTTTTATTTCAGACTTTTTTAGTTTTTTATAACTTGTTCCGAATTTACTTAGTGCCTGATCTAGAAGGCTTTTTCCGAGATCTACTGATTCATGATGTTTTTGTTGTTTGAGAAAATGGCGTATAGCGCTGCGAGCTTTTGCAGTCGCTACAAAGCTTAACCAATTAGGGTTTGGTTGAGCCCCTTCAGCTGAGATTATCTCTATTTTTTGCCCACTCTGCAGCATTTCTGACAAAGGAATGAGTTGTCCGTCAACGCGACAAGCAATGCAGCTATTTCCTAGCTCGGTATGCACAGAGTAGGCAAAATCGATCGGTGTAGCCCCAGTGGGTAGCTCTATTATCTCCCCTCTTGGTGTAAAAACATAAACTTCGTCAGGAAACAGATCAGCCTTGACATTTTCCAAAAACTCCAGAGAGTTTCCAGCTTGTTTTTGCATAGCGAGAAGGCCTTGAATCCAGCGAGATGCTCTTCGCTGATTTCCTTCAATATTTAATTGACCTTTTTTATAATCGCCATGGGCGGCTAAGCCATAGTTCGCCATCATTTCCATTTCTGAAGTGCGGATTTGTACCTCAATGAGCACACCATGCATCCCCACAAGCACCGTATGCAAAGACTGATAGCCGTTCGCTTTAGGGATTGCTATGTAATCTTTGAATTCTCCCGGCACTGGTTTGAAAATGCTATGCATCAGCCCAAGGGTTCGGTAGCAGTCATCAACTGAGTCAACAACGAGCCGGAATGCGAATACGTCCATGAGATCTCGGAAGGATTTCTTTTTTTCGCGCATTTTGAGGTAAATACTCCAAAGATGTTTTTCTCGCCCCGTAACCACTGCCTGGACAGACTCTCGGGTGAGACAGTGCTCAATTGCCTGCCGAATCTCCATTACAAAGGCTTTTCGATTTTGCCTGGCAGCTTCAGTTGCCTCCCGCAGACGACGGTGCCTCAAGGGATACATTGCCGCAAAGCTAAGCTCCTCAAATTCAACTCGAATGTGCTCCATTCCTAACCTTTGTGCGATAGGCGCGTATATTTCAATTGTTTCGCGCGCTATGCGTCGTCGTTTATCAGGAGATAAAGTTGTCAATGTTCGCATGTTGTGCAATCGATCGGCCAACTTTATCAAGAGAACTCTTATATCTTGCGACATGGCTAGGGTCATCTTTTGAAAGCTCTCAGCTTGCTGCTCTGCTTTAGATTCAAACTCTATTTCAGTTAGTTTGCTTACCCCGTCGACAAGTTCGGCCACCTTGCGACCAAATCGCCTCGTTATTTGGCGTTTAGTCACACTGGTATCCTCTATGACGTCGTGCAAAATTGCGGCCATCAGGCCTTCAGAGTCCATGTGCATATCAGCTAAAATATTCGCTACTGCGAGGGGATGCGTAATATAGAGGTCGCCGGTTTGTCGAAGTTGCCCGGTATGATGCTTCTCTGCATATTTATAGGCACGCTCTACCCTCTGTAGGCTGGGCTTTTCTAAGTAGGAAAGCTTTTCGGTCAGGCCCAGAAGTGCCACTCTAGCTGCTCCAAGAATAACTCAAAAGTTACTCTGCAGTTCCCTGCGCAGAGGGAATTGGTTCATCGGGGAGAGCATCAATACTTGGTTGATTGGATAAGGCCGAATCTGCTGCGAATGATGACTCAGAGGTGTCATTACTTTCATCTAGAACAGGATCTTCCTCTGCTTCATCGATAGTAAATTCTTGCTCTACCACAGACAGGATGGTCGCATCAATCAGCCCTTCGGCGATTTCTCTTAAAGCCAAAACTGTGGGTTTATCATTTTCTTCCGCTATGAGGGCCGAACGTCCTTCCACGGCGAGCTGACGTGCACGCTTAGATCCAACCATTACGAGTTCAAACCGGTTTTCAACGTTCTCCAGACAGTCCTCAACTGTTATGCGGGCCATGTTGCCTCCATAATCTCAATATTAACGGTCCAGCTTAAGCTTAGGTAAATCGACCCAGTATTTTAACGCATGTAATTCACTAGGACAATAAATCTGATAATAATCTATCTAATAATGGGTCTGCATAATTAGTCGGTTTGCAATCAGAGTGTTTTCCTAAAATTGCTTTTAATCGACCACAGCTTTTCTGAAAATCATCATTGATTATAATGAAGTCGGCTTCATTGTAATGTGTCATTTCCTCTTGCGCCGCAGCCACACGTTTTCTGATGGTATTTTCTTGATCCTGGCCTCGTTTAAATAGTCTTCGCCGCAGCTCTTCTTTTGATGGAGGCAAGATAAAAATGCTGCAACAGTTATCAAAAATCTCTCGGACTTGATTTGCTCCTTGCCAATCTATTTCAAGTACCGCATCATTACCTTTCAAAAGTATTTTTTCTACACAATCGCGTGATGTGCCATAGTAATTTCCGTGCACTTCAGCGTACTCTAAGAACTTTGATCTCTTTCTCATATAATCAAATTCATGCTTAGATATGAAATGATAATTAATACCATCGAGTTCACCTGGACGAGGCAATCTAGTGGTGTGGGAAATGGACACGCTAACATTATCAAGGCTCTCAAGAGCGCATTTTATGAGGCTAGTTTTTCCAGCACCTGATGGCGCAGAGATAATGAAAAGAGTGCCTTTACACATTAAGTAATCTCTTAATTCAGAATGGGTTTTTCTCTTGTTTCTAGCTAGACGAGCTTGACTCGACCAAAAATCATCCTACATCTAGGGTTATACTGAAAAAATTCCCTTTGCCAGATTGTACAATAAATAATCTTGATTTTTGAATTTTAAAGGAATAGCGGGGAAAACCAGACGGCTTCACCAGATAACATCGGGTTTGGCATGCAAACGAGTGATGTTTCACGCTTGGGAAAGTCTTTGTATTTTGTAGCTTTGAAATATCGATCTTCACTCTACTCTATGTTCTGAATTTGTTCCCGTATTTGCTCTATTAAAACTTTTAGCTCTACAGAAGCTTGCGTTGTTATATCAGATAAAGATTTTGAGCCAAGGGTATTTGCCTCTCTGTTAAGCTCTTGCATCAAGAAGTCGAGGCGCCTCCCAATTGGGGTTTCAGTCGCGAGCACCCGCCTCGTTTCAATGACATGGGTTTCGAGTCGATCTAGCTCTTCCTGAACATCTGCACGACTGATGATAAGTACCATTTCCTGCTCAACTCTGATGTTATCAAGCTCATTTTTATATGCTAAGAGACGGTCATTCAAGCGTTTGCGTTGTCGTGCCAATATCTCGGGAATCGCTCTGCGGACCAAGACCAATTGCTCCTCAATGCCGATAAGCTTTTGAGCGATGAAGTTCGATAGTTCATCTCCTTCGCGCTGACGGCAGCTAACTAGTTTATGGCAGGTGGCACTAAATATTTCCTTTATGCTTGCCTCTAGTGAAGCCTCCTTTGAGCTAGGTTCTTTGAGTATTTCAGGCCATCTCATGATCTCAAGCGCCGATAAAGGAGCTGGATTTGTCATCTTTGATGCCAGATTTTCGGCAGCTCGAATATACTTCTCAGCAAGTTCAATATTTATTTCGATCGGAGCGAAACTTTCTTTATAAGCTACCTGCAAAGTACAATCCACTTTTCCCCTAACAAGCTCTTTTCTCAAGGCCTCCCGAAGGGAAAATTCCATTCCTCTCAGTGTTTCAGGCATTTTGAAGTTTATCTCTAGGAATCGATGATTGACGGAGCGAAGTTCGCAGGAAACGTTTCCCCAAGCGAAGTCTTGGGTTGTTCTAGCAAAAGCAGTCATACTTCTTGGCATATCGATCCTCTGTAATTGGTAAGAGCGTCCTTTCTCAAGCACGCTTGAAGTGACTGGGTTTTTTAGATATTAACAAATATTTATTCAAAGAGGCGCTACATTTCTCGACGACCAGATATAATTCAAGTTTTTGAAGAGGGAATTTGTTATGAACCGTCCAAGTGGTCGATTGCCTAACCAACTTCGGAAAGTACAAATTACGCGAGACTATAGTGATTACGCTGAAGGGTCAGCATTGATAGAGTTTGGAAACACAAAAGTCATCTGCAGTGCTACCGTTGAATCAGGTGTTCCAAGGTTTTTGAGAGGCCAAAGCCAAGGCTGGGTTACTGCTGAGTATGGGATGTTGCCCAGATCGACAGGGGAAAGAATGAACAGAGAAGCAGTTAGAGGTAAACAGAGCGGGAGGACTCAAGAAATTCAGCGATTGATAGGAAGATCTCTGCGCGCGGCGATCGATCTAAAACAATTGGGTGACCACACGATTTATATTGATTGCGATGTTATCCAAGCGGATGGAGGAACTCGAACCGCTTCAATCACCGGAGCATTTGTTGCACTTGTTGATGCTTTGCGCTGGCTGCAAAGAAACAAAAGTATTAGGAGCGACCCTCTGCAAAAAATGATAGCTGCCGTCTCAGTGGGCATTTTCGATGGTGTTGCAGTATTGGATCTTGATTATGCCGAGGACCGAGACGCTCAAACAGATATGAATGTGGTTATGACTGAAAATGCGGAGTTTATAGAGGTGCAAGGAACAGCGGAGAGCAGTCCTTTTTCAGAAACTCAATTTACACAGATGCTAGCCTTGGCAAAACAAGGTATCGTTGAGCTAATCAATCTTCAAAATTTAGCACTTTCGAAATAACATTATGAGAGATTACAAAGCCAGGTTTATTCGAGAAGCGATCCGCTGCAATGCACTATCCTTTGGTGAATTTACATTGAAGTCGGGAAGAATTTCACCATACTTTTTTAATGCGGGAAACTTCTGTAACGGTGAAACTATGTCCATAGTAGGCCAGTGTTATGCAGAGGCTATAAACGAGTCGGGGTTGGATTTCGATATGTTATTTGGACCTGCATATAAAGGAATTCCTCTTGCGGCTTCTGCAGCAATTGCGTTGAATGATGTTTTTAAAACTAAGATTCCCTACTGTTTTAATCGTAAAGAAACCAAATCTCATGGTGAGGGTGGGATCATGGCAGGTTCGCCACTTCAGGGTAAAGTTTTAATTATTGATGATGTCATGACCGCGGGGACTGCTGCCAATGAGGCAATAGAAATCATTAGCCACACGGCAGACGCCGTTTTGGCGGGAATGATCATTGGTTTAGATAGGAAGGAGAGCGGAGGGGGGAATAGACCTGCCAGAGAGTTTATTGAGCAAGTTTACAGCATACCCGTTTTGAATATAATCGACATTGATGATATCTTGGAATTTATTCGTTCTTCGCCTGAAATGTCGGATCTTATCAAGCCCATTATGAAGTATCGAGAAGCATTTGGTATTGATTAGAAGAAAAAAATGACGCGGCAAAGTGAAGACGACAGAGTAAAAGAGGAGCTGGCTTGTTATCTAAATAGGCTCAGTGCCAGCAGCCGCCACTGCTCTTGCCAGTGTGCGCTCGGGGGGTTATTGAAATCGCTGCGCACATACTGATGAATTTTGCCTTCTGCTGCGCAAAGCATCAGGTTTACAGCTGTCGTTACAGGCAGGGCAATTGTGGTCCCATCTCTGACTTGACTTTCGCGCAATACCTGCTTGAGTTGGGACTCCAGTCTGTCATAGAACTGTGCAACTCTTTGATGCAGTTGCTGTGTTTCCCCAGTTAGGGCATCCCCATTCAATATGCGGGTGATGCCAGGATTTTTTTCAGCAAAAGTTAATAGCAGCGTCAAAATACGAAAACACATATCCTCGGCACTTGTTTCCTCTTTTATGATAGTCGTAACTCGACCGAAAATCGTGTCTTCAATAAAATCAATAAGCCCCTCAAACATGCGAGTTTTGCTTGGGAAATGACGATAGAGTGCTGCCTCAGAAACGCCAAGCTCTGAAGCTAGTGCAGCGGTAGTAATCCGACCTCCTTTGGAAACTTCAAGCATTCTTGCCAATGCTTGGAGAATTTCTTGCGCCCGATATCCTTTCTTTGAGTTCATCGCTGATCGTCCGTGGAATTTGCATTTCGATCGTCAATTAATGTGCCTACTCCTTCATCGGTGAAAAGTTCCAGCAGCAAAGCATGATTAACTCTGCCATCAATAATATGGGCACTAGGAACGCCTGTTTTGACCGCCTCTAAAGCACAGCGTATCTTGGGTAGCATACCACCATGGACGATTCCCTTATCTATCAGGTTGTTTACTCTAGCAGCGCTGAGACCAGAGAGAACTTGTTGGTTCTGATCCATCAGCCCAGGCACGTTGGTCATTAAGATGAGTTTTTCCGCCTCAAGAACACCAGCTATCTTACCCGCTACTAGATCGGCATTTATATTATATGATGTCCCATCTTTGCCTGTTCCGATAGGCGCCACAACCGGTATATAGCCTGCGTCAAGAAGCATTGTTATCACAGCGGAATTTATGGCCTCTACTTCCCCGACATGACCTATGTCGACTATTTCAGGAACTGACATCGCAGGTGTTGTTTTAGTAACTATCATTTTTTTGGCGCGAATAAGTTGTCCGTCTTTCCCTGTCACACCAAATGCGTTGCCGCCAGCCTCCGAAATAATATTAACAATCTGCTTGTTAACGGAGGCACCCAAAACCATTTCCACCACGTCCATTGTCCTTCCATCCGTGACACGCATGCCGTCAACAAAACTGGACTGAATTCCCAATCGATCAAGAAGTTCTCCGATTTGTGGACCTCCTCCATGTATGATAACCGGCTTGATGCCAACAGCTTGAAGTAAAACAACATCTCTGGCGAAGCTCGCCTGGAGCTCGGCGTCAACCATGGCTGCGCCTCCATACTTGATTACCACAGTTTTCCCAGCGAAGCTTTGAATATAAGGAAGCGCGTTTGAGATAATCTGAGCCGCTAGTTGTGCAGAGCTGAGATTTTTCTTATCGTTCATAGATATGCTTCTATGTCAGGGATGAATCTAGATAATTTAAATTTAAAAGTCTGTTTGATATGACCTAGCACATTATGGTCATCAGCTTCAAAGCGAAGTGTTAGGTTTGCAGACGTGTTAGACGCTCTAACTAAACCCCAGCCTTGAGGATACTCAACCCGCAATCCATCGAGCCTGTTGATTCTTGAACCTCTAAACTCGCATTCATCAGCAATTCGCGCCATGAGAGCAAACTTTTCATCGTCCTGCACTGGAATTAGTATCTCGCCAGTGAATGCTCTGATATCAAGCTCATCGAAAAGTTGATCCAATGTTTTGTATGTTGCGGTAAGGATTTCAAGCAATCTTGCCGCCGCGTAGAGTCCGTCATCGAAACATTTTCTCCGGTCGTTAAAGAAAATATGCCCACTAAATTCGCCCCCAAGAGGGGCATTGTTGTCTTGTACGGCCTCTCTGACATGAGCATGGCCAGTTTTACAGAGAATTGGAACACCCTTATTTTTTTGAATGACTTCTACTAAATTTTGGCTAGATTTCACATCATATACGATCGGAGCACCACTAGCATTCTGCAGCACATCCTCAGCAAACAGCATCATCAATTGGTCTGGCCAACATATGCGACCCGATTTCGATATTACTACCAGCCGATCGCCATCCCCATCAAAGGCAAAACCGAGGTCCGCATCTTCGCTGGCTACTCTGGCTCGAAGGTCCATTAGATTGAATTCATCTGAAGGATTTGGTTCATGGTTGGGAAACGAGCCGTCGATATCACAGTATAATGGAACTACTTGGCACCCAAGACTTTCAAAGAGTTCTACCGCCACGGGCCCAGAAACGCTATTGGCGCCATCAATAACAATTTTGAACTCCCTTACGATGCCGATGTCTTCAAAAATTTCTCTAACGTATTGGGGTATTACGAGTCGTGAAAAGTATTCCCCTTTACCTTCAGTAAAATTATCTAAACTCATAATTGGTTTTAGCAATTGTAAGTTTTCGCCCGACAAAACTTGACCTTGGACAATGATTTTAAAGCCGTTAAAGCTGCTAGGATTGTGGCTGGCGGTTACCATAACTCCGCAGGTGGATTGGCCGGAGTAATGAATTGCATAATTGAGGGCTGGGGTAATAATTTCGCCTAAATCGATCACATTGCAACCGGTGGTGATTACACCCTCACGCAGTGCAAGCGACAAACCTTCAGAAGTTGACCTTCCATCGCGGCCAAGATAAAGCGCATTATTGCCCCTGCGCAAAACCAAAGATCCAATGGTCTTTCCCAACCTTCTAGCAAATTCTGTTGTAATCTGATCGTTTGCCAATCCTCTGATGTCATAATCGCGGAAGACGGTGTCAGGCACAACGAATTTTTCATTCTGAAGCGGACTAGAATCCTCATATCCTTCCTCGGTATCAGCTTCGGAATCGTCAAATAACACAATCTCCTCATCATCTGTCATCATTAACTCGAGATCCTCCAGCTCTAACATTTCGTCAAGTTCTTGGATCTCGTCAACGCTCACAGAACTTTCGGCATGCGCTTCTTCCAAGTCTTCAATGGGCTTTTCAGAGGTATTAGCTTTATCTTCCTTGGACACTGATTGAATTTCAACATCCTTTTGAGCGGGCAGTTGGATTGTTCTGGTGTCTCTCGATTGAGCGGTAAATATGTTAATTTCTGAGTCACCTCGATTGACCCGCACAACATGATAGGAGAGCAACGAGAAAAACCAGAGCAAAAAAGCCGCGAGGGCTGCCACACTATAGAAGACTTCATCTGATCTAAATCTTTCGATTAACTTAGATGACGGATTTAGCATTAATTGCCAGCGAGTATCTTGGATAATATATTTTTGGGAGTAGCTCGCAGCATCCTCGGAAACAGGAAATAGTGCATCGCTAATCGTGGCCAGTTTGGTAATTGAATTATTTGCTTCGATTTGTTCTAAGTGTAAAGAGCCTTGGTCTAAATTTCCTCCAATTAAGAGTTGTTTAAATGTGTCTATGTTTTGCTCTAATAGCGCTAGGCCAATTATTTTCTCATTGAGATATAGCGGATTAGTTGAAAAAACTTTCCAATGATTATCAATCTTGATTGCTCGAATATACGGTCGTTGGTCTTTCATGCTGACTCGTGCAAGTTTGATAACAGCCTGGCTAAGCTTGTTTTGGTGCCTGACGAGATTTTCGTCGACATAAAAAACCGCGTCAGCCATCCTGATCAAAGATTTGGCCGAGGTCTCGTAGTCATTTAATTTGCCAATATCGAAATCTTTGAGATGTTCAGTCACATTCTGTTGTTCTGCAATAGCTTGCAGTTGATTTATTTGTGATTCAATTCTTTGCGATATTTCTTGACTGATCTTGGTAAGATCCTTTCCGAATTCCTGATGGATGATTTTAGTGCGATTTTCAAGAACAATATTTTCTTTCAGGTAGATAAATGCCCAACTCAACAGTAAACCAGTTACCACTGCTAAAGTTACAATAAAAGGATCTGATTTCAGAGATCTCAAATAATGTTTTATTTGCACTAGTTGCTACCCGTCCTCTAACCGGTTTGTTCCTCACTTGTTTCTGCGGCTTTCTGCTCGTCAAAAGCGGCAGCTATAAGTTGGATAATCTCTCGACAAACCCTCGATTTGCGGTCTCTTGCAAGATTTTTCACAATATCTTTTGTAATCCAAAACACTTCATTATCATCGGCATTGAAGCCGATATCAGGTCGCGAGACGTCGTTTGCAATAATTGCATCAAGCCTTTTTTGGTGAAGCTTAGCTTTTGCATTTTTTATTAGGTTTTCCGTTTCAGCCGCAAAACCGACCACATATAAATTTGGTTTTAAAGTGCTAATGCGACTCACTATATCAACGTTTCTCTCTAGAGACATGGTTATAACATTTTTAGTCTTTTTAATTTTTTTTTCCGATATGTCAATACAGCGATAATCAGCTACCGCAGCGGCAGAAACAAAAATTTCTCCATTACCGCAAGCCTTTTTGGCTGCTTCATACATATCCTCTGCAGATGTCACATTGATCAGCAAGCACTTGTCAGGAGGCGGGATATCGACGGGGCCAGAAATTAAAGTCACTGCAGCACCAGCTTCAACAGCCGCGGCGGCAAGCGCATAACCCATTTTCCCCGAGCTATGATTGCTTATGTATCTAACAGGGTCGATAGCTTCGCGAGTCGGCCCTGCTGTAATTACCAGTTTTCGGCCAAGCAGGATTTCTGAGTGGAATCTTGCTGCTACGCGGTCTACAATCTGAGACGGCTCTTGCATTCTTCCCAAACCAATATCTCCACAGGCTTGCGATCCTCTATCGGGCTCAATTATTTCAACACCAGTTCTAGATAGAGTTTCTAAGTTGGAAATTGTGGCTGGATGATGCCACATAGCTTGATTCATAGCTGGCGCAATCATTGTGGGGGCATTCAAAGCCAGATAAATTGCTCCGAGTAGTGTATCAGCTCGACCCTGAACGAGGGTTGAGATAGTGTTGGCAGTAGCCGGAGCTACAAGCAAGAGGTCTGCCCACTTTGCGAGCTCAATATGCCCCATTGCGGCCTCTGCATCTGAGTCTACAAGAGCGCTATGCACCGTATTGCCTGAAAGCGCTTGAAATGTAAGCGGGCGAACAAACTCCGTTGCCGCAGGAGTCATGACTACGCGTATCTCTGCGCCCATCTTGACTAGGCGCCTCACTAAATCGGCACTTTTGTATGCCGCAATGCCACCCGTTACACCTAAAATTATCCGCTTGTTTGAGAGGCTATCCATTTGTCGATCCAGCGCATTTGAATCCTAAATGCTGATAATATCACGGATTTGCGGATAATGTATCGATAAAGAAGCGCTTACTATTGCTAGACCCCAGATGCAGACCAATCACGACTAAATTAATTGCAAATATCGCAAGGGTATATAAGACCTTTAAAAGTTTAAAGCTGCTCATCCAAAAGATTGTTAGATTTGCTTACGTTCGCGATTTTTGTTATAAGCTTCCCGAGATGTGAAGATTTTAGATCCCGTTGATGCGGATTATTCATGCCGCCAAATTCGAGAAATAGTGCTAGTCGGAGTCAGGAATATGTCAAGAGTTTGTCAGGTCACTGGAAAGCGCCCAATGTATGGCAATAATGTTTCTCACGCAAAAAATAGAACTCGCCGTCGATTTGAGCCTAATCTGCATACACACCGGTTTTGGGTAGAGTCTGAGAAACGTTTTGTGAAGATAAGGCTATCTAATAAGGGCTTGAGAATAATTGACAAACTGGGTATTGATCAGGTGTTATCACGCATTCGCTCTCGCGGGCAAAAAGTATAGAATTCACTAATTCAAAAAGGTTATTAAATTGGCTAAATCTGCTAGAGAAAAAATAAGGTTGGTGTCCAGCGCCGGGACAGGCCATTTCTATACGACTGATAAAAACAAAAGAAACATGCCTGAAAAGATGGAGATCAAGAAGTACGATCCCAGAGTTAGGAAACACGTGATATATACGGAAGCTAAAATTAAGTAGCGTCCTTTTTTTGATCCCGGAAAATCTTTTACTCAGGTTCGCAAGAATCCTTTTGATCAGACCGGTCAGCATAAAAAACCCTGACAATTCGATTGCCAGGGTCTTTAATCTTAATACGCTTTCCCATAAATTGTAGGCGCGTCGATCTAATCAGCTATAACATCCTCAGCCTGCGCACCCTTTTGGCCTTGAGTTACAACCATGGTCACTGATTGGCCTTCCTTTAATGACTTGAATCCTTCTGCCTGGATCGCGCTATGATGGACAAACACATCACCACCACCTTCCTGTTCGATAAAACCGAATCCTTTACTGTCATTAAACCACTTTACAGTGCCAGAAACTCTTTCCCCTGACATAACTACCTCACTTTAAAATTTCATTACCCTTTGCTGCAATTTATTACATAAACGCTCATACAAAGCCAATTGTAGCTTCCACCCGCACAAAATTAGCTGAAAGTGCCAGCCTACGGTCCCAGTCTATGTGTTTTTTTTGTCAGATGCTAACTTTTTGCGCTTTTTTTTGAAAAAAAACCTATTCTGAGCTGATTTCGTCCGATATTTTTGGAAAACTAAATTCTT
>CACEBC010000037.1 GCA_902557735.1 Porticoccaceae bacterium
TTTGGAAATATCATGTCCTCACTTCAAGATCCCAACGGATCTTATCACGGTGTTACAGGCGCACTGGAGTTTAATGGATGGCTATACGTGAGCAGTCTTTTCGAGGATAGGTTGGGTCGCCTAGATCTTTCATCATAGGGAACATTTACTTATCGCGAATATCCTTGAAATTGCTATTGGGCTTGGAGAATTTACAAATTATAATGCTTAAATAATGGATTCACTATCTCAGAAGCTTTCACACCATTTTCTAGATGCCTTTAAAGATTCCGATGTTGCGTGTCTCAGTGAGGTAACTCCCCAAGGGCTTGATCAGAGCGCTGTTGTTAGCAGTAATACTAACTTGGCAGGAACCCTTGGAATCAGAGGTAACTTCTTGGATGATCCTGATACTCAGGAAATGTTCAGTGGTAACCTTGTTCCAAGCTCCATTAAACCGGTAGCTTTGGTCTACTCCGGTCATCAATTTGGAGTTTGGGCAGGCCAGCTCGGTGATGGGAGAGCACTTACCCTAGGCGAAATTGACGTCTCCGGGGAACTTTGGGATCTTCAGCTCAAAGGCTCAGGTGCAACTCCTTACTCCCGTTTTGCCGATGGCCGTGCGGTCCTGAGATCTAGCATTAGAGAATACCTTTGCTCGGAAGCGATGAACGGCCTGGGCATTCATTCCACTCGCGCCCTATGTTTAATTGACAGTAACACTCCAGTCTATCGAGAGAGTGTTGAGCGAGCTGCGATTATTTGCCGAGTAGCGAGGAGTCATATTCGTTTTGGGTCCTTCGAACACTTTCACTATCGTGGTGCGAACGATATGGTAAAAAAACTTGCAAACTATGTTATCCGGCGACATTTCCCGAGCTGGGAGGTCGGTTCAGAGGGCTATCGCAAGCTATTTAAAAATGCGGTCCAAGAAACCGCGAAAACTATTGCCAGATGGCAGTCTGTCGGCTTTGCACATGGTGTGATGAACACGGATAATATGTCCATTCTCGGCGAAACGATCGATTACGGCCCTTTCGGTTTTATTGATACGTATGACCCCATGTTTATTTGTAACAGCTCTGATAGTCAGGGACGATATGCCTTTGTAAATCAACCATCCATGGGTCTTTGGAATTTAAATGCTCTAGCTAATGCCCTTGTATCGCTTGTCTCCCCAGAAGAACTGACAAGCATTTTACAAACCTACGAACCTACTTTTCGGAGAGAATATTTTGATCTGATGGCTCAAAAGCTAGGGATAACAGATTTTATTGAAACTGATTCTGAATTAATCGATAGGCTGCTTTTAATACTTGCGGAAGAGGAAGTAGACTACACAAACTTTTTCCGGTCACTATGCGAGTATCAAACCAAAGGAGGTGGCGATTTCCTTACCAAAGTGCTTAAAAATAGTGTCAAGTTCAACTCCTGGCTTGCTGACTATGATGATCGACTAAGCCAAGAACCCGCACTCTCGCAAGAGCGTCGCTCGAAAATGCTGGCTGCGAACCCGAAGTATATATTTCGTAATTATATGGCGCAAGAAGCCATCGATGCAGCAGAGCAGAGGGATTACAGTTTGGTCAACGATCTCTTGAACACACTACAAACTCCTTATGATGAGCATCCGGAAATGGAACGGTATGCTGGTGATCCGCCAAATTGGGCATCTTCTATCTCAGTTAGCTGCTCGTCTTAATCTCCACCATGAAAACTTATCGAAAAAAATATTTTTCGAACTCCAGGACATATTTACCTTGACCATCAAATTTTCAATCGAGCAATCACTGACAAAATGTTTTAGACAGTTATAATGTGTTCTAGGCGCATCAATCTAGGAAATTCATTGATGAAACTGTTGATTAGAGTGTATGCAATAACTTCATGTTTAATCTGTCATACCGCCAGCGCTGATATCTTTTGGCTTTGGCGTGAAAACCAGCTCCCAGGCGGCGAGACAAACTGGCAATACGTCGCGAATACATCCAGTAGCATTCTAATTCTTGCCCTCTCATATACCGCAATAAAGTTGTTCCTGAGCCGACGCCAAGTGAGTCGCTACAATAGGGAGTTGGAGAAAAATCGAGAGCAGCTAGAAAATCGGGTCGAGGAACGCACATCTAACTTAAATGAGGCGAACAAGTTATTGCAAAGCACTAACACAGCACTTGCTGAGGAAATCAAAGAACATCTTAACACGACAAATCAGCTCAGAGGTTCAGAAGCATACATCACAGATATACTGAGATCGATGCCCCTGATGCTCATTGGTCTTGATGATCAAAATAGGATTACCCAATGGAACCGTCAGGCAGAAAATATAAGCGGTATTGATGCGCAGCATGCACTTGGAAATAATTTATGGAAATGCTATCACGAGATTCCTCTCACGCAACAAAACGTAGATCGTTCACGGACGGATAGAAAAGCCGTATCGCTTAAATATAGCCAGCGAGAACAGTACCACTTTAACATTCTCATTTACCCCTTACACAATCAACTCGAGACAGGTGTAGTGATCCTTATTGACAATGTGACCGAGCAGGTCAATACAAATAATTTACTGATTCAGAGGGACAAGATGTCCTCGATGGGCGAGATGGCCGCCGTGATGGCCCATGATATTAATCTGCCCCTTAGCGCCAGTTTGAAAGATCTCCAGGTGGTCCGTCAGGCTCTAGCTGAGGAGTCAGCAGATCGAATCGAGCTCAATGAGCTTTTAGAAAATGCTCTTATTCGAGGGCAACAGGCAACTTCCATAATCGAAAATTTAATCGCCTTCTCAACCGGCGGAGGTGAGGAGAAGAAACAAACCAGCATTATCGAAATCATCGAAAATAGCCTCGAGTTAGCGAACACTCTCCTTTCTAATCCATCCGAGTTGCGTTTTAAAGATATTTCTGTGGTGCAACAACACGCCGATAATATTTCCGATATTTTGTGTCATACAACCGAGATACAACAAGTTTTTCTTAGTCTATTCAGGCATGCATGTTATTCTTTGAGTGCGATTGACGACGCCGACCATGCCCCTACCATAAATATATCGACAACAGATGAGGGACATAGCGTTACGGTGCGCATCTTTCATAATGGAATTGCAATCAACGAAGAACAGCAACAATATATTTTCGAGCCGTTCTCCAATCAAGGACAGAACCGACATCACTACCCGGCAGACAGTCGACTGTCTTTTGCGCATTTCATTGTTGTTGATCAGCACCAAGGTAATATTGCTGTCACATCAAACGAGACGGACGGAACGACCTTTCACTTGCAGCTACCCACTGCAAACTAGAGTTGCGAAAAATTGCGTGCTCGGTTACAACTTTCTTAGCATCTCCAGAGGAGCACGTGTAGTCGATTGTCTGCTGTAAGCAGTGCCCAACGTTCCAATCAGCAAACCTCCAGCCGTTGGGCCGGCAATCCAAATCCATGAATGGAATGCCCATGCCGAATCAAACAGGAGCCACTGAACCATAGCGATTGCTATTTCAGCGCCCAGAGATGCCAAAAAGCCAGCCGTAATCCCCAAGCTAGTAAACTCGATCAATTGAATGGACAGCAGCAGTCTGCGTGAACTACCGATTGTCCTTAATATCGCACTTTCATGAAAACGTTCTGACATTGACAGACTTATTGCGGAAAACATCACAAGCACTCCACAGATCAGGATTATTGATGTCATCACCTCGACACCTCGAGTAATTTGCACCACAATTTTCTCTATCCGTTCAATAATCCTATCCAACTCAATTACCTGAATGGTAGGATAACTTCTCAACAGATCATTTAATATTAACTTCTTTACCGGCGGAATTCGGAGGCTCGTCATATAGGTTCTGGGAAACTCTTCAAGAACACCTTCGGGAAATAAAAAGTAAAAATTTGGTGTCATGTTGTCCCAACTGAGACTCCTAGTGCTTGCTATAGTTGCCTCAAAATTCAACCCGCCTATACTGAATGTGAGACGATCACCTAAACTCAAGCCAAGCTCATCAGCCAAATCGGTCTCAATAGAGACTGGCACATCGGCGCTATCTAAAATCTCTGATGAAGGTCCCCACCAACGTCCTGCAACTATCGAATTCCCAGTTGGTAAGTTTTGGGCCCAACTAAGATTGAGCTCTCTGCGCAGAGACTCATGTTTTTCTCGCCTTTCTGCGGTAATCTCCTCCCCGTTAAATTCACGCAGTCGACCTCTAACCATTGAGTACCAACCTGCTGTATCCAAGGAATACTCCTTAATTAAAGCCTCCGCACCAGTTAGCTCATAGGGCGCAACATTAATCAAGAAATGATTCGGAGTATCTTCATCTAATTGTAATTTCCAGTTATCTATAAGGGAGGTCCTCACTACTGCCATGGTCAAAAGTAAAGCAATCGCGCTCGAAAATCCGAAGAGTTGTATAAGGTTTTGGTCTCGCCGACGCCATAAATTTGCAAAAGCGAGCCTCCAAGAACCCCCGAGAAACTTAGAAAACCATTTACTCAAACGAAAAAGTATCAGTCCAATGACTGCAACAGCCATCGCTATAACCAAGAGACCGGTTAAAATCGACGCTGAGAGAAGCAAATTTTCGCTATACCAGACCAATAGAAGCGCTATAGTCAGCATACCTATCACCCCACGATATGCCCTCGCTACTGAATGAACGAGCAGATCCTTCCTGAGAACTGTCATGGGCGGTAAATTGGGTAAATGCCAGATTGCGGGCAACATGAACCCAATGACGCAGAACAAGCCAGTACCCAAACCAATAAGCAACGGCATTAGCCCTGCTCGGGGCAGGGTAATGGGCAACCACTCACTAAGCAGAAGCACCAATATTTCCTGCACGGCAGCGCCAATGCATATGCCTACAGTGGCTCCGACGAGAGCAATAACCAAGCCATAAACCAAATAGAACCGTCGAATCCTACCTCTTGAAAGCCCCCAACTCTTGAAGAGACCTACCTGCATTACCTCGTCAACCGCGAACTGATGGCTTGCTAGAGCTAGCGCTATTGCAGACAGAACCAATCCGACGCTGCCTGAAAGCAATAAGAATTTTCGCCCTTTATCAATCGAGTCCGCAATGCTCGCCTCAGCCATTTCAGGATCGATAATCCGCTGATGAATGGTCAATCGCTCAGCTAGCCATTCTCGATAATTTGATAACAGAGTAGGGTTGAGGTCATCCCGAAGAGCTATGAGAAGTTTATACTTGACACGACTACCCTCCAAAATCACGCCAGCGGGGGCAACATCATCAATATTAATGAGGATCCTCGCACCATAAAATGAGAATGAGCCTCGAGAATCTGGCTCTTCGATCAAAACACGACTAACTCTTAACTTGATATCTCCAAACTCGAGGTAATCTCCCAACCCAATTTTCAATAGAGGTAAGATACGTGCATCAACCCATGTCTCGCCAGAGGGAGGGCCAGATTCGGCTACTTTTACCGCACTGGAGTCAGCGCTGAAGGGGAACATTGAGTAACTGAGTTCACCTCTTAACGGGTAGCGCTCATCAATTGCTCTCACCGACGCCAAATGCATTTCGTCATTTGAGTAAACCATTGATACAAAAGTCATCATTGCAGACGTTTGCAGTTCCATTTCCCTCGCTTTGGCCGATAGGCGGGGTTCTATCAAAGAATTGCTCTCTAGAACCAAATCAGCCGCCAAGAATGCAGTAGACTCATCTATCAGCGCTTTCTCTACACGATCAGCCAGAAATGCAACGGAGGTTACAACAGCCACCGCCAGAGCAAGTGAGGCCAGCACCAGTTTAGATTGCCCACCGCGCCAACCTCTCAAAAAATTTTGAAGCACTAGCACTTAACTTTCATCTCCTCTACTGGAGTAAAGTTTTGTCCACTCTTAAGATGCAGTTGACGACTGCATAGAGAAGCCAAGCTCTGCTCATGAGTGACTATGACAAGAGTGGTTCCCTCCTCTCGATTGAGCTCAAAAAGCAGATTATTGATCGCTTCCCCAGTAACGATGTCAAGGTTTCCAGTCGGCTCATCAGCGAACAAAATATTTGGTCTGCATGCAAAAGCTCGCGCCAGCGCAACCCGCTGCTGCTCTCCGCCAGAGAGTTGGCGCGGATAATGATGCATTCTATCTTTCAACCCAACCCGCTTAAGATAATGGTTCGCCGTGCTTTCAGGCTTGCTGCTATTCTTAAGTTCCAAAGGCAGTGAAACGTTTTCAAGGGCAGTCAAGCTTTGAAGCAAGTGGAAAGACTGGAAGACAAAACCCACGTGCTCAGATCTTACAGATGCTCGACTTTCCTCACTCATTTCGGTAATGTTTATTCCAGCGATATGTACTGTTCCCGTGCTTGGCACATCAAGACCCGCCATAAGGCCAAGCAGGGTAGATTTACCTGAACCAGATGGTCCGATAACCGCAAGGCTCTCTCCGGTTTCGACTTTTAGGCTCAGACTCTCTAAAATTGTCAGTTCAGCGTTTAGAACCATTACTTTTTTGCTAACATTGCTGACGTGTATCATAAATGCATCCCGCCGTTGTCATGCTGATCAAGTTGTCCGCCTATGACAAAATGATGTGAAAATGTTTCAGGAGCGATATTATAGTATGACTAGATTTTTTTATTTATGTCTTCTACTGAGTGTTTCCACCAACGGATCAACCCTGCTGGTGCTAGGCGATAGTTTGAGCGCATCCTATGGCATAGCAGAGGAGAATGGTTGGGTTCATCTGCTTTCTAAGGAATTGGACCCGCATCATAAGATTATTAATGCCAGTGTCAGCGGTGACACCAGCGGCAACGGGTTAGCCAGACTCCCAAAGCTGTTGAATCAATTTAATCCAGATTATGTCTTGATTGAGCTTGGCGCTAATGATGGGCTGAGAGGGCACCCCCTAAGACTTCTCAGAGCAAATATTGAACAGATGATCATGATGTGCCAAAACAAAAACATTCAGCCTCTATTGTTCGGTATGGAAATCCCTGCGAATTACGGTAGGCGTTACAGCGGAGATTTTGCTGAAATTTATCCCTCTTTGGCATCGCAATTCGAAATACCTCTAATGCCATTCCAATTCAAAGACTTAGCAACGACCAAAACGATGATTCAGGCTGATGGCTTGCATCCCAGTCTTGAAGCACAAACAGTTATCAAAGCGCGCGTGAAATCTTTTCTAACACCCATTTTGCAATTGATACCGAGCCTTTAGACAGATTCTATGTACTCAATAATTAGCTGAAATTTTTGTAGCCCTCCATAATCATTAAAGGCCATACGATATACACAATTAACTCTCTTAGCATCATAATTAGGCCACTTCTCCTTGTCCATATTAAAATAAATAGCATCCAATTGCCGATGCCCATCGGGATGATAGAGAGATAGTTTAAGATGGTCATTTCCCACCACTTTTTGCTGTTCCAAGATGAACTCGCCGGAGAAACTCGGTTCGGGGAAATGTTGCCCCCAAGGACCATTATCTCTGAGAAGCTCAGCGGTTGAATGAATCAGTTGGTCGCATCGGAGCTGACCATCGATAAAGAAAGCAACTTTACAATCTTGAATCAACAGATTTTGAGAAACATGAGCCTGAAATTCATGGATGAAACATTCCAGATTACACTCATCAAGAGTTAGTCCCGCTGCCATTGAGTGCCCGCCAAATTTACTCAGCAACTTGGGGCAGCGTCTCGACACAGCCTCAAGCGCATCACGGATATGGAGAGCATGCACCGAACGGCATGATCCTTTCAATTGAGGTTTTTTCTGGGAGAGATCGTTTCTCTGGACGTCTCGAGCAAACACGATTACTGGTCGCTGATATTTGTCCTTGATCCGAGAAGCTAATAATCCAACAACGCCCAAGTGCCAATCAGGATGAAATAGACAAATCGCGCCGCCAGACTTTGTAATCTCAACGGGATCAAGCTTCTCCAGAAGATTATTGGCTTCCTCTTGCATATCTTGTTCAATCTTTTTTCTATCCTGATTTAGCTGGTCTAATTCGTTTGCCAAATCCAATGCATGCTTTCTGTCATCGGTCATCAAACACTGGATACCGAGCGACATGTCATCTAAACGACCAGCTGCATTTATTCGCGGGCCGAGAGCAAATCCGAGATCTGCTGCCACTAAATGCTTAAATTGTTTTCCGGATATTCGAAGAAGTGCCGAAATGCCCTCGCGGCATTTTTGTGCCCTCATGCGAATCAAGCCCTGCTGTATAAGGATCCGATTTACATGATCCAAAGGAACCAGATCGGCAACTGTCCCCAAGGCGACGAGGTCTAACCAAGTTGCTAAATGAGGCTCAGCCAGGCCGTTTTCGAAAAACCAATTTTGCGAGCGTAATTTCGCACGCAAAGCAATCAGCAGAAAAAAACATACTCCAACGCCCGCTAGATTTTTTGATGGGAATTTACAACCAAGTTGATTTGGATTGACGATAGCACATGCTTCAGGCAGCTCAGTTCCGGGAAGATGGTGGTCTGTGATAATCACATCGATAGAGTTTTCATTCGCAGCACATACGCCCTCGATACTAGAAATACCATTGTCCACGGTGATCAATAGATCAGGTCCTCTTTGCGATGCAAGACAGACAATTTCAGGCGTTAGCCCATATCCAAACTCAAATCGGTTTGGCACGAGGTAGTCAATAGAGCGAAAACCCATTGCCCTTAATCCCAATAGCATCAATGCCGTTCCGGTGGCGCCGTCTGCATCAAAGTCGCCAATAATGATAATTTTCTCATCAGAAATCAGTGCCTCTATCAATCGGTTTGTCGCCTGATCAATATCCTTCAGTGAGTTCGGTGAAGGGAGCTTGGTTAATCCCAGATCGAGCATTTCGATATTATCGATCCCCCGTGCAGCAAATATCCGCCGCAATAATGTGTTCATGTCCGGTGGTAATGAACTGTCAGGGTCTGGATTTCGAGTGATTATCCTTGCCATAACTAAAAATCAAAAAATCAGAAACAGGTGGAGACTTTTAAAAAGTAATTATATACAGAGTTATAAGGCAGAAATAACTCATCCTTCTCAAGTTATAGAGGATATTAAATTATTCCAACTAAAGCTAAACCTTGAGATCACTTTCTATTTTGAATCAGAAAAATCTATTACTGAATCGTTATTTAGGTTAGCCAATCCACGATTTTTACGACAAACTCACTTGTTCTGGCAACATCAGATATGTTGCAACTGACTGCCCACTTGGTTCCAATAAACGCGGTATCACTCCCAAACAAGGCTCATCAAATAGGTCACGAAGAGTTGCAATGTTCTCCTCTACCATAGGCATCTCAGGCTCCAAAAAGTTGGCCACCCAACCAGCTAGAGATAAACCATCTCTTCTGATTGCTTCAGCGGTCAGAACTGCATGATTTAAGCAACCGAGGCGCAAACCAACGACCAAGATAACTTTGCAGTGTAAGCCGACAGCCACATCTGATAGCATTTGATTGCCATTTAGAGGAACTCGCCATCCTCCAGCACCTTCCATGAAAGAAACATCAATTTGAAGATGATTGAATTCGGTACAGTGTTCTATTAGTTTTGCTGCTGAAAGTTCAATCTTTTCCCGAGCAGCGGCAATATGAGGAGCAATTGGTAAAGCAAGCGCGACTGGGTTAACTTGGTCATAACTTAACTCGTAACTACAATGATCTTGAAGCAACAAAGCATCCTCGTTTCGAAATCCAGCCCCTGAATTCATAGAACCGGCGGCCACCGGTTTGACTGCGGCAGTGCGCAAACCACTTTTGTTTGCCAATGCGAGCAGTCCGGCAGTTACCAGTGTCTTGCCGACGTCAGTATCGGTGCCGGTCACAAAAAACCATTTTAGACTCATATTAAGGCCTCGATGGAGGGTTAGCCCATATAATAAATTTCAATCGTTGAGTGTGAGTTCACACAACACACTTATGAGCGCATCTAATTGTTCGTAACTATGTTTGGCTGAGATTGACACTCGCAATCTGCCGCTACCAACCGGGACCGTCGGTGGTCGGATTGCACCAACTAGAAAACCTCGATCCAAAAGAAGACTCCCAAGATCCGCTACCCTCTCGTCATTGCCTATTAAAATTGGTTGGATAGGGGTATCCGACTGCGGCAAACGGAGTCCTTCAGATAGAGCACCAGATCGAAAGTACTTAATGTTATCAGCGAGTCTCTCCCTGCGCCAAGGCTCTGCTTCAACAATCTTGAGACTAATCGAGGTTGCATGAGCTAATGCAGGCGGGAGTGCTGTGGTGTAAATGTAGGTTCGGGAGAACTGTATCAGACTCTCGATCAACGCGTCACTTCCTGCAACAAAGGCCCCATAAGTTCCAACACTCTTTCCAAAGGTACCCACAAGTATGGGAACTTGTTCACAATCGAGTCCCATCATCTCAACTAAACCGCCTCCGTTCCGACCGAGCACGCCAAATCCATGCGCATCGTCCACCATTAGCCATGCTCCAGATTTGGAACAAATTTCACTAATTTCTTTCAGTGGAGCTGTATCCCCATCCATACTAAACACTCCGTCTGTCACAACGACGCTGTGCCTAAATTTTAAAGAGGACAGTTTTTCTTGCAAATCAAGATAATTCGCATGCTCGAAACGCACACACTTTGCTCGACTCAAGCGACAGCCATCTATCAAAGAGGCATGATTCAACTCATCACTGAAAATCAGATCCTCATCACTGAGCATTGCCCCAAGGGTTCCCATATTTGCCATATAACCATTTGCGAAGAACAGTGCTCTGGGTCTACCAGTCAATATCGCTATCTGTTGCTCGAGCGCTTTATGCACTTCATGATGGCCGCTTATCAGATGAGAAGCGCCACTCCCAACACCAAGCTTTTTTCCACCTTCCGACAGGGCTTGGACTACTTCAGAATGATTTGCCAACCCAAGATAGTCATTACTTGAAAAATTAACGACATTTCGGCCTTCTACTACCATCTCAGCATCACATGCTGATGAAGAACTCAATCGGTAACGGAAGCGATTTTGGGTTTGTCGGTTCTCAAGCTTTTTCCGTAAATAGGTATCTAACGATAGTTTGCGCATTCATCTTCAAATATAGTTAACCCGCTCGATAATAAAGGTTTTCATCCCGTGATTCCGCACAAACCCTATATAAATCAGACTCTCTCTGACTATCAGGTTGCTCTTCATAATACGCTTCGGAACGAATTCCTAACTTTTCAAGCAATTGCAAATCCTCGTTTGACTTGGGATTAGATGTAGTGAGAAGCTTTTCACAATAAAAAATGGAATTTGCACCAGCCAAGAATGCTAGCGCCTGCATCTGTTCGTTCATTTGCTCTCTACCCGCCGACAGTCGAACATACGATTTCGGCATCATCAGCCGGGTTACCGCTATAGTGCGAATATATTCGAATGGTTCAAAATCATCTGCGTCAGATAGCGGAGTACCCGGAACTTTTACTAACATATTTATGGGAACGGAATCTGGGTGACTAGGCAAATTCGCTAATTCAACAAGCAATCCTGCTCTATCATTTTGATCCTCGCCCATACCCAAAATCCCACCAGAACACACCTTCATTCCCGCTTGGCGCACTTTTGATAAAGTCTCTAGGCGATCTTGGTAAGTCCTAGTCGTAATTATTTCTTTATAGTACTCAGGTGATGTGTCCAGGTTGTGGTTGTAATAATCTAAACCCGCATCAGCCAATTTTTCCGCTTGACCTTCTGAAAGCATGCCAAGAGTCATACACGTCTCCATTCCAAGCGCTTTCACCTCACTAATCATTTGAATTAAGCTGGGTATGTCTCTATCATGCGGAGATCTCCAAGCCGCACCCATACAAAAGCGCGTCGCGCCACTCGACTTCGCAGCTTTAGCGGCCTCCATGACATTATCAATGTGAAGTAATTTTTCCTTTTTCAATCCAGTATCATATCTCGCACTCTGCGGACAATACTTGCAATCCTCTGGGCAGGCCCCAGTTTTTATGGACAGCAGTGTGCTTAGTTGAACACTATTTGGGTCGAAGAAGCGACGATGCATACTCTGCGCTTCGTAAAGTAAGTCATTAAAAGGTTTACTAAACAGCGCCAACACTTCGTCCCTACGCCAATCATTGCGAACAACAAACTCTTCATTGCTAAATGACATCACCCCATCTCCCATTAGCCACAGTCCGATCAACTAGACAAATATCAGACAATTGTAAACCAAAATGATTAGTAACAGTTAACAAGTATTTTTCATAACAGTGAAATAAAAACGCCGCATGCCTAAAAAAACCTAGCGCCTTTAACGCGTTATGGCTTCTTTAATAAAGTTTTCCACATCAGTGCGTTTATTCTCTAACACAATAAATTTCTCTTTCAGTTCGAAAAGATCAGACATGTGCTCAGGCAATTTCGGATCATCCGCAAAACCAGCCTTTCTTATTGCCTCAGGAAACTTTGCAGGGTGGGCTGTTGCCAAAGCGACCATCGGAAATTCATCGGAGATGCGACATTTTCGGGCTGCCTCAAGACCAATTGCGGTATGAGGATCTATGAGGTACCGGCTGTCACGGTATACTGAACTGATAACGCTTAGCAAATGTTGATCGTCGCATTTATAACTGAAAAAAAGTTTGCGTAATTCAATAATTGCCGCGTCGTCAAGATACATGTTCCCACTCTTGGCGTCGGCCATCAGACGTTCTATTGCCGCTCCATCGCGATCATATAAATCAAACAATAAACGTTCGAAGTTGCTTGATATCATAATATCCATACTCGGTGCTAAAGTACGTTTAAGCGGTTTCAAACTATGATCATTCGCACTAACACAGCGATGCAAAATATCATTAGCGTTGGTGGCTATTATCAATTGGTTTATAGGTAATCCCATCTTATGTGCGATATAGCCCGCATAAATGTCACCAAAATTACCGGTGGGAACAGAAAACGAAACCTGCTTAGTGCCACTCTCTAAACGCAAAGCTGCCCAAAAATAGTACACAATCTGAGCAACGATCCGCGCCCAATTAATCGAATTGACCGCGACAAGTTGACGGTCGGGGGGCAGAAAAGACTGATCTGAGAAACAGGCTTTCACCATATTTTGACAGTCGTCAAAACTACCAAGCAAAGCAACATTATTAACATTGCTCGCGTTTACTGTAGTCATCTGACGCCTTTGCACATCTGAAACACGCTCATGCGGATGAAGTATGAACATATCGATGTTAGGACAGCCCCGACAGCCCTCGATAGCAGCTGATCCGGTATCCCCCGACGTCGCTCCAAGTATAACAACCCTCTGTTCACGCTTTTGTAAAATGTAGTCGAGTAAATTTCCAAGAAACTGCAGAGCGAAGTCTTTAAATGCAAGCGTAGGACCATGGAACAATTCCAAAACCCATTCATTGGAGCCCGTTTTCACCAATGGAGCAACAGAATCATTTCTAAATCCTGAATATGCTTCTCTTATAAGACGCGCTAAATCGCCAGACGGAATGCTGTCGCCAACAAAAGGGTTGATGACTCGCTGTGCTAGCTCATGATAAGAAAATGACTTCCAAGAAGAAATTTCTTCCAAGCTAAAATGCGGAATTTCTTGCGGAATAAATAGACCTCCGTCTGATGCAAGACCGGTCAATACCGCTTCATCAAAAGTTTTGGGAGGGGACTTTCCTCGTGTACTTATGTATTTCATCGCCAAATATGTCCTTGCGGAAATCTATTGATCCAACCGCTCTAATCGAATAATTACCGCTTGTCCTTGCACTGCCGCGAGCTTCTCGATTTTACTTAGCGCAGTATTTAAGTCTCGTTCAATCACGATATCAGTGACAACGATAACGCTAACAAAATCCGTGCTTACTGAGGGTTCTTTCTGGACAATTGCTTCGATGCTAATACCGGCATCACCGATAATTTTTGTTACTTCTGAGAGCGCACCTGGCGTATCACGCATCAAAAATCTTAGGTAGAAGCAAGTTTCTATGTCGTCAACTGGGATAATATCCTTAGCAACTAGCTTATCAAGAGGACAACCCAACGCCGAGATCCAGGTGTCCTCGCT
>CACEBC010000038.1 GCA_902557735.1 Porticoccaceae bacterium
AAATTCGCGGGTTAAAAAGAAGCCCCCCATGAACGCGGAACCGGCTTACACGCCAAAAATTGACAGCTCAGGCGTAACTGCTCAAACTACTTTTATAAACAGCATGTTTTAGGCTTTTAACCACGGCAAAAAAATTCGGTCATCTGGTCGGAGACCAATCATGATAAGTCGAAAAAAATTAGTCTATTTGCTAGCTGCTTTATTTTATTTTACGCTTGCTTCGTGTTACGAGCAAGAGAATACCCCTTCTAAATCAAGCATTCATAATCGCTCTAAAGACATATCAGGGATATTGCAGTTGTATGAAAAATGGGCTGCGGCTGTTGAAAGTGGTGATAGACAACAGTATTTAAATCTTCTAGATGAAAACGTCGCTTTAATCGCCCCTGGCGCTCCAGATATTGTTGGCAAGGAGAACTATGCCGAGTTTTTGATTCCAGTCTTTGAAAACGCAACATACAAGATTGAGCAACTGGGGAGTTTTGATATACAACTTCTCAATGATTTTGCTCTGGTTCGTTATGACTACATTGTGCATGTAAGCATCAAAGAAGGCGTGGATACCATAACAAACTCAGACGCCGCTCTAGCTCAAACTATCAATAATTCGAAATATCTCGACGTGCTGAAACGATATGATTCAGGGGAATGGAAAGTGTTCAGGCACATGTGGAATAAGGGACCAAAAAATGATTTACCCAATCGGACATAGAATTAATGTAATTAAATATGCCTGCGTCATTAGCGCAGTCCTGATAACGCAAAGCTGCGGAAAAAGAATCGCGAACGTGTCTCCAACAGATCCAATTCCGTTGGTTGAAGCTATATCCGGAGAGGAACTTTACAATGAAAGATGTGCCGACTGTCACGATGGGCCGGTTGCCCGGGCGCCCCACAAAATTGTGTTTCCGCTTCTCGGTCCAGAGCATGTTTTAGCCTCCATGAATGACGGGATCATGCAGGCTCAGGCTGCCGGGCTGACGCAAGTTCAAAAGACCAGACTTGCGGAATATCTTGGCGAGCGGCCAATTCAGCGAAATACAGAATCCAAACTGCTTTTTTGCGACGAAAAGTCTGATGGAGTTAAACAAGGCATGTCTGCGACTGAAATAAGAAGCTGGGGAATGTCTCCAGAAAACACACGCTCTATTTCATCGGATATTGCCGGCTTAACTAAGTCAGATGTTGGACAACTCGAGCTGAAATGGGCATTTGCCTATCCGAATGCCAAACAAGCACGTTCTCAACCAATCGTAAGCCAAGGGGAGATATTCGTAGGCAGCCACGACGGTACCATTTATTCATTAGATCTCGAAACAGGTTGCGCTAATTGGACTTTCAATGCTGACTCAGAAGTTCGTCATGCTTTGTCACTAGGTCCTTGGGAGCATGAAAAATCTGAGGCTTTGTTCTTTGGGGATAATGCTGGCAACGTTTACGCTATAGACCGCCTAGACGGTGAATTAATCTGGAAGACCCGGCCAAATGACCATCCTGACACCGTGATTACAGGGAGCCCCAAGTTATACGGTGACAAGCTCTATGTGCCCCTATCATCAAAAGAATGGGCCTCTGCCGCCAATCCAGCATATGGATGCTGCACTTTCCGCGGCGGGGTTGCGGCTTTAAACACTTTTGATGGCGCTACTCAATGGATAAGCTATTCCACCGACGAGCCAGCCCCCACTGGCCAGGTTAACACTGAAAATGTGCCCCTAATGGCTCCCTCAGGTGCTCCTGTATGGAATAGTCCCACAATCGATGCCAAGCGCAATCGGCTTTATGTAGGGACCGGTGAAAACTACTCTTCACCGGCTTCGGATACAAGTGATGCCGTGCTGGCAATCGATTTGGAAAACGGTGAACTGCTTTGGCACTATCAAACATTGGAAAAAGATGCCTGGAACATGGCTTGTTATGTTGGGGGACCCGGTGGGAACTGTCCGTCAGAGAATGGCCCCGACTTAGACATCGGTGCTTCCGTCATACTCGCCAACCTAGACGACGGTCGAGACATAATATTGGCTGGAACGAAGGGCGGCTCGGTCTTCGCACTAGATCCAGATCAAAGCGGTGTATTGCTTTGGGAAAATAAAATTGGCTCGGGTGGTCTTGCGGGGGGAGTCCATTGGGGAATGACGCTGCTTAATGATTCCTTAATTGCCGCAATTGCAGATACAGATTTTGGTTTGGATCCCGATTATCAGGGTTTCCCCGGCCTATATTCCATCGACATAGACGACGGTAAAGTCAATTGGCATTCGCCTGCGGAAGATCATTGCCCAGAGGGTAGTAGGCCGATGTGTGATCATGGTATGTCCGCAGCTATTACCTCCATACCCGGCGTTATTTTTGCCGGTTCATATGATGGCAGTTTCATGGCTTATGACGACAGCACCGGGGCGATCTTGTGGAAATTTCTTACCAATCGTTCTTTCGAAACCATATCTGGAGCGACTGCCAGCGGCGGCTCAATAGAGGGTGACGGCCCGGTAATTATTGATGGCACCGTGTTGATTAACTCCGGATATTCTTTTGGAACACGAATGCAGGGGAATGTGCTACTCGCGTTTTCTGCAGACGGTAACTAAGATTATTTTGCCCTCTCTTATTTGCTGACCAGCGAACCGAGACCGCTTGGGAGAGCACCTGAGGGATTATTATTAGAAATAACAGTAGTTCAGAGTATAGCGTTCATCAACGCCGTATCACCATATATGGGTGTCACCTCGACGACCTTGTCATTATTGAAAACCCATACTTCTGCGAAACTAAAACTAGCACTCTTACCCGTTGACCTCCCGGTACAGACACATGTACCAATTGCAACCAGTTTGTCGTCGTTACCAAAAATGCCGTCAAAATCGATTTTAAATTCGGAATAAAGTCCACCCATTTTCTCTGCGAGCGCCCGAATTTCGGCTGATCCCTTATGATCTCCACCATATGGCAACGTCTGTGCTTCGCGAATCACCGAGTTCTCGTCCCAGTAACTCATCCATTTTTCAAAGTCTCCTGCAAAAAAAGCTGTATATATGTCATCAAGAGTTTTTCTATCCCTCGCTTCTTTTGACATAGCCCAGTTCTCCTTTAAAGTCTCATTTATTTGTTTCTTCGCTTCAGGCTCAAGCGCACCATAAAAGCCTTTTGCGTCCTGATTATCTCTTAAACATAATGCTTGGTTCCAGATTTCTTTTAAAGAATCTCTATGCATTAGCAGCGCGTCAGGGAAATACACTCCCTCGACAACTTGGCCTAATCGCTAATTTGACGCGTTTCGTCAACAGTTAGCTCTAGATCCATCTGCCAAATCTTCCATTTTCCATCTGAAAATCGCACCTTGGAGTGATAAGTACCAAGTGCGAGCCATACTTTTTGATCCGGCAGTGTATGCCATGCTTGAAGGTAACTCTTCATCATTGCCTCACCTTTCAGTATGTTCCCAGCATCATCGATTTTGAGCTCCGTGATATCTACCACCTGAGTACCTATCAAGTGTTGTGTTGGACCCATCGGTCCGAGGCTGCTAGTTACCAATTCTAGCCAATCGTTAATGCCACTTTTTCGAGTGGTATTAATGCTTGAACCATAAAAGCTTGCTTGAAGATCTTGAGAGAAGATATTCTGATAAATGGACGTTCCCCGAGATATTGATGCGGAGTCTGTGAGGCCAAGCAGATCAGTTGCTTGAGCATAAAGGCGCTGCAAATACTCGATGTCCAAGATGGCTTGGTGTCGAGCCCCTGCCATTGCGACGTTTTCGTAAAACTTTTCCGCATTGACCATCCCCAATTGCTCTTCAGGCAAATCCACCGATTGGTTGAAGGCGCTTTGTTGGCGCGACCGTTCCCTCTCCAAATCTGTCATCATAACAACGGTAAGTAGAAACAAACCAAGATACAGACTAAGTAAGATCTTAATATTCACGCCGAAATCCCCAAATTTTAATTATTTAATGTCAATCTCTCTGACTGATTTTGGTTCCAGTTCCAGTCGATTCTCGCTCCAAATTCATGCATCATATTTGCCAACCAGCGACATTTAAACAACTCGCATCAGAGGCCAAAGTACCCACAAAAAAATATATCTGATCTGGTGTCATGCTATGCCCATATGTGACGTCTCAAGACAGTAACGCCTTTTTCAATCATGCCTGATTTGCCAATTTTCAGGGATTGAACCTCGATAAGCTAAGTAACAATAAAATGTTGTGTCGTCCCCCTTGCGAGTAGAATGCCGATAACTCCGTTTGGCCACTCGCGTATGCCTCTGACGCTCCTAACTTCAAGTCTCTTTTTTTTCAGTGCTCGTTATCTCTGCGTTCGAAACAAAAATATTTTGGTAAATTGCTGTCTTTTAAGCCCCGCTCTCGGCTAAATTCGTCTCCCATAAGTCTGTTGCTCTCGCGTACCGACGCTGAAGATATTCAATCTCCGAGATGGCACTACCAAGTGATTGTCCCGTATCAAAATATACTGACACTAATGTCTCCGCTATTTAAATTTTTTGCAAACTTAACACTGGGTGCCCTCAATCAAGACCTCTCAATCCCGCCTCCCTAAAAAGAGGTTCGTACTCTGCAAAGTGCGGAGGATTTGGCGTGGCGCCAATTGTCACACCAGCGTCAGTGGTCAGATTATGCCCAGTGGTATAACCAGACTCGTCACTTGCTAACCAAAGAGCCGCATTTGCTACGTCCAAGGCCAACCCCGGCCTATCTTTCAACGGCGACATCTCAATGAGCTGTTCTATGGATTCATCAACCTTTGAGGGGTCCCCAAAGAAACTGGCTGCCACCATCGGGGTGGCCATGGCTGCAGCCGCGATCGCATTAACACGAACCCCTTTACCACAGAGTTCGGCAGCCACATTTTTAGTCAGCCCCACAACCGCATGCTTTGCCGCCGCATAGGCATGAGGCCCCCAACCTCCCATCACGCCTGCTGTACTGGACATAGAAATTATAGAACCTTTTCTACGGGGGATCATAACCCTAGCTGCATGTTTAATCGTGTAGAAAGTCCCATGTAATAAAACATCAATCGAATATCGCCACTCGTCGGCGGGAGTTGTAGAAATCGGTCCCACTGCTCCAATAATTCCGGCAGAATGAAATACCGCGTCAAGCTGCCCAAAGCGCGAAATTGTCGCGTCAACCGCCGCTTCTACATCATTTTCCTTAGTAACATCACAGGAACAGAAGATGGTTTCAGCCGCGAACCGATCACTCAAAGCCTGTCCGGGTTCATCCTGAATGTCGCAAATAGTTACCTTGGCCCCCTCTTGAATAAAACGCTCTACCGTTGCTTGTCCAAGTCCACTGGCTGCACCAGTTATTAATGCTACTTTGCCTTCTAACCTCACTTCTTAGCCTCCTGTTCTTAAAAAAAATCGATGATTATTGGGCACTGCAGTGCTGTTTACTCGGCAACGGTCCCTGAGGTAATGGACATGCTATTATCCACCACAATCCGTGTGCCATTGACGAACTTTGATTCATCTGAAGCTAGATAGAGCGCAGCATAGGCAATATCTCGCGGTTCCCCTTGCTTGCTAACGGGAACTTCAGACATCTCAGCCAGCGCCTCCTCGCCATATTTCTTCAACATGGATTCGCCAAAGGAAGCCACCATTGGTGTATCTATTCCCGAGGGGTGAATCGAGTTACAACGCACACCATTTTTATTCTGTGCGCAATGAACCGCGACAGCTCTGGTGTATGAATCGATAGCTCCTTTCGCCATGCAGTAAGCTGCTACGTAACTCTCTCCCTGAATCGCCGCTAGCGAACACATGTTGACAATTGAACCTCCACCACCAGCCGCCATCAGAGGTATGGCGCCTTTGCAGCCAAAAAAAACGCTGTCCACATGTACTGCCATGGTAAACCGGTATTCTTCTGTGGTTTGGTCCTCGGGATTACCAACTCTCACAACACCGGCATTATTTACCAGAATATCTAATCTCCCGAAGCGCTGAGCCGTTTCATCTAAAACTTCTTTCCAACGTTTCTCATCACGCACATCCTGATGCATGAAGTGGCAACCCAATTCATCCGCCAATGCATGCCCTTGTTTGTCAGCTACATCTGTGATTATGACGTCTGCTCCCTCGGCCACAAATAACCGGGCATCTGCCTCACCAAGACCCATAGCAGCTCCCGTTATAATTGCTACCTTGCCTTTCAATCGGTCCATTTGTTTCACCTTCCTCCGCTAAATTGTATTTTTAATAGTAACAGATTAAATCCACCATCGATAAAGTGAACAGATTATTAACTGATGGCTGTGCGCTATGTTGTGCCTCTCTCGCATGATAAAATCATTGCTGGAAACAGATAACTAATCTCGGTCTCGTGTTAGCCTAAACCGAGATTCTTGTTCTGAAAGAATCGTTGCAATGGATTAGCGCGTAACAAACGAGTATGCTTTTGAAGGCAGACCAAATAGCGCAGTTCTCTTAAGGAGTTGGTTTTTGAAAAGTTTTGAGTTCACGCCAGTAAATATGCCAGATGACGTACCTAAGCTTCGTGCTAATGTTAGGAAATTTTTAGCTAAAGAATTGGCTCATAAGCAAGCCCCAGACAAAGCGAAATCGTGGAGCGGTTTTGACGCCGAATTTAGCCAAAAACTCGCAGAACAAGGCTGGATAGGAATGATGTGGCCGCATGAACTTGGAGGTTCCGAAGCAACTGCTCTTCACCGTTACGTGGTTATAGAAGAACTACTTGCAGCGGGTGCGCCAGTTGCGGCACATTGGATTGCGGATAGACAAAGCGGCGCTCATATTATGCGTTATGCCTCTGACGAAGTGCAAAAACGTTTTTTACCTGCGATTGCCGATGGCGAAATGTACTTCTGTATCGGCATGAGTGAACCCAATTCAGGTTCTGATCTCGCCTCGATTAAAACAAAAGCTGACCGAGTTGATGGGGGCTGGGTAATAAACGGTTCCAAAATCTGGACCACATACGCACATCGCTCACACATGATGATTGCTCTAGTGCGAACGACCCCTGAAGGCGAATCTCGGCACGCCGGTCTCAGCCAATTCATAATCGACTTGTCAGCAGAAGGCGTTAGGATAAAACCTATCATCGATCACCAGGGCGAAGAGCATTTCGGGGAAATTTTTTTTGACAACGTCTTTGTGACCGATGAGATGTTGTTGGGCAAAGAGGGTGACGGGTGGGCTCAAGTTAACTCCGAGCTGGCTCTAGAAAGGAGTGGCCCAGAGCGATACCTGAGTAGTTACAGACTATTTGAAGAGCTTCTAGGAAGCCTCGAGGAAAATTGTGATGATATTACAACCGCCACAGTAGGTGAAATAGCCGCTGATTTATGGACTTTACGACAAATGTCTCTATCTGTTGCTGGCCAGCTGGCCGACGGAAAAGACCCGTCACTTGAGGCTTCAATGGTAAAAGATCTGGGGGCTTGCTTCGAGCAAACCCTGCCGAATCTTGTCCAAGCTCAGCTTGGGGGAAGTATTCCACTTGATAGGGCAAACAATCTTAACGAAACGCTTAGCTACATCCTAAAGGCATCTCCTGCCTTTTCACTGCGGGGTGGAACAAGAGAAATACTTCGCACCATTATTGCTAGAGGACTCGGCTTAACATGACTCAGCAACAGCGCTTACTGCACGAAACCGTTGATAATGTGTTTAAAGAAATGGCTGCCAGTGCTCCCCCTTGCCAGTCGGCCGGCGATTTTAAATCACAGTGGCTTACACTCGAAAATCTCGGGATCGACAACCTTTTTATGCCAGAAGAATTAGGCGGTTTCTCAGGCTCTTGGGGAGATGCAAGAATAATTTTTTATCTATCAGGAAGATACGGTATTGCGCTTCCGATCTGCGAAACAATCGTCGCAAAAAAACTGTTACTCGATCTAAATATACCCATACCGAAAGGTCCGATTACAATTGGGATGAACAATCCGAAGTGCCCAATCTTAAGAGATGATAAAAGCACCGAGCCCACGTTTTCAGGTGTCCTGGATGATGTGCCATGGGGAAGTCAATCAGAAACTGTCTTGACAGTGTGTGACAATCAAGCAGGGAGCGTCTCGGTGTTATTGCAGTGTCAGGATGGACAAATTATAGGCGGTCGCCCTAATGAAGCAGGGGAGCCTCGCGACAATATCAAATTCGATAAAGCCAGGATTCTTGGTATAGCCGAATCACAACAGCCGTCTCAACAGCTCATAGAGATAGGCGCGTTCATGCGCGCATCACAGATGTCTGGAGCACTTGATTCTGCCCTACAGTTATCTATCATGCACACTAAGAATAGACAGCAATTTGGTAAACCCCTCTCTAAATTTCAAGCTATCCAACAACAGTTAGCCATTTTTGCAGAGGAGTGTGCGGCAGTTAATTGCGCAACACTTGCTGCTGCCCGTTCCGCAGATCTTGGCGATAGTACATTTGAGATCGCAGCGACAAAGCTTCGAGCAAACCGCTCGGTAGGTGCGGCGACTTCTATCGCTCACCAAGTCCATGGCGCTATCGGTTTTACGAAGGAATATGATTTGCACCGATTTACCCAACGCCTCTGGTCTTGGAGGTCAGAATTTGGTAACGATAGATTTTGGTCAAAACATTTAGGTCAACAGGTCCTAGCCGCCAAAAAGGAAGGGTTCTGGCAATTGGTGACTTCTCGCAGTGATACTAACACCGCAAAATCAACGTCTTGAACGCAATGTACGTTTAAAAAAGAGGCCGCATAAAATGAAAATTCCGGATCTTGTGGATACAAATCTAACCGTTCAAAACGACGTTGCCATCGTCACGTTAAATAGAGATGATGTTCGAAATGCATTGACGGGCACAGCTATCATTGCGGACATAATTTCGCTTTGCGACTGGGTTAACAGCAATAATTCAATTGGTGCAATGGTAATTACCGGCTCGGGTAAAGCATTTTCGGCCGGAGGCAACATCAAAGACATGCGAGATAAAAAAGGTGACATTTTTGGTGGAAACCCCATTTCTCAACAAGATGGCTACCGCGGCGGCATTCAACGTATGAGCCGAGCACTCTATGCACTTGAAATCCCTCTGCTTGCTGCCGTCAACGGGCCCGCAGTTGGTGCAGGCCTGGATTTAATCTGCATGTGTGACATCCGATTTGGGTGCAAATTCTCGAAAGTTGGCGAGACTTTTGTCAATCTTGGGCTCATCCCTGGCGATGGTGGTGCATGGTTTTTGCCCCGTATTGTCGGTCACCAACGCGCTGCCGAGATGACTTTCTCCGGAAGAATTTTGAGTGCCGAGGAAGCAAATGAATTAGGTATTTTTTTAGACCTTGTACCGGTTGAATCGTTATTGAAAAGAACCATAGAATTAGCCGAAGCCTATGCCAGGAAACCGCGTGAGGCTATTCGGATGAGCAAAAGGCTATTACGATCGGGGCAGCGGCTTGAACTCAGTGATTTCTTAGATCTGTGCGCGAGCCAACAAGCGCTTTGCCAAACTAGCATGCAGCATACAGAAGCAGTCGAAGATTTTTTCAAAAAAAACTGATCGCTTTTTTCTTGATGCATCGTGTCACTTGATATGAGCCAAAATTCCATCCAATTCATCAAGGCTATTGTATCGAAGTATGAGTTTGCCTCGGCCCGAAGCGGAGTGCTGAATTTTGACGTCCGCCCCAATACGTTCCGAAATATCCTGCTGAAGACGATCTAGATCCGGTTGAACTTTTTCTATTTTCGATTGTTTTGACGTCTTTTTTTGAAAACTCTTCACCATCGCCTCGGTTTGCCGGACCGATAGCCCGGTTTCAACCACGCTAGCTGCAGCATCGATCTGCGATTTTCCAACTAAACCAAGAAGACATTTTGCGTGACCTAAATCTAAGTCTCCTTGAATCAGATAATTTTGTACCATGGGTTCCAAATTTGCTAAACGCATTAAATTAGTGATCGTTGTTCGCGATTTTCCAACCGTATCAGCTATTTCTTGTTGAGTGAGATGGAATTCATTCTGCAGTCTGATTAATGCTTCACTTTCTTCCATTGCATTGAGATCCTCCCGCTGAATATTCTCCACCAGCGCCATTGCAATAGCTGATCGATCATCAATATCTCTAATTATTACTGGCACCGTTTCAAGGCCTGCCCGCTGAGCCGCCAGCCAGCGTCGTTCACCAGCAATAATTTCATAGCCACCGGATCTAACCTCACGCGCAATAATGGGTTGTAAAACTCCTTGTTGCCCGATAGAAGCCGCCAACTCGTCGAGAGCCTTGGAGTTATATTCTTTTCTCGGCTGATATTTACCTCGCTCCAGAAATTCTATGGGTATATCCCTAACTTCTCGGTCAGAAACAAAGCGTTTTCTTACATCTTGTTTTTGATCTTTATGCAGACTCCCATAATCACCCATCAAGGCATCCAATCCCTTGCCAAGGCTTTGTCTTTTAATGCCCATACTTTTAAGACTCCATAATTTTCCGAGACACTTCGGTTTTCCGATCCTTTTTCAAAATTTCAGCCGCAAGAGCCAAGTAAGCAGTAGCCCCTTTTGAGTGTCTATCATAGGCCAAAGCGGGCTTCCCGTGACTGGGAGCTTCGGCAAGTCTCACATTTCGCGGTATGCTTACCCGATATAGCTTATCATCAAAATACTTCCTCAATTGTGCTGAGACGGCGTTGGTCAAACTACTCCTCGGATCATACATTGTTCTCAGAATACCCTCGATCTTTAAGCGAGGGTTGACATCTCTCGAGATCTTACGGATGGTGTGGTTCAGAGCGGATAATCCCTCCAAAGCAAAATATTCGCATTGCATGGGGATTAGCACTCCATCACTGGCTACGAGTGCATTAACGGTCAGCATATTCAGAGAGGGAGGACAATCAATAATAATATAATCATAGTTTCCTCTGACTTCGTGCAAGCATTTACCAAGTCTTTTTTCTCGTTCCGGCGCTTGCATTAACTCTACTTCGGCGGCCACAAGATCCCCGTTAGAAGGAAGCACATGATAATTACAATGAGCGCTATCAGACACTACTCTTTCTATGCTCTCCCGGTTCGTCAGGAAATGATAGGTTGTATAATCGCATAACTGTTTGTTGATGCCAGACCCCATCGTGGCATTGCCTTGAGGATCAAGATCTACCAACAGTACATGATTTTTATAGTAAGCAAGAGAAGCCGCTAAATTTACGCTGGTTGTGGTTTTACCTACACCACCTTTTTGATTCGCGATAGCTAAAATTCGAGTCACAGAGTCTTACCTAATATGTCCTTAGCTTTGATTTTAATTATATGCCTATCTCGCTCTAATCCGGGAACTGACAGCTTTTTTAAACTCAGGATATCATATCCATCAGGTATGCTTTGCATTTCTGTATGAGGCACTTTTCCCTTCATAGCCACGAATACAGTCCTTTTCGTAGCCAGGTGCGCGCAACTCGCCAACATTGCAGGTAATTTAGAGTACGCTCGTGTAATAACCATGTCGAAGGGCTTCTCTGGGCGATAGTGTTCAACTCTTGTGTTAATTTCTTTGACATTATCCAGACGAAGCTTTGTGCGCACGTGAAAAAGAAAACGTGTCTTTTTTCCATTGCTGTCAAGCAAAGTGAAATCACTCTTTGGCGACATTATAGCGAGCGGAATGCCGGGCAACCCTGCTCCGGTTCCCACATCTATGAACCTGTCTCCCTCCAAATGAGATAGTATCGAAAGACTGTCGAAAATGTGAACCTTTAGTATCTCATAGGGCGCCTTCGCAGCCGTGAGATTATAAGCCTCATTCCACTGGATCAAGAGCTCAAGGTAATGCCAAAATTGATCCGCTTGACTGTTACAGCAAGACAATCCCAACTGCTGTAGTCCATTTATAAACTCGGCAATACAGTCATCTCGCAGGCAAGATTTAAGCTGCATATCTTTTTAAAGAAATGAGCAACAATGAGATTGCCGCAGGCGTAACTCCTTGTATTCGAGAAGCCCGAGCAAGTGTTTTAGGCCTTGCAGCAGTTAATTTCTGCACCACTTCGTTTGATAAACCTGACACCTCCGAATAATTAAAGTTCACTGGAATAGCTGTGTCTTCATGATTTTTCAACCGAATTATTTCATCTTCTTGTCTTTCGATATACCCTGAATATTTTGCTTCAATTTCTAATTGCTCTCCAACAATTGGATCTATTTTTTCTGCAGCAGATGATACCAAATCATAATTAACTTCCGGCCGTTTTAATAATTCGAAGAGGTTATACTCTCTTGATAATGCACGATTGACGTGGGATGAAATTTTTTCGGCTGTCTCGCTATTTGGCTGAATCCAAGTAGTTTTTAAACGTTGGCGCTCAATTTCTATTGATTCAATTTTTTCATTAAATGTCCGCCATCGATCTTCACCAACAATGCCGAGCTTATACCCAATTTCTGTGAGTCTCTGATCAGCATTATCTTCTCGCAACAACAGACGATATTCGGCACGGCTAGTAAACATTCTGTAGGGTTCCTCCGTGCCTCTACTGATTAGATCATCCACTAAAACGCCAATGTATGCACTCCCTCGTCCAGGACACCATAATGAGTCCCCCTTAACCATTAATGCAGCATTAATACCGGCTAACAGCCCTTGGGCTGCTGCCTCTTCATAACCGGTGGTACCGTTTATCTGACCAGCAAAGAATAAACCTTTGACGGCTTTGGTTTGCAATGAATAATCTAAGTCCTGTGGGTTAAAATAATCATACTCTATGGCATAACCAGGTCGAGTTATATGAGCGTTTTCAAAACCCTCTATAGTCCTGACAAAATCCCATTGAAGATCATAAGGAAGGCTTGTGGAGATCCCATTGGGATAAAGCTCTCGGGTATTCAAACCTTCTGGTTCCAAAAATATTTGATGTTGGTTCTTGTCTGAAAAACGCTCTACCTTATCTTCAATTGAAGGACAATACCTCGGACCAATGCCTTCTATAACTCCAGTGTAAAGTGGCGACCGGCTCATACCGCCACGAATAACATCATGAGTGCGACGATTTGTCTTCGCGATCCAGCAGCAAACTTGTCTTGGATGCTGATTGCGATTGCCCATAAAAGACATCACGGGTCTTGGTTCATCGCCCCATTGTTCAGGCAAGTCGGTAAAATTGATACTTCGAGCATCAATTCTTGGTGGCGTACCCGTCTTCAATCGATCTACTCTGAAGGGGAGATCTCGCAACTTCTTAGCTAGAGTCATCGAAGCGGGGTCACCGGCACGACCTCCCGACTGTTTTGCCATGCCCACATGAATTTTTCCGCATAAAAAAGTACCTGCAGTAAGAATCACTGCCTGGGCTCGAATCTTCAAGCCTATTTCAGTGATAATGCCGACAACTTTGTCGCCGCTTATCATCAAATCTTCGACTGATTGTTGAAGTATCGATAAGTTCGCTTGATTTTCTAATGCCCAACGAATGGATGCCTTATATAAATTTCTATCTGCTTGCACCCTAGTTGCCCTTACTGCAGCTCCTTTTCGTGCATTCAGAACTCTGAATTGGATGCCTGCTTTATCTGCCGCGGTCGCCATAATTCCCCCAAGAGCATCAATTTCTTTAACCAGATGACTCTTGCCGATACCACCGATAGCTGGATTGCATGACATTTGCCCCAAAGTTTCAATGTTGTGAGAAATTAATAATGTGCTTTGACCCATTCGTGCTGAAGCGAGACAGGCTTCTGTGCCTGCATGGCCGCCTCCGACAACAATTACGTCATAAAACTTAGGGTATAACATGCGATATAGCCACTGTACATCAAAACGGTTGAGTAGTTTATATTTGTTTTAGCT
>CACEBC010000039.1 GCA_902557735.1 Porticoccaceae bacterium
TTGGAAAATGGTGCCTCTCAGAGCTCTTGGAGCACAAAATTTCTTCAGTTTGTAAAAGGCGAGTGGGCCAGAACCAAACAAACGCAAATAACGGAATCAAGTCATGGGGAACACCTCGAAAGAAATCCAAAAGATCGTATCAGGGATCGCAATATCATCGAAGCTCTGTCTGACAGAAGCTGGGCATCATAAAAACCGGCAAGCCGAAGCGGACTTAATTGACGCCATCAATCAAGCTTTTGCGTTATTTCAGATAAACTACCACAATCAATATTTCAGCGCTTTTGCGGACAATAAAAAATCGGAGGATTTGGCAAAAAAATTGTGGCTGAGCAGACTCAGCAACTTCTCTGCAGATACCATCTGCAAGGCCTCCGAAAAAATCATTTCCGAGAATGAATACTTGCCAACCCTTTTTGTGATGATAGAGGCTTGCAAGGCCACAGAAATGCCTGCGGGCGTGCTCACCGCTCGTCAAGCCTATATCGAAGCCTGCACAAAACCTAGTCCCAAGGTTATGCAGAGATGGTCTAGCCCAATTGTCTACCTGAGTGGCCGAGACAGTGGCTGGTACCTTCTCGCTCATGCTCCGGAGCATCAAGCCCTACCAATCTTTACGGCACATTATGAGGCTTATTGCAAATCACTTCTGAACGGAGAGATATTTGAAATTGATCTTACGCCAGATGGAAGCGACTCTGATCCAACTCCTGCAAGTGAAGCAGTTGCAAAGGAGCAAATAAGAAAATTAAAACAACTGTTTGGCTGATATTCCCGATTGCCCGATATGAAGAGACTTCTGTAATATGACGTTCAAACCATCAATACACAACTCGACCGCAAGGCGGGTGGCAAAAACGATACTCAACGGTTTTCATAGCTATTTTGCCGATCACCTTAACTGGACCCTCAGCGCCAAAGCTCGCTTTGAAAAAGCTGACTGGCACGCAGTTCAAAAAGCAAACGTAGATCGTCTCGAACTATACAAAGAAAAAATATCTCAAACAGTGCACCATCTGGGCATGGTGACAAATGAAGACTTAATGATGATGGATCTTTGGAGAGAGTCGAAAACCGTCTACACCCAACTGGTATTCAATCAGCCAAATTTTGAAATTGCCGAAACATTTTTTAATTCTGTGTTTAGCGATATGCATGACCACGACAAAATATCAGAGGACATAGTATACATCGGATCATCTCAGGTAACAGAAGCCCCTTCAACAGAGTACAGTATATACATAAGGTATCAAGGGGCCGACTTTCGAGAAGTATTTAGAAACATCCTTCAGGAATCAGAATTTTCACTCCCCATGGATAATATTGAAATGGATCTCGATTGCATAATGGGTGTGTTCGAAGATGAAATTTTACCTCAACTCCAGGAAAACCACGGTGAGGTCAAGTTTGACATTCTTGAGTCTATATTCTACCGAAGTAAAGGTGCTTACATGGTAGGTAGGATAATAGACCGCGAACTTGTTTTTCCGATGGCTCTTACTTTTATCAATACGGAAACGGGGTCACTCTTTGTGGACACCGCGTTATTCAACGCAGATGAACTTAGTGTGGTCTTTAGTTTCACACGAAATCATTTTATGGTTGACGCCCCGTTACCCTATCAATACGCTCATTTCCTTCAAAATTTAATGCCAAATAAGCTTGACTTCGAAATTTATAACAGCCTCGGTTTTCCCAAACATGCCAAAACTGCATTCTACCGACAACTAGTTCACCACCTGAGTATTTCCGAAGACAAGTTTATCATCGCTCCCGGGATCAAAGGGATGGTAATGACGGTTTTCACACTGCCTTCCTATAATATTGTGTTCAAAATCATTAAAGATAAATTCGCGCCTCCCAAGGAAGTTACTCATCAAATTGTTCGAGAAAAATATCACCTTGTTTCGAGGCATGATCGTGTCGGACGCATGGCGGATACTCAAGAGTTTACCAACCTTACATTTCCCTTGGAGCGCTTTTCCGACTCTCTCCTGTCGGAACTTCAAAAAGTAGCTGGCTCACAAATAGAACTCAGAGTAGATCGCCTATTAATTAAGCACCTATATATCGAAAGATACATGACGCCGTTAAACATTTTCCTCAATGAGGCTACTGAGGAGGAGACTCGTAATGCCATGGATGAATATGGTAACTGTATAAAACAGTTGGCAGCAGCCAATATTTTCCCTGGTGATATGCCATTGAAAAACTTTGGGGTTACTCGTCATGGAAGAGTCGTTTTGTATGATTATGATGAGATTACGGCAGTCACCGAGTGCAATTTTCGCAAGATACCCCAAGCCCACTTTGAAGAAGATGAAATGCGCGCGGGCACCTGGTATACCGTTGACCCTAGTGACGTCTTTCCCGAGGAGTTTCCACTGTTTTTTTCAGGAAATGCAAGAGCTAGAGAGTTCTTCGATGAACTTCATAACGATCTTTACGATGTTGCTTTCTGGCTAAATCTACAAGATAAAATAAATCAAGGTTATGTTTTAGACGTCTTCCCCTACCGTCGAGCCAAGAGCTTTAGGAGAGGCATCGACTCGCAAATTGAGGTGTTCTCAGATTAGATGACTTAGTCTGGGTCTTAATAATTGATCAAATAAGCACTGTCACCTGATCGCAATTCAATGGTTTGTTCTCCTATTAGAAAAAGCACCCAATGTTCGTAAATTAAGTCTCCCTCTCGGTATGCTCTATCTCCAATAAAGATTCTATTCCCTGAAGCACCGTCGCCCATATAAATACTTCCCGTAACAGAAATAACTGGAGCCCGCTTAAAATTGTCACCGATACTATCCCGACTAGTTTCCAAAGTCGCTTTTTCTTCAAGCCCCTTTGCATTGGGAGACATGCTTTCATTAATCTCAGAATAATCTTTGCCCGATGGAAAATCCAGCTCAATAAAATTACGCTCATAAATGAAATAAACGAAAAAAATTAACAGCGCTAATATGGTAATCGAAAAAACTATAATAACAACGAAACCAGGGCGCTCGCTGTCGCTCTCGATTGAATCCCAAGAAATGTTAGTAATATCCTCAAAATCTATACCGCCCTCACGCGCCCTGTCTTGCTGTGCTTTCTTGAGCGCATCCAGTATATAAGACATATCTTCACCGTCTCCTTAATAATGGGATACTCTGATCGGTGAGCGTATTGAGCATCATGGTAGTTTGATCACCTAAGATACCATCTGCGAGGAGTTGATTTCGCTCCTGAAAATCAAAAACTTTTTGCCCAATTGCCTCAGTATAATGTCCTCCAGTAATTACCCATTCATAATTATTATCTAAAAGCATCAGACGAGATTGCAGCCATTCTACTAATGCCCGATTCGATTCTCCTTGTTTCAACACTTCATAGCCTGGCGGCGGCTTCCACAAAAATTTATAAGATCCATCCCAACTTTGAATAAATTCATCATACCTCAGAGCCCTCGAACCATGTTCAGCTGCCAGTAAAATCTCGGTGCTATTAATTTCAGTCAGAAGGACCGCTTGCTCTGATGGATGCTCAATCAAATTTACGATTCCTGGTCGGTCGATTTTGAGGAGATCTTCAAAGGCTAGTGCTTCAATACTTTTCATTTTTAGTCCGAGAGAATCTATAAGCTTATCGTAAGTTTTCCCCTCGTTCCTGATCATTGGCTCAGAAACCCAAAGTTCGAGTAACTGCTTTTCTGGAGATAAATTCCATGCCAAATTGTGATTAACAACACTTGTGATCTTTTTAGAAACACTTGTATTGCCATCGAGCGGATTGGCAGAGAATTCGATAGCCGGTTCATCATCAGTTATGTCGGTTGGCTCTAGGCTGATATTCTTATACGACAGGACTCCATTTTTCTGAGCCAAAAAATAAGATGCTGTAAAAACCACAAATAATGAAGCAAAGAGCGTTGATATCGCGATCCAACGTTTTTGCCAGAGGAGACTTCGATTATTTGAATCAGGTAAAATTTCACCCGCAGCTGACTCTACAAGAGTTCCACAGACATTATCGCGACTGTTCGAATACGCCGCCAACAGCGATTGATGGCAGACTAAGTTAATAAGCCTCGGAATTCCCTCGGTCAGTCTATACAAAACCCCTGCACAATCAGCATTGAATATCGATTGCTTCGCACCGGCTTTGTTCAGACGATGATTAACATAATTTGCTATTTCCGTTTTACTAAGTGGTTGCAGGTGGAATCTAGCTACGACTCGCTGGTTCAACTGACGCAGATCGGTTTGAGCTAATATTGGTAGCAACTCGGGTTGGCCCACCAAAAGGATGTGTAAAAGTTTGTGTGTCTCGGTCTCCAGGTTGCTTAGCAAGCGGAGAGATTCTAACACTCCATAGTTTAGATTTTGAGCTTCCTCAACAACGATGAGTGTCCTCATTCCATCGGCATGAGTAGCTAAAAGGTCTCGGTAAATTGCATCTGTGTATATCTTAGAATAAGAGACTCCTTTTTGGTCTGAAATAGCAATATCCAATTCATGACAAATACTAGCCAGCAAATCGATCGACTCCAACTTGCTATTGAGCACATATGCAACTCGAATATGTGCAGGCAAACTTTTTAACAAAATTCGAGTTAGGGTTGTTTTTCCAGTCCCAACTTCCCCTGTCAAGAGGATAAAGCCACCTTCCCGATCGAGTCCATATTTTAAGTGCGCGAGCGCTTGACGGTACTGCGGACTTGGATAAAGGAAACTCGGGTCTGGAACAATGGAAAAGGGTTCACGTTGCAAGCCAAAGTGGTTAAGGTAAAGGGTCAAAGGTCTGTCCGTTATTTATCCAAATTTGAACTTCCAGTCTAAAGCCTGGTTTCATGGCCATCATTCTCTTCGAGAAGAATTATTTTCATGAGGCTCCATCATATCGCCTGTTGGCAAAAAAGATTTTAGCCTCGGCGCCATGAAGTTTGAATCATCGTCGCCGCTAAGGTCCCTTTTAATAAGATGATCAAAACGACCTCTAGTGACGGACCGCCCATCGCCAGCAGTCCTGATGATAGTAGGTCGAATGAACATCATGGTGACGCTTTGGCCAGATGACCTCCCTGTTTGCCTGAACAAGTGACCAAGCAAGGGTATGTCACCTAAAATAGGGACCTTGGCCGAGGTGTCCGCTCCTGAATCCTCGATGAGCCCTCCCAACACCAGCAACTCTCCGTCTTGAACCATCACATTGGTCTTCATGGTAGCTTTTGAGGTCGTCTGTAATCCTACAAGTCCTCCCTCATTAACCTTAGAAGATTCCTGCTCTATCTCTAGTCGCACCGCGTCACCTTTACTAATTTGGGGCTTCACCTTAAGTATTACCCCCACTTCTTCGCGATTAATAGTAGTAAAAGGATTAGAGTTTAGGCTTCCAGTGCTATTATTTGTATAACTCCCAGTCTGGAAAGGAACTTCCTCCCCGACACTGAGACTGGCCTCTTCATTATCGAGCGTCACAACAGATGGCGTAGAGAGGATCTTAGTTGCACTATCAGTCTGAAGTGCCTGAACGAGCAGACCCATGCCTTTCCCAGACACTTCATTATAATCACCCACAGCCCCAATCGCGGTATTGGGCAGGGCGCTAGAAATAGCGATCTGGGAGGGATTACTTTCTTCATTTATCCCGACGCCGAGGAGGCCTGTTAACACCCCATCGAAATTAGTAAGATAAGCGCCTCGATTTCTGCTCGAATAAACCAATTGCGTGCTTAGGTTTTTTGCTTGGTTCTCGGATAATTCAGCAATAACTGCCTCTATCAAAACTTGTGGCCGAGGCAGATCTAACTGCCTGACCACATTTTTCAATTCAATTACCACCTCCCTTGGCGCGGCGAGAACAATAGCATTATTCAGTTCATCAACCTCTATCTTATATGTCGCATTCTTTTTTCCATTCCCGGTTGGCTGCCCTGCTAACCTCAGAAACGTCTCCGAATCAAGCATTCCCGACAATACGGTCTTAATCTCAGAGGCCCGAGAATAATCAAGGTAGATTACTTCAACTGTCCCCGTTTTGAGAGATGGAACATCAAGACTAAGAAGCATCTTTCTGAATGCCGAGCGCGCCGTCCCGGGCCCGCTAACAATCACTCTGTTGTTGAGACTGTCTTCAACAAGCGATAATTCCTGTTTCTGTAGTTGCTTAAGTTGACTAGCAATATGCACCGCTTCAGCTGCAGAAATATGGGTTAGATTTATAACTTCTACGGCTGAGCTCTCTGGATCATCCATAGTTCTTACGAAGTCTTTTAATTGCTCGATATTCGTTTCAATATCGGACACAACGAGATAATTGCTTGGTGCATAAGCCATTAATCGAGCACCATTACTCATCATGGGCTTTAACACAGATACCAGGGAGGCAGCTTCAACATGTTGTATCTGAATTACTTCCGTTCGCATCTCATTGCCCCCAGCACCGCCAGCGAAGTTGAAAGCTTGACTGAAGGGAATGATTCTTATCACCGCACCATCTTGCACCGCTTGAAAACCTTGGACCTGAATAGCCGACAGTACCGACTCATAAATTAAATCAGCGTCAATTGGTCTTGGAGCAATTATGGTGACCTTCCCCTTAACTCTAGGATCAAGCACAAAAGACTTACCAGTTATTTCGGCAACGCTTTCGATAACACTTCTAATATCGGCATCTCGAAAATTAATTCGAACCTCCCCCTTCGCAATGCTTGCCAAAGGCAGCAGCATTAAAAGAAGGCCCATCAACTTAGAAGCGCGATATTTTTTAAACAATTTTCATTATCCCTTGTGTCAACTCAAAAGTCGGTTTTGCCCAACATTGGCAATATCTTTTGCGTCAAGCTTGACGCATTAACATAAACCATGACTTCTCTTCCTTCACGGATTACTTTAACTGGCAAATTACTTTCTGAAGCAAATTTTCTCCAGCTCTCCGGATTTTTTATGAGATCTTGGACAGTCGAACCGCTCACTTCAACAATGACATCTCCATCCTCCACATCAGCCAAAGAGCGAAGGTCAGCCGATAAGCTATTGAGCCTAAATCCTGAATTAAAACTACCATCTTGACCATCCAAACTAACTGGCACCGCTCCAAACATATTTGCGATAGCAAAACCCTTCTTTGGTCCTGCCTTTTCATTTTCAGGACTCAAGGTCGATTGAAAAATTGATTCTGGTCTTTTCAGAGTAACCTGCTCCCGAAAACCGTTGCGCTCGATAATGACTCGATCGGATTCAATATCGGAAATGATCATGTCAGATCCAACTCGATCACCTTTCCGGTAAACTTTTTCAGGCACGCCGGCATGCTTTAATACGGCAGTTGCAACCTCCGAAGTAATAAGCACACCCATGAGGTCCGCTGCAATATTTGCCTCTGGAAGCACCTTATTTTCTCGAAATTCGGGTTGAGGGGTATTCTCGCTGGCAAACCAATTCCAACTATTTTCCGCGAGAGGAGGTATTCGCGATAAAGTTGCCAAATCCAAAGCCTGTCTTTCCAAGGAAGTGACCAGATATATCAAACTTACAATCGCTAGCAGTAGCACTAAACTCAAAACCCTTTGCAAGGCACCGGCCGCACCAATTATACGTTTCCAAGACCCGTCGCTAAGAAAATCCAAAAGTTGTTCCGATCTACCTGGCAACGCTATCTCCTTAAAATTCATCGATCGTTTAGATCGAACGAGCTCAATTTAAAACGGCCCAACTCACGCTCCAAATTCTCTCGTTATACTTAAGTCCGCTCGGTATTCGAGACCCTCCGCAGGCTTCAAAACTCTTTCTATATCAAGTTGCGTGATTATAAACCCTTCACACGCCAGTTGCTCTGCCAGACGCAAGATATTGTTTGTATTACCAGATGAAAGCGTCAATGCAATTCCGTCGTCGACCAACTCTAGCTGTCCTAATTTAAGCTGATTGCGCCGAATTAAAGTTGTCAACAACTCTCTGTCTGAACTAGCGGAGTGGCTTGATTGATTGCAACTGGTTTGCAGGCTTTTGATGATCGGCACCTGTTTGCCAATCCACTCTAGATCAGTTTTCCGAGCTAAAATTTCCCCATGCATGCTGATATGCTTATTCCACAGCGACTTAAATAAAATCAAAAGCGCAAAGGCCGCCACTACAATGGCTCCCATTATTAATGCCCGCTTATCTCTCGATTTCAGACGCCCAAAGAATCGCGCAGAATCAGAGAGGTAGCTCACGAGGTGCTCTTCGGTCTAATGACCATTTTGAGGTCGTCCTTTTTCCTGTTGCCCCTCTCTACGTCGAGGCTATAGCCTTCTATGCTCAACTTTTTCGTCAGCAATTTTTCTCCGCCCTCCACATGTATGCTAATTTCTTGCCCATCTGCCTTCAGTGACACTAAATTGCACTCACAATTATCCATCAATTTTCCCAAGGAAATTAACGCTTTAAAAGGGTCTGTATTAAAGGTTTGATCTTGCATTTTCAACCGCGCAATTTCTTTTAATCCAACTGATCGTATTTGGTCAGGTGACACGTCATGACCCAAAAAAACACGATCAAAACTACTCAACAAATGACGCTCAACAGCGCTTAGATCAGCCTGAAGGTTTGCTGATAACACATTTAAATAGGTCGCGAGTAATAGGATGGTTATCGCAAAACCAGCAAAATTTAGCTGCCAAAGATTAACTTTGGGTGCAGCGAGATTTGGTCGATAATCCCCAGATAATAAATTTACTTCTGATGACATATCAATCATCTTCCAATCCTGAGAGGCATTATTAACCTCCGCTCGATCTCGCAGGTGTTGAGGAATTATTTGCGCATTTGGAAGGCTTATTGACAAACGCGGGGGTATTTTGGCGTCCCTAATTAGGCAGTCTATCATAGCCCATGCGAGATCGGGCTGGGCCGAAAAGCCCTCCGACAAAGAATATCGCACCAAACAAAATCCTTCTCGCCACGCCACATTTATACGCCCGTCCTCCCAGGGAACAGCAAAGTAGTCAGGGGTCATTTGAATGGGCACAAAGCCCGCGTTTCGAGCCACGCTCACCCAAGTGCTCAGGTCTTCTTTGCTTACGGCAAACACATCAACTAATTCATCGATAACATTATTTCCGATTATAAAGTGCGTCTTTTCAACTGGCTGCAGAATCTTCTCTTCAAGGATCCATGGTATTAAGCCACTCCACTTTCTCCTCGGCGCTGTTGGCTTGGCGATGCGATGAATTGCAACTCGCTCAGAGGGGATCCACAAGCTAACGGGAGCAAATTCTGCATCATCACCACGAAAGTGCTTATCAAGGTTATATATATGGTCTACTAAGACAGTCATCAATCTAAACCCCGATGGCATTGCACGCTGTCTGCATGCGATACATTTCAGCATCTTGAGTGCCAGTCATCAAATCCACTTCCTCATCCATATCGATGTTATTCACAGAATTATTCAATGGAGGTATCATCTTTGGCACCACAGAAATTTCACGCGCCATTATAGTCGGGTTTGATGGATCCTTGCGTCGGTCTATTAAGCTGGTAACCTGCAAATTAGTGTCTCCGAGCGATACATCGATGTAAAGCTGAAAAAAATTTGATCGGACGTCCACCATTCCTGGTGGCCACCGGGTTTCGATTTCTCTTCTGGTCAATGGTAAAGTCCGTTCCAGCTCATTATGAAACTCAGCAAGCGATTTAAAGTGCCTTCGTTCATTTCTCGCTGTAAGCAAAACATCGACAAATGATTCGTTTGACGATCCAGCCATTGCTAACAGCAAAGACACTGGGGCAGTATTTATGTTAATAGTTGTACCCAAAGACGATCGTCCTGATAAAGGCAGCGCTGTGACGAAGGGCATAAGAGCAAGAACCTCACTATGCTGGTATCCTATTATGGCTGCAAGTTCGCTGGCATCAGTCATCAGAGTATTAGCAACTACTCGCGGAATTCTGAGACCGTCATAATCTCCCTGTTCAGCCCCCCACTGGCCGACAGGCTCCGAGTCACTATCTAGCCAATCCACTAGCGCTCCAGTCCGCGCATGGGTATATGGAATATTCGATAGCTCCAACAGGCGCCGCCAAAGGTTGGCCAGTCCCAGAGGTTGATCGTCCTGTCTTTTTAGGTCTAGCTCCAATGATTCAGGAGTATAAAGTGCAAAATTGTTTATATTTATCCTAGCTTGCAAATCACGAATGCACCCAGTTATAAAGCCACCCTCCAAAGGCAGTGCAGGTAATGCTTGAGCCCAAACTTCGCCTAAATGATCCACATCTGTATCGTCCATACTCGGGTTATTGGAGAGGCGCTGCCTAGCCCAACTCTCCGCGCTCAGCACCATAAGCAGTGCCTGATCGCTATGCAAGGCAGCACTCGTCTGCGAGATATCGATCTGGTGACGGTAGAAAATATTTCCTAAAACCATCACCAATGCCAAAATGAGAATAAGTGCAGCCATAAGAGCAACACCCTTGCTTCGATTGGCTGCTCTCCCTCTAATCACTCACGACCCCAGGGAAAATACGTGACGTTGACATCCCATTTGTCAGAAGGATTGTTATCTTGATCATACGCGGCAAAAGAGTTTCGCGCTTTGCATTTATGGGGGGCCAATCTCGAGTGTAAATACCCTCGGGTGAAAGATGTTCAGCGATTACCTCCTCCACTTCATCGATCAATATCGTTGTCGTCCCCTCGATTACCCTTGGAGAGGCGGTGATTGCCCAAGAGGTGCGAAGCAGTTGCTGATGTGAATTGAGACTATAATAGATGCGAGACACTCCGCTTGGATTTGTTTCCAGCATAGGACCCCCTCCGCGGCTGAACCGTAATCCGAATTCACTTGGATCTGTTTCATAGGGCCTCTCTGTTCTCCCTAGCCCATCTGAAAACGGGCGTGCTCGGATATGCAAAAGGTCGCGACCAATAATTTTCCAAGCCCTATGCAGCCTCAGCTGCTCTGAAGCTGAATCACGACTCCGCTCATTGGCATCTAGAACCACAGTTAAGGCCTGATATGCCATTACCGACATTACTGCCAGCAGGCCCAGCGACACAACCACTTCAATGAGTGTAAAGCCCTTTTGCCTGTTTCCCAACCGCATTTTAATATTCCTGACTCACCAAAAAAATAGCAAGCCTAGCTTCAGAATCAGCGCTATTTTGTGAAAACACGGAGACCTGATGACGAAACAGATTCTGACCAACAGCTGACTCTATTTTTAGCTGCCACTTCCAATCGCGATCAGACTCCTCATCCAATCCAGTTGTGCCCTGAACCACAACTTCATTCGCGGGGATCCAGTTTTCTGCTATTTGATGCCTCTCCATAAGCCGGTTCCAAGCGACCTGATTAGCCGAGATTCGATCCTGAATCTTTATTCGATCATCAGCATAGCGATGCACCAATTGAAAAGAACCCGTTAAAACTGTACTAAGGATCAACAGCGCTACAACCACTTCTAGGAGAGTGAATCCAGTTGTTTCACTCTTAATTCGTCTTTCTATCTTGCAAGTGACCCTCATAACTCAATCACGTTAACCATCTTAACGCCTGAATTTTTATTATCCCAATAAAACTTATATATTTCTGAGGAGCTGTCGAAAGCCATCTCCAATTCGCCATCCGGTTCCATCAAGCCATCAGGCATAAAAGCAAATATTGGGAGTGGCTCTGAGTCTGAACTATTCGATTTTGATCCCCCACTATGTTGGCCATCCATCGATCGGTAAGACGGCAAAATTGAGCCTTCCTCTACTGAAATATTCCATCTAATATCAGCATCAGCATCAACAATGAACGGAGGCGTTGAGTTGGCAATCAACCAGCGGTTTCTGAAGTAAACTAAAGACTCTAGCTTACTGTTCAACTCAGATTTAGTGTGAATGACGCCATAAACAACACCCGTGAGAGCTGACTGTTCCGATAACTGCTGCAACCATATCAATAACTGATCGGCATGACTGGAATGTCGTCTATCAAATGCTTGATTGAACGCTAACAGGCTCATACTCGTCAAAATCGCAACGATCACAGTAACAGTCAACACTTCGACAAGCGTAAAACCCTCGCTACCTCGCTTGGACCCTTGCTTTAGCATATGTTGAGCTTTTACTATTGTATCTCTTGTATATTCCAACTCCCCCAGTCTTTGTCAATACCCTCCCCACCGGTTACCTCGTTATCACCAAGGGTGTAAACCTCTACTTCCTTTCCATGGGTGCCCGGGTTTGCAAAAACATAAGGATTATTATACGGGTCAAGGGGAATACTCTCTAGATAAGGTCCGTTCCACCTCTCAGCACTGCTTGGAGCATTTATCAAAGCCTCCAGCCCCTCTGATTGTGTCGGGTAGCGATAGTTGTCCAGCCTGTAGAACTTTAAAGCGCTCTCGATAGCCCGAATATCCTGCTTAATTCTTATCTTTTGGGCCTTTTCGACCTGATTGAATAATCGCGGACCAATCATTGCGGCAAGAAGTCCAATAACGACAACAACAACCATCATCTCAATTAAGGTAAAGCCACGTTGACTTGCTCTTGTTTCTGAATAAGACTTCATTTTATTCACCCCGCTCCCAAGATCATACCTGATCTAGATCATATTATTCATATCCATAATGGGCAGCATGACCGCTGCGACCACAGACAAAATTACCAAGCCCATGAAAACAATCAGAATCGGATTAATTAGCTTCATAAAAACATCCACTGCATTTCTCAACCGCAAGGCATAATAATCCGAGACTCTTAGTAACATCTTATCGAGCTCACTCGATGCCTCGCCACTCGCAACCATCTGCACCAAAAATCCGCTGCTTGAGAGATTCCTGTCCAGTGCCTTTTTCAAACTACTTCCCTGACGCATAGCTTCCGTAACAGCTTCAAGCTGCCTTCTGAGGTGCGTATTTTGCAAAACCCCCGATGAAATTTTTAAGGCTGCCAGGGCTGGAACACCATTTGATAGCAAGACCCCCAAACTTCTGGCCCAGTCAGCTATGTTAGCCATATATATCCAACGCCCCAACCCTGGGAGACTCAACAAAATTTGGTGCCAACGCCGTCGTCTGTCCGAGTTTTGCAAAAGCTTTTTGACAGCGATTATTATGAATACAAGAATTACAAATACGTAAATGCCATAATCTGAAGTAAAATTACTCAAACCCATTACCAATTGAGTGACAACCGGTAATTCTTGATCAGAGTTGGCAAAAATTATTGTAATCTTAGGAACTACCCAAA
>CACEBC010000040.1 GCA_902557735.1 Porticoccaceae bacterium
CGGGGGGAAGAGTATACGGCCCATAATGGTATGCGGATAAAGATCAAGACACCACTAGATTTCTTGGTCGTTGCAGATCATGCCGAATACCTCGGTGGATTTTATCGTTTTGGCATTGACGACTCTCTCGTTACCCAAACGGCAATTGGACGAAAGTGGCGAGAGTGGACCGAGGCGGGTAATCCGGAAAAGATTTATCCTTCTTTTACAGGGAGCATGGTTGATCCTGAGACATATCCACCCCTCCCTAAACATGTCAAGTCGTCAATCTGGGAAAATGTTGCTAAGACCGCGGACGAGCACAACGAGCCTGGGGTCTTCACAGCGCTGATCGGATATGAATGGACTTCAATGATAGCCCGAAATAATCTGCACAGAGTAGTAGTTTACAAAGATTCAGCTGATAAAGCTTCACAACTGAATCCATTCTCTGCGCAGGACAGCTTGGATCCAAGAGATCTGTGGGCTGCGATGGAGAAGTACGAAAATTCAACAGGCGGTCAGGTTCTCGCAATTCCCCACAACTCAAATCTATCCGGTGGAATGATGTGGCCCGACGTCACCATCGACGGCAATCCGATTAATCGCAAGTATGCCAAGCAGAGTGCGAGATGGGAACCAATTGCAGAGGTAACTCAGGTCAAAGGGGATTCGGAAACTCACCCTAGATTATCTCCAAATGATGAGTTTGCTGATTTTGAAACGTTTGAGACCAACCTAGGTCTCAAGATTGCTAAGGACTGGATGCTAAAACATGAGTATGCGCGAGGCGCTTTACAGCAAGGATTACTTCATCAAAAGGAGCTTGGGGTTAACCCCTATAAGTTTGGCATGATAGGCAGCACCGACAGCCATAACAGCCTCGTCACGCCAGAGGAGGATAATTTTTTCGGGAAATTTGTTGAATCAGAACCAGGTCCCGATAGGCTGCAAAACAAAATGGCCGGCGGCAGGTTGTGGGAGAACTGGCGCATAGTAGCGTCTGGTTATGCGGCAGTTTGGGCTAATGAGAACACACGAGAGGCTATCTTCGCAGCGATGAAACGCAAAGAGGTCTATGCGACGACAGGATCTCGAATAAGAGTTCGCTTCTTTGGAGGATGGAATTTAAAGGAGGAAATGATTGATAGGCCAAACTATGAGGAAATGGGTTACTTGCATGCGGTACCGATGGGTGGGGATCTTACTAGGACAAAAGAAAATCAAACTCCCGGATTCATGTTCTCGGCAGCTCGCGATCCGCTGGGCGCCAACCTAGATCGCGTTCAAATTGTCAAAGGTTGGCTTGACCGAAACGGGAAAACGCATGAAAAGGTGTACGATGTTGGCTGGGCAGGAGACAGGAGCATAGAGCAAGAAACCGGAAAATTACCGCCAATAGGTTCCACCGTTAATTTCAAAGACGCTAGTTATGATAACTCAATCGGAGGGGATTCCATTTCTGGCGTTTGGTTCGACCCTGATTTTGACGCTAATCTGCCCAGTTTTTATTACTGCCGAGTCATAGAAATTCCTCGACCGAGATGGACACTCAAAGATTCTATTTTTTTTGGAATAAAGCTTCCAGATGAGGTCCCCACCGTGGTCCAAGACCGAGCGTACACGTCTCCTATTTGGTATACACCTTAGAGGAAAATTTCAGCAAGATCATAAGCGCTATGCTTATTTGAACGGTGCGGGATCAAGCGGTCATTTCCAATCTCCCCGTCCATAACAATGCCTGTATGGAATAATTTCTTGTGTTGAGCACCATTACAGCGCATGATTTTAGGCTAATCGGATGTAAGATAAACAAGGAACTAGAGCAATTATCAAGCGCATGTTTGATTAAAATCAACATCATCTTCAACCCTTAAACCCATTGTTTTTTATATTGTTTTATAGTAAAAATAAGGTCCAGTGGTTAACGTCACCTATTAAAATGACTAATCATATCCCGCCCACACTGAAAAAAACTTTTTGGCTGTATGGTATTGGGTACCTCACAATATTGTACATATGCACTTTAATTTTAATATATGCACCAATAGAGACTATACTAGCCATCCCGAGACATCTCGGCTTTATATACTTTAAAACGATTGCAATTATCCTTCTTTGCGGCTATGGAACCTACAAAATAGTGAAAGTAGTCTTGCTAGTGGCGAGGTATGCAGAGCCAGAGCCTAATGACAAGCTTACAGTAGAACTTGCAATCGGAATTGTATTGGCAACTGCAACTGTTCTGTTTACCGTGGCATTGGGTCTGGCGATAGATGCTTTGATCTAAGCGTTTATCCCACCAAAGTTTGAAAACACTCAATAGCTAGTGGACCAAAGTCAGTAGGCCAAAAAAAAGGGAGCACCGAACTTGGCTACTCCCTTTCCTTAACATCTAGAGATAATTATAACTTCATTGCATCTCCATCATACTCAAGGCATATCGTCCATTGGCGGCATCATGCCATCATCCATCGGAGGCATACCATCAGGTGGCATTCCATCTGGCCCATTTGGACCCATGTCACCCATCGGGGGCATACCATCAGGTGGCATTCCATCTGGCCCGTTTGGACCCATGTCACCCATCGGCGGCATCATGCCATCATCACCCATCGGCGGCATCATGCCATCATCACCCATCGGCGGCATATGTCCGTCTGGGCCCATCATGTGATCCTCAGGGGGACCACACATCTCTTCGGTGGCACCGGTGGCCATGACTTCGGCCTCTACATCCGGGTGATCGCCTAAGTTATCGGGGTCGACCCCTGCCGCGACCATGATATCCATCGCAGCCATACATTCAGGCGGCATGGACGCCATCATAACCTCGTCGGCATCGTGTCCGCCAGCTAAGGTCAGCGGCGACAATGAGAGGCCCATAATCGCTGCGCTTAGCACTAACATTTTCTTTTGCATATTCTCACTCCCAATTTATGGTCTTTAAAAGGTACCTTTATTATCAGCAGATGACATCAGTCTACACAAAAACAACTAAATGTAATACACCGCATTTATAACTAAAAAGAACAACGTGAGCATGTTAATAACCTATTTGTAGTACCTTTAATTAAATCCTGCCCCCACTATCAATCCATTTGCAGGTAGCTTAGAGTTTGACGAAATAGAATTATGGTTACCAGAATTGAAGGCCTTTTCCAGGGTAGAGCGCAGAATTTCATCGATTATCACCGATAAAATCTTTTAAGGGGCGTATAATCATACGATAAAAACGAATTAATATTTTTTTGACGAAGTTATTGAAACACATTAGCCATTTTTGCGGAGGCCGCTCAGAGAATGTATGAAGAGAAAGTTTTACGGTTAAGAAATGAGCTCGCGAACTGTGGCGCGGAGGGAGTGGTGCTAACCCAACCAGATAATGTTTATTACGCAACTGGGTTTGAGTCCGTTATGGACGGTTGGCGTCTACCCGAGCCTATATCAGGTGTCTATATTCCTTGTAAAGAAAATGAATCCATAACATTACTGTTACCCGAAGCGAGCTTAATCTCTTTGCTAGTGGCAGAGCGAGAGGGTTGCCCAGTTAGCTTCCAATCTCTTAAAACATTCGATTTGCTGAATTTTTGTGTTATGGCGCGCGCTCAAGATTTGCACTTAAATCTTGAACAAGCTGCGGCTGACAGGCTGAACCATTTTGCCTCAAAAGTCGAAGGCAAGTGTGAACCGGATATTCTAAGCGCATTGGCGACAATGCTGAAAAAACGGGCTTCCCAAAAAAAATTAATCTTGTTCGATGATATGCGACTAGCCACTAGACTAGGTCGATCTATGGGTCAACTCCATGGTGACGCCTATGACATGGTATTTAAAGCTAGGGCAATAAAAACTAAGGAAGAAATCGATATTTTTCGTCAATCTGGCATTAAAGCAGATCGTGTCATGAACCACACCGTTTCTATGTTGGGCAAGGGAAAAAGTTGGGCCGAAATAGAGAAATCGGTGGCTAAATTTATGATCGACGAGGATATTAATCCTCTGCCCACCAGTCCAATGTTGTTTGGGGGCACATATGACATGGCCTTCAAACCAGACTTATTCAGAACACTATTCAATCAATCCTTCGAGCCTGGACAGATCGTGATACTGGAAACGCAAGGTCAATATCGCAAAGTCTGGATTGATATCAATCGAACTGCGCATATAGGGACCGCTACTGAAAGTTATAGGAGGCAGCATCAGATGGTTAAATCATGCTTCGAATCGGTGGTGCAAATGATGAAGCCCGGGATTAACACTGCTGACATCTGTAATGCAATCCAGACTACCATTGCGCAAGACCTCGACTCGCCGGGAAAACTCTTATTAATAATTCATTCCATTGGAGCATTCCCCTTAGAAAATCCCGTCAAGTTCCCTTCCACCGGCCTTGGAGCCACAAAAGGATTCAACATAGAGAAATCAATGATCCTCAGCTTCGATTGTCTTTATTTTGGCAGCAAACTCGGCCCCTCGCATATGGAAAATGTGTTTGAAATAACGGAATCCGGTGCAAAGAGTTTATACCAGTATCCTCTTGATCTAATTGAAGTATAGTTCATTTGAACTCTTTCTTTTAAAATAGCTTCGGAGAGTCAATATAAGGCTAAAGATGATGAAACATAGTTTATGGCAATTATTCTTGTGTCTAGCCTTGTTTTGGGGCAACAGTCAAGCATCAGCACAATCAGATGCGAGAGGTAAAGCACTTTATAATGAACATTGTGCAGAGTGCCATTCTATGAACCTAAGAGGTTCAGCACATGGAAGCGAGTTAAGAGGGACATATTTTCTGAAAAAATGGGAGACATTGGGTGTAGAAACGCTTTTTAATACCATTGTCGAGACAATGCCACCTGGGAAAGTTGGGAAACTAGACCTCAGTGAGTATGAATCGATTTATTCTTATATTCTTGCAGAATCAGATATCTCCAATGCAGATCATGAGACTAGCGTTTTAGGACGCTCTCCCAAGCCACCGCCAGATCATTTAACTCAAACAGGCGATCGATCAGGACAGACTGACCTAGAAGGTTTCGTCTCTTTTTCTGACTCAGACACCATAAATAATCTTGATCAGAGAGATAGCAACTACACAAACAAGTCGATATCGAATTTTGTCCCTGTTGAACAACAATCGATTGATCGTCCTAGTGACGATGATTGGTTGTCTTGGCGACGAACATCTGACGGTCAGGGGTTTAGTCCTCTGACACAAATTAACAAGAAAAATGTTCGGAGCCTCAGATTAGCATGGTCCATGACAATGCAGGAAGGAAGTAACCAGGTCACCCCGATTGTGAGCCAAGGCGTAATGTTTCTGACTCATCCTGGAAATGTGATCCAAGCAATCGATGCTGCAACGGGTGACCTGATCTGGACCTTTGAATATGATTATCCTGAGACTTCTCGAACACTGGGCGGTCCCACCCGTAACATTGCGATTCTTGGCAATAAATTATTTATGGCCACCTATGATGCTTCCCTAATCGCCATTGATGCGAGGACAGGCAAATTGATATGGAAAACAGTAAAAGCTGATTATCAAGAGGGCTTTACCCACACTAGCGGACCAATCATTGCCAATGGAATCGTTGTGAGCGGTATAAATGGCTGCGAAAGATTTGTTAAAGATGGTTGTTTCATTACTGGTCATGACCCTGAGTCTGGTATCGAACTTTGGAGAACATCCACTATCGCGCTTGCTAATGATCCTAATTCCCAAACTTGGGGTGAGGTAGAGCCCCTCTATCGAGCAGGCGGTGACACCTGGATTCCCGGAACCTATGACCCTGACTTAAATCTCGTATTTTTTGGCACCTCTCAAGCGAAACCCTGGGTAGCTGCCAGTCGCGGCATGTCTCCGAGGGAACCTGCCTTATATACCAATTCAACGCTTGCGCTTGATCCAAAAACTGGGGAAATCATTTGGTATTTTCAGCATGTTCCGGGCGAAACAATAGACATGGAGGTTGGTTTTGAGCGAATTCTCATTGATCACGCCGATGAGGGGAAGGTTCTGTACACCATCGGCAAAGACGGAATCCTTTGGAAATTGCGTAGGAAAGATGGACAGTTTCTTGGTCTTCACGAAACGTTACCCCAAAATATTTATGAGTCGATTAACAAAAAGACGGGGCGGCTGATATATCGGAAGGATATCCTCGAAGCCTCCCTTGACCAACCTTTCAGTGCATGCCCCGGGATCTACGGTGGTCATAATTGGCAAGCAGCCTCATACGACAAGATTAGTGTTTCACTCATTATCCCAATGCACCAATTATGTTCCGACATGGTGGGTCGTGAAGTCGACAAGATAGAGGGTGGTGGTGGATTTGGCGGTGACTCAAAAACTTATGAAATGCCAGGAGTTAAAGGTAAACTTGGCAAACTGGTCGCTCTCGATCTCAGAACAATGAAGGAAAAATGGTCTCATCAACAAGAGGCTATGTTTCTGACCTCGTCTCTCTCAACAGCTGGTGGGCTAACGTTTATCGGTGATCTTGATCGTTACTTCAAAGCTTTTGACTCTTCTTCGGGGAAAATTCTATGGCAGACCAGACTCAGCTCAGCATTGCATGGGTTTCCAATTACATATAAATCTCAGGGAAAACAGTTTGTGAGCGTCACATCAGGAATGGGAGTTTTCAGGGCGTTGACGAGCACTGTAAGTCCAAACATCTACCAACCTGACGGTGGTAATGCAATTTACGTATTTGAGCTGCCTTAACTGGAGTTCGGATCGGATTTGGGCGATGTCCGATGATAACGGCTTTGGAGTCGCCAGCCGGAACCAGTATAGCGAGTGGTATATTTAGACCCATTGTTTTCCCAAAATTCGTTTCGATTGAACATCATCCGCGGATGGTATTCAGTGTGAAGTGATGCCAAAGGATACGCCCTGTTCCGCCCTACACCATCTTTTTTGGTCGCTTCAAGCAAGAACTCCTGACCGCTTTTGAACAGAACAACCCATGCATGACCTCCACCTCGATAATCTCCCAGTACAACACGAGCGTCCTCACCGATTGCTATCAACCAGTCAGCAAGAATCAAAGCATGGTCCTCACAGTCTCCACGCGAAAAAGAAAATGCCTCTCGGCTGGTCTGCCACACTTCCTCACGACCTCTATACTGATCAGCATCGAGTTGATACTGCTTCCTCTTGGACAAGACGTAAAGAGGTATCATGGGATTTTCTACAAAGTACGGATAATAACCCTCAAGGTATGAGTTGACGAGATGATGATCTCCAGTAAGCGAGGGAGCAGACATATTAATTACCCCTGTCCGAGAATTGCCCAAGGGTATCACATAAGGAGCGCTCCCCAGCTCAGCAAGCTGGGCGCTCAGATCATGCGGAGATAAACGGGTATTTGTCGAAAGAATGTGTAAACTCCCCTTGTACTGATGCGCTCCGGATATCTGGGATTTCTTCGCTTTGGGCAATTCTGAAACCGATGGCGAGTTTTTCAAGGAAATTGGCTCTGCCGGCCTTTTTGTTTGAGCCAAACCATTACCCAAAAGCACGAAACAGATGGCAAAAAACAGAGCAACCGTCATGCGACCGTCACTCATAGACATTATTAACCTCGAAAACCGAAAGCGATTATTATCGCGACAAAGATCAAAATAGTAGAGGCAAAAATGGCAACTGCAATGTTACCTTTTTTCATCTCCTCCTCAAGGTCAATATTTTTTAAAAGCTTATCATCAACCCACAGAAGGCAATACACTCCCACTACTACAGCTATAATGGAATAACTTAAATTAATTAAAAGATTTATAAACGACGCAGATAGAAATTCTATTTCCAAACTAATTCCCTCACAAGAACTGGATTAGCCAGTTTTTTCAACCTTCAGATTATAACTTATAATCAAACTATAGTCCGAACCTCAAAAAAAGAGAGATATTTCGATCAATTGTTCTCAGACTGTTGACTTTCATAAGCTCTGGCTGCCCAGTCATGCGCCTCGCGCGAGCTTACCCATCTTACCGAATTGCGAACAAGCTGACCGAAAGCGGGATCCGAAAGAGCTGGTTCTGAATCACCGCCCTGCAGATAAACAATCGGACTTCTTTTGTAATGTTTGACCCAGCCCACCAAATTACTGCCAGGCGGATGAGACCAGCCCTCGTTCTGGTCCATTTTCCCATCAACTGCAAGCTTTGCTGAGTAGAAATTGTCATCTAAGAAGCTAAAGTCACTAACCAATATTGGAACTATATCGCTTGAAAATATGGGACAGAGGTATAGCTCATCGATCATGCTAAAACTCTTGGGGATTCCGCATGTAACCGGATGATCGAGCTCAACGCTGATTGTGTGTTTAACGCCATGACGGTAACCCGAATCAGGCCAATACCGACCCCTCAGGTAAGCAGGCCGATAAAGAAAACGTCCCCCAACTATGGCCCCGTACTCTCCCCAAGCAGGCCAGGCGGCTAAGGCATGATGGAGAAATACCATCCCCATACCTGCATCAAGCATGTCCAGCATATCAGTTTTAAATGATTCCTCAACATCGATTAGTCTCGGCGCATCTTTTTCGACGGTAAAATCTACTCCCGGCATGTCATAGCACACAATAGCCGCATAATCCCCCACGCTTTGCGGGGTAAAGAATCGACGAGCAGCCGGCTGTTCTACCAGAGACCAGCAGCAATCGCTTAAGCCGTCGAACACCTGACCAAGCGCATCTCTTGAATATGGATGTCCGCTAGCAACAACCAAAATTTGTTTATTTGCTGAATAGTTAATTACTCCCACAAATGTTTCCTCAAAAAGCCCGACCAAACAATTAAGTTGAGAAAGATTAGGCTAATATTAATTGGCCAGAACAGAAGATGAGTGTCACCAACAAGCCCAATCGGCGAGAGCAAAACATATAAGGCTATCACTAATGATCCTAGGGATAAGGAGCAAGGTAGCGCAAACCTCCAAGATCGGAGGGAGACAAGGGAAAGGCTCGGGTCACATTCGGGAAAATGCTTGCGAGGGTATAGTCGCCCGATTAAAAGCATCACAGATATCTCGATAATGAAAAGGATAGCGTATAGATGAAGAAAGTGGAGATCGATTAAATCATGAAAAACAAATTTAATTAGACCATATGTAATGATGTGGAAGCCTATTACTAACTTCGGGCCCAGTGCAGGCACTTGCTTGGCAAAAAATCCCACAAGAACAATAGCTATGACTGGAATATTATAAAATCCTGTGAATATGCGAATGACCTGCCACAGTCCCTCTGGTGCATACTGTAAGAGCGGTGCAACGATAAAAGAAAATAAGGCGATCACCATTGAAGCATATTTTGCCGTCCTGATAACATCGGAATCGGAAATCGATGTTCCACCATGCCTGTTCTTATAAGGCAAATATATGTCTAGACAAAATAATGTGGCGGCACTATTTAACAACGAATTAAACGAACTAAAAACGGCTCCTAGCAAAACAGCCAGAAAAAAACCCATGGCATAAGCTGGCAGAACATCTGTAACCAATTGGGGATATGCTAAATCGATTGATGCCAGACCCGCTCCTGGCTCACTCGGACCGTAAAGATGAAATGCAATCAGTCCCGGAAACATCATTAAGAATGGCACAAGTACCTTAAAAAAACCCGAAAAAAGAACACCCTTTTGACCCTCCGCTAAGCTTTTCGCACCCAACGTCCGCTGAATGACATATTGATTACTACACCAGTAAAAAAGATTCGCGAAGACCATGCCTGTAAAAAGAGTTGCAAAGGGTGTGGGGTCGGATGGAGAACCTATCGCATTAAGTTTATGAGTATTTTCAGTCAGAACGATTCGAAGCCCAACGGCAATACTACCCTCTCCGAGAAGGGACAAACCAAGGAGTGGTACCGTTAAGCCAATAATTAACAAACCTATCCCATTTAGAGTGTCAGATACCGCAACCGCTCTCAAACCGCCGAAAACTGCATACATTGAACCAATCCCACCAATAATCAAGATCGTAAAAAACAAAGAATGCTCATAGGACACATTCAAAAGTTCTGGAACATTGAAAAGTTGCAATACCGCAATTGCTCCTGAGTAGAGCACCGAAGGAATGGTCACGAGACCGTAACCCAAAATAAAGAGAATTACTGAGAGTTTTCTAACATCGTCATCAAATCGATCGCTTAGAAACTGAGGCAGCGTAGTGAAGCCGCCCTCTAGATATCGTGGCAAGAAAAAAAAAGCCATGCAGATCGTCGAGAACGCAGCGGTCACTTCCCAAGCCATACTCGAAAGGTTGTAACCATATGCAGAGCCATTCAAACCAATGAGTTGCTCTGCACTTAAGTTAGTTAGTAAAAGAGATCCAGCGATAAACCAGGCGCTCAAACCACGTCCAGCGAGAAAATAACCATCTTTTGAAAGGACCGTACCTCTGGTCATTCTATATGAAATCACTCCGACCAAAAACATGAAAAACATCGTGCTTAGAAGGATAATGCCAAGGTCAAATCGCGTCATAATAAAATCGATTGATAAACATGTTAAGCCGCAGATGGCAAAGCGAATGATTCCGTTGATGGCCACCCTAACTAAAACGGTTGTAAATACAAACTATAAAAATTTCGATAAAGAGTTTCAAATATCGATGAACTTAATTGTTTTTGGGGCTAAAATAATGCGTGGAAAGGCTTGTTATATTATTGATTTCAGAGTTGCTTACAGCTGATGATTTCAGTCTTTGGCACCCAGGATTTCAGTCAAACTATTTTAACCAACTCATTGGAAGCATAAATGAAAGAGATTTCAAAATACATCCCGCCAAAGGTCTGGAAATGGGAACAAGAGAACGATGAAGGGAGATTTGCAGCAATAAACAGACCTGTAGCAGGCGCCACACACGAAAAAGATCTGCCTGTGGGTGAACATCCGCATCAACTCTACTCACTGGCAACTCCAAATGGAGTAAAAGTAACAGTGATGCTCGAAGAGCTCTTGGCTGCCGGGAAAAAGGAAGCGGAATATGATGCCTGGATAATCGACATAATGTCCGGTGAGCAATTCGGCAGTGGTTTCGTTGCAGCAAATCCCAACTCCAAAATTCCTGCACTGGTCGATCATAGCCAACCCTCTCCCACGCGAATCTTTGAATCTGGGGCTATACTGCTATATCTTGCCGAGAAGTTCGATGCTTTTATTCCAGAAATCCTTGCAGACAAAGCTGAATGCTTGTCTTGGCTATTTTGGCAGATGGGAAGCACACCATATCTCGGCGGCGGTTTCGGACACTTTTATGCTTATGCCCCAGAAAAATATGAATACCCGATCAATCGCTTCGCAATGGAGGTAAAACGTCAGCTAGACGTATTAGACCAGCATCTAACCAACAGAGAATATTTTTGTGGAGACCAATACACGATTGCAGACATCGCCATTCACCCTTGGTATGGCAATCTTGTGTTGGGGAGCCAATATAACGCCCAAGAGTTTTTGGCAGTCCATACATACACCCATGTCCAACGCTGGGCATCTAATATCCAGAAAAGGACCGCAGTTAAACGAGGTCAGCGAGTAAACAAAGTCTGGGGCGATGAGGAAAAACAGTTGCGCGAGAGGCATAAATCGACTGATCTTGATTAAGATTTCTTTTCAATCGCCTAGAAACAACAGAATCCATTGCGTGTCGAGGGATAGGTTTTACCTCCCGAATAAATTGTTCAACTGCCATTCAATTGAAAAGATTATTGGGTAGACCTTAGTCAAAGCCAATATAGTTGACGAAGTCTTCGTTATCCGCCCGCCGAGATCGAACACCATTAGCCGGGAAATCATGGTCAGGGTATCCCATTGCTATAGTTATCATTATCACCTCATCATCTGGAATCCCAGCATGCTCACGCACCACATCCGGCTGCTGAATACCCTGACCGTTAATGATACAACCGACACCAAGTTCCCAGGCTGCAAGCACAATACCATAGGCCAAAGAGCCACATGCAAAGTGCGTGATACCAGCAGGTTCAAGATACTTATCATAGGTTAAGACCAAAGAAACCGGCGCATCAAATTGCCTAAAACCGCGTAACATCCACTTCATCCTCTTTTCCTTGTCATGACGCCCTATATCCATTACCTCAAAAAGTTGGACTGCGACGTCTATTTGATGCTGTCTATGAACATTTTTATAGTCCTCAACATAGGCGAATTCGCGCTTGACCGGAACGCCAGCTAACGTATTGTTTGTATTTCCTTCGCGAATTTTATCGAGGGGATCACCTGAAACTGCGTAAATTTTCCATGTTTGCGAGTTAAACGAGGATGGAGCCCATTTGCCTGTTTCGATAATCTGATCGACTACTTCTTTTGACAGAGGCTCATTTGTGAAGCCTCTAATACTCTTTCGAGCGCGGGCATACTCAGAAAATTTCATTGCTATCTCCCTATCTTATAAAATGGTGGCGTATGACACCTCATTTAGATCTCATCAAGATCAATTCAACGCATCTGGCAATCACCGTCGCTCTCCCAAGCCGCTTTTTAAGGTCCGCAACTTTGGGCAACTTTAATCAATTCGGTGATGACAAGAAATTAACTAAACTTATATGAGCTCAAACTATGATTTATTAACTGCGGATGGTCTAACATCTTTTGACTATCAACTAATAAACTCAATTTATGATTGCTCTAGCAGGTCAAATCTATTTTTTATGCCAAATCCAGGCCCAATCGTGTTGTGTAGCATGAAGGGGAGAAAAATGCCTAATCACTTGATCGGTCGATTAACAAATCGTCCGCCCTCCATT
>CACEBC010000041.1 GCA_902557735.1 Porticoccaceae bacterium
GGTGAAAATACATGGATCATTTTCATTATTCGACGCAGTTTGAATTTCATGCCAAGGGGACTTTGCATATTCTCTGCATAGCGCACCATCTTCACCACAAAGCTCCGGAACCCTGAAGGGTTTCTCAGAGATCACCTGCGCACCCAGCATAGTGACACCGCGTGTCCAGTCAGATCTATAGGCTCGACAAAAAGGGATGTCGTAACGCGGTGAATTCTCGTTTCTGCACAAGGCTCGCTCTCCAAGAAACTCGCCGTGGTCGGTGACGGCCAAGAAGTCTAGCGGTCGGTCTATCTTCGCGCGTCCGATTGCCACGCCATCTTCATCCAATGGAAAAAAAGGTATCTCCTCACCTTTAGCATAACGATGCGCATCTACTGGAGTCGCTCCAGTGCTATTTGCTGCAGCGTCAAATGAATACCTTGAATGCACATGCAGATCTCCAAAAAGCGCAACCCGGTCTATATTCCGATTTTGACACTCGCTTTCGTCCACTTGTGATTCGGAGATTATTATTGGTTCAGCAGGAGGGCTCGATTTGTCTGCGCAAGCCAAAATATTCACAACGATTAGAATCAGCGGTAAAAATAGAATTCTTAGCAACATGCCCAGCCCTTAGCGAAAAACCAAAATCCGAATAGCCTGCCTCGTAGTGAGGGTCAGCCTGTTAAAAGTTGAGAACAAACACAGTTTACAAATCTGGCCAAAATGATCGGCGAATGGCATCCGAAAATAAGTGCCCGATAAGCTGTCAAGTCCTTAGATCATAGCACGTACTAAAAAGTCCAGTAACCAAATCAAGCTAGGCCTTTATTTCAGACGATAAACTACTTGATTTTGATAATTTTAGTACAAAAAATTTTCAGCTAAATGGACGGACAAGTTGCTTTTTTGACTCAAATAATAATAATAACCATTCTCAATTACTGGTCATCAGAGATTTTCCGATGAAAAAACATGCAAACTGCGTTTATCTTGCTGCAATTCTTTTGGCACCATATGTTGCTTCAATGGGAAGCTCAAAAATTCTCTCCGAAGGAGAACTGAATGTCTATTCCGCGAGAAAAGAACACTTGATAAAACCTCTTCTCGACCGCTTCAGTGAGGCCAATAATATTAAAATAAACTTAGTGACTGCTAAAGGCGATGCGCTTTTGGCTCGACTCAAAGCCGAAGGCGTCAATTCTCCCGCCGACGTGTTCCTGACCGTGGATGCGGGCCGTTTACATCGAGCTCAACTTGCCGGCGCATTTCAGCCTATTAAATCTGACCTTCTTCAACAATCTATACCTGCGCATCTTCGCAGTGACAAAGATGAATGGTTTGGTTTAAGCACTAGAGTCAGGGTAATCGTTTACGCCAAAGACCGCGTAGACGCTGATCGACTGAGCACCTATGAGTCGTTATCATCGGCAGAATGGAAAGGCCGGATATGTGTTAGATCATCAGGAAACATATACAATCAGTCGCTAGTCGCCAGCATGCTCGCGACTCAAGGCTTAAGCCATACCGAACAATGGCTCAATGGCTTTACAAAGAACTTCGCAAGACAACCCTCTGGTGGCGATAGGGATCAAATCAAAGCTGTAGCTGCGGGCCAGTGCGACATCGCTGTTGTCAATAGCTATTACCTGGCAGGCATGCTCACATCAAGTGATGACAGCGAAAGAGATGCAGCAGATAAGGTAGCTCTTCACTGGCCCAATCAAAATGACAGGGGTTCACATATTAATATTTCTGGCGCCGGCGTAACCAGATCGTCCAAAAACTCAGAACTAGCGACCAGACTGCTCGAGTTTTTGTGTGCTGCTGACAGTCAACATTGGTATGCCCAAATAAATAATGAGTATCCAGTATTGGCAAAGGCCGAAATCCATGAGGTTTTAAGGAAATGGGGAGAATTCAAGGCCGATCAACTAAATGTTACCAAATTGGGTATTTATAATTCCGACGCCATTCTTGCCATGGATCGAGCGGGTTGGAAATAACTTCCCGAAGTGACGCTTCATTCTGGTTTCCCCCTTCAATTCGGTGGGGATCCATAGGCGCATTTTTGATAACTGTGCTGCTTGTGTTCCCTATTCTAGTCATCATTTCAAGCATCTTCAGACCCTTCGGACAAGTCTGGCATCATCTTTTAGACACCGTGCTATTATCGTACATCGTTAACTCTATAATGCTAATGTTTGGCGTTGCCCTGGGAACCTGTCTGTTGGGCGTCAGCTCCGCTTGGTTGGTGGCCGTATGCCAATTTCCCGGGCGAAAAACCCTGTCTTGGATTTTACTGCTTCCCATGGCTATGCCAGCTTATATTATCGCCTACACCTACACAGGATTATTGGACGTATCGGGTCCAATACAAAATAACTTAAGGGCAATATTTGGCTGGTCTTATGGGGACTATTTTTTTCCGCAGATCCGCTCACTCGGGGGTGCGACATGCATGCTCTCACTTGTGCTCTATCCATATGTTTATCTGTTGGCCCGAGTATCATTTGCCAACCAAGCCGGCGCGATCATAGAGGCATCTAGAAATCTGGGTCGCGGGCCCTTGAGCACATTTCTTAGCGTGTCTCTCCCGATGGCTCGCCCCGCCATTATTGCTGGTGTGAGTTTGGTCATGATGGAGACCTTAGCGGACTATGGCACGGTCGCTTACTTTGGCGTGAGCACTTTCACAACTGGCATTTTTCGCATTTGGTATGGATTGGGAGAGCTCGCAACTGCCGCCCAGCTCAGCGCTATGATGATGTTTTTTGTCTTCTCAATCATTCTCCTCGAGCAGCAATCGCGGCGAAGAATGCGTTTTTATAAAAATGAATATCGAGTCAAAACTAAGCTTATTCAATTAAAGGGTTCCAGAGCGACCATCGCGAGTTTCTACTGCTGGACTGTCGTTTCCATTGGATTCATTATACCAATCATACAATTGGTCGTTTGGGCCGCGAGCCGATGGCGTGAAAACCTAAATAACGCATTCGTAAACCTGGCATGGAATAGCTTTCTTCTGGCATCAACTGCGGCGATCATATGTGTACTTGGAGCGCTGTTCCTATCGATCGTGAAGCGTTACTCGAAATCAAATCTCTCGATTGCACAAGTCGAAATTGCCAAACTGGGTTACGCCATTCCAGGCGCCATAATCGCGGTGGGGGTTCTTATTCCGGCTGGGTGGTTCGACAATCAAGTTAACTTAATAAGCGAAGCCTGGTTCGGCAAATCCATCGGTCTTATACTAGGCGGAAGTCTGGGTATCCTTATCTTTGCATATCTAGTTAGATTCTTGTCAGTATCCTTGCAGACATTGGAATCAGGACTTAGTTCGATTAAACCAAGTATCGACGAATCAGCTGCCTCTCTTGGCGTATCGAAATTAAACACACTGAGAAAAATTCATTTACCACTTCTTAAAACCAGTTTATTGACAGCATTCATCATGGTATTTGTCGACGTGCTAAAGGAACTCCCGACCACCTTGATTCTTAGGCCCTTCAATTTCAATACCCTTGCCGTCCGCACCTATGAGTTGGCCTCTGATGAGCGCTTAATAGATGCGGCTCTTCCGGCCCTCACTATTGTAGTAATAGGATTATTACCGATACTATTGATATTTAAAACAATCGCTAAATCATCAAATGTCGAATGAATAATCAATTAATACTCGATAAAGTTTCCGTCCACCATCAAAAAACTATGGCTGTTTCTGGAATATCTTTTTCGCTCTCCCTCGGTGAAATCGTTTGTATTCTCGGACCATCTGGTTCTGGCAAGAGCACGATTTTGCGGGCAATAGCAGGATTTAATGACTTATCAAGTGGGTCTATTATGATAGGAGATAGAACCGCCAGTACAGCGCATTTCACTTTGCCACCAGAGCAAAGATCGGTAAGTATGGTGTTTCAAGATTTCGCTCTCTTCCCCCACCTCGATGTCTCAAGAAATATCAGTTTTGGCCTTCAGTCTCAGCTTCCCAAGAAACGCTCCGATCGCGTTGAAGAAATGCTTGAACTGATAAACTTGCAAGACGTTTCGCACAAATATCCTCATGAACTGTCTGTTGGGCAACAACAACGCGTCGCCCTTGGCAGAGCAATGGCTCCTAATCCTCGATTACTCCTTTTAGACGAGCCCTTCGCGAGTTTGGACACTGACAATAGAAATCGTTTAGCTCGAGAGATGCGAAAACTTTTAAAATTACACAACATAACGACACTGCTGGTAACTCATGATCAAAACGAAGCTTTCGCATTGAGCGATCAAGTGGTACTGATCAATTCCGGCTCGATTCAGGAGATAGGTAGCCCAACAGAACTGGTTCAACGCCCAACCACCATTTTTGCGGCAGATTTTCTTGATCTTGGCGATCTTATCGAGATAAATCTAGATATGGGTGGCAATCTGGACTTCGGCCTAGGGAAAATCCCCACACATCTGTCCACAGATCATTTAGGTAAGCGAATAAAATTATTACTCCGACCGGGTGCCATCATCTGTGATGACAATGGAAGCCACATGCTCAAAATCGTTGGGAAAAATCTTTTGGCCAGCACTCAGGGTTATTCGCTTGAGTTGCCCGATGGGCAAACCGTTCACTGCAGTGCCTCATTGCGCAAAGAAAAGACGGTTGGAGAAATGCTAACAGTGCGATTTTGCCTACATGAAGTCTCGGTCTTCTAAATACAGTCGGCTAATTCGGTGTCTTTAGTCCGCACCATGCATCATCCTAGAAATTATTGGCGACACGATCAGCATAATAATCGCTATGCCAATGGCGATGAAGCCTACTTGGCTATAGACTTCTATGTATCCACTCTTGGCAAACTCAACATTAGTTATCTGGCCTCCAATAGTTTCAGCGCCTGTAGCACGAGCAATGACTCCAGCGAGGAAATTGGATATCCCGCCATAAAGAAACCAAGCACCCATAGTCATGCCGACCAGATTGAGAGGGGCCAGTTTCGTAACTACGGAAAGACCAACGGGTGACACCATTAGTTCTCCGATGGTGTGAATCCAATAAATCGAGAAAATAAATAACACAGGGGTCATTGCTGCGGGACCCGACCCTTTCATTCCGGCAACCAAAACTAAAAAACCAAAACCAGCCATTGCTACGCCCAAAGCGAATTTTACTGGTGTAGACGGATTCAGATTCTTTTTGGCCAAGGTTATCCAGAGCCATGCCATTACAGGAGCAAACAAGAAAATAAATCCTGCATTTAAAGACTGGAATACTGGCCCGGGAACGGACCACCCAAATATCACTCGATCAACCAATCGGGCAGTAAACAAATTTAGCGATGAGCCTGCCTGCTCAAAAAGAGCCCAGAAGGGAATCTGAGCTAAGATGAAATAAATTGCGGCGAGCATGCGAGATCGCTCGATACTCTTCAATGACGTGATTGCGTAACCAACCAAAAAGACGAACATTAACACGCCAAGTGGCCCTAGAATTCCTGCCACCAATTCTTCATTCATGACAAGAAACATCGATAAGCCCACGATGCCCAATCCCACCAGATAACACATCCATTCCACGTTAATAAACCATAGGACAGTGCGTTCTAATTTTTCTACAGAGGGTGGTTCGGATTTGCCTTCCAAGAGATAGTTATACCTCAGAAAAACCAGTAAGCCTAGCATCATACCAATACCTGCAAGTCCGAATCCATATCGCCAGCCATGGACGATCCCCAAGTAACCACAGAAAATTGACGCTAGAAAGGCACCCAGATTAATTCCCATATAAAATATGGTGAAACCAGAGTCCCTTCGAGTATCCCCAAACTCATACAGCGCACCTACAATCGTTGAAATATTCGCCTTGAGAAAGCCCACGCCAGCAATTATGAGCGCCAGTGATAGATACAAGGTAGTAAGGTATGGCGATTCAGTCTCTACCCGGAAACTCAATTCACTTCGGTCGATCACGGCAGGTAATCCAACAGAGGCAGGCGATTCGATACTCATATCAGCCTCAGAGAAGTTTATGTATGACCTGCCCTCGCCGTGGATAATCTCCTGCCGCGCGTTTCCCCCACGCCCATCCAAAACGATCTGATATTCAGTTCCTTGATAACTTACAAGCTGTTTGGAGCCTGTTCCCTCGAAAGCCATTCCTAGGTGTCCGAGGGTCAACAAAACGGCACCAAAGGTAACTGCCTTCCTCGCCCCAAGGTAGCGATCGGCTAACGAACCGCCCACGACAGTCATTACATATACCAATGCCGTGTATGTACCATACAAGTAACTGGATTTCTCATCCGAGAACAAAAAATGTTGCGTTAAATAAACAACCAGCAGGCCGCGCATACCATAATATGAAAAGCGCTCCCACATCTCGGTCATGAATAAAACATATAAGCCTCTCGGATGGCCCAAAAAAGTATTGGTTTTCTGCGGCCCCTGCGATTTTACTTCATCCATCATTATTCATCCTCTGTATCCTTCTGCTATTGTTACAAATAATAGAGTGTGAGACGAGTTATTACCCGTACGAGCTGTTTTTGAATCAGGGCGCTGACGTTTACTTCGAACCGAGAAAAAGCTCGGTTTTTAAAATCTCTGAGATTGCTGTGCATTAAAGCACGGACGATACTGCAATAATATTTAATAAATCCTCCAACAAGTTTTTATCATTTCGATTCGTTTGAGACCGAAACCATGAGGGAATTTCACCCAATCGGACGATTACTATTTTGTTCATCGGATCGATCATGATCACTTGCAATCCCATACCCTCTATCCAAAAGTAGTTTGGATAGTCCTCGAGTCCCCGATAAATATGGTACCCGTAACTATTTGCCCTGGATGTGCCCGTTGTCTGTGCAAAAAATCGATCTGGATACTCTGAATCACTCAACATTATTTCTAGCCAAGCCCTAGATACAATTTGAGTCCCGTTGTACTTCCCTCTATCTAAATATAATTGGCCTATTGCCAACCAAGTGCGTGCTGTGGCAAATAAACAACAATATCCGGAACTACCAATTATTTCGCCTTCCGATAGTTTCATTGGCGCCCACAACTTATCTTCAACTATCGCATGAAACGGTTTTTGGTAGACACGAGAAAGAAGCAGGCTTAAAAGATGGTAATTAGTATTTTTATAACTAAATTTCTTTTCACTTTTAAAATTTATTGAGGATAACTCAGCGATGAGAGAGGAACCCCCGAGAGTTGAAAAGATACTCAGTAAATTTTCCTCTATCCCAGACGTATGGTTCAGTAGGTCTCTAATAGAAATCGCCGCTCCGCCGCTGAACTCCAGCTCTGGCAGGTATATATCCACCTCATCATATTGGGAGACAATGCGTCCCTCGTCAATCGCAATACCGACAAGAATCGCCACTAAGTTTTTTACCATTGACATGCCATTTATCGCCCTACCTCTGAGTGAATCGGGGGAATAGCTTTCATATAAAATCACACCATCTTTCTGAATGATTAGGACCTCGGTATCACTTTTTTCAATCCATTCTTCTATCGTTTCGTGGGCCAAATCATTATCAACGGTTATCGAAGACGATTCTTGTGGACCATTTAATCGATCGAAACCAGATAATAAGAATGAATCCGGTTCCGACAACCAATCATTAATCTGGGCATTTGCTTCCATCCGAATCTCATCGGAAAACTCCATTTTGATAGACTCAGGCAACAACCAAAATGCTAAACCAATAGAAACCAAAATTGATTTATAAATTAAACCGCGTGTAATTAGACTCATATCTGCCTGTGCCAATCTGATCAATCAAATTTGTGGAGACCCAGAGTGCAGTTTAAGATAATCTCGGTCATATTCTGATGCAGACTCATCCCAAAAAATATGCTGAAAAGTAATCCAAAACTGAATTTTAGCGTGTAATATTGATCATATTTTACATCGTTTAAAAGTGTTTAATATGAGCCGACTTTATAATTTTGAATTAAAAGATATTGATCTGAATCCAGTTCATTTAAATCAATATAAAGGGAAGACGCTGTTAATTGTAAACGTCGCCAGCAAATGCGGATATACTCCTCAATACGCCGACTTGCAATCGCTTTATAACAAATACAACCACCGTGGGCTCGAAATATTGGCTTTCCCTTGCAACCAGTTCGGCAACCAAGAGCCTGGGACGCGGCAGGACATCAAATCATTCTGTGATCTTAACTTCAACGTGACATTCAAGATTTTCGACAAAGTGGATGTCAACGGTTCCAATGCCAGCCCTGTTTTTGACTTCTTAAAAAAGCAATCACCGGGTATTATGGGTAGCGAAGCGATTAAATGGAATTTTACCAAATTTGTTATAGACAAATCTGGTAAAAGCATAAAACGTTTCGCCCCCAAAGATGGAAAAACTAAAATTGAATCCTATTTAAGCGACATACTATAGAGTTAATTGGGCATTACAAGTTTATGAAATAAAAGTTAATCGACGCGCAGCCAATACTTCCGAGCGATGATAAGATGCTTTTTGCTAAACTTGAATATCCAAAAAAATTTAGCCCACCATTATAAACTTATGATTGAACAATCATGCTAGCGAGGAATTTGGAGAGACCCCGACCAGACATGCATGGGTAAAAACGCCATAAATTTCGACGGTCGGATCTATAATATAAAAGCTCAAGATGAGTATTTTTAAAGCAAAAATTGGCTTAGCTTTAGGTGGCGGCGCAGCAAAAGGCATAGCTCACGTGGGCGTGCTAAAAGCACTCCGAGATAAGGGGGTCGAGGTCGACTTTGTCGCTGGAACGAGTGCAGGCGCAATAGCGGCCTCGCTTTATGCTTTCAGGCTTGATCTTGAGACGATTGATCAATTGGCTAGGCGTCTTACTTTCTCGAAAGTCACTAATTTCAAGTTGGCAAAAACCGGATTTTTCTCAACTGACTCGCTCAAGAAACTGATTTTGGAACAGATCGGACCGGTAAACATCGAGGATGCCAGTATCCCTCTCGCCATTGTGACAACAGATATAAAAACCGGCGAAGTCGTCACATTTACACGGGGACCCCTAGCGGATGCAGTATGCGCGTCAACAGCCATTCCGGGCATATACATTCCTGTCAATATCGAAGGTAGGTTGCTTGTGGATGGTGGGTTATTGCAGAACGTGCCGATACAAGCGCTGACGCAGATGGGGGCAGATTTCACCATTGCGAGCCACATACATAGCGTAAATTCTCGATCTGAGCCAAGTCACGCCCTCGACATCATAAGAAATGCGTTCGAGATCGCAATAAATCAACACACAAGAAATCAATTGAGGACGGCTAACCTTCTGATCGCCATGGATCTCAGCGATTTCAGCTTGAGAGATAATACCGAACGCTATGATGAATTGTTTTTGATTGGTTACGAATCCGCCTCTCGACAGCTCAACAAGCTAAGTTGGTATAGGAAGAATAAAATTTTTCTTTATTCTGCGCGCGTTCTTAATCAGTTACTGCCATTCAAAGTGCCTGAGGTTCTGAAACGGCCAGTATCGTCAACCAACTCCTCATCGAATAGCGGAACGCCGCTTTCAACCGAGGATATTTGAATATGCACTTATTTGTCGACAAAATAATTACTGATTTTCCAAGTAAAATCGTAAACCTAACCGCTTGATCCAAATCAAAAAGCTCATTTTCAGCCAAAAGTATAACTGCGAGACTAAGGTTGCTGCATAAGCGAGTTTAATCTTTCAAGGGACAAATACCCGAGAGCGTACAGCCGCTCTAAAAAAATGACTTAGCTGATTTTGGGTGAGAAATTATCTCTGGTCGCTAAAGTTATTAAGCAATTACCTCTCTAGGCCAAGCTTTTTGGTAAACTCTTTGAAAATAAGACTCTAGTGGCCTTTCGGATTCCGTAACTTCTTTCCGCTTTGAAGAGAAACAAAAATATTGCAAAAGTCTCTGAAAAAGATCGCCCACACTGTAACCAATAAATACTTTATTAGTATACTCGCTGCTCTTTTGAATCCAATCACTATGTCACTTCCGATAAACCTCGATAAGATCGCTTTTTCAAAACCGGAGGCAGTCGGAATGTCGACTGAAAAGTTGCGGCAACTGGACTTGGTGCTCGAAACATACATTGCTGATGAAAAGATTCAGGGCGCTGTTGTAGCAGTGAGTCGATACGGTGAGTTAGTTTACTTTGAGGCGCATGGCGAAGCTGATCATGCGAATGGAGTAAAGATGCAACGTGACAGTCTGTTCCAGATGTGGTCATCTACCAAGCCAGTTCTTGGAGTTGCAGCGATGATCGCAATGGAGCGGGGGCTCTTTAAACCGAGCGATTTAGTTCAAAATCACATTCCCGCCTTTAGGGACATACCAGTAGCTGTGCTTGGAGAACCAAAACACCGAGACATTAGCCCAGCATATGTGTGGGCGTCGCTTGCAAATAATGGCGCAGGCTTCTTCACTCGCATTCTAGATAAAATTTGGTACAGATTTACAGATGGATTCATTTGGAGTGTCCCAGAACATAGACTCGTTCCTGCCAAGCGCCCAATCACAATTCATGACCTGCTCACTCACACGGCAGGTCTTGGCACTTATGGACTAGGAACTGCGGTGTCAGAGTGGGGCGCAGATATCGCTAACAAGAATATCAACTCAATGGCTGACGAGACACTCGAATCTTTTATCAACAGAGCCGCCAAGGGGCCACTTGATTTCCAACCAGGTACCCGCTGGATGTACAGTCCATATCTTGGATTAGACGTTGTCGCCAGAATAATTGAAATAAACTCCGGCCAACCTTTCAACGATTTTGTACAACAAAATATTTTCGATTCTTTAGATATGCGAGATACTTACTGGAATATGCCACCCAAATCCAAACTCTCTCGGGTGGTAGTGATAGCCGATATGGAAACAGGTGGAAAAGGCAAGTCAGCAAGTGTGCCTACCGAATCCTCCTACTACTCAGGTTCTGTGGGTTTGATTAGCACTGCCCGAGATTATCTGCTCTTTGAGGAAATGTTGCTAAACAAAGGAACACACAAAGGCCATGAATTGATTACTGCAAAGTCCGTTGAGTTGATGTCAGCCGACCATGTGGGCAGGCTCTTTTCCGCAGATGGAAAGGGGAAAGGTAACGGAGAGGGATTTGGCTACACCGTCTCAGTGATACTAGAACCAGAGGCGGCTGAAATCCCTAAAAGCAAAGGGGCGTTTGGCTGGGCAGGCGCTGCCGGCACGATTTCCTGGAACGAGCCAAAAACTGGCCTAGCGGTCGTAATAATGGTTCAACAACCCACAAAGGATCTCCCCAGAGACGTTTCGAAGACAATAAATTTGTCATTAAGGTGAAGAAGTTTCGTCATCTAAAATTACCGAAATAGAGAGGATATGGTAATCAACCAATGAAGATTTTCGTGCATGCGCTTGAGCGCTGAAAAACTTGACATATCCGACGAGGGACTCTGCGAGCTTGACTTATCCCCCTATCCAAATCTTGAGGAGCTAGTCTGCGAGCGTAATCAGCTAGATATCCTAGATTTAAGCCATACCCCTAATCTCAGAGCGCTTTTTTGTGATCATAACCAAATCAGCAGCCTCGACTTGTCAGCCACACCGAAACTGGAGTATCTATGGTGCTCCAAAAACAACTTGCGTCACCTCAAGGTATCCGAACTTCCGAATTTGAGGCAACTCGTTTGCTGGGGGAATCTTATTTCAGAATTGGAACTCAATGAAATGTCTATGCTCACCGAATTAGATTGCAGAAATAACCTTCTGATGCATATCGACCTGGCGGATTGCAGATCGTTGGTTAAATTTCACTGCTCTGGCAACTCACTTACCGAGCTTAATCTCTCAAATGCGTTACTCTTAAAGGAGCTTGATTGCTCTAACAATAGTTTGTCTAATTTAGTTTTGGGTGAAAAAAACGAATTAACACTCCTTCGATGTGACAAAAAACAAATCTCTGTGTTAGATTTTGTTAGTGCGACTAAACTAAATAGAATCAACGTAACTTAAATCTGTCACTTGGCCCAAGCTATTGCAAGCACGCCAATGGTGATTAGGCGAAAGGAATAATATGGAAGAGCGGATACAAATATTTCTTATGATTTGGATCATTGCGGTGTTCAGCCCCGTTTCTTTGTCGCAACCAGTCGATATGAATGGCTCTGCTTTTACACAACCTGAACTAGTCGGAATGTCCAGTGAGAAGTTGTCTAAGCTGAACGACATAATCCAGAGACACGTGGACAATGAATCTGTTCAGGGGGCAGTCGTAGCAGTTAGTCGTCATGAGAAAACTGTCTTCCTGGAGGCTCGAGGATTTTCTGACCTCAACACTAAAACACCCATAAATCCAGATGCTCTCTTCCATCTTGCCTCAGCCACCAAACCCATTCTCGGAGTGGCCGCAATGATTGCCATCGAGAGAGGCTTGATCAAACCATTTGATGAAGTGCGAAAGTATATTCCGGCTTTTGATGGTGTAAAGGTGGCTGTTCTTGCAGAGCCAGAAAATAGAGACATGAGCCCAGCTTATGTTTGGGCATCGCCAACACATAATGACGCAGGCTTTTTCACTCGCATGTTTGACTCAGTTTGGTACAGATTTACAGATGGATTTATTCTGCATGTCCCAGAGCATAGGCTCGTTCCTGCCCACCGTCCAATAACAATTCATGATCTTTTGACACATACAGCCGGCGTAGCCG
>CACEBC010000042.1 GCA_902557735.1 Porticoccaceae bacterium
TATGCGTAATAGTGGATGACTACCATGCTCCAGATTCCGTCGTGGATTATTTCAAATATAGCCTCGGTAAACTTGGGTATCCGGTCGCTATTAATGAGCCGTTAGCGGGTTCAATCGGACCCATCAGTTTAATCCCGAGAATACTCAATGGGTGCAAGATATTCATAAAACTGTTTGGTAGCTTTCTCCCAAGTAAAATCGTAAGCCCGCTCGACGGGCATATGCTTTGGTATTTTCAGTGCTCTGATACAAGCTCTCCCGAGATCTTCGTCAAGCACACCCGCACCGCTATCGCCAATAACATCAATTGGCCCCTCCACGGGGAAAGCCGCAACGGGCAGGCCGCATGCCATGGCTTCAACCATCACCAACCCGAAAGTGTCAGTACGGCTTGGGAATACGAAAACATCTGCCTGATTAAGTAATGCGGCGATTTCTGAATGAGTTTTATAGCCCAAAAAGCAGGTATCCGGGTATGAAGCACTTAACGACGTCATCGATGGACCATCACCCACGACAATCTTTTTGCCCGGCAAGTCCAATTCTAGGAAAGCTTCAATGTTTTTTTCCAATGAAACTCTGCCCACAAAAATAAAGATTGGTTCCTCAGATTTTGGTTGGTTAACCCTAACGTTAAAAATACTATGATCAACCCCTCGAGTCCAAAGCTTGAGATTTACAAGTTGTTTCCCTTCAAGAAACTTAATCATCTTAGGTGTTGGCACCAATATAGCTGATGACGACCGATGGAAGAACCGAATCAGAGGATATATCCAGGAGGCCGGGATTCTAGTTCTGGATGAAAAGTACTCAGGAAAACGCGTGTGGTAAGCAGTGGTATAAGGCCAACTATTTTTTATTGCCGCTGCTCGGGCGGCCCACCCCAGAGGACCTTCCGTCGCTATATGGAGGGCATCAGGTTTAATGCCCTCAATAAGTCCACGGATTGTTCGGGTTCTTACTAAAGCGATTTTAATCTCTGGATAAGTCGGAAGCGGCATAGTTTTGAATCCTTGAGGTGTAATCATTCTCACCTCAATTCCCATCCGTTCGAGCTCGATTTTCGTGTTCCGCAAAGTGTTTACAACACCGTTAATCTGTGGCTCCCAAGCATCTGTTACAATCACTAATCGATCGATTCTCATAGGCTTTTAAGATTAGATCTTTGCTTGCTGACTGCTGTCATAAACTTGATCGCCATAGAACGGCCAATGGATAAGCTTTAATTCGCCGGCTTTGGTCTCTACAAGCGCACTCAGACTTTCGACCCAATCTCCGTCGTTGCAGTAAAGGACACCGCCAATGTCCCGAATTTCCGCTTTGTGAATGTGTCCGCAAACCACCCCATCAAAACCCCTTCGTTTCGCTTCATTGGCAATAGCATTTTCGAAGTCAGTCACAAAGTTTATGGCTTTCTTCACACGCTGCTTGAGGTATTGTGATAACGACCAGTAGGGGAATCCGAGTTTCCTCCTAACACGGTTGAAAGTGTTATTAATTGTAATCATCCTTACATAAAGAAAGTCTCCAAGATGTGCAATCCATTTGACATTTTTTATAATGCCATCGAAGAGATCGCCATGAAGAATTAAAAACCTTCGGCCATCCAGCAGCGTGTGCTCCGCTTCGTTGACAATTTGAATATTGCCCAATGATATTCCAAGGAAATTTCGGAGTCCCTCGTCGTGGTTCCCCACAATGTAGACAACCCGAGTGCCTTTGCGAGATTTGCGCAGCACTTTTTGTATCACGTCATTGTGAAGTTGATTCCAATACCACTTTTTAGTCAATTGCCATCCATCAATGATATCCCCGACTAAATAAAGGTTTTTGGATTCGTGATTCTTTAAGAAATCAAGCAAGAATTCAGCTTTACAACCAGAAGTCCCCAGATGAGTATCTGATATCCAAATGGTTTGATAGAAAGTTGGATGGGCATGACGCCCAGTTTCCTCTGATTTCTGAATATCGACGTCTATGTGCGCATTTTCGGAGCTCACGCATCACCTTTTGCAAAATGGACGCGGAAATAGTGCGTCAAAAGTATGGTGTTTTTATGACCAATATGTTGCGGAAATAAGTCGAATTTTTGCGACGTTAGAAACCTGTGCGGTGTCATTTCAATGTTTTCATCGCTAGGAATAGCAGTAGGATTGACGGGTTATCTAAGTTGGGGAGGATAACTCGTTAACCAGGCCTAACACCTGTTTTTTAATTAAATTTATTACCGCTCTAAAGTCGCATCGCGACATAGTTTTTGGATCGGGAATTTGCCAGTCCAGCCTTTGCTTTGCCGCTATTTTGGGGCATGCATCACCGCATCCCATGGTAATCAGCGCCAAAATTTCTTTAGTCTCTAGCTCATCTACTCCTTTCGACCTATGACATGTCATGTCGTAACCTAATTCCTGCATCAATTCGATAGCGGTGGCATTAACACTGCCAGATGGCTCAGAGCCCGCGCTGGCCACCTCATATTGATCTGCAAAAAACGCTCGTCCAAAAGCCTCTGCTATCTGACTTCTGCAAGAGTTCTCCACGCACAAAAATACTATTACTGGCTTATTGCGAAGTCTCACTTTGAATTTTTCCCATAATGAGAGAAGCTACAACGGCTCCTGAAAACTGCGCAACCAAGAACGGACCAACGAATTCAGGATCAATTCCTGTAAATGTATCGGTAAATGCTCTGGCGATCGTAACGGCAGGATTGGCAAAAGAGGTGGATGATGTAAACCAATACCCTGCAGAAATATATAGGCCTACGGCAGGAGCGACCGCAAAAATACTGAACTGTCGAACGCCAAGTATGACCATTAATAAGCCGAAGGTTGCAATAAACTCGGCTAGATAGGTATGTATGTCGCCCCTGTAGTTTTCTGAGATTTGAAAAACATCAAGCCCAAACATGCCATGAGCAAGGAGCACACCCAACAGGCCTCCAGATATTTGTGCACCAATGAATAAGAACATCAACAAGACTTGAATTTCATTTTTCATAAACATTACGAGCGTGACGGCCGGATTGAAATGCGCGCCCGAAATAGATATGAAAACCCAGATCAGAGCTGTTAAGCCAGCTCCAGTTGCGATGGTATTCGCTAGCAGTACAGTAAGCTCGTCATCGGAAAGTTTGCTCGCCATTATGCCGGAACCAATAACAACCATCACCAGAAAGCAGGTCCCCAAAAACTCTCCCAAAATTTTAGGACTCAGAATCGAACGCATAATTAAATATACCAATAAGAACCCGACTATATTTATAAAGTAACAGACATTTATGTCAATTATATATCAACGTCGCGTTATTCCAGACGACGCACTAATTGTTTGCGTCTCGGTAAGACAAGCTTTGCGGGGAGTTCATCCAGCCACGTAATTTATGTGAGCCCAGCGCGCTGGTTCTAGCGCGAGTTCAGCGTCAGATGCAAACGAGTGTAATCGGTCTCTTAGGGACCGTGATGCGCCTGCTTAACCCTATTTTGCAGGAATTTGGCTGCAACATCTGGAAAATCGGTAAACAAGCCATCCACATCGAGATCGATGAACAGAGTTTCAAGAAGGCTATCAAAATCCTTCGTGAATTCCGGTAAGTCATCCCTCCTGGCAGTGTATGGATGAATGAGCAAAGAGGAATTCTGGATGTGAGAGAAAAACTGCGTTGCGTGGCCCTTATCATCTATGATCTGATTAATCCATGGACCTATACCCACCGCGTAATCAGACATTTCTCTGACACCCTCAGTAGACATTAGCAGGTCATAATCAGTCGAGGATATACCCCACTCGTTTTCACCAATTAGCTGTATCAGCGGGTATGGTGAGTCCATTTCCTCCTTGATGGCGCGCAAGACCTCTTTATCGAAGCATTGAAGAAAAATATGGTCCAGTTTTTTTTGGTATCCAAAGCTGTCAAGCAACGCTAAAGTCTTTTCCACAATCGGTAGATTATTGGTTTTATGAAAGGCTGGAGCCTTAATCTCCGGATAGATCCCGATTAGTTTTCCAGTGGATTTCTCCAAGCCCATGACGAATTCTAGGAATTCTCTAAATGTGGGAACCATAAAATAGCTGGCATCAAGGGGAAATCGTCCCTCATAAACTGTCTTGCCTGATGCCGTATCAATCCGCTCGTGAACCTGTAACTTTTTTATCTCTGCTAGAGTAAAGTCGGCAGCATAATAGTTACTATCTCTCCTTTGTCTATTCGGGAACACTTCATTAACGTTGGTGGTACTTTGCAGGTATATATCATGCAAGATGACCAGCTCTTCATCCTTGGTCATCACGATGTCAGGTTCTATAAAATCAGCGCCTTGAGCAACAGCAAAAGTATATGCAGGAATCGTATGCTCGGGGAGATAGCCGGATGCACCTCGGTGAGCGATGACGATTTTGTCGTTGGTCATTCGATTTTTAGATAAATCGATAGAAGACACATCACTCAGAGCCTCTGTAAAGACAACAGTAGTCAGGACGGACCAAAACCAGTGCAATGATCGAGACATAAGGCACCATACTTTGCTTAATCATTCTGCATGTTAGCATGCTTTTATTTATGTTTAGTTACATAAAACTAGAGCCTATTGTGAGTCACATGGTTGATCCGACTTGGTCATCGAAACCTCTCAACCGGACTTTTATTGATTTACCGGAGGGAGTATGATTTTTCCTTCATTAATGGTTCGCATTGAATCATCTAAAAATATCTGACGTAAGGTTTTTGTCTCAAAATCGATCTCCATCTCTGGTATAGGATTGGCATAGGTGTCATTCAAGAAGAGGTTATGCAATGCGGTCTTTGAGGGAAGGTATCGAATAAATATTTCCTCTACCTCTATGCGTTCGTCAGATCCTAAAGCGGGCGGACCAGATAAAATAATAGCCGCAGACAATGCGAGCTTGTGTTGCATGTTTTTCATCGGATTACTCCTATCTAAATCAATTCAGCGCGCAATATCATGCAGGGCCATTACACACTAGTTACTGCTCAATTAAATTTCTATGAAAGTTTTCGGACAAAATTGTGGCAACAACTCCGTTCAACCATTGCGAGTGGAATGGAGCGATTGATAAGTCTCTTTTGTGTGCGCGACCCGAATTACAGGGGAAAAAACATTTTGAAGACTCGTTGTAATGATTCTGCATTTTTTTTGACATCTAACCGTAAATCAGCCGCAACGTTTTCGTCATGCTGCAGTGATAGATTGCATACGTTTTATTAACTTTTGACGGAGATGTGAGAATGTTTAAAAAGATATTTATGATTTCTGTAATAGGTGCCTTTGCTGCCCTCGGTGGTTGCAGTGGGGACGACGGTTCGCCCGGTGCTCCTGGAGCCATTGGTCCTGCAGGACCACAAGGGGAAGGAGGGCCTCAAGGAATCGCTGGCACTGACGCTGGCGCGTCTTTTGATTTGACAATTCTTCATCTCAACGACACACATAGCAATATTACTGGGGATGATTTTGATTATGACGTCAGCGGTCTGGCATTGGAAACGACAAATCTCGATGGTACAGCAATCCGAGAAGTTAAGGTGCTCTACGGAGGGTATCCCAGAGTCACGACTGCTATGCGAATCGCTGAATCGCAATCGCCAAATGTGCTGAAACTGCATGCGGGTGATGCCATAACAGGCACTAATTATTATTCCCTGTTTTAGGGCGGAACGCACATTTCGCCGGATGCTATCATGATGAATCGCATATGTTTCGATGCCTTTACCGTAGGTAACCACGAGTTTGATGATGGCGACTCGGGATTGGCGGACTTTTTAAGTGATCTGAATTCTTCGGACTGCATAACTCCAGTACTGAGCGCAAACATAGTGCCTGCGCCGACTTCCCCACTTCAAGGAGGCTACATTCAACCCTATGTGATCACTGAAAGAGGCGGAGTAGAGATAGCGATAGTTGGGTCGACTACAAAACGTAAAACAGAGGTGTCCTCACAACCGGATGCCGGAACGACACTATTAGAGGAATTACCTGCGCTGCAGTCAACCATAGATGAAGTGGTTGGACTCGGCGTAGAGCACATAATATTGTTGACGCACTCGCAGTACGATGTGGATCTCACTTTCGCAACTGGATTGACTGGGGTTGATGTGATTGTTGGTGGCGATTCGCACAGTTTATTGGGCGACTCCACCCTCACCGACCTCGGGTTCACTCCTGACGGACCATATCCCACCATGGCGACAAATCTTGATGGCAACCCTGTTTGTATTGTGCAAGCCTGGGAAAATACTCACGCTTTTGGGGCATTACATGTCAACTTTTCTGAAGGAACAGTTACATCCTGTCATGGAAACGCAATTATGCCAATTGACAATCGATTCGAGTACGAAGACTCGGATGGGGAAGATAAATTCTTGGCGGGCACTGATGTAACAACAATTGTTGAAGATTTAACGTCTGAAGACGAATTTGTGCATGCTATTGAGGATCAAATCGCCTTGGATCATATAGCAACCTTTGATGCCCAAGTGGGCCCCGCGTTGGCAAGAGTTATTGGCACTGCCAGCGTTCCTTTATGTTATGAGCGTTCCCCGGGTCAGGGCCGATCCAGCATTGACGGTTGCACTGCCTCGACCTACCAGCATGGGAGTGATATCACCACCATTTTTGTTAAGTCAATGATCGATGCTATTGGAAGTGCTGATATCGCCATCCAAAACGGTGGCGGTCTCAGGATCGACATACCATCTGGGGATATTACTCTAGACGATATTTACACGCTCTTACCTTACAGTAATACCATTGTAGAGGGGGATATGACAGGTCAAGCGATAATTGCGGTACTTGAAAACGCAATTTCAAATTTTGAGGATACTACAGACGGCCGCACAGGATCATACCCTTATGCGTATGGATTGCGCTTTGATGTGGATGCTTCGCAAACGTTTGGCAGTCGCATATCAAATGTTGAGGTGAACTCGCGTGTCGCTGGGAATTGGACACCCATAGATTTAAATGCTACCTATCGTGTCGTGACCAACAGCTTCACAGCGGGAGGTAGGGACAACTATATAGAGTTTGCTGACGTTACTTGGAATAATACTTATACAGAATATAGGGATCCTCTAATGAGATATATAGAGAATTTGACTTCGCTTGGGCAATCCGTGGCGCCCTTGTCAGAAGACGTTTATTCAACTAAGAGCTTTATCGATAGGAATGGTTGCAATCATGCCATTGATTTAAACTGCGCTTCTATAAACTATTAATAATTGGTAATCGAAAAACCATTAGATAAGCATTTACCTTCATCCCGACCGCTTGCCGGTCGGGTATTTTACGTCGCGTTGATTCCACAGTGACCGCGATTCAAGTATCTTTCAACACTGAAGATTATTATCTTGAGGGCCGTTAATCAAAGTTTTTGTTTGTTTATATCTGCTAGAAATCATACATATAAGTGCAGTTGCTGGCCCATTGGTATCGGCATCTGTCGGGAATATACAGATTTAATGTCGTTTTTATTTACAGCATTTTGTGCTAACTTCAGGCGCTTATGGGACATTTTGGGCAACTGCTTTACTGAGAAAACTAACGCCCAGTGGTAGTAAAAAACTAAAAATGTGTCGGTATAGAATTGTACCTTATATGACTTACGACGGAGCAAAGGCACAACCTTGCATTTCGCTTAGCTGGCAGAGACTCATGTCGATTCGCCTTTGCCGGTGCGGATTTCTCTCGCTTTTTCTATTGCCGACAATCCTTCTGGCGGAGCCGTCCTATATGCCCATTAACTATGGGGACATGAACCCTTTGACTATGAATTTCGGTGCTCCTCGAGTGACATCTCCCGCCGACATTGCTGAAGGGCAACTCAGTTGGCAAGTCACATCTGAACTGGGTAACACAGTGCACGTTGCAAACACTCAATCTGAAAGTTTGCTAGTAGATGCTGAGACTTCGAGGCAAGTTATCATGCTAGAGTATGCAATCAGCAATAAGTGGAACTTTCTCCTTGAGGTGCCATATATTCGACATGGTGGAGGTTCTTTTGATGGATTTATAGAGGATTTTCACAATACTTTAGGGTTTCCAGCCGGACCGAGGAAGGGTCGCGTTAAAGATGCCTTCACAGTCTCCTATCATGGGAATGGGATGGAACCGTTGGTTATTGATGATGTTCACTCAGGGTTGGGGGATATGTCGATATCATTAATGCGCGGGTTATCAGGCCACTGGGGAGACAATCTCAATATTGGTCTAAAGATGAAATTTTCCACGGGCAGTGAATCAAACCTTACTGGCTCTGGCACCAACGATCTTGCAATCTGGGCCTCGGCGTCAAAGGAAATATCCCCCGATTTAGCCCATTACCTATCTTTATCCGCGGTTTCGATCAACGGAAACGGGGGGCTACTGACTGACATTCGAAATGACGAGTATGCAGCTGCATCCTATGGAATAGGCTGGAGGTTCAATGAACTAGTTGAGTTCAAACTCCAACTTGACGCCAGGACAGCGATTTTTGGCGCAAGCGCCGTTAGATCCCTCGGCCACTCGGTTGCTTTGAGCATTGGTGGTACATTAAGCTTGTCCAGCGGCTATGATCTGGATATTGCGGTGACAGAGGATATTGATGTGGGTACCTCTCCGGACGTGGTTTTTCACATGAATCTTAGGCGACATTATCGATAGATTATCTGTGGGGATGCCATTAAACACAGGTGTCTTATCCCCTCTGAGCGTTTGACTCTTTGTTGTTTTTAGAAATTTTCTTTTTTGTGCCTCCTCTTTTCTCTTGGACCATGTCGTTATGAAAGCTTATGTCAGGAGCGCCAGCACCGCTTGCTGAGATTGGTTAGCCCGAGCAAAAATAGCAGTTGCGGCCTGCTGAATAATTTGCGAACGCGCTAGCCCGGTCGTCTGCGCCGCGTAATCGGCGTCCAGCATTCGACTGCGAGCTGATGACGTATTCTGCAAAACGTTCTGTAAGTTATCCGATGCATATTCCAAGAGACTGATTGATGCACCTGGGGTCGCACGTGCCGCATTTTATCTAACGAGAAAAAGCTCTCAAAAACAGTGGCATAAAAAGCTATTCGATTCCTAATGCTACTGTCATATTCAGGAGTTGACTTGGACCGTCAACAGTTTATGTGGATCAACTCCAGCTTGTGTTTATTTGCTGCCGTTGTTCTGACTCGGAGTGCTTGTCTCTTGCGCAATGATTTGACCCGCGACTTCGTGAGTTGGCACCGCAAAGTCCACTACACTATCAATGTCAAATTTTTCGCCTCTGGATTGAGCAATCATTTCATGTAGTTCGATTAAGTCAATGCCAAATAAAGCTGCCAATTCGCTTGCTGTTACCTCAGATCCATATAGACAATTTAATTTGCTTCTTAAATCCATGATATTAACTCTAGTCACCTTACCCCATACGATCTCATGAGGCCGCAAATCTTTTGAGACCGCTGTGGTTGGGAGTTTCTTCGACTTTGGACTAACTTGGGGAACCCCCTGCCACCCTGTTAAATATTGCGCCTGTTTTCTGACATCGCGCGGCGGTTAGCGAAAATACTCTCTCTGCGCTCGGATATTTCAGCCTTATTTTTTAATAGTGCATCCTGATTAAAGGCGATGTTATTTCTATTTGTCTCTGCTTGACTCATTGACTTATTTCCATGTTTGCTTAAGCCAGAATACATTCTATTACTCTAACCTTTGCAAAAAGATGTCAGTATTAAGTCAATTGGGTGAACTTTGCCGATTCCCTTTTGCCATTCCAGGCCGAATCTTCAAAATAATCGGTGTCTTATCCAATGGTTGCATTAAAAAGTAGGTTGCTCTTCGAACACTTAATGACGACTCATACGAATGCAGTTTGAAGTGCATTTGCTCGACTTCTTGACAGAGACTTTAGTCTAATTTTCAAACCATGCTGCCAACAGTGAGAAGAGTTATTTCTTCCTGATTCGTTATAGTCGTGCTGAACCCCTTGAAACAGTCCTTTAAAATAAAATGATTTCCCAAACATTTCCTCATTGTCCTGAAAAGTCTCCTGTAATCCCTGAAGTTTCACAGTCTTAAAAGTTCATTTTTTGCATAAAAACCGTTTTCATCCCAAGCCTCATGCGCCCGATACGGCAATCCAAATTATAATTTGTTTCCATAGTTTAAAGTTCTGTCCACCTTGAAGCTCTTGTGACTGCAGTGAACATCTGAAGAGCAATATTTGCCTGTTGCATTCTAAGGATGTCCAAATGCCCTTGCGAGTGCTTTACGGAAAGATCCCTTGACCACAGCGTGCTGTCTGCGTGCCAGTAATGATAAAGAGTTTTTTATGGAGTTCGATGGCTTGATCGGTGATGTGGGCTTCACCGACACTAAAAATTTGATTGGATTGCCCATGTATAATGGATGGAATTATGCCGAAGCAGACAATTATTGAGATCGTAAAATCAGTCGCAAGAAAACTTAAATAGTTCATTTTTGGCACATAGTGTTGCTAGCGGATGTTTTTGCTGTCGGCAGCCAACTATGGTCACACACCCTCTAATTGGTCGCGAGTAATATCATGATAAACCACTTTTTTACCCCAGCAGGGGCGATGTAGTTGAATTGTAATAATTTTGTGTTTTGGTGTTTGCCATGGTTACTCCAATAGAGCCCGTCTTTGAAAAATACTTGAGAGATAAGCCTCGCTTGAGCTACTCATCCCCGGATCATCACTGGATTTCGCGCAAGGTTACAGAGGGCTTGGAGTTCGCTCTCGGTGGGGACAGATTGGAGACGATTTACTCGACTTTAAAAGCAAAAGACCTTAAGCCCCAAGAATTTTTCGCTGAGGCGCTTAATGCCACAAAGATCGATTGGTCTTGTGATACGTCAGCATTGGATCTCATTCCCGATGGAAGCCCAGTTGTTTTTGTGAGTAATCATCCATTTGGTCTGATTGACGGACTAATTTTGTGCAATATTGCGGCCAGTGTTTGCGGTGAATTCAAGATCCTTATCAATGCGTTGTTGTTTCAAGATCGTGATTTAGCTAAACATTTCTTGCCTGTAGATTTTGCCCAAGGGCCGCAAGCACGAGAATGCAATATTGCTACAAAAAGAAATGCTTTGGAGGCCCTTGCACAGGGGATTCCTGTGGCCATATTTCCCTCTGGAAAGGTTTCCACGGCCGATTTATTTGGTTTTGGAAGAGTTGCAGATGCCCCTTGGACAACCTTCGTCGCCAAGCTAATCCGACAGTCAAGGGCAATGGTAGTTCCAGTTTTCTTTTTTGGAAAAAACAGTCGCAGTTTTCATATCGCGTCCCATTTGGCGGAACCGGTGAGGATGGGACTCTTGGCAAGGGAAGCCAACCGTCAATTTGGTAAGAGAGTCAATTTGAGAATTGGAAAGCCGATTGCTGCTCAGGAAATGGCAAATTTGGGTAGCAGAAGTGAGTTGACCCATTACCTCTATAATCAAGTGCAAGATTTGGCAAGAGCAAGCTAGTTAGGGTTTGTAACTCCTTCTCCATCAGCTTACGCATTCACACTGCACAACTTAAGCGAAGCTAACTCTTGAGCTCATGGAGAATTTGTGGCAGCAAGGCGGTCTTCAGAACAACCAGACGTAAAAAGGTATGATCAACACGCTAATCTGATCAAAGATCCCCTAAACTCAATCTCGTAACATTGAGGAACGATTGGCGTTGCAAGGCTTAAGTCATTTTTGGCCAATGGCCAGAGGCGGATAATCGAAGTTGCGACAATCTCGGCTGCATTCCCCCGCAGAACAATAAATTTTTTCTCCTGTAGATGTTACCAATGGAGTGAAGGAAGTTGCTGAACTTTTTTCTCATTAAGGAGACGTTGTCATACATGCTTCATACACACACCATAAAAATATTTATATGAACAATTGCTTATAACAATTGTACTGCTGAATGGGGAATGATCTATTTACCAAAACATTTATATTTTAGATTTAAACAATTCTTTATTAATGTCAAATCCAGACTTGTAAGCAATGCCTAGGACATTTGGCGGATTTACTCCGAACTTAACTCGATTAAAACTAGCTTTGAGAGTTACATTGTTTTCACTGCTAGGTTGAGACACCGAAACAAACGTGTTTCGTTGCTCGTCAAACAGAGATAGCAAACTTTCGGAA
>CACEBC010000043.1 GCA_902557735.1 Porticoccaceae bacterium
TCTAAAAAAACGTCTGCACGTCGGTAAAATGAGCGCTCAGACTATGTCAATTAATAATCTTTATCAGGCCGCAAAGTGACTCGAATATCCTCACCGATCTTACACATCTCTACCACCGTTAGCGCTAGATGAGCATCTATTGTATCTATGGGCAGATCAAACATTGGACGCGCATTGCTACCAAATAGTTTAGGCGCACAGTATAGTATGATCTCATCCAACAAGCCTTGTTGCACAAACGCACCAGCAAGAACCGCCCCAGCTTCTACCATAACATTATTGCAGCCGCGCTCCGCAAGGTGCCCCAACAAACTCTCCAAATCAACTTTTTCATCTATACCAGGAAAGAAATGCGTTTCAACCCGAGCCGATCGTAACACATCCGCTCGTTTTCTCTGAGAAACACCGTCGGTAGTCGCTATTAACGTTTGACCCGGTCGCTCGAAAATCTTTGCGCCAGTAGCAATTTGACATTTACTGTCAACCACCACGCGCAGTGGTTGCCTGGTTGGCAAATCCATCAATGCTTCAGCCAAACCCAATTGTTGGTAATCCAATCTGACATCCAGCGATGGATTGTCTAGTTTTTGAGTGCCGATGCCGGTGATGACGGCGCAACTTTTGGCCCTCATCTTTTGAACATCAGCTCTCGCGGGTGGAGAGGTTATCCATTTGCTCTCTCCACTGGACATAGCGGTGCGGCCATCGAGACTTGTGGCAGATTTAATTGTAACCCATGGTGTCCCAAATTCATGTCGCTTAATAAAACCCCGATTTAAGTCTCGAGCCTGTTGTTCCAAAATGCCAACCGTAACCTCTATCCCTGCGTCGCGGAGCGCAGTCACACCTGCGCCAGCCACTTTAGGATTAGGATCGGTACAGGCCACGACCACGTGACTCAATCCTGATTTAATAATTGCATCAACGCATGGCCCTGTTCTGCCGTGATGGACACAGGGTTCAAGTGTAACATAAGCACACGCGCCCAATGCCTTATCTCCAGCCTCACGCAGGGCCGCAATTTCGGCGTGATCACTTCCAGCTTGGACGTGCCAGCCCTCCCCGACAACCCTATTATCTGCCATTATGACGCATCCCACCATAGGGTTGGGACTTACAGTGAAAACACCTCTCCGTGCAAGCTCTATAGCTCTCGACATAATCTGATGATGATCGTTCAAATACTGTTCCATTAACCCGAAGCCGGTTCATCACTCTTCATACGATTAAGCTCTTCCTGAAACTCACTAATGTCCTGAAAACTGCGGTAAACGGAGGCGAACCTCACGTAAGCCACCTCGTCCAAATCTCTAAGCTGCCTCATAACAGCCTCTCCGATTTCCCTTGATTGAACCTCACGTTCACCGTTGCCCCTCAGGAAATTTTGAATTTGGTTTATTGCCCCCTCGATTCGCTCAACAGCCACGGGTCTTTTCTCTAGCGCCCGCGCCAACCCTGCGCGTAATTTTTCGTCGTTAAACGGCTCGCGTGTTCCATCACTCTTGATGACCCGAGGCATTACCAATTCAGCTAACTCATAAGTCGTAAAGCGTTCATTGCATTCCAAACATTCTCGTCGGCGCCTAACCTGACCTCCGTCGGCAACCAAACGTGAATCTATGACGCGCGTGTCGAAAGCAGAACAAAATGGGCAATACATCGGAAGTTTTCGGCCTGTAAGGAGTCTGTAAGTTTATCACAACCAAAGTCTCGCGTTGACCTCTTTGCTTTAACCAAACCAAAGTCTGCTTAACATGACTAACTCCTATGTTTGGCCTCGCGATCTATCGGGTCAATCTATCAATACTACATGTATACTGGAAAGCGCGCACAGATATCGAGCACTTTATTTTTGACTTCCGGCACAATTTTGTCTGCAGTATCATTTTGAAGACTGTCGAGCACATCACAAATCCAGTTGGTCAACAAAACCACCTCTTTCTCGCCAAAACCTCTCGTAGTAATTGCTGGCGTCCCCAAACGTAATCCGGAAGTGACAAAGGGGGAACGCGGATCATTAGGCACCGCATTTTTGTTAACGGTAATATTAGCGCAACCAAGCGCCTCATCAGCATCTTTGCCCGTGAATTTTTTTCCTATTAGGCTGACCAGCATCAAATGATTTTCCGTGCCACCAGATACTACGTGAACTCCACGATCCAAAAAGGTTTCTGCCATGACTTTCGCGTTTTTCAAAACCTGTTTTTGATAGGTTACAAATTCTTCGGTCGCTGCCTCTTTAAATGCGACAGCTTTTGCTGCGATGACATGACACAATGGTCCTCCTTGCATTCCGGGAAAAATAGCTGAGTTGCACTTCTTAGCTATGTCCTCATGATCTGAGAGAATGATGCCTCCTCTGGGCCCACGCAAGGTTTTATGAGTCGTTGAGGTCACCACATGAGCATGTGGAAGTGGATTAGGATAAACGCCAGCTGCAATTAAACCCGAGACATGTGCCATGTCAACTAACAAATAGGCATCAATCAAATCAGCTATCGCTCGAAATTTTTCCCAATTTAAGATGCCTGAATATGCAGAAAACCCAGCTATAAGCATGCGTGGTCGATGCTTTCTCGCTAAATCCTCAATTTGATCATAATCGATCAACCCCGAGTCGGCGTTCAGCCCGTATTGAACAGCGTGGTATAACTTTCCCGAAAAATTGGGTTTTGCTCCGTGGGTTAAATGTCCTCCATCCGCCAAGCTCATGCCTAGAAGTGTGTCCCCTGCATTCAGAAGCGCAAGAAATACTGCGCTGTTGGCCTGCGACCCTGAATGAGGCTGAACATTAGCGTAGCGAGCTCCGTACAACGCCTTCAGGCGGTCGATGGCTAGCTGTTCGGCTTGGTCGACAAACTCACAACCTCCATAGTAACGCTTCTGGGGATAACCCTCAGCATACTTGTTTGTCAATTGTCCACCCTGAACTGCCATGACTGCGGGGCTAGCATAATTTTCAGAGGCAATGAGCTCGATATGCTGCTCCTGACGACGATTTTCTTCCGAGATCACATCAAATATTTCTCGATCCAGCGTTTTTAACGAAGGTTGGTTTTTAAACATAGGTATACTATCCATGTCATTAGCTTTTTCAAATTTATGGGAGCCCAGCACGTGAGCCAACTCTCCCTTTTAAAACCGATCCAAGGAGGCGTTTACTCGAAGTGCTATATTCTACACCCTCGTGAGTGAAGAAAAAATCCAGTCACCAGCCTACAGTCTCGCCTTGCCAGTCTAAAAAGGATAGCTCTCCATCGACGTCAGCCGAATCCATTATCTTCAGCAGTTTTGACGCAACAAAATCAGGCGTGAAAAGTTTTTTAGCGCGAACGGCCGACTGGAAAGGTTTTGAGAGGTCAGTATCAGTCGTTCCGGGATGAAAAGCAATCAGCTTCACATTCCTATTTCGCCGTGAGTATTCAACTGCTGCAGTCTTTAGCAGCATGTTGAGCGCAGCCTTAGAGGATCTATAACTATACCACCCACCCAATTGATTATCTGATATGCTCCCCACCCTTGCCGATAACACGGCAAGGCAACACTTTCTATCGCCTTTGCAAAGACTCCTCAAAGCCTTTATCCATAAAATTGGGAGAATAGAGTTAGCGTACAAAACAGTTTGTAATGACTCAGTATTCAAATCCTCCAAACGTTTCTCCGGATGCAGGTTTTTGCCGTGCAAGATTCCATTACAAATGCAAATACGTGTGATGCGAGCCTGCAACTCACAGAGATGGTCAACGACGCCGCTAATGCTTGATTCGTCATACTTGTATGGCAACCATGTCACATTTGAGGAGCTGGCAGTGTTGACTGTTGTGATGTCGCTGCCACTTGCAGCAAAGACATGCCCTACCTGTACATCGGATAAAAAGGCAGAAACGAGAGCGCTACCGATACCTCCTCCCGCCCCGATAACCAAAGCGCAATTTTTGTATGGGTTAGACATATTTCTGTGTTCCACGCCTTAATCTACGAATTACCTATTTTACTCCTGCAAATCTAAACTGGACCTCACTTACTCTGCTCTGCCGATTCATCGATTTAGAATCAACCTCTCTGTCCGGACAAAGTTACAATCGAGGAATTCATTATTGAGAGCTTAAACTCCCTAAACTGGTATAGTTTTTCACATCCTACCAGACCCTATTGACTATCTTGAGAGCGGGAGCATGAACACGAGCATTAAAAGATGCATCAAAGCCACAAGGAAAGTCAGCCGATGGCGCATCTTTCTGTAGGTCAAATCAAGAACCATCGCTTTTCGTTCGCGCGCTAACAATACAAGGAAACCTAACATATTAGTCGTCACGGCGATTTGAATCCACGCTTTACTCACAAGTGTTGCGACCAAGCCTACCCATGCAGTGACCACTACTGCATTACTCAGCACCAGATTTTTTTCGCAACCATGAGAGGGAAAAAACTGCTGCTGCCACAATGTGCCAGCCAAAAAGCTCAGAATGGCGACACTGTAAGTGACAAAAAAAATCTGGGGGTCGACAACGATAAACTCGCTAGATATATATCCAAACTCATACTTGCCAGAAAAAATTACCAGAAGGGCCACCGCAAATGGAATAAGACCAAGATAACCAAGAACCATAAAAGCAGGGTTAAAATATTTGGACGCCTCACAATCGGACTCATCATGGGCTGAATCCTTTGAACTCATTGAGGTACTCCATAGATTTGTAAGACGATTTTTAATCCACTGGGTTAATTTAAGATATGAAGCTACTTCTTGGGGGGTGCGCTCATGTTCTAAGAGCGCGCGCTCCTTGCCATTCGAATTTTACGATCCAACCTCAACGAGCGCATCAATAATGGACTCATAATTTTTAAAAAACTCGTTTGAAACACCATCTTGATAAGTGATGGGGGTGGCGATATCAGCATTAGCATCTACCAGACCGACGCTCGCCAGGAACTCTGCAATTTTTCTAAATAACGTCACATCCTCTATCCATGTAATAAGCTTCAACCTCCCCCAGTCCTGTATATTAGCTCCTCCTGTGGGGTGGTATTTAGTTATGCGAGTGAAAACAATATCCCGTTCGCGATCAACAAAAATGTATTGCCCGAATTTTCCGCTTGCATTGAAAATAACTGCCTCTTCATTATTTCTCGAAACCCACCAGTGCATTCCGTAACCGCGTTTTTGCTCGATAGTCGCACTGGGAATCGCGTTCCATATTTGTTTGAATGTTTCATCAACAAAGGCTTTGGAGACGATCTGTTCGTTTTCCCATCGCCCATCGCGTGCGAAGAGCAAACCAAATCGCGAGTAATCTCTTGCAGACATATCTATGCAACAATAAGACATAACGTTCCCTGCCGAATCTCGCCAAATGGTATATTTGTCAATATTAAGTTTCTTTAAAATCCTCTCTTCCAACAATTCATCAGCCTTTCTCCCAGTTGCCTGATAAAGAAGCTCTCCAATTAACATTGAATTAACATTGTTATATTCAAAAACCAGACCGGACTCCTTAGAAACGCCCACGTCCATGGCGTAATGCAGATGATCATCCTGAAAGAACATTGTTTCATGCTCATGCTCTGGAAAATCAAGTCCACTCGTCATGTCAAGCAAATCGCGTATGGTGATACCGTTACGTTCATCCGCGAAAGCACTGATATACGTGGAAACGGGATCATCTAGGCTGCCAATCTCGCCTTGATCTATTGATATTCCGATCAAGGCCGCATATATGCTCTTAGCCATAGACCAGCTTGTCCCAAAACTCTGCTCATCAAAGCCTTCTGCATATCGCTCGCCAATCAAATATCCATCCTTAATAAGCACGACAGCTTGAGTTGCGGCATCCTCAAACGCAAGATCGAATAACTTATCAAGATTGGCCCCATCTATGCCAATTTTTTGAGAGGTAATTGCTGCCCACTCTTCATTTGGAAAAACATCGCGTTCAGTGATATCGTTAAAGTCTCCCCAAGAGGCATAGGCGAAAAATAATAAGATAAAACAGAAAAAACGCATCGCTCGAATTCCTTTCTTACCGCTTCGATACGGGCTATTTTAGACTGTGTCCCGCTTATCACCAAATCCTTTCTTCGAGGAATCAAACGATGATGATACACGTCGAAAAATTGATAAAAAAAAGACAATCTTTTCTCGAAGTCTATAGATTAAAATCCATCTAAGGTCGTATTTCCGAGAATATCCCAAGGTCCAACTACTTTTTTTATTTGTCAAAAGAAAAAATGACAAACTTATTTGCACTTTTTACAAATACAGGCTAAATTAAGGCATGCTGAAGGTCTCTTGCCAATTTCTTAGAGGCTAGCTTGGGTCTGAGGCGCCGATTAACGACATTAATCTTGGTGGCCTTGCAAATAATAAATTCTTGAAAATGGGAATAAAGTTATGAGTAATTTACAAACGACCGATACCGTTGGTATTAGTTTTTGGTTGATTTCGATGGCAATGGTAGCCGCAGCAGTCTTCTTCTTTATCGAGCGCGATCGCGTCGCAGGAAAGTGGAAGACCTCGCTCACGGTGGCTGGTCTCATTCAATTAATAGCTGCGGTTCACTATTTCTATATGCGTGGTGTTTGGGTAGAGACGGGTGAAACTCCTACTGTCTATAGGTATATAGACTGGTTGCTTACCGTTCCGCTGCAGATGATTGAGTTTTATCTAATTTTGGCTGCGATAACTGTGGTTGCGGCTGGTGTGTTCTGGCGCCTACTCATTGGCACGCTGGTTATGCTGATAGCTGGCTTCATGGGCGAAGCTGGGCTAGCAGATGCCACAATCTGCTTTGTCATCGGGCTCGCAGGTTGGGGATACATTCTATACGAAGTGTTTTCTGGCGAAGCAGGACAAATTAATGCGGCTAGCGCCAATGAGAGCTGTCAAAGCGCCTATAATGGCATGAAGTTAATCGTTTCAGTGGGATGGGCTATTTACCCTCTCGGCTACTTCTTGGGGTACTTAAATGGTGCAGTCAGCGCGGACAGCCTAAACCTAGTGTACAACCTAGCGGACTTGGTCAATAAGATCGGCTTCGGTATGTTTATATGGGCCGCGGCAGTCGCTGATTCAGCAGAAGCATAAACTTAACGCCTAGGTAACAACTAAAGAGCCAGCCCCGAGCTGGCTCTTTTTGTCTGTCCATATTCAAATCGGGCGTAATGTCTTACTTATGATTTGAACGGTCTTCGCATGATTGCCATGATTAAGGTTGCTGATAGTGATTTCAATAACAAAAACCAGTAACGCGGACTTCTTAAATAAGCTTAATTACCTCTTTCAAAGAGAACTGCCGCGTCTTGATAGTGGATTGGCGCAAGCCGCTAGCTACCATTTTAGATCATCGGGCAAAGCATTCAGAGCAAAGCTTGCATTCTCCAGCGGAAAAGCACTGAAATTGCCGGAGAGGGATAGCCTTCATTGGGCCGCTGCATGCGAGCTTCTCCATAATGCCTCACTTATACATGACGACATTAGCGATGCAAGTACTCACAGAAGAGGTCAACAGAGCATAAACCAGTATTTTGGCTCAGACGTTGCTCTATGCTTGGGGGACTGGATGGTCGCAAAAGCGTTCGAGCTGGGTGCTCGCAATCTCCAACACGGAGCGAAGCTGGTAGCACTTCTGGCTCAATCTATGCAAGACACTTGCCACGGTCAGACATCGGATCTAACCCAGAGAACGCATGCGCCAATTCGAATATGGAAACGTATTGCCGCGGGAAAAACCGCGCCTCTTCTGATAGCGCCGGTCAAAGGCGCTGCAATTGCAGCCGAATTAAATGAGAATTTGGCCTCCTTAGAGCAATTGGTGACCCTCTGTGGACTCGTATACCAAGCAAGAAATGACATCGATGACATCATCTTTTCTGATCATCGATCAAACGACTTACACGGTCGCAAACCGAATCTAGTCGTCACACTTTTCATTGATAATTGTATGCAAAATGAAGGTTTCCTGAACTGGTACGGCTCAAATGATATTTCACGCGTAAAACACTGGCAGACGCGCCTCGCGGCCAGCGCAGCGATTTGCCGAACAAATGAATTGATAGACCTATGGCTTGAGGAAGCGTCCGCATTAATTCATGCAACACCTCACCTTTTACACAGAATCTCAACAGAACTTGTAACATCCGTAAAACAAAATATAGTCGTTAAACGTCAAGGGCAGATTGCTTGACCGAAGAAAAGGTTTTAAGAGACAGTCGCCACGCAGTTATTATCGGTTCAGGATTTGCCGGAATAGCGGCTGCGCTCAGGTTACGTGCTCTCGGTTTGGAGGTGACGTTATTGGAGCGCCTTGACAACATTGGCGGCAGGGCGCAGGTTTTTGAGCGAGGCGGTTATCGGCACGATGCAGGACCCACGGTGATAACTGCTCCCTTCCTTTTTGAGGAACTATTCGAACTTTTCGGGGAGGAGCTAAGCGATCATCTAGAGTTTGTTCCTCTAGATCCATTTTATCGCTTTCATTTTCCTGATGGAAGCCGCTTCGACTACAGGGCATCGATAGACGACACACTAACCGAAATTCGTCGCTTTAGTTCAGAAGATGCAGATGGATATATCAAACTCCTCGCACAATCAAAACGAATCTATGACATAGGATTTAAAAAACTTGTGCACCGACCTTTTACAAGAATCTGGGATATGATCAAGCAGGTGCCGGCACTAATACACCTGCAGTGCTATAAAACTGTAGCACAAATGGTTAATTCTTACCTTGCGCATCCACTGATGAGACAAGCATTCTCCATCCACCCGTTGCTGGTTGGGGGGAATCCCTTTAATACAACATCCATTTACTCTCTAATTCATTATCTTGAGCGCCGATGGGGCATATTTTTCTGCATGGGTGGGACAGGCAAACTAGTTGAGGAACTGCGACAATTGATGCTCCGACACGACATTGAAATACGCAATGGCGCCGATGTAACCAAAATAATCATCGATAAAAATCGCGCCACCAGTGTGCTCTTATCGAGCGGAAACCAAATTGATTCGGATTTGGTCGTATTCGCGGGAGATCCGGCTGTTTGCTACGAACAACTTCTCGACAAACCATCTGCTAAATTGCGTCACTTAATACCCGGTTTGAGAAGGCATTATTCAATGGGTTTATATGTGCTTTACTTTGGCACTAAGAAGCTCTACCCGGATGTGGCGCACCATACAATATGGATGGGCCCTAGATTCAAAGAGCATTTGACCGATATTTTTGACAGGAAGCATCTTGCCGACGATTTCTCGCTCTACTTGCATCGGCCGACAGCAACCGATAAAAGTTTTGCGCCCGAAAACTGTGAATCATTTTATGTGCTCTGCCCGGTTCCAAATCTGAAAGGCCGTGTAGACTGGGATAAAATGGGGCCAGTGCTCGCAGACAAAATAGTGACTGCCTTAGACCAAACAATTCTCCCCGAACTGCCACAAGTGATTGATGAAATGTTTTGGATGACTCCTAAAGATTTCAAGAATGACTATCGCTCCTTGCATGGAGCAGGCTTCTCCATCGCCCCAAGACTTACCCAGTCAGCCTATTTTCGCTACCATAATCGCGACGCCTCGATTAGCAACCTCTACTTTGTCGGGGCCGGAACGCATCCAGGAGCCGGTTTGCCAGGGGTGGTAAGTTCAGCAAAAGTTGTCGAGGAGCTTCTAACTGGCTTTGAGGTTGGCTCTGGCGGTTAGATAATGAATGATGAGCCGGCAAAAGCAATCCTCGCGAAACATGGAAAATCGTTTTATTGGGCGAGTTTTTTTCTAGGGAAAAAACTCGCCTCAAATGCTGCAAAACTCTATCAATTTTGTCGCTTCGTTGATGATCTGGCCGATGGCGATTTAAGAGAAAAATCTCAAGAGCTGAACACCATCAGAGAAACTCTTGAACTTGGAGAAAAATGTGGCAATTCAGAAGTGGACCAATTCATTGAATTGGCTAAAGAAAACAATGTGTCTCTGGTGGCTGCAAGAGAGCTCATTGACGGAATGCTTGCCGATCAGACCCCCGCTAGATTCCGAAAAACCTCCGAGTTGCTCCGATATTGCCATGCCGTTGCCGGGACGGTGGGTCTAATGATGTGCCCGATTCTTCATTGTAAGCACACTAGGGCGGATAGCTTTGCGATCGATCTTGGGATTGCAATGCAGCTCACCAATATCGCTCGAGATGTTCTTGAGGATGCGAAAATGGGCCGCCGTTACATACCGAGTGAGTGGACAAATCTTAGCGAAACCGAACTGACGCCCGAGAAGTTAAGCAATGCGTCCCCCGAGTTGAGAGAAAATATTTCAAAGGCCATTGAGCATCTGCTTTCTATCGCCGAAACATATTACGCCAGCGCGAAATTAGGAATTCATTTGTTACCGTTTAAATGTCGTTTTTCCATCCTAGTAGCATTGCAAATATACAAAGCAATCGGATTGGCTATAAAATGGCGCAATTTCGCTTGGTGGGAAGGGCGAGTAGTCGTGCCCATGAGTTACAAATTGATACTCTCGATTACCAGTATAAGGGCCTTTTTCCCAAGAAGTGTTCCTCCGCATTGTTCAAAGCTTCATATACCTTTGAAAGGGCTGGCCGGTGTTATCGCACATTGATATAGCTATCATAGGCGGAGGGAGCGCAGGCATGAGCCTCGCAGCCAATTTGGCCGATCTCGCCTCTCCCCCTGAGGCGCGAATTTTCGAACCTCGGACCGAAAAAGAACGCGATTGCCACTGGAGTTTCTGGGGAACAGACCCACACTTGAGCGCTTTAAAACCCGCCTGCAAGGGCATTTGGAAAAGATGGCAATTAATTGATCACAATGAAAAAGTGGCACATGAAAGCCGCTCCCATCATTACATCACTTTGAGCGCCAGCGAATACCTAAAACTTTGCAAGGCTAACCTGCATCCGAAGATTCAGTTAATTCGAAATGCTGTGGAAGATTTGGACTTCAAGGATAATATAGCATTTCTAACAGCTGGCGATATCTCCTACGCCGCCACCCATGTTTTCGATAGTCGGCCGCCTGAAACAAAATCAGGCGGAATGATACAACACTTTTTGGGCCGCGAAATCCGCACCAAGAAACCCATTAAAGAGTGCGATACCGTAACTCTTATGGATTTTCGTGTCGATCAATCCCGCGGTCTACACTTCATCTATATGCTCCCATTTTCGCCCACCCATCTCCTTGTCGAGTCAACAATGATCTCACAAACTCCAGAACCACAACAATGGTACCTCGAGAGTATTGGTAGTTGGTTGGATGAGAGGGGTATTGGTGTCGAAAAAGATATAGGATTGGAATCTGGTATTATCCCTATGGATAAAATAAAGCCTAAAGACCCAAGAACATCGGCAATAGGCGTTGCAAGTGGGGCTATAAGGCAGTCATCGGGCTACTCCTTTAACTATGTTCAACATCAAGCAGAGCAACTGGCAGAGAGAATCAGCAGGGGATGCTATGATGTGCCTGTGCCAATTTCTAACAAGCTAGTTTTCATGGACAGACTGTTTAATCGTGTGCTAATAAAACATCCAGAATTGGCAGTTGATCTGTTTATGCGGATGGCTGGCTCGCTCAATGGAGAACAGTTCGCTCGCTTTATGACGGGAAGGGCCTCTTTGTCGGAATGGGGCAAAGTCATTCTCGCCATGCCCAAAATGCCTTTCATGAGGCATATCTGGAGTGTCTAGCTGGGATTACATAGCCATCGCGGGAGTATTGATTGCTGGGGTTCCTCATGGCGGATTTGACGGAGCAGTAGCACGAAGGTCGGGATGGCCCCTTTTAGAGCAAGGCTGGATACTATTTCACGCATCTTATCTACTCTTGGCCGTTTTAGTAGCTATTGCCTGGTTGTCTGCCCCCGGGATCGTTTTGACGCTTTTTTTGTTGATTTCTGCAATCCACTTTGGCGCAAGTGATATACGTGCAGTCGATAGACCGTGGCAATGGCATTGCGTACTTCCTTTGACGGCGCATAGTGGTCTGGTCTGCGTGGCAATC
>CACEBC010000044.1 GCA_902557735.1 Porticoccaceae bacterium
CCGGCCTGCGTCTCGATGACCGGCAACGCCGTCAGAGATCCAGTTTGTCCTTTGACTTCTCCATTCGTAAACCTTTCAACATAGTCTGCATTGACACGGGCAGCCCGTTCCAACAATCTTGAATGTAAGTAAAATACGTCACCGGGGTATGCCTCTCGGCCGGGTGGACGTCTCAATAGCAATGAAATTTGCCGGTAAGCCCATGCCTGTTTCGTCAGATCATCGTAGATGATCAAGGCATCTTGCCCACGATCTCTGTAATACTCACCCATAGAGCAACCAGCAAATGGCGCCAGGTATTGCATTGCGGCAGGATCGGATGCGGTAGCCGCGACAACAATTGTATGTTCCATGGCTCCATGTTCTTCGAGTTTACGCACCACAGCAGCCACCGAGGAGGCTTTCTGGCCAACTGCAACGTAGATGCACTTAATGCCTGAATTCTTCTGATTAATGATGGCGTCCACTGCAATGGCGGTCTTACCAATTTGCCTATCTCCAATAATCAGCTCCCGCTGTCCTCTGCCTATTGGAACCATTGAATCTATAGCCTTGAGCCCTATTTGAACCGGTTGGTCAACAGACTGACGCGCGATAACCCCAGGGGCAACTTTTTCAAGTTCATCAGAAAGCTCTGCATTGACCGGACCCTTACCGTCGATCGGATTACCAAGCGCATCTACCACTCGGCCCTCCAGCTCAGGCCCAACAGGGACCTCCAGCACTCGCCCTGTGCATCGAGCTTTTTGACCTTCTGCCAACGCTTGATAATCGCCTAATACTACGGCCCCAACCGAATCTCTCTCTAGGTTGAGCGCCATGCCGAAGATACCTCCATCGAACTCGATCATCTCACCATAAACAACGTCGGCTAACCCATGGATCCTGATGATCCCGTCCGATAAAGAAACTATGGTTCCTTCATTTCGGGCTTCTGATGAGATATCAAAGTTGTCGATTCGACTTTTGATTATTTCGCTTATTTCTGATGGATTCAGTTGCTGCATACCTAGCCCCAGTCCTTAGATGTTTAGTGAATCTGCAAGTTTGGTCAAACGGCCACGAATCGAACCATCAATAATGGTATCTCCCGCCCTTATGACCACACCCCCAAGCAAGTTCTGATCTAGCCGAACCTGCATATTAATTTTTCGTCCCAGCTTTTTTGCCAAAACGTTATTAAGCTTGTTCAACTGCTCGCTCTCAAGCTCTTTCGCAGCCATAATGTCTACGTCTACAGCCTTTTCATGATTGGCCTTCAGAACCTCAAACTGATCAAAAATGCATGCCAAGAGCTGCAAACGCCTGTTTTCAGACAATATGAGCAAAAAGTTCTCTGTTGGTCTATCCAGATCATCACCGCAAATCTCTCTCAAAACGGATGCCTTTTGGGTTCCTGTCTGGCTTGGTGAGGTCAAGAGCTCGTTAACAGAAGAGTCTTGGGTAACCCGAGCCAAAAGTCCTAGACGTCTCGACCAACCGACCAAATCGTCGGAATCGCAAGCAGTCTCAAAAGCCGCTCTCGCGTATGGTCGTGCCAGTGTGTTTAACTCTGCCATCAAAGGCTGCTCCTATCTAAAGCTTAGCCGAGAACTCGTCTACAAGCGCCCGGTTGGCGGCACTGTCAATGGATGCTTCAAGCACTTTCTCCGCACCCGCAATCGCTAGCCCTGCCACAGCCCCTCGGAGCTCTTCTTTAGCACGGTTAATTTCTTGCTCAATCTCTGCAGTGGCGGCCATCTTCAAACGATCTCCCTCCAACATCGCTTGCTCCTTTGCCTCATCCACTATTTGGCTGGCCCTTTTGTTGGCTTGATCAATAATATCAGCTGCCTGTAATTTAGCTTCGCGCATTTGTTGATCTACTTTGCCTTGAGCCTCCTCTAAATCACGCATTGCGCGATCAGCCGCATCCAAACCATCAGCGATTTTTTTCTGGCGTTCTTCCATTGCTTCAATAATCATCGGCCAAACATACTTCATGCAAAACCAAACGAAGAAGGCGAAGGTCACCATTTGCCCAAATAATGTAAGATTAATATTCAAGCTCGCACCTCATTTGTAAGAACTTCATTAAGAATTCGTTTTTTGTTCAGGCACCCATATTGGGAGCCACAACAAAAATAAGGTACATGGCAATACCAACCCCTATAATTGGCACAGCATCTATCAATCCAGCCAAAAGAAACATTTTACCCTGCAGCATCGGGGCAAGTTCGGGTTGACGAGCAGTACCTTCAATCAATTTGCCTCCCAGCAAACCCATACCTATTGCAGCCCCCAATGCACCCATTCCGAGCATGATGGCCGCTGCCAAATATACTAATCCCATGTTTGACTCCCAGTTCTAGTAGTGAAAAATAAAAGATCTAATGATGCTCATGCGCCATACCCAAATAAACAACCGTAAGCACCATAAAAATAAAAGCCTGCAACGTAATAATTAGGACGTGGAAGGCAGCCCACGCCCACTGCATCATCCCGCCACCCAATGAAGTCACACCCCCGCCCAACACCATGATTACCATGCATAGAAGAACTGTTCGCCCCGTAGTAATTACTCCGCGCAAGTTCAACCAACATATGCCGGAAACAAGACAGAAAACTGATAACCAAAACAAGCCGCTGGTTTCCTCTCCAAATAATTGAGCGTTCAAGCCTCCTGCTATCATTCCGCTGCCGGCACCGGCAGAGAACATTACCGCAATAAGGATGAAGATCATCTCGCCCGCATACATATTACCAAATAGCCGAAGCCCCAGAGAAAAGGGTTTAGCCAACAAACCTACCGTTTCCATAAATAAGTTTACTGGTATGAAAAGAAAGTGGTTGAACGGATGCATCGTTAGTTCTTTGACGAATCCAAAACCTTTTATCTTTATTGAGTAGTAAAGCATTAGCACGAAAACGCCCAGCGCCATTCCCATAGTGATATTTGGATCAGTCGACGGGACCACCTTCTGATAATGTACTCCAGCCAGCAACATGAGGGTCGGAATTAGATCGACAGGAATTAAATCCATAAAATTCATCAAGAAGACCCACACAAAAATGGTCAATGCCAGCGGTGCCACCATTTTATTGGTGCCATGGAAGCTATCGTTCACTGCACCATCAACAAATTCGACCAATAGCTCAATAAAACTCAACATACCGCTAGGAACTCTCGTTGTCGCTCGAAGTGCAGCTCTACGAAAAACAAAGCAGAACAAGAGGCCCAACAGTATTGACCACCCCATAGAATCAACATGTATCGCCCAGAAGCCCATTTCCGCAGCCTCTTGAGAACTGTGCGCAAAACTCCAACCATGCTCAGGATGATTGCCAAAAACCAAATTTTGCAAATGGTGCTGAATGTACTCGGTCGTGCTTGAAGGATTGTCACCTGCCATGTAGTTTCCCGTTAGTTAAAAGTTTGCAGCCAAAGTCCAAGTCATGCCGAGTGCTTCCTGAGGACGTTTGTCACCAATGTCAGGTAAAGCGGAAACATTGCTATAAAACTTGCAACCACAATCTGAACGTCTATTTGATTTGCAGCAAGAAAAGCTAAAAACAGAAGGAATGCCGTAAGTATAAACTTTGCTGCTTGTCCCAAATAAAAACTTGCTACAATCGTGTCAGCGTGACGAGCTCCAACTTTATTGAAAGCTATTTTAGCAAACCATGCATGGGGAACTATGTGAATCATGCCACCAATAAATACCGACAACGAAACCACCCAATCAAGAGGCAATAGAAACATGCTCAAAAGACCCAGAGTAGTCAGTTGCCACCGCGCAACTTTGAATAAAGGTGGTCTAGCAATCGTCGACATGAGCCACTCCGACTAAATTATGGTCAGGGCATAAACTTTGCATGGAAGCCCATCTCTGAAAGGCAGGCATTATAGGGATAGTATTGATTGGTTTCAACGTGATTTAAGAACATTTATCAAGAGAATAATGCGACGTGACTGAGGCATATCATCAGCCATCATAAATTCCATAAATGCCAAAAATTACCGTTTCACTCACTGAAGGCCAATTATAGATACACTGCAAACGTTACGATTTGGAAATCCGCCGAGATTATGAGTCAATCCTACTCTGGGGTCTGAAAGCTGCCTGTCCGCTGCCCGACCCAACAATTGTTGGTAAATCTCGTAAACCATACGCAACCCACTAGCCCCCAAGGGGTGACCGAAACATTTCAGACCACCGTCGACATTACAAGGTAGTGCCCCATCCCGATCGTAAACTCCGCTAAGCACATCTATAGATGCCTTACCCTCTTCAGACAAGCCAAGATCTTCCATTGTCACGAGTTCGGTGATGGAAAAACAATCGTGCACCTCTACCAAGTCAAGCTGACTCCTAGGATCATCGATATTAGCTTCAGCATAGGCTTTTTTTGAGGCCAATCCAGAAGTCATAGCATGACTGCCATCCCATTCATCATGGAACATTTCAGACCCATTACTCACCGCCAATTGGAGAGCCTTGATACTGACCATATGAGAATTTTTACCCAGTTTTCTAGCTACTTCAGGCGTCGTTAAAATCGCGCATGCCGCACCATCGCTTACACCGCAGCAGTCAAAGAGTCCAAGTGGATATGAAATCATCGGTGCTTTCAAAATTTTTTCTTTAGAAAGCCGATTTTGCAGGTGCGCTTTGGGGTTAAGCGAACCATTCTCGTGGCTCTTCCAAGATATATGAGCCATGGCCTCTTTAAGTTCATCCATCGCTATATCATGTTTATGAGAGTACGCAATCGCCAACTGTGCAAACGATCCTGGTGCTGAAACACCCGGAAACCATTGGTCTTCAAAAGTACCCATAGTTCGCGTTGGCAAACCGCCAAATCCCGTATCCTTAAGTTTTTCAACACCCATAGCTAGCGCGATATCACAAGCTCCAGAAGCTACGGCATAGGCGGCACCTCTAAGAGACTCAGAACCAGTAGCGCACAAATTCTCAACCCGGGTGACTGGTACATTGGGGAGTCTCAATGATTGAGACAGCGAAATGGAAGATTTCCCCATGCTGTGCTCTTCATAACATAACCCCAACCACGCAGCCTCTATGTGCTTGGTTTCCAAGCCTGAATCATCCAAGCACTCCTCAAATGCTTCGAGCATTAACTGATCCGCACCCTTGTCCCACCGCTCGCCAAACTGGGTGCAACCCATGCCAACAATTGCCACTTTGTCCTTGATTCCACTAGCCATAAAAATTTACTCGTTTTACCACATTAGTTTTTGAATGGGGCTGCTTTCCAAAAATACCTATGGTAGCCCCGTAATTCGTCAAAATCCTTTATGCGGAACACCATCTCCAATGGCGTCCCGATTGATAATTCGCCCACAGAGAAATCAGCATATTCCATCATAAGAGTGCTTTTTTTGTCGAACCTCACGCTGCCATACATTAGAGGAGGATTTAGTGACAGAGCGAGCCAATCTTCAGTGAAAGACTTCACTTCTCCGCGTTTGCATGAAAAAGCTTCATCCTCCTGAGTATTTGCTTTGCCACACTCCGGATTGACGCATAAATCTGTCCTCGGGAATTGCGCCACTCCGCATACCTTGCAAACACCTCCAATGAACCCGGTTACCGCTCTACGATTGCGAAAAAATGCTGACTGAGCGGTTCGATTATCTCTCTCCGCTCTCATTCCCCAGTCCATATCAACCAACCGATTAAAAGATAGAAAGCGAAGATAATTATCATCTTCAATGCCATGACTGATGGTCAACTCGACTCCTCGAAAGGACCGAGTTCTGCTAATAAGATCGGTTGCTTGAAATAGCAAGACATCACAACCTTGCCCAAAACCAATTAATAATACCTGCTCACCGGCCTCAGCAGATTGCAGGACGTCCGCCAACAAAATGAGAGCATCCGCACTACCCGCATGTCCAATAGTTTCACGAAAACCTTTGTGCAACTTGGCGTGGTCAAGGCCGCACCGAGCCGCTAAGTTAGAAGTCAACCGTGAATCAAAACCTGCCATCAAAACATGGTCAATACTTTCACTCTCCATGTTTTGTTCAAGCAACAACTTCTCTACCGCTTCGGGTATAATTCGCATGATGCCCTCATCACGGACCCAACGCTCTTCCAACACGTAGTTATAATCGGAATGCGATGCACGATAGTGATCCACCAAGTCTCTAGAAATAGAATGGGACCCCACGAATTTGGCCACTAATTGCTCTGACCCCATAAGGAAAGACGCAGCGCCGTCGCCTACGATGAGTTCGTCAATACTGCCTGGCTTCGTTAAGCATTTTTCCGAGCCAATTACCAGACTGTCACAAGATGCATTTGACAAACTTTGTAGCAGCGCTCCCGTGCCTGCACGCTGCGAACCTGTGTAATCTGCGGTTTGAATATTCTCATCAAGCCCCAATGCCTCGCCAACTAAAGTGGCATTCTGTCTATCCGCGAAAGGCAATCCGGTCGAGGCCAAAAAAAGTTTCTTTGGGCTTGATTGCTGAAATCCATCAATACAAGCTCGACCTGCCTCTACTGCCATTGTAATCACATCCTCGTCATGAGAGCAGATTGCACGGGTGCCTCGCCCTAGGCCTCTAAGCCCTGGTTTTGCCCAAAAATGGGCCTCAGCGATGGCAGCTCGCGATAATCTCCTTCGGGGCACATATGCGCCAAAGGCTTTAATCCCAATGTTAGTCACGCTTTTTCCTTGTTTCTGATAAAAATATTGTCAACTTCGCTCGCAGCAACGGCGCCCTAGCTTTAAATGGGTTGTTGACTCTCTGAAATAAGTTGCTTCGCGATACCTAGCCTGAGGACTTCTGATGACCCTTCGTATATTCGCATCGGTCGCGCTTGGCGATAAAGCCTCTCAATTTTCGATTGAGACTCTAATCCCCAGCGACCCATCATCTGAACACAACGATCCACCACGCGCGAGGCAATTTCGCTTGCTGCCAGCTTTGCCATTGAAGACTGATTTAGCGAAGAGGAAGGGTCTTCACATGCCATAGTGGCCGCACGGTATGTGATCAATCTGGCCATCTCTATTTCAGTCCAACAATCAGCCAACATCTGAGCGACTGGCCCTAGCCGCGCCAGCGGCCGGCCAAATTGTATCCGTGTACTGGTGTGTTTAACGGCCTCATCTAGAGCGGCCTGAGCCAAGCCAACGGCAGCGCCCGCGACCGAAACACGAAACACTCCCAAAGTGGCAAGGGCATTTTTCAGCCCATCGCCTTGACGCCCAAGTCGAGCGCTATCGGGGAGAATCACGTTGTCAAAACAAACATCCCCGAGCACATGCGGCGCAATGAGTTCTGGAGACGATTTCGTGGAAACCCCGTCGGTTTTCGCAGGTACTAAGATGGTAGAATATCCACCGGCCTCCCTGGCGAATACGATAAAGTATGATGATGCACCCGCGTTGGAAATGTATGATTTGGATCCATTTAACAAAAGTCCCTGCTCTATCTTTTGAATCTCAGTAGAAACGGCTTTTAAATCCGATCCCGCCATCTCTTCCGTCAAAGCTAATGCCCCAAGCACCTCGACCTCAGCAATGCGCGGCAGCCATGCATTCCTCTGTTCATCTGAGCCAGCAACGGTAATTGCATAACTGCCAATACCTTGCAAAGCAAATAATGAATCCAAATGCGAAGAAGTCGCCATCATAGCCTCTCGAACAACGCAAATCGCCAAAGGATCGATGGACTCAAAGGTGCCACCATATTTCGCGGGCACCATCAGCCGACATAATCCGCTCTCCCTCAAAGCCTCCAGCACGCCCTGATGCACTACACTCAAACCATCTGCCTCTGCAGCCATCGGCTCAATCTGACGTGTCAAGTCAAGAGCAGCGTTCTGTATGGCTTTGTACTTAGGTTCCAGCTCAAAGTTCATAGTCAATGTACCTTTGTGAATTTTTGTTCGATTTCTTTCGAATGAATCTTTAATTTGTTTTATTGCCTCAAGCTTTAGACAAACGAAACTAGCATGGCCTTTAGTCTACCGCAAATAGGCCTCGAAAAAGAAATTATCATCGTGGTCGAGGCCCCCTCTTGCGCGCGTTGAACATTCACCAAGTTCTCCTGTGACCTCTGAAGTGCCAGACATTCCGCACACGAGTCATTTTTTTGGTTTAAACTCTTGACAAGAACTTGGATCCATCTTAGTTTTGAAGAAATTTCAATTCAAGTTTGCCGTATTAGGCGCCTGAGTTTATGTTTTTGCCGTTAAATCGCCCCCAACAAGTCGGCTCGGGGTGCATCAAACACTAAATTAAGTCAAATGGAGTAGCAAAATGTCAGAAGAAACCGCAAAGAAACCAAATTTTGATCCAATTAAACTTGAGCAGGTGGACGTTAATAAAGACTACCCCATGGAACCAGACGAATTTGAAATACTATACAAACACAATTGTTACTGCCATATGGCGCACATATCCCAATACGGTTATCCAATTGTAACCCCAATGTTTTATGTTGTTCTCGAGGATGGTCACATTTATATCAGCAGTGTGAACAAGTATCGAAAAAAGATCGAACATCTTATTGCAAATCCTAAGATTTCCGTGAGTATCAGTAATGACGGGTCGAATGCTAAACGTCAGAAATCGATTCAGATAATAGGCAACGCAGAGGTGTCTTTCGATCAGGACCTTTTGACAAAGGTTCATTGGAAGATAATCGACAAGTACTGGTGGGATCTGGCCGGCAATGACGAACTGCGTGCCGCAGCTTTCAAGGGTGTCCATACACCAAATAGAGCAATTATCAAAGTAATTCCGAATAAGAAATCTCCAACCTCATGGGATTTTGGAAAGATGGTGCAGATGTATGAACGCGGAGTTTGGTTTAACGAAGCATATGAGATGTGCAAGCCTTACGACGTAAGATAAAGCGTTTATAACAGAATATTTTGGGGTATTCAGAGTTCGTATACTTTTAAGTTTTCTAACGGCAGGCTCGCGCCTGCCTTTTTTTTCCGGAGGGTTTTAAGATGGGACAGTGGGATGATAAACACAAAAAACATGAAATGAAGTATGAGTCATGGAAGATGCATGATTACGCCCAAGAAGACAGAGTTTTACATAAAATCATCGAAGATAAGGCGAGGAAGAACCCTCATCACGTTGTTTTTCAATTTAAAGACACGCCAATTACTCTGGAGCAGCTCAATGCCAACATTAATCGAGCTGCCAATGGCTTCGCAGCTCTCGGGGTCAAGCACGGCGACAAAGTCGCATTGATGATGAATAACTGCGTAGAATATTTGTACGCGTGGTTTGGACTAAATAAAATTGGTGCGGTTGAAGTGCCAATCAATGTCGCCCTCAAAGGAACTGGTCTAGTTCACCAGATTGTGCAATCGGACTGCGTCGCCTTGATGGCGGACACAATGTATCTAGATAGACTAGGTCCGGTATCAGATGAACTAACTTCCCTGAATCACGTTATCTTTCAGAATACAACTGCCGAAGATCCCTTACCCACATGGAAAGGAATAACGACTGTCACTGTGGAAGAATTATTGAACCACTCGGAAGACTCGCCCAACGTAGTTGTTCATTTCAGTGACATGGCGTCTATCCTCTTTACATCCGGAACCACTGGAGTATCAAAAGGCGTCCAGATGAGCCATTTTTATTGGTACGACATTTGGGCGAGCTCAGTCGGGTACTCTAGGTATACCGAAGACGATGTCCTCTATACAGGGCTTCCATTTTTTCATGGCAATGCTCAGGGGATAACCATCGGACCTGCGATACTAGCCGATGCTAAAGCAGTAATCGTCGATAGATTCTCAGCAAGCAACTTGTGGGATGACGTGAAACGTTGGGGTTGTACTGAAGTTAACTACATCGGTGGGATTATTCCTATTCTCATGAAGACGGATCCCAGTCCCGATGATGCTGATAACCCCGTTCGCATAATGGTTGGTGCCGCAGCTCCAGTTGACATTTGGCATGATTTTGAGGCTCGATTTAATACCAAGCTGTTAGAAGTTTACGGAATGACGGAATGCTACTGCTGTCTCGCTAATCCCTATGTCGACGGGCGCCCGGGATCATGCGGTAAACCCATAACCGGTTGGGACGTGCAAATCGTCGATGACAACAGGAATCAGTGCGCTCCCGGGGAGATAGGTGAGTTCGTGGCCCGCCCCAAAACAATGCATGTCGGAACCAGCGGTTACTATAAGATGCCAGAAAAAACGTTGGAGCTCTTCGAAAACCTATGGATGAACACTGGCGATTTGGGCCGAATGGATGAAGATGGTTTTTTCTTTTTCGTAGACAGAAAAAAGCAAGCTTTGCGTCGACGTGGAGAAAACATATCGTCTTTTGAGGTGGAAGCTGGGATAAACTCGCACCCAGCAGTGCTTGAATCATGCGTGGTTGGCGTCCCCTCTGATGTTGGCGAGGAAGACGTTAAGGCAGTAGTTGTATGTAAACCCGGCATGTCGTTATCTGAAGAGGAATTAGTAACTTGGTGTGAGCCGAGACTGGCCTATTTTGCCATTCCTCGTTACATAGCTTTCCGAGATTCCTTACCGAAAACACCGAGCGAGCGAGTTGAAAAATACAAACTCAAAAATGAAGGTGTCACCGAAGACTGCTGGGACCGCGATAAAGCAGGAATTGTCTTAAAACGGTAATATTGCATGGTGGAGATTTACTACTGACTAACGGCCTTATCAGGCGACCAGAGTGCTCCAAAACCGCATTCTGGTCGCCCAAATCAGGTCCATGCTTTACCCAACGTGAAATCACGTCATAATCTAAGGGCACTACAATATGGGTCAAATGCTAGCAGGAAAAAGCATAATCGTCACCGGCGCAGGCAGAGGAATAGGGCGCGCAATAGCCATGATGTTGGCCAAGTCTGGCGCAAATGTCTTGGTGAACGATTTAGGTGCAAGCGCTCAAGGAGAGGGATTCGATTCTAGCCCCGCCGCCGAAGTTGTTTCAGAGATTACCTCTTTAGGAGGCAC
>CACEBC010000045.1 GCA_902557735.1 Porticoccaceae bacterium
ATCACTGCCTTTGATCTTTTGCGAGCATCTTCGTGCACTATTGCATAGGCGCGAGCATGCGCCTCCAGCAGCTTTGCCACTACTGGTGCAACACCCATAATATCTCGTTGCTCTAGCGGCGGGAATATACCCTCCATGTATCCATTAAATACGTAGGTCATGGGCTCGTTGAGCGTCGTCCAAATAGTGACATGCTCTCCGAAAGCCTCCACCACAGCCCCCACAAAGGTCTCGAAATGATGAATCGCATCCTCTCGCTCCCAACCTCTTAATCCGTCTTTTTCCTCCCAAAACCAATCGGGAGTCGAGAAATGGAAAAGCGATACCACAGGTTGAATGCTATGCTCTTTTAGTGACGCAAAAATTTCATTATAAAACGCTATTCCTTCCTTGGCAGGCTGTTCCATTCCCTCTGTGGGAAATAACCTTGCCCAAGAAATAGAGAAACGATGGGAGTTGTGACCCAATGCTTGGGCAATTGCAAAATCGGAGTCAAACATCTCATCATAATTAGTCTTCTTGAACCTAACGAGGCCTGAATACTTATCCAGACTATTGATATGCCCCGGAACCGCATAACCGGGCCTTGGGTCCGTTCTCGTTCGACCTTGGGATATCACGTCTTGTTCAAATTTTGTCCAGTCACTTGGTTGCTGATGTTCGATGTGTTGGGCAGCTGAGGCGGCGCCCCAAAGAAAGTCTTCGGCGAACTGATAGTTTTTTTGATCGGGGAAGTCGGACGTCCACAGGTCGGTACGAATCTTCCCGCCGATAGGTAAAAATGTGAGGAGGGCAAAAAGCGCTAGCATGAAAAAAATAATTTTTACGATTTTCAAGAAAATACTCCGCTTGTAAAACCAGTTTCCCGCAAAGTATAGCGCTATTGCATCTGTCTTCAATTAATCGAAGCCAAATGATTTGAGTTATTTCAGAATTGCCAAATATCATGAATTTAACTAATGCAAAAAAACTAGTCTATGATGCGAGTACTTTACCGGCAGAAAAAATTTTTCGTGCGTTAATGCCTTCGGCAAAATACCCAATTACCCCTCTCTACTAGCTCCCGCGCTCAATAATTAGCGCGGCGGTTGAACGGTTGTCGTCATTGCAGTCAGTGAAAGCTGCAATCAGAATGAGAGAAACTGCTTCAATAATGATAGGCTATTCGTTTGACCTTTTGAAAATCTTTTCATCTCCCTGCTTTGGTGGTTCATTGACAGAATGAGGGTTGAGTGGTCGTTAAAATCTGATATCTCAAAATTTTGAAAAAACAAAAATCCTGTTTTTCAAGTTGTAGAATACGCACTATCTTAATTTGACCTGAGGCATTTTTTGACCAATGAGCTACACTTTGGAGGCGACTTATGAATGCACCCTTGGAGAAATCGAGTGACTGACGCATCGGATTTCAATCAGCCGTTACACAAATCCGTAGGGCTTATTTTGGGTCCCACTATTTTTGTCATTATGCTGTTTTCAGATGCACAACAGAATTTTATGTCCTCGGCTGCTTGGAGGACTTCCGCCGTGGGTATGTGGATGGCTATCTGGTGGGCAACAGAGGCTGTGGATGTCGCTATTACAGCGCTTTTGCCGCTCGTTACCTTCGATCTAATGGGTATATCGAGCATTAAAGAAGCGGCGGCGCCCTATGCGCATCCAATAATCTATCTGTTTCTGGGGGCGTTTATTCTTGCTCTGGCTGTTCAGCGCTGGAATCTACATCAAAGAATAGCATTGATTATCCTGTCGCGGACGGGAACTGACGCTGCTCGTTTAATTGGAGGTTTTATGGTTGTCGCAGCGATTCTATCCATGTGGATGACAAATACGAGCACAACAATGATGCTAACACCTATTGCCCTGTCAGTGGCCGCCGTCATTCAGAAAAACGTTCCAAATATTTCGCGAGAACAAGGAAGAGAGTTTGAAATAGCATTGCTTCTGGGATTAGCGTTCTCTGCGACTATCGGAGGGATGGCGACCCTCATAGGGACACCTCCGAATGCATTATTGGCGGCCTTTTTGGAAGAAAATTATTCAATTCAGGTGGGATTTGTTGACTGGATCAAACTAGGAGTTCCTATAAGTATTGTTCTGATCCCATTCACTTGGGTTATTTTAACTCGATGGGTATATATCGTTGAGATCGACTCCAGCAAGGAGGCGCTTGATCATCTATTAGCGATGAAAAGTGAGTTGGGACCAATTACTCTAGCAGAGAAAAGAGTTGCAATCGTATTTTTGTTTGTGGTTTTAGGATGGATCTTCAGAGGTTCCTTGGCAAATTGGTTCTCAATTAAGGGAATCTCAGACACAAGCATCGCGGTCATGGGGGCCATCGCACTTTTTTTATTGCCAAGTGGCAATACACAACAAACTAGATTACTCGTTTGGAATGATTTGCGGTCATTGCCATGGGGCGTTCTCATATTGTTTGGGGGTGGCCTTAGTTTGGCCTCTGCGATTTCGAGTTCCGGATTAGCTCAGTGGTTAGGAGAAGGTCTGGCCCCTTTGGTCGCCCTCGGGGTGGTCGTGATGATTTTTGGTGCGACGGCACTGGTTGTTTTTTTAACGGAAATGACAAGCAATCTGGCCACAACTGCAACTTTCCTGCCGGTTATCGGAGCAATGGCAGTAGAATCTGGAATCGACCCAATGCTGCTTTGTGTGCCCGTTACACTGGCTGCCAGCTGCGCTTTTATGCTACCAGTTGCGACAGCACCCAATGCAATTATTTTCTCATCCGGAAAAATTACAATTCCTCAAATGGTAAGGGTCGGGTTCCTCATAAATTGTTTTGGTATTCTTATAATAACGGTAACATCTTTCTGGTGGGCGCCAACTATATTTGGTTAGCCTTCGCGGGGATCAACGGAGCAGGTCAATCAGGTCTAGGGAGCTTTGTCCGTAGAAAAGCTCGTTGGCCAAAAGCTTTAGTTGTGTCAACTCTTGGGGGGAGCAATTTTTACCGAAGTCTCTGATCCAGCTCTCGAGAGCCTCTCCCTCAGCCATTTTTCCATCTGCAAGTTGAACGTTTGCGCGAGCATCGCCAACATCGCATCCCGTCGCGGCAACGCTAGTGGGTCGGCCTCGCCTACTTGCTACGGAAGCTTCCAACCTTCTTATTTTCGTGTTTGCGTCTGCGAGCTGCTTGGTCAGAATGTCGATGGTCTGCTGCATTCTGGCCATCTCGCGAGGTTCATGTGCAACGAGAGGGCCAGAAAAAATGGCGAGCGTTGCCAAATAAGCAATAGAAAATAGTAACGATCTACCGTGAAAAAAGCTGTTCACATGAACTTCCTTTATTCCAACTTCTTGATCGCAAATTGCGACCCATCTAATTAACAATCGGATGTCATGGGAATTACTTTAACTAAGAAACGATGACAATTAAAGTTTGTTTTTTTGTCATATGCCCAACTATGTTAGTTGGGGGTAGGTTGGTTTCGAAGGAATTGTAACGTGTTTAAACCCACAACCTTCTCGATTTGTTTCTGGGGAAATCCCAGATCAAGCAGTTTTTGAGTGGTTAGGATTAGTTCACTAGCATCAAAAGTGGTCGTAATATTGCCGTCAAAACTAGATCCCTGAGAGATGGCGTCATTACTCAAGATCTTTACGCCATAGCGGATCGACTCTGCGATTGCACTTGGCGTGTTCCCGCACACGGCGCCTCCACAGAAGCTCAGCCCATAGCGGCCAAACCGCTCGCTCACACGATTTCTTGCATTGATTGATCCCTTATATTTCGGGGCGAGGGGCAATGCCCATTGAAGCTTATGTGGCTGATTACAATAGGTTTCTTGCTAACAGATACACCCTCCCGAACGACTTGCTCTGACGAATGAGACAAATCAACAATGATGTTTAATTTCTGCATTTCGGCAAGAGCTAGATGGCCAAAAATAGTCAAACCGGAACGGCTTTTGCCATGCAATGAGCCGCCCAAATAATTGTAAAAAAAATGGTGCGGGCTCATCATTCAAACACTGAGGTCAAACAGATATTTGATGTTACTTCGGTTACCAACCAACCCTTGCGAACCCTCCGTTCCGATGAATCCTACAACCGTGCTGCTATTTGATGGCAGTATGTTCAGAACATCTGTCAAATCGCTTTGGGAGGTGATTAGCATGAAATTGTTTTTATTGAAGCGACCAATGAGGCGTAACTTTCTTGCTAGGTGCGCAGCTCTCTCAGCAAGGTTTGTCCATGTTGCGAGCGGCCATCGCTCAGCCATTGCAAGCGATGTGATGTCATCTTGGCACTCATTCGTGTTTTTGGCATAGCTGCTGTTGCCTGAAGCTCTTGTGGCTGCAGTGAACATTTGAATAGTAATATCCCTGCTGTTGCCTTCTTGGAATGTTCAAATGCCTTCGCCAGTGCTTTAGGGAAAGATCCCTCGACCACAGCGTGCTGTATGCGTGCCAGTCGCCGATAAAAAGCTTTTTGTGAAGTTCGATGGCTTGATCGGTGATTTGGGCTCATTGATGGACTAATTTTAAACAACATTGCGGCAACTTTTTGCGGGGAATTCGAGATCCTTCTAAAGGCATTATTGTCTCAGGATCGTGATTAAGCTAAACATTTTTTGCAGAGAGATTGTGCCTTAAGGCGGCAAGCAAGAGAATGTAATAATGTTACAAAAATGCTCCTAAAACCTAGCTTAGGGAATTCCTGTCGCGATATTTCCCTCTGGAAAAGCTGGTACAGCTAATGAATTAGGTTTTGGAAGAGTTGCAGATACCCCTTGCACAACCTTCGCCGCTAAGTTAATCGAAGACTCAACTTAATCATTGGTCAGCCGATTGGGGCGAGAGAAATGGCTCAATTGGGCAGCCGAAGTGAGTTGACAGCTACCTATATAATGAGGTGCAGGATTTGGGGAAAGCAACCTAGATAGCGTTTTAAACTCTTTATGCACCAGCCTACTCATTCACACTTCATAACTCAAACGAAGCTAACTCTTGAGCTCATTCAGGTCCTGGAAGAGTTTCAAAGCTTCAGGGTTTGCTAAAGCATCGGTATTTTTAACTGATTGATTATGAATTACTTTTCGAACCGCTAATTCGACAATCTTTCCACTAATCGTGCGTGGAATGTCTGTGACGGCAATTATTTTTGCTGGGACATGCCTGGGAGTAGTTTCCTTTCTGATGGTGTCGATTATGTTTGTTTTAAGTTCTTTGCTCAGCTTGCAACCAACTCGCAATACAACGAATAATATGACTCGAACATCGCCCTGCCAGTCTTGACCCACGCAGATGCTATCGATAACCTCATCTAGTTTTTCTACTTGCCTGTAGATCTCGGCGGTACCAATTCTGACGCCTCCTGGATTAAGTACGGCATCGGAACGTCCGTATATGACCAGGCCCCCGTGCTCAGTTATCTCCGCATAGTCTCCTTGAGCCCATATCCCGGGAAAAGTGTTAAAATAAGCATTTAAATATTTTTGATTTTTAGGGTCATTCCAAAAATAGATAGGTGCGCTAGGGAATGGCTTTATGCAGACTAGCTCTCCTTTTTGCCCGATCACAGAGGAGCCATTTTCATCCCATATTTCTACAGCCATTCCAAGGGCTTTACATTGAATTTCTCCCTCCCAAACTGGCAGATGAGGGTGGCCCAAAACAAACGCGGAGAGTATATCCGTGCCCCCTGAGATTGAGGCTAAAGCTACGTCGCTTTTAATATCATCATATACATACCGGAAGCTATCATCAGAAAGTGGAGACCCTGTCGATAGAATGGTTTTAAGGTTGTTCAACTCGTGGGTTTGAATCGGTCGAACACCGCTCTTTTTAAGAGCCGCTATATATTTGGCACTGACGCCAAATATGCTAATTTTCTCTCGCGCCGCGATATCGAATAATGATTCTGGTTGCGGATAGAAAGGTGACCCGTCGTAAAGTACAATGGTTGCCTTTGAAGCGAGGCCTGTAACCAACCAATTCCACATCATCCAACCGCAAGTTGTGAAGAAAAAGAGTACATCCTCAGGTTTTAAATTTGTGTGCAACTGATGCTCTTTAAGATGCTGGATCAATGAGCCACCGGCGCCATGCACAATGCATTTTGGTACCCCCGTCGTTCCTGATGAATACATGATGTACAGAGGGTGATCAAAGGGCAATTGCTCAAAGCGCAACTCATGCGCACCATGATTCTCCGAAAAATCGTTGAATAAGATAGTATTTGGAATGCCAGTTTCTTGGATCTTCTGATCGGTTACGGGAATCAGAACGAGTCGCTCGATACTCTTAATCCGACTGCAGATTTCTTTCAGTTTAGGCAAAGAATTGAGCGTTTTTCCGTTGTAAAAATACCCGTCACACGCAAAAAGCACCTTAGGGGTGATTTGCCCGAAGCGGTCCATTACCCCATTGATTCCAAAATCTGGAGAGCAAGACGACCAGACTGCACCAACAGCACTGGTTGCGAGCATAGCCACAATGGTCTCCGGGACATTTGGCATGAAACCAGCCACGCGGTCGCCGCTGATCACTCCCAGTTCCCTCAGTCCTTGGGCGCAGGCGGCCACTTTTTCATAGAGCTCCGAATAACTCAAAGTTCTCCGAGTACCATTCTCGAGTCTGCTGACAATCGCTATTCTATCGCTTCGATCGCGAAGAAGGTTTTCGGCAAAATTGAGTCTAGCTCCCGGAAACCATTTTGCTCCCGGAAACTGATCCGGGTTCTCGAGCACTCTATCCCACTTAATGGAGCAGCGGACGTCTCCAAACTCCCACACTTGTGCCCAAAATTGCTCGGGGTGACTAACTGACCATTTGTGCAATTTTTGGTATTGATCAAATTCAAGGCCCAAGTCAGTCTTAATTTTTTCTTGGAAGGCATGCAGATTGCTTTGCAGAATGGAGAGTCCATCTGGCACCCAGAGCGGATTTTTACCACTTTCTTTAACCGTTACCATAATCTAAGTGTGAAAATTTTTGGATGAAATATGTTCAAGCAAATTAATGTTATCATTTTTTTTGGATTAACGATCAATTGAGTATGTTGATTTATTGTTACCGACGAGCAGCTGTAAATTTTTCATTCATTTGAGTTTAAACTTGATGCAGTGCAGAGAATATCAATTGTAATCACTCGGATCATTCATGGGTCGGAGATGGGCAAGGTAACGCTTCAACTTTTTAGTATAATCGGAAATGGATGGGCGACGTCTTTGACGTCGGTCCAGTTTTCAGTCGTTTGAGGAGGTTTTACAGTGGCCGATAAGTTCGATTATGACCTATTTGTCGTTGGTGCAGGGTCTGGAGGGGTTCGTGCCGCGCGAATGGCAGCGAATACTGGTGCCAGAGTGGGGATTGCCGAGGATCGAGATCTTGGTGGGACCTGCGTGAATGTTGGTTGTGTCCCTAAAAAATTGTTCGTTTATGCCTCAAAGTTTCCAGACATTTTTGAGATTGGCAATAGCTTTGGTTGGTCATGTGACTCGGTTAACTTCGACTGGCCCGCGCTAAGGAACAATAAAAATACTGAAATCAAGCGGTTGAACACTATATATGCAGATTTATTAAATAGCAGTGGAGCAGATCTTTTCTACGAACGGGCAGTTTTGAAAGGTCCAAACACAGTTGCTTTAGGTGGGAAGAGTTATACTGCCAAGTACATTTTGTTAGCGGTTGGTGGTTGGCCTTATATTCCTGAGTTTCCAGGAAGTGATTATGCTTTATCATCAAACGAGATGTTTTTCCTGGAAAGACTCCCTGAGTCAGCTGTTGTAGTTGGAGGAGGTTACATAGCTCTCGAGTTCGCAGGAATTTTGAATGGCTTAGGAGTATCTACGCACCTGATCTATCGAGGACAGCGGTTACTCAAATCATTCGATTCTGAGATGACCGAGAAGGTTGAGTTGGGAATGCGCGCCAAGGGGATTAATATTCATCTGAACACTGAAGTTGACAGAATAAAGTTTGTGAGGGGATCACATGATGTCTTGCTAAGTGACGGAAGCCGACTGTCTACAGATCTGGTACTTTACGCCACGGGCCGACGAGCAAACACTGATAATCTGGGCCTGCATAAAACTGCAGTGGAGAGAAGGCCCGATGGATCAATCATCGTTGATAAAAATTTTAGAACCCATGAGCCATCAATTTTTGCATTGGGTGATGTTATCGATCGGGTGCAATTGACCCCAGTAGCGATTCAGGAGGCTATAGTACTGGTTGATTACCTTTTCGGAAACGCCGCGCAACTGATAAATTATAAGAATATTCCCACGGCGGTATTTAGCCAACCGGAGTTTGCGAGTGTAGGAATGACAGAAGAGGAGGCAAAAGAAACATCTTCAGGCGTATCTATTTTTATTTCTGATTTCAAACCGATGTTTCAATCTCTAAGCGGAGGGGATGACCGGATTACTATGAAACTAGTTGTTGATCGCGCTAGTGATGTGGTACTCGGTTGCCACATGGTGGGCGAGCATGCAGCTGAGATCATTCAGGGCATGGCCATAGCGGTAACTGCTGGGGTGACCAAACAGCAATTTGATTCGACCATTGGAATACATCCTTCAGCGGCAGAGGAGTTTGTGACTATGAGAACATCAGCGCGTTAGACCTTCACACCTTTGATTCTTGTTTTTGTCGATGCCATGATATTTTCAAACATGAATATGTAATCCATGATATATCGCAGATCGCTAAAAGCTCTAGTTCTGCGAGTTGTAAGCCAGACCGGCAGTTGCTAACATTTTAGACATGCAGGTCCTATATTTAATCTGAAATTGTTTCGGTCGATTAGAATGATTTTTCATCAAGTGATTAAAGTAACAAAGCTTGCAGATAATAAAGCTTGTGTAGTTGATTTGAACGGAAGTGACATTTTAGTGGGTGTCACCAACAGAGGATACTTTGCCGTAGAAAACAACTGTCCGCATCAGAATAAGCCACTTTGCGGTGGGCGTATCCGGCATGGTCATATTTCGTGCCCAGTACATGGCATGCGCTTCAACCTAAAGACTGGATTAGCGGTGGGCCAACTGACTAATAAACCGATAAAGGTATATGAGGTTCGGGTAAATGGAGATTGGCTAGAGGTGGGTGAACTGCATAATTAGGGGAGAAGACGCTAGTGGTGAATATCGTGAAAAATGACAGACCGGCCGAGATAGAACGACCCGAATTGAGGGGTGATCCGATTACAGCGAAGCGCTATGTTAATCGGGAATATTTCCAGCAGGAACTTGATAATATGTGGCGCAAAACATGGCACATTGCCGGTTTAGCCTATCAAGCGCCAGAATCAGGTGATTATCTGGTGGCGGAAGTAGGACCCGAGTCGGTTATCGTTGTAAGGCGCGCTGATGGCTTATTTAGTGGCTATTTTAATGTGTGCCCACACCGAGGAGCGCGAATTTCTGAGGGCCCTTATGGCTATGCTGACCGATTCACCTGCCCTTATCATGGATGGCAATTTAACCTTGACGGTCGCGTGGTGAATGTCCCAGGGCCTGAAAATTTTACTCGCGGAAACCCTTGCGAAAAACTTGGCTTGCAACCAGTTGTTGTGGAAGTACTATTTGGAATGGTTTGGTTTAATATGGATGCTGGTTGTCAGTCTTTGACCGAATATCTCGGTGAAAACATCACTGATGAAATCGGGGCTTATCATATTGAGGAAATGGTTCGAGTGCTTGACATGACGGCTTCTACTGACTGTAACTGGAAGGTGTTGTCTGATAACTTCAATGAGGCTTACCATGTTCAGACTGTGCATCCGGAATTGATGCCCTACATCGAAACTCAAGGAGAGTTTTCTCAAATTGACCTGCTCCCAAATGGACACAATCGAGGGTGGTTTGCTTCATACCAGCCCTCGACTTTGCATGAAGGGCCAATACAAGAACCTCTCGCTAGCCTGCTCGGTGAGTGGGACATCCCAGTTCCAGAGAACCCCACCTTAGAAAAACTGCGGCAACTTAGAATAGACGTGCAAAAGAAGAAGCGTGAGGAAGGGGCGGTCAGGGGCTTCAATCATTACGCCCACCTCAAAGATTATCAGCTAACCGACTACATAATCTACAACATCTTCCCTAATTCTGTTATTACAGTCGGGCCCGATGGTGTGCAACTGTTGCGTCCCAGGCCGCATCCTTCAGATCCGGCGAGGTGTCTGTTTGACCACTGGTGGATGGTGCCCAAAATTGAGGGCCGGACGCACACACCTTCGCCCGCCGGCGGTCCGCCATTACCGGTAGAAGATGCTGAGCATCAAGCCTTCGTTTACGGAGAAAAATCGCTGGGAGTCACCGCAGATCAGGATCTAAGCATTGGCGCAATACAGCAACAGGGCTTTGGCTCAGCTGGCTTTAGAGATTTCTACCTAAGTCAAACAGAGATACGGTTACAAAACTTTCATGAGAGACTCAACGATTATCTAGATGGAACGGTATGATTTCCGGTCAGGAGCTCCTGTCTTTGATGCAGAAAATTTATTTTAAAGGAGTAGCTGTATGAGATGGTTAACGACTTCGTCATTTGCCAACACTGACAAAAGTGTACATTTGGCTTTCAGACGAAGGTCAAGACTCAGGGTAGTGGGCGCATTTTTCGGCGCAATAATCTTGGTGGCTGTTTCACATAGCTCCGAGATCGGGACCGACATCAATGCATATAAAAATGTTGGACCAATTGCGGACAGACTCGCTATCCGTGAGCTCATAGAATCATACAATGCTGCTGTAATAGAAAATGACGCAAAAGCTTGGGAGTCCAACTGGAGTAGCGATGGACTCTGGAACTTAGGAGAGGGTCAGGAGATAGAGGGACGGGAAGCCATACTTACTCATTGGCAGGAAGCAATGGAGGTGTTCAGCTTCGTAGGA
>CACEBC010000046.1 GCA_902557735.1 Porticoccaceae bacterium
AGTCATAAGAGTCCTTATCTTTTGATGAGATATACGCTTCGCGCATTCCCTCGGCCACTTCTGGCGGCATATAATTCTCATCGTGTTTGGCTAATACTTCGTTAGCCTCAACTATGAATTTATCGTCAACAGTCCCTGTCACTATCGCCGCCTCACCCTCGCTGAAGAGGTCTGGCAGTATTCCATCATATCTGACCTGAATTCTGTGAACCCCATCGGTGATAAAGAAAGTGACTCTGAGAGAATCACTTGATCGCTCCAAGCTGTTATTTTCGACCATTCCTCCCACCCTTACCCGAACTTGCTGAGAAGCCAAACCCTCTAGCACCTGAGACGGGGTGTAAAAATAATTTATGTTTTGACGCAATGAGTAAACAATTAGTCCTAGCGCAATCGAACTCGCCAGTAATCCGAAGAGAATAAATTGCAATCGCTGTGCTCGAATAGGATGCATTATTCTGCTTCATCCTGTGGTTGGCTCTCAATCACATTTGATGAATGCATCTTTAAATTGTTTATGAATCGCTTGTGAAACCACATAGGAATTATAACCATGGCCATCATGATAAATAGTGAGGTGCCTACCGCAAGCCATACGTAAAAACCATGGCCGTCCATCAACAAAGCGTCACAAAGACTATCGAATTGCATCCTCATGAGTCATTACCCTCGGCAACAAGCGTCTTAACCCAGTTGGAGGACTTTTCATATCGTAGAATTTCAAGCCTCGCAAAGAGAATTAGAACCATGAGATAGAACGCATAAAAACCGCAAATCACAAGCAAAAGCGGTTGTAACATATCTGTGTGCATTGACGGGGACGAGGTTAATTTGAGAGTAGCTGGTTGATGCAAGGTATACCACCAGTCTACCGACTTATAAATAATAGGTATGTTGACCGTGCCAACCAAAGCTAAAATGGCACCGGCCTTGAAGGACATATCCTTACTGACGAAAGCTCTCTGCAATGTCATTACACCGAGGTATAGAAATAATAAGATAAGCATAGAGGTAATTCGCGCGTCCCATACCCAATAAGTGCCCCAAGTGGGTTTACCCCAGACCGCTCCAGTAAAGAGAGCGATAAGTGTTAAAGCGGCGCCGATTGGGGCTGCCGCTTTCATCACAATAAAACACATCTTTATACGCCAAATAAGCCCCACGGCGCCTGCAGTTGCTACAACATAGTAACCGAGTAGCGCCAAAAACGACGCAGGAACATGAACAAAGATAATGCGATAACTTTGCCCCTGTCGAGCATCAGGTGGAGCCAAAAAAAGCCCCCAAAATAGACCAACGGCCAACAATGATAACGCCAGCGGAATCAGCCAAGGAAGCCATCCACCAGTGATTTCATAGAACCAACGAGGGGAACCCATTTGATGAAACCAGCGCCATTTTCTATCTCTTTTTACCATGGAAAATCCCTTTTCCTAACCGCTGTGAGTCACACGAAGTATAGCGGAAGCTGCAAGTGGGCAAAGGACTAAGGCAAGGGCTAACATTGCGCCCATAATGGCCAAGGGGCCGGACCACGGCATATGAGCAACAGCATAAGTCACTGTTGAAGTCCCAAAAACTAAGATAGGCATGTAAAGAGGAACTGCTAATAACGAAATTAAAAATCCGCCGCGACCCAATGAAACAGTCAAAGACGCAATCACCGCTCCAACTAAACTTAGATAAGCAGTGCCCAGACCCAAGCTAATCACCATCGGACCATACGCATTTTCTGGAAGGGCCAACATCAAACCAACGGCAGGCGATAGCAAAGTAAGTGGTAACCCAGTAGACAACCAGTGTGCAATAATTTTACCCAACACGGAAAAAGTCATCATGTTGGGCGCTATCAGCATTTGTTCCAATGAGCCGTCTTCATGATCAAAAACAAAAATCCGTTCAATCGAGAGCAAAGTTGCCAACAGCGCCATAATCCAGACTAGTCCCGGAGCTAACTCCGCCAATTGCTCTGGGTTCGGCGAAATACTTAGAGGCACGAGCGTAATGACCATGCAAAAAAATAAGAGCGGTGCGCAGGCATCACTGCTACTGCTGATGGACAAATAAAGATCTCGTCTGACGTAATCCATAAACCCCGGATGAGTCGATCTTGCTATATTTGACATGCTACAAACACCATTCTGTCAGATCAAATTTGCGAGCAGGCTCAAGCTCGATATCTTGATGGCTGGTTATCAGAACAGCCCCTTTTCGTTTTAAGTGATTCGCTATACACTCATTCACCTTTTCGATGCCAGCGGTATCTAAAGTAGCCATAGGTTCATCTAAAATCCAAATTTTTTTTTCAGTGAAAACAAGCCTGGACAGCGCTACCCTCCTCAACTGACCCGCCGATAGATTCCTGCAGGGACTCAGAGCTGACTCACAATCGATTCCCATAATACCAAGCGCATCGAGAACAATTTTATTATCAGCTAAACCATCAGCCTTGGCCATCCACGATAAATTTTCCTGTGCGTTTAATGATGCTTTAACTCCCGCCTTGTGTCCGATATATAATAAGTCGGAAAGATACTGATACCGCGATTTGTTGACCAACTGCCCTCTGTAAAAAACTGCTCCCTGTGTTGGACTAAGTAAAGTGGTTAAAATCCTGATTAAGGTCGTCTTGCCGCAGCCGTTGGGCCCTGTAATATGTATTAGCTCACCTTCATCTAGAGATAAATTGACACCTTTAAAAATTATCGCATCGTCTCGTCCAAACGCAATATCATTTGCTAAAAGGAGGCAATCATTTGGCAATGGACATACCATAAGTTATTGAACCGGAGCATTATGCCAAAAATGAAAGTGAAGATGTGAATCACTTTTATTAAAATATATTACGGTGACTCAGGTCACTTGGGCTTATATTTGTGTGAGAGTCGAAACCTAGCAAACTACTCGCACTGCCAGTATTTCGGGTATGATGCAGCAATCGTCACAACCTGTTAAAAGAAACGACGCGCGGATTCCCCTAAACAAGTTAAATGGAGAACTAAAAATGCAGGTCTACCGGGTTGGGGGCGCGATTCGTGATATGTTGCTCAATTTTCCAAGTGTCGAGAATGACTGGGTAGTAGTAGGAGCAACGCCCTCACAGTTAATTAATCTTAAATACCGGCCGGTGGGACGAGATTTTCCTGTATTTATTCATCCAAAAACTGGCGAAGAGTATGCTTTAGCCCGAACGGAAATGAAAACTGGAAAGGGTTACAAAGGTTTTAATTTCTACGCCCATCCTTCTGTAAAACTCGAGCAAGATTTAATGAGACGAGATCTCACGATTAACGCGATCGCTGAGGATTCGAATGGCATGCTAATTGACCCATATAATGGGCAAAGAGACTTACAAAAAAAAGTTCTTCGACACGTCTCTCCTTCCTTTGTAGAGGATCCACTCCGGGTGCTCAGGACAGCGAGATTTGCAGCGCGATACCATCATTTAGGGTTCTCTGTGGCAGATGAAACTATGCAATTGATGTTATCCGTGAGTGAAAGCAACGAACTGGATTACTTAACCCCCGAAAGAGTCTGGAAAGAGACGGAGAAGGCTCTTTTAGAACGGTCTCCACAAGTCTACATCAACACATTGCGTAAATGCGGAGCCTTGAAACGTCTTTTTCCAGAAATCGATCAACTTTTTGCTATTCAATCTAGCGAGCATGGTCATGGGAACCGCTCTGATGGCTGCAGAACTTTGATGGCTCTTGAAAAGACCGCCGAATTGTCGCAATCTGGACCCATACGGTTTGCGGTTTTAGTTCACAGGATTGGAGAAATTGTGCATTCCGAGCCGAGATTAAATACCAAGTCAACTCCATTGGATGAACGGGTCACCATTTTAAAAGCGCTTTTTGATCGATTAAAAACGCCTAAAAAATATCATCAACTTGGTCTAACTTTAGCAATGCACTACAAACCGTTTTTTGAAGCGCCACAGCTTGATTCGAGCAAACTCCTAAAACTAGTAATGGCAATATCGGAGAAAAGTTCGACGTGCAAGTTTGAAAATTTCCTGTTATGTTGCAGCGGCATCTCAAATAGTACCCGAGGTGGCCAAGATAAAATGTTTGTGACCGCAAGCTACATCAGAAGCGCAATCGAAGTTGTAAACAGCGTCATGATCTCGGACACTGAATTCGGCGGGTTGCATGGGCGCGAGATTGGTCAAGAAATTAAAAAACTTCAATTGGCAATGTTAAAGGAATTTAAACAAAACTTTTTTAGGCATAATCGTCTTAAGGAAAGTGATTAAGAGTATGGAAGGTTCTTCATCTGAGTGTCGTGTAGCGCTCATTACTGGTGCTGCCCAGAGAATCGGAGCAGCTGTGTCTTGCCGTTTTCATGCAAGTGGATATAAAACAATAATTCATTTTAATCGATCGCAACTTGAGGCCGAAGAATTGCATTCCAAACTTAATGACCTTAGATCTGAATCAGCATTTCTTGTTCAGGGCGACCTCAATGACGATAAAACCCTAGATAGAATCGCCAAGGAAGTGTCAAAAATAGGCAGACTCGATGTCCTGATCAACAACGCCTCAAGTTTTTACCCGACTCCATTGGAGACGGCAACTGAATCTCAGTGGAACGATCTAATTAATTCTAATCTAAAAGGCCCTTTTTTCCTTTGCAAGCGGTTAGCAAAGATGCTGACTCAGAGTTTAGGTTCAATAGTTAATCTTGCTGATATACATGCATATCAAGCCTTAAAAAGGCATCCGATCTACACTGTAGCCAAAGCGGGAAACATTGCTATGACAAAATCACTGGCTTTGGAACTGGCCCCGCAAGTCAGGGTAAATGGCGTGTCCCCTGGTGCAATACTATGGCCGCAACATGAGTTGGATGATACAGAAAAGCATAAAAAGGTACTGGAAACAGTTCCCATGGGCAAACTAGGAAATGAGGCTGATATCGCAGAGTGCGTCTTCTTTCTTGCAACAAAGGCAAGTTATGTGACTGGGCAAACCATCAGCGTTGATGGCGGAGCTTCACACAGTATCTGAATTGCGAAGCTGATTTTATCAGCTTGAGTATTGATTTTAAGTTGATCGGAGTTCCTTGGTTGCATTTGAGGAAATATTTCCTTCGCCCCAAAAGAAATCCACTGGCCAAAGTTTTTGATCACCAATGTTAAACTCCCGCCAATGATATGCGTACGTCTTGCCAGTGACAGGATGAATTGTGTCCGGTGCTATTTCCGCTAACGGTAGAAGAACAAACGCATTCGTCAGAATTTCTGGTCTGGGCAAATCAATGCCATCTTCCCGAGTAACACGGTTATCCATAACCAAAATATCCACGTCAATCGTCCTTGACGAAAACCGAGACGCTGACCGGTCTCGCTCTAAGCTGTTTTCCAGACTTTTAAGATAACAGGAAATATCAATGAGCCGCCTTTTAGAGCTCAAGCCCACAACCAGATTGAGAAAATTATCTCCACAGAAACCAACTGCCGTGCTTTCATAAACCGATGAAGTCGTTAAGGATTCAAATTGGTCAGACAAAGCATCCAGTGCCGCTACAAGATTATGGTATGGACGAATGTTGCTTCCCAAACTGAGGTAAAAATATGCCATCAGGATCGAGACCCTCTTTCGATAATAATCCCCACGTCCTCTGAACCTCTAAGTGCTCCTGGTTTACTTATTCTTAAACGCACCCATGGCACTGAAAATTCAATAAGGACGATTTGTGCCACCTCCTCTGCCATACTCTCGATCAGCTTAAATTTTTTTTCCTGCACAAACTTAATAATTCTTTTGCTAATTGACTTGTAATTTAAAGCATATTCAATGTTATCTGTTTGTGCCGCCATCTTGATGTCAGCTGCCATTTCAAGATCCATGCTCACCACTTGCTTCACTTCCCTTTCCCAATCATAAATTCCGATAATGGTCTCTACACGCAGATTTTTTATATAAACCAAGTCCATCAATTTCTCCCGAGAGGCGGGGTGAGCGTGTCCAACGACCAACGCGGATATGCCTTGACTGCCAAGTCATCCCGTTCTCCAGCCAACATACGTTGACAACCTGCGTAGGCGATCATCGCGCCATTATCAGTGCAAAATTCTTGTCGAGCATAAAAAACTCGTGCTTGTTTACTTTTTAACGCATCTTCTAGTTTTTCTCTCAGGCGCCGATTAGCGGCCACCCCACCTGCGATAACAAGCCTTTGCAACGAGGTGTGTTCTAAAGCTCTGAGGCACTTGATGACGAGCGTATCAACGACCGCCTCCTGAAAACCTGCGCAAATATCTGCGCGCGTCTGTCGATCTATAAAACCATTGTTTTCCCTGTGTCTCTCAATTAAATTCCGACTGAATGTCTTTAAACCGGAAAAGCTGAAATCTAAACCAGATCGATCCGTCATTGGTCGCGGAAAATTAAATCGGTTTATATTGCCGTTCGCGGCAAATTTAGCCACAATTGGCCCCCCCGGATAGTCAAGATCTAGCATTTTCGCAGTCTTATCAAATGCTTCTCCCGCAGCATCATCTAAGGATTCACCTAGCAAATTATAGTCTCCGAGACTTTTTACGTTTACCAGTTGCGTGTGACCACCAGACACCAAAAGCGCGACGAAGGGAAATTCAGGACGCGTTTTTTCCAACATTGGAGCCAATAAATGCCCTTCCATATGATGAACACCCAAAACTGGTATTCCTAGGGCATAAGCTAAAGACGATGCAAGTGCGCCACCGACCATAAGAGCACCAACAAGGCCTGGTCCCGAAGTGTATGCAATACCATTCAGATGGGACAGTTCCAAACCGCTATCGGACAACACCATTTTGATCAATGGTAAAATCTTGCGAACATGATCCCTGGATGCCAATTCTGGCACGACTCCCCCGAACTCAGAGTGCATAGCCGCCTGAGAATAAAGCCTGTTAGCTAACAGACCCTTTGAACTTTGATAAATAGCAATTCCGGTTTCATCACACGAGGTTTCGATTCCTAGTACGCGCACGCAAAATAATCCTTAATTAACCGAGAACGGATGGAGCAAGCCCCAGCTCATTATCATAACAAACATATCCAAAACTAAAAATTTCTTACGCAAAGTATTTAAGTAATCGCTCTTAAAAATTTTGCATCTTTATTGCGTTAGGTTTATCATTTGCCGCCCCCAGGGGGCTGCGCGCGTCAAAGCGCTGGAAAACACTAACGTGCCACAAAGGGAATAAAGTATGCCGAGCGTTCGAATCAAGGAAAACGAACCATTTGACGTTGCGTTAAGGCGCTTTAAGCGATCATGCGAAAAGGCTGGCATTCTCGCGAAAGTGAGAAGCTGCGAGTTCTACGAGAAGCCTACGTGGGAGCGCAAGCGGAAGGCTGCAGCTGCAATAAAGCGAAATCAAAAAAAAGTTTCCAGAGAATCGAGGAAATTTTCTCGGCTGTACTAACAACAGTTCAAGCAAAAAAGTTACAAACATTAAATACACAACGCTAACTGGCGTTTGTGGCGATTGCCGCGCCTTAAAAGAGACCTCCAGATGAATCTGAATCAAATCCTTTCAAACTCCATGAAAACAGCCATGAAAGAAAAAAATAAGTCGCGCTTGGGCACCATCAGATTAATTCGGGCTGATATTAAACGCGCTGAAATTGAAATAGGTCGAACACTTGAAGATCACGAAATTTTTGTTGTGCTGGACAAAATGTTAAAGCAACGCCGAGATTCGATGAAGCAGTATGAGTCCGCCGGCCGACAAGAGCTCGCTGAAACCGAGGCTGAAGAAATAGCGGTCATAAAAGATTTTTTGCCCCAACAACTTACAAAAGATGAAATAAACGAGCTAATCCAGTCTACTATTCAAGATTGTCAGGCTTCTTCAATGAAAGATATGGGAGCGGTGATGGCATTACTCAAACCTAAAACACAAGGACTCGCGGACATGACAGAGGTCAGTCGTATTGTCAAGTCTTTGCTAAGCAAATAAATACGATACAACCTGACATGACACTGCGCTGTCTTTTTTTCTGCTCGGAAGAGAGTAAACTACGCATTTAGCAATGCATCTTACGAGAAAATGGCAGGACGTATTCCCCAAAGTTTCATTGAAGATTTGATTGATCGAGTAGATATCATCGATCTGGTCAGCAGTCGATTGGAAATCAAAAAGGCTGGCAAAAATCATGTGGCATGTTGCCCTTTTCATCAAGAAAAAAGTCCATCATTCACGATCGCTCAAGATAAACAGTTTTATTATTGTTTTGGGTGCGGAGCCACAGGAAATGCGCTCAAATTTGTCATGGAGTTTGACCATCTCGATTTCCTTCCAGCCGTTGAAGTCTTAGCCAAGTATGCCGGTGTTGCAATCCCTGAATTCGGCACCCCAAATCGGAAAGAAGATCGCAGCAAGCGAGAAATCTACTCTATTCTCAGTGATTGCGATAGGTTTTTTAGACACCAACTTAGGAGGCATGAGATTTCTAGAGATGCAATAAATTATATGAAAAGCCGCGGCATCACGGGAGAAGTAGCAGCGAAATTTGGAATTGGTTTCGCGCCCCAAACGTGGGACAACTTGATCAAAGAAGAGGAAGGAGACCCTAAGAGACTTTTGCTGCTCGAAAAAGCAGGTATGCTCGTTCACAAGCCTGAAGAGAAAAAAAAGTATGACAGATTTCGTAATCGAATTGTCTTCCCCATTCGGGATCAACGTGGGCGAACCATTGGTTTTGGAGGTAGAGTGTTAGATGAGAGCAAGCCTAAATATCTCAACTCTCCCGAGACACCAGTATTTCAGAAATCACGCGAGCTATATGGACTATACGAAGCCAGAAAAGCTTCAAATCGACTATTAGAACTGATAATTGTAGAAGGATACATGGATGTAATCTCACTTGCTCAGTGTGGGATCCCTAACTGTGTAGCTACCTTAGGCACGGCAATCACTGATCAGCACATAAAGAAAATTTTTCGCAATGCGCCAGATATCCTGTTTTGTTTTGATGGGGATGACGCGGGTCGAAGAGCTGCTGCTCGTGCGCTCGACGCAGTGCTTCCACAAATGAATGACGGTTTATCGGTTCGATTTTTGTTTTTGCCCGAGAAAGAAGATCCCGATACCATGGTGCGCAAATTGGGAAAAGACGCATTTTTGGAGATGATGTCATCTGCACTTCCGCTTTCAGAGTTTTTCTTTTCTCACTTCTCAACCAACATAAACACGTCTACCCCCGACGGAAAGGCAAAGCTGGGTAAAACTTGCGCGCCTCAAATAAATAAAATTCCCGATGGGATTTTTAAAAAGTTGATGCTTGCCAAGTTGGCTGAGATTACAGGATTAGTAACAAACGATTTGCAAAAGTATTTGCAAACTAACAGGTTCAAAACAAATTCGAGGCAAAGTGGAGCTGCCAGCAAAGAATCGGAAGCCTCTTCTGATGCGAATTACCCCGACTATTATTACGCTAATAGTCAATACTACCCTCAGGTTAACAGCATGACCCAATGGAGCGAAAAAAAGATACTGTTCTCACCAATCAAATATCTAATCGGTCTATTGCTAAACCATCCAGATCTGCTTGCGCATGCGAGTGATCTATCACTTATGGAGGGAACCTCTGATCGGGAAATAAAATTATTCATTGAGCTGGTGAAGTCTTTGAGAAACAAACCAACTCGAGATGCGAGACTTGTTTCTGCTATTTGGCAATCCGCACCCGAACTTCAGGACCATGCTCGCTATCTGACAGAACTAAAGGCGCACGAAATCTATCGCTCTCAGCCTAATTCAGAGCGAGACAATACTGCCGAGTTTTGTGATGCCTTGAACCATGTCAAAGGCAAGCTATTTGATGCACTTCCAGACAGACAAAAGGCGCGTCACCTACTTGAAAAAGATAATCTGAACGAAAAAGAAATAAAACAATTGCATAACATATACGTTAGCTTACCTGAGAACTCTGAATTCGATGGCGAAAATGACTTAAAAATTACCATAAAACAGCGACTTGTACGAAACTAAAAGAGTAAGAAATAAATAAAATAAGTCTGGGACAGGTTGCCCTTTTTCCGATATACTCTCCCGTCAATTTTTTTCCACAGATCCTACATAAAGGTTTTCGATGACTGAATTGAACGACCAACATCAGAAACAGCATTCCGGCATCAAAGACCTTATCGCTAAGGGTCGTGAGCAAGGATTCCTGACTTATGCCGAAGTAAATGATCACCTTCCTGAAGATATTGCCGACCCAGAGCAAGTCGAAGACATAATCCAAATGATTAACGACATGGGGATAACCGTTTTTGAGGTGGCGCCAGATGCTGAAACATTGCTCATGTTGGCCGGTGATAACACCCCGGATGAAATCGCCGCAGCTGAAGCTGCCGCTGCCCTAGCATCAGTTGAATCCGAGCAACATCGTACTACTGATCCAGTAAGAATGTACATGAGAGAGATGGGATCGGTAGAGCTTCTTACTCGAGAAGGAGAAATTGAAATCGCGAAGAGAATTGAAGAGGGAACTCGAGAGCTCTTGGCAGCCATCACTGAATGGCCAAATACGGTGTCTAATATTCTAGACGACTATGACAAGATCGCTATTGGTGAACGAAGATTAACCGACATAATTAGTGGCTA
>CACEBC010000047.1 GCA_902557735.1 Porticoccaceae bacterium
CTAACAGTTCGGTTAATGGGGGATAGAGCTTGGGGTTTGATGAATTGAATCTTACGTTTTTGATAGCGATACCGAGATTTACAAGGGCATCGGCATAGTCAGGTTTCAACGCTATCGCTTGTGTATAGCTTGCTAGAGCTTCGTCTAATCTTCCTAGTTCGTGGAGCGTGACACCCAAGTTGCTGTGGGCTTCGGCATAGTCAGGTTTCAACGCTATCGCTTGCCTGCAGCTTGCCTCAGCTTCGTCTAATCTTCCTAGTTCGTGGAGCGTGACACCCAAGTTGCTGTGGGCAGCAGCGTCTTGGGGAGATAAAGCAACTGCTGTTTGATTAGCATCTGCGGCTTCAGACGTTTTGCCTGTTGCTCCTAATACTGCGCCTAGTACTTTCCAGGCAAATTGATATTCAGGAAAATCTTGAGTGATGGATATCGCTAGGTTTTCAGCGTCATCAAATTGTCCGTTCTGATAGTGCCCTAAAAGGCTATTGAGTAGTTCTGGAGGTGGGTTTTCACTATCAGCATTTACAGCTTCATTTATAGAGGCTAGCTGTGCCTTTATGATATTTAATTTCTCTCCATCCAATCCCTGCTTCTTTGCCTGCTCATAGACTTGCTTGGCATTTTCAAACTGTTGTTCCTTTATGAGGGCATCAATATAGCTCAACCAAAACTGTTCTATCTTCGGGTTGGCTTCTAGAGCAGTTTTAAATAACGGTAGTGCCGCATCAGCCTTATTAACGGAAACTGCTAATACGCCGAGGTTATGGTTAGCGTCTGGATGCAAAGGCTGGGACTGCAAGATTGCCCGATATAAACGCTCAGCATCTTGAAGCTTGCCTTCTTTATGTGCAGCTACACCCTGCTGCAGTGCTTGTTCAATCGTTAGTTTCATTAATACTCTTAATCTCTGCCTCAAATAAATCAACGATTGATTTTATATGTGAAACAAATGTGTAAGTAATTAATATCATTAAATCAGAAACTTACACAAGAAACACTACTCCCACTCAACAATAACAGATCTATAAATTACTGTTTTTATTGACTTTTTTATGGTGTGTGTATGAAGTGTGTATGACAACGCCTCCTTGACCGGGAAAAAAGTTCATCAACTACCTTCACTCCCACTCAATAGTTACGTTATCTAAAACCTCAATAAAATCAATGGTTTTAAGGGTATTGAAATAGACTTTGTAACTAGTTTGTAACTATTGTTATCAGGATTACTCATCTATTTTTCATATTTATCTATCAAAAAGAATTTCTTCAGGATCTCTAAATTTGATTGCCCCTTCATATCTTTTATCTATATCCTCTAAATACTCTTTCACGTTTTCATAACCTTGCTCCAAGATAATCTCATTCACCTCTTGAGATAGAATTCTTCCATTAATCAATAGAAGCGGGTATTTATCTTCAAGAATTTCTATTTGAACCTTATCGGAAAAATAAGAAGTTGTGACATATACTCCTAACCAGCCTCTTTTCAACTTTGCTACTGTTCTAGCAATGTGAGTTCCTCCTGTAGGACTATTTAGACTTTCACATTTCGCTTGTCCTAAGACAATTACTTTTGCGGAACCAAACCCTGAACCAATATCCATCCTCCCTATGAAATCTATACCCGAATCACCACTGCCTTTTGTTATCCATCCGGATTTGTAACCGGAAGATGATTTTCTAATTAGATGTTCTGTAACAATGGAAGCGAGGTTTTCAAATCTTTTCTTAGATGCTGGAGTCTTAGAGTAAAAATTATAAATCTCTTGTAATGTTTTTAAGTCTCTAGAATTTTTTTCAGGTTTTTGCTCTGAGGTTGAAAGAACCTGTAATTTTGAAACATTTCTTCTTACCTTTTCTATATCGCCATTTCCATTTTTTACCCAATACTTCCAAGCACTAGGGGCGATGTCCATAGTTTCATCTAAAGTTTTACTTCTATCTCTTCTAGAGTTTATCCATTCCCAATTAAATTCTTCATTCTCTTGTGAAATGTCTAGAACGGCGAAATCAAAACTATAATTAACAAAATCTGAATTAGATCTTCTATTATGTTGAACAACTCTTTCAGCATTAGTAATTACACCAAAGCCATTGAATTCAACAAAACCCTTAATTGCATTATTGATGGGGACACGTTTAAAAAAAATTATTGGGCTTGCAGTTTTTCTAGTATCAGAATCACTAGAATTATGAAGTTCAAATTGTTTCAATAATGCCTTATTGCCAGCTTTATTCTCTGGATTACTTGAACCTTTATTGTCACCAAAATATCTAATATGCCCTTTTGAGACATTATAAAAATCTTGCCATGGTGTATCAGCGGATCCTATTTTGTGAGGACTAGTAGAAGTAATAATAGCTGGTGTAAGGTGAATACTCTTATTTTTAATTAACCCAATTGGGTTTATTCCTTTTTCTAATAAAACCAAATTTTCATTCGGGCAGTTCGTGTAGAAAGAGAAATTAGGAAAGCCATCTATCTTTTCTCTCTTCCTATTTTTTTGCTTTGGATATCTAAATACCTGCCCTATTCTCACTAACCTCTCCTAGAAAATTACAATATATAGTTTATATAATTTTTTTTAGAAACTAATAGTTGAATTAATAACATAAGTTTGTGTCTTCTCATTCCCACTCAATAGTTACGTTACTAAAATAGCCAGTAAAATCAATACTTTAAAGGCTTCATAATTAGACTTTGTAACTGTTATTATTCATTAATCAATTTTTCAACTAATTCAGGAAAACTCTCTACTTCTTCCTTATTACTTAATCTTACGAATTTGATGTGTGAATACTCTTTTCTCGCAAAAAGCTCGGAGTATTTTTTTCTGTTTTTTTTGAAAGTTCTGATTGTCCATAAAATCATCGAGTCGCTAGTAAAAAGATGCTTCCATACTGTCTCCCTATTACCATGCCATAGCTCTTCCTTTCTGATACCTCTTAACAAGCTTCTCTTAACTATTCTGTAAAGAACAACATGAAAGGGTAAGTCTAAATACACCACCATCTGCACACGCTTCCATTTGATAGGGATAGTTCTTGTGTAGTTGCCATCCAAAATCCACATATCAGACAACAGCGCTTTCTCCAATTTGGGAAAGAACTCTTCGTCCGAAGATTCTTCCCAATTAGGTTTCCAATGTAATTCATCCAATTGAACGTAAGGAGCATTAAATTTTTTTGCAATGCTTTTAGCGAATGTCGATTTACCGCTACCTGAAGTTCCTACAACGTTAATTCTCATTCCCACTCAATAGTCGCTGGTGGTTTACCGGAAATGTCATAAGTCACACGTGAAACATCAGCAATCTCATTTATTATACGATTAGACACTCTTTCCAATAGCTCATAAGGTAAGTGCGCCCAGCGCGCGGTCATAAAGTCGATGGTCTCCACCGCACGCAGGGCAATGACCCATTCATAGCGCCGGCCATCTCCAACCACGCCCACGGATTTAACCGGCACAAAAACCGCAAAGGCCTGACTAGTTTTATGGTACCAACCACTATTGACCAGTTCTTCGATAAAAATAGCATCGGCTTCTCGCAAAATGTCGGCGTATTCTCTCGTCACCTCGCCAAGAATACGCACTCCGAGCCCGGGACCCGGAAACGGATGACGATAAACCATGTCGTGGGACAGCCCCAACTCGATTCCAATCTCGCGAACCTCATCCTTAAACAATTCGCGCAATGGTTCAACCAACTCCAATGCCATATCGTCCGGCAGTCCACCAACATTATGATGCGATTTAATCACTTGTGCCTTACCGGTTGGGGACGCTGCGGATTCGATGACATCTGGGTAAATGGTGCCTTGAGCCAAAAATTTTACATTGGGAATTTTTTGCGACTCGTCATCAAATACCTCTATAAAGGTCTTCCCAATTAGCTTTCGCTTTTTTTCTGGGTCAGAAACACCCGCCAGACGGCCAAGAAACTTTTCCATTGCATCTATCCGAATTACTCTAACACCAAGGTTTCTGGAGAAAGTTTCCATTACCAGATCGCCTTCATTCTTTCTCAGCAGTCCGTTATCAACAAAAACACATGTCAATTGATCACCTATCGCGCGATGCAACAGAGCCGCCACCACTGAAGAATCGACACCTCCCGAAAGCCCAAGCAGGACGTTATTTTTTCCCACCTGACGCTTTATCCGCGCTATCTGATCATCAATAATGCTTGAAGCTGTCCATAAGGGCTTACAACCGCAAATATCAAAAAGGAAATGTTTGAAAATATTTTGGCCTTGCAAGGTGTGTGTTACCTCAGGATGAAATTGAATACCAAAAAGATTTTTCTCCAGATTTTGCATTCCTGCAATTGGGCATGAATCGGTTGAGGCCAATAGTTCAAAACCATCTGGCATCGAACAAACTTGATCTCCATGACTCATCCAAACATCAAGACACGCGGCCCCCTCAGCATCGTGATGATCTTTTATATCGCCAAAGAGAGGCGATTGGCACTCAATGAAAACCTCAGCATAACCGAACTCGCGAATCTCAGAACTGCGAACCTCTCCGCCTAACTGTCCTGCCATAGTCTGCATGCCATAACAAATACCTAAAACGGGCACGTCATTATCAAACAGCACGCTCGGCGCCTTTGGCGCAGTATGGATATCGGTAACAGATTCAGGACCACCCGAAAGAATTATTCCGCTGGGTTGAAATGTTTTCACGTCCCTAAGTGTAATATTCCAAGGACGGATCTCGGAGAAAACGCCTGCCTCCCGAACTCGACGAGCAATCAGTTGAGTATATTGCGAACCAAAATCCAGAATAAGAATCTTGTCGAGTTGGATATCAATCATGTTTCAATCTACAGATAAAAGAGGCCTTTAATTTAGTCTTAAGTCTTGCAATTTCAGGGTCACTAACTTCCACTGACGGGGTAGTTAGGCGCCTCTTTTGTGATGTGGACATCATGGACATGACTCTCATTCACCCCAGCAGAAGTCACTCGAACAAAGTTAGGTTGGGTTCGCATCTGATCAATATCGATACATCCTGTATAGCCCATAGCCGACCTCAAGCCGCCAGTCATCTGATGAATTATATTACCCACTGGTCCTTTGTATGGAACACGGCCCTCGATACCCTCAGGCACCAATTTTTCAGCACCGGCGTTGGTATCTTGAAAATACCTATCACTTGATCCTTCAATTTCAGCCATTGCACCCATAGATCCCATACCCCTATATGACTTGTAGGACCGTCCCTGATAGATCTCAATGTCTCCCGGTGCCTCTTCAGTGCCAGCAAGGATCGAACCCATCATTACTGAATGCGCGCCAGCTGCTATGGCTTTGGCCATGTCGCCTGAAAAACGTATTCCTCCATCTGAAATTACCGGAATGCCTGAGCCCTTGAGGGCTTTCACTGTCTCTGAAATAGCCGTAATTTGAGGCACCCCAATGCCCGTGACAACGCGCGTCGTGCAAATCGATCCCGGCCCTATTCCTACTTTAACTCCATCTGCGCCAGCATCAGCGAGAGCCATCGCACCCTCCGCAGTGGCGACATTTCCGCCTATGACTTCAATATCGGGAAAGTTACTTTTAATCCATCGAACACGATTAAGTACGTTCAAGGAGTGACCATGCGCGGTATCAACCACCAAAACATCAACATTAGCTCGCACAAGCGCCTCAATTCTCTCATCTGTACCCTTCCCGACTCCAACAGAACCACCTACCCTCAGGCGACCTTGGTCATCCTTACATGCGCTTGGGTACTGTTCGGCCTTATCGATGTCAGTTACCGTAATTAGCCCCTTGAGTTTGAAGGCGTCATCCACCACCAGCACTTTTTCAATTCGATGTCGAGCAAAAAGAGCACGAACCTCATCAGGACTCGCACCCTCTTGGACTGTAATAAGGCGCTCTTTGGGCGTCATAACCGAGGTAACGGGAGCATCCATGTCATTGACGAATCGGACATCTCGCCGCGTAACTATGCCAACGAGATCGCCTTGAGATAATATTGGAACACCAGATATATTATTGGCAGAGGTAAAGGCGTGCAGGTCTCGAAGAGTGGCTTTTGATTCTATGGTGAATGGATCCTTCACCACACCACTTTCATATTTTTTAACTGCCCAGACTTCGCGCGCCTGCTTCTCGATAGACATGCTTTTGTGAACTATCCCTATGCCACCCTCTTGTGCAATTGCAATTGCCAAACGGGACTCTGTCACAGTATCCATAGCCGCTGAGAGAAGGGGAACTTGCATGCTAATCCCACGAGTCAATTGAGTATTGATAGAAACATCTTTAGCGGTCACCTCGGAATAACCGGGTACCAGCAAGACATCATCAAAGGTTAATGCTTCATTGGTGACACGTAACATGGAGAGAGCCTACCAGAACAGTTGTTTACTGTCTTAAAAAAGTAAGCAATACATTATAGGCCAGCGACGACGTGGCAGTAAACAATTATTTGGCCCACTTAAATCGCTTATAAAGCGCTGATTTATCTGTCATTTCACAATTTTTTGGCAATCTAAGATACCTAGATTTAAGCGTTCTAAACAAATTACTTTTATCATTATAAAACCCTATACTTGCATGATGGAGATCAGACCGGAAGGAAAAAGAGTTTTCAGCATCGGTGAGCTTAATCAGCATGTTCGGGAACTTTTTCAAACGCATCTACCCGTGATTTGGGTGGAGGGGGAGATCTCAAATCTCAGTCAACCTGCCTCCGGCCATTGTTACCTCACTCTGAAAGACCAACATGCTCAAGTTAACTGTGCAATGTTCCGTAACAGAAGGTATAACTTACAATTTGCACCAGTAAACGGCATGCAAGTGATTGTGCGATGTAAGGCAGACCTCTACTCGGCCCAAGGAAAGTTTCAGCTCATCATTGAAGAAATGGAAGAAGCCGGTGCAGGGGCTTTGCAGCGACAATTTGAGAGGCTGAAAAATCGACTTCAGATCGAGGGCTTATTTGATAATGATTCCAAAAAATCCATGCCGCGTTCGATAGCCCAAATCGGCATAATCACATCCCCAACTGGCGCTGCAGTCAAAGATATTCTTTCCGTTCTAAAGAGACGTTTCCCGTCAATAGCGATCAGCATTTATCCGTCTCTGGTGCAAGGTGACCAAGCTGCAGCGAGCATCATTGACGCAATCCAAATAGCAAACTCGGATAACCGTTGCGACGTTTTAATCATCAGCAGAGGCGGTGGATCACTCGAGGACCTTTGGCCGTTCAATGAGGAAGAGGTCGCAAGGGCCGTCTACAAAAGTCAACTACCGATTATCAGCGCTGTAGGTCATGAGGTTGACTTCACTATTCTTGACTTCGTTTCGGACCTCCGAGCTGCTACCCCTTCAGCCGCTGCGGAAATTCTGAGTCCAAATATCGATGAAATTACTGCTAAATATGCAAAAGCATCGAGGTCTCTTTATGAAGCTATGATTAGAAAGATTCGAACGCTTGAACAAAAAGCCGATTTTCTCAATCAGAGACTGCGGCACCCCCACCAACAACTGAAGGAGCAAGCCCATACGCTCGAGATCATGAGAAAGCGCTTATCGAAAGCAATAGTATCCGATCTTGTGCAGCAACAAGTGCATTTAGCCGCCTTAAAAGACCGTCATTTTCGGCAACACCCCAGTAAACTTTTGTCTACCAATGTTATCAATCTAACCCGTACCGTAAGATTATTGTCACGACATACGATATCTCGATTGCAAGAGGCACGACAAAAGTACAATCGGACCGCCCATCTACTCAACACAGTAAGTCCGCTCCAAACGCTAAGCCGCGGTTACTCGATCATGAGGGATGTAAATGGGTCAATCGTCAGGTCTATCGGGGACATCAATGATGGAGATAGATTGAAGGCTCATGTCTGCGACGGCGAAATAATGTTAGAAGTCACTGATACATCGGGTAATTTGTTGAGGCCAGATCAAGAATAATAAGGTACTGCTGGATCTGCCAACTTCAAATGCAACCTATGCGGAAATTTTGTTACCATGACCATATCTTTGTACCAGATAGCTCGGTTGGAAAGCACTTGATCGTCAACCATGACGGTTGTTATATTTCACAATTTTGCGCCGCCTACTTAATCGTCGGTCACTAGATATTGATTTACGCCCATGATAGGGGTTCTTTCCTGTTCGATACTTGACCCTCACTGGCGTGCCATGCAAACCCAATTCGCGTCGATAAACTTTCTCTAAATAACGAGTATAGTGCGATGGTAAAGCATCCGTCTGGTTACCATGTATGATTATCACTGGAGGATTTCTCCCGCCTGAATGAGCATACCGCAGTTTTATCCGACGTCCATTGGCCAACGGAGGTTGATGTTCTTCGACAGCTCCCTCGAGAACATTGGTCAACCGAGCAGCACTCCAACCTTCAGTGGCACTTGAATAAGCTGCTTTCACGGAGCCATAAAGTTTGCCAACCGCAGTTCCATGCAATGCAGAAATAAAATGTACATCAGCAAAGTTGGCAAACCTCAAACGCCGTCGGATTTCTGTTTTTATATGTTCCCGAACATCCGTCTCAAGGCCATCCCACTTGTTTACGCTGATAACCAAGCCTCGGCCTGCATCAATCACGAGACCTAGCAAGTGCAAATCCTGATCAACCAAGCCCTCATGGGCGTCTAAAAGCAAAATCACTACATTTGAATCTTCAATTGCTTTTAACGTTTTAACGATAGAAAATTTTTCGATGGAAAGTTTAATATTTTTGCGCTTGCGAACCCCAGCAGTATCGATGAGAGTATATTTTTCATTACCCCTTTCATAATCAATGTATATGCTATCTCTGGTCGTTCCTGGTTGGTCGTAGACGATCACTCGGTCTTCACCCAACAACCTATTCACAAGCGTGGATTTGCCAACATTAGGCCTGCCCACTATTCCTATCTTTATTCGGTCGGATGAGTCGACACGATGCTCCGAGCCAACAGGGAAACGACTCAGGACCTTTTCCATCATCGATTTTACGCCGCGACCATGAGTTGCGGTGATTGAAAATAAGTCGACGAATCCGAGTTGATAAAAATCCGTTGTTGCGGAGACAGGATCGAGGCCATCAATCTTGTTAGCAATGACATATATCGTCCGATTTTTACGCCGCAACTTTTCAGCGATGTTATAGTCACCTGAAGTGATACCGGATTTACAGTCAACTATCAAAAAGATAGTATCGGCTTCTTCCACAGCGGCGAATGATTGATCAGTCATCTCACCGCCTATCCCCTCATTCTCCTCACCGATGCCTCCTGTATCTATCACCAAAAAACGTCGATTGAACATATACCCGTGACCATACATCCTATCTCGAGTTAGGCCTGAAAAGTCAGCCACGAGCGCATCCCGGCTCTTAGTAAGCCGATTGAACAAAGTGGATTTACCTACATTTGGCCTGCCGACTAGTGCAATAACGGGGAACATGTAAAAGACCTAAGTTTGAAATCGCGATCAAATCTCGAGGGAGTTTTATTTACCTGGGCTCAATTCGATATGCGCTCACTGAGCCATCAATGGCTTGAACAATCAGACGACCGGAACGATTTAGCATAGGCGCATCAATTCCACTGCTGTCCACCTTAACTCGGCCCACGAAACGACCGTCGTCGCTATGTAAGATGTGCAAATAACCCTCAGCATCAGCCACTGCCACCATTTCATCCAATACAGTTGGCGAGGTTAATCGGCGCAAAAACAAACCTTCATTCTCCCAAACCGAACGGCCGTTACCCACTTTGAAAGCGCGGATAATATCATCAGCTTCTGTGACATAAACTTGAGCCTGACCATAGGCTGGTGAACCATGAGAGGAACTGTCCTGAAACCAAAGGTTTCGTCCTGTTCCACGAGTGATGGCACCCAAACGCCCCTGATAGCTCACTGCATAAATTACGTCGTTAACTAAGATTGGAGTACCATCGATATCTACCATTCGTTGTAATTCTGTGCGTCCTTTTGGGAGTGCAACACGAGTCTCCCAAATGATAGAACCGTTCTCTGGATTGAACGCTATTAACTTCCCAGAGTCAAATCCCGCCACCACCATGCTACTGGTAACAAGAGGACTACTTGTACCCCTCACCGATAGGATCGGCGCGTCGCCATCATGATGCCAAATTTCATCGCCGGTCACTGCGTCAAGTGCATATATCTTATCATCAATTGTCTGAACCACAGCAACTTGACCATTGCTTTTGGGGCTGGTTAGAACCTCGGTTTTCATTTGAGAAATC
>CACEBC010000048.1 GCA_902557735.1 Porticoccaceae bacterium
ACTTGGGAATAGGTGTGATCACGCGAGCCGCACCCGCTCTGAATATATTTGCGGTTGGTTTTCCAGCAATGATTATGGCTGGCATGTTGATTGTCGCATTGTCGATGCCAAGTATAGGTTATCAAATCCAGGCATTATGGCAACGAGCATTTGATACTGTCGGCACAATGTTGGGGATAGTTTAGTGGCTGAGGAAAGTGCACAAGAAAAAACGGAAGAGCCAACCGCAAAAAGGTTGGAGAAAGCGCGAGAGGATGGTCAAGTAGCTCGATCTCAAGAATTGGGTGTAGCTACTATGATGATTGGTTCGGCCATTTTCATGTACCTTTTCGGTGCATTTTTAATGAGCGCCTTAGTGGACGCGTTTGCCGTGAGTTTCGTGTTCGATCGGCGTACAGTGTTTACTGCAGATTTGTTGCCGGTCGCCTTCGGCGACCGTGCCTTGATATCGATGCTAATTCTATTGCCCTTCTTTGTATTAACCGCAATAATTGCTGCGGGATCTGGCGGTATCATAGGCGGATACCTTTTTTCTCTCAAGTCGCTAGTGCCAAAGGCAAACAAGCTTAATCCCTTGACGGGTTTAAAGCGAATGTTTGGTCTGCAAGCTCTAGTCGGCCTTACCAAGGCGCTACTTAAATTTCTCTTAGTGGGCGGTGTGCTTTACTGGGTAGTCAGTCAGCGATTCGACAGTATCATTTATCTTGGAATGATGGATCTAAAACCTGCTTTGGCTGAGGCAGGATCGCTAATAGCTTTTGGGACCGTGCTGGTGACTCTAACCCTACTTATTCCTGCTGCCATTGACGTTCCATATCAGATCTTTGAATTCAACAAAAAAATGAAAATGACTAAGCAAGAGATCAAAGATGAAATGAAAGACACTGAGGGTCGGCCAGAAGTTAAAGCGCAAATCAGAAAGAAACAGCGCGAAATGGCCATGGGCTCGATGATTCAGGCGGTGGCCGATGCTGATGTGGTTATTGTAAACCCGGAACACTTTGCTGTGGCATTAACTTATGACCCTGGTTCCGATGAGGCACCGGTAGTGGTAGCTAAGGGAGCCGACTTCTTGGCTCAATCTATTCGCGATAAGGCGAAAGAATCTGGTGTACCTCTATTTGCGTCGCCTTCATTGGCGCGAGCAATTTATTTTACTACGGAAATTAAGCAATCCGTACCGGAGGCCCTATACTACGCTGTTGCACAGGTCATTGCTTATGTTTTCGGCCTTAACAGCCTTAATCGCGGGGCTTCTGGAACGAAAAAGCCGTCGCCAGAAGTGCCCAAGGAAATGCGGTTCGATGGCAATGGTAGACTAGAGGGATAACCACGCTGGGGAGCACACCGTAAATGCAAGATGATGATGGATCAGAGGTTCTTGATTTCCAAGACTGTTTCGATGGTGCCGATATATTTTTCCGATCTAAAGACAAAGAACGGTTTCGATTATCGCTGGAAGCGATTAAACATGGTGACCGAGGCCTCGCCTTAATCGGGGCTAATGAAGGCGTTTTGGACCACTATTCTCGTATGCTGGTAGCGAGACTTAGGGATCTTGAAGGTTTTAATCTGGAGGTGTTTCTGCCAAATGATACCGATAGCCTCTTAAATCGTTTCAATCAAATACTAGCAAAAATGACAATGGAGCAAGCGAGAAAACCTGCTGAACCTTCAGCGCATGTGCATCTCTTAGTAGTAAATGACGCGAGGTCAGTTAAGCAAGAACAATGGAATTTACTAGCCAGGCTTATTTCCGATTTCCCTGGAACAAATGCTCGCCTGATTCTATGCATTGATAAAACTGGTTGGCCTGGGTATGAAAAATTGTTGCCCATGTTTGGGCGGCAACTTTATCGCTGGGTAGTAGATACTCCTACTGTAGATGAAGCGATTCAACTTACTTATGCCGCTCAAGAATATGGCTATGAACGTGATATTGATCTATTGCTTGAGCAGGTGGGGTTGGGTGATGTTGTTGCCCCTGATAATACCGAAATAATGCCGGGTGACATCGATATTTTGAGCGAAGATACTCTGATGCAGGATATAGGAGGTGGTTTGGTATTTTCTGAGGAAGAAAATGAAATCGACGAATCTTCTTTTATGACGCCGAGGCGAGAGAGGCTGGGGATGCAACCCGGCAACGAAGCTTCGTCCAAATTGCGGGACATTTCCTTCACGGCGGCGATAACTGTGCTCAGTATTGCTCTGGTGTGTTTTATTTTTTATCGCCTCTACCCTTCAGAATTTATAAAGTATAAAGAAGCAATTGCGTTGGCGATGGAGGATGTTGGACGCTCTGATGAGCTAGTTGACTTCCCTTCTGATCAATCTTTCATAAGTGAATTTGACGGGAAAGAGGAGCAGGCCCTAAGTGAGGGTAGGGAGGGGATCTCCGAGAGCAGATCGAAAATTGAAGTCAATGTAACTCCCGAACAAGCGGGAGAAGCCGAGCTCCTTTCACCAGACGCAGAAGAACCCCTCGCACAAGTATCCGCTGAGTTTTCTGGAGATGTTGCCGAGGGCGAGATTTCAGAAGCATATCAAAACTCTGAATTAGAACAAAACGAAGATCTCAATGTTTCCTCTTCGGATGAGCGTGAACCAACAATAATTTTAAGCGATGCACAGATTACGCAACTCATTCAGGGTTTAGAGCAGGACCAGAAGCCTGACCTCGGGCAAGGGGATGTGCTATCAGGTGAGCAAACTTACACCGACCCCATGAGAGAGCAAATTGAGGCGGTCGAGCAAGTTCGCTCTCTAGAGGAGATGGCGCCCTTAGAGCAGGTAGAGCAGATCGGTGAGATAGAGTCACTAAGGAGATTGGAGGAGCCAATAGTTGCAGCACAACAAATAGAGATAATAAGGCCAGTTGAAGAGTTTAATAATTTTATCGATAATGAAGTCGTAGCCCCTTCCAGGAAGGGAATCCCAGAAGCGGTGAGGAGTGTAGAGGGCTCGCGTTCTGGTGATTTTTTTGTACAATACATAGTATTTACATCAGAAGCGCAGGCAACCGAATTCATTGACGAACATTTTGGCCCAGCTGGAGCATTGGTGGTCCCAATTTTTCTGCGCGGAAATTCTGCGTTTGCTGTGGTAGCCGGACCTTTTTCATCTTTAGCAGGTGCACGACGCTTCGCTGGAAGCGATCAGCTTCCGCAAGACTATTGGTTCAGAAGTGCACGCCAATTAAAGGCAGCGTTGAGAGTAAACGAGGAATAAAATGGATCAAAAATACTATTCTTTGTGCGGAGGCGATTGAGTTGGCTGGCGGCGATGATGATCTGTTTCCCTTAGGAGGTGGTCTCAGGCCTATAGGGGTTAAAGATGTTAAAGCATCCAAACAAGCGCCTGAAGACGACTTCTTGCCGTTAAAAGACAGTGACCTGCCGGTGGTGGGTGATATAAATCAACCCGGTGTAACTCAGTTAGTGACCCAACGCTCACAAAAACAAGCAGAATCCGAGAGTAAGCAGTTTAATGACTTGCTTGAGAAACGTTTAGCTAAAGTTAAGGCAGCCACTGTCGATATTTCTAAACAGCTAGATGAAATTGAACCTCATTTTACAACAACCCCTTTGGATGAAGATTAATGACCATGGCCGAAGATGAAGAAAACAAAGTAGACTCTGAAGATGAGGAGGTTACCGAAGTTGAGGGAACCGCTGATATTGGTGATGTCAACGAGGTTGAGGATGCGGGGAGTGATTCTTCTGAGGGGCAGGATGATGACGGTGCACAGACCTTTGATAAGTATCAGGAGGACCTCGCTGATGTTCTAGGCTATGCGAAACAGATTTCAGGGCGACTGGAGGTTTTGGTGCCCAGTCTGCTCGATACGGCGGATGCTACCAACAGTGCGGCAGATGTAAGTAGACGTGCCTCGTTGACATTGGAAAAGGGTTTAAACCAAGTACAAAAGCGTGTTCAAGAGCTAGATGAGGCAAGCGCCAAAAGTAATCAGCTTTCTGGGTACATACTTATAGGCGCTGTGACAATACTGGTGTTAAGCGTGGGCGTGTTTGGCTTTATGGCTCAGCAGCTGTCCTCGAAAACAACACAAATTGACGCTATGCTGGTGGCTTTGAGCAAGCGTGTTGTCAACATGAATAGCGCGCTTAGTCTTTTCGACGAAATTAATTCCACAATGAATAATTTAGCGATTGAGCAGGCAAGCTTTTCAGACGCTCAAATGTCTCTTATTGAGTCGGTTAAGAACGCTGAGCGCCTTGCGGGGGCAATTAAGAGTGATGTTCCGGAGGCAGCAGCAAAACGAGTAAGCACTGAAACCGCCAAGGTGGTCAAGGATATTAAGAGTTTGCGGAACGACGTCAGCAAAGTCAGCAAATCAGTGTCTGATCTGTCAAGTAGAGTTAAAACGCAAGCAAACAATTTGAAGAAGATGCAGGGACAGGTCGGCAACATAAAAGCGTTAAATGCGGACGTACAGTCGTTGATAACTTTGGAGAGAGCAAAATATTTGGATGTGCTTCGAAGGCAAGTTGCACTAGAAGAGTCTCGAGAATTGGGTGAGGAGCCAGACGAGGAAAATATTCCATCTGTGGTGTCGTATCCTCCAATGCCAACTCAATAATTTTCTGACTGCAAACCGCTGGTAATTTATTAACCCTTTTCAAATATTGGGCCTCGGTGGTTACCCGAGATCTCGACCTAGATTTTTCTCTAACATTGCTGTCTGCTCAGCGAAATTTTCTTCGTCTCCTTCACCCAAGTCAAGGTCATCGGTTTGTTCCAGTAATTCCTCTTGATCGTTTGGTTGCGCATTAGGAGGAGGAACAAGTCTTTCGGACATCGATCCAGAGTGCTCTACGTTTATTTTATTGAACAAGGTTTCACTAGTTCGATCAATGGCATCGATAATTGCAAGACGCTGCTCTGCATCTGCGGTGACTATTTCATATCCAGACTCATATAAGACCGAGGCGTATTGATTTGGCATGAAAGCATTCATAGTTTCTCTGAGCGTTGAAATCATCATTGGACTCTCGGGTTGCTCTTTCAGTTTGGCTGCCTTCTTGTCTTCCATGCCTTTGTTGAACAGGGTTTCGATATGTTTATAAAGAATATGCTCATACTTCGGTTGCCAGGGCATAGCATCGTCTTTGGCGTATCCCGGTGGCGGATCACCAGACAATAAATCCCATAAATCCACTCCTTGCAAGCCCAACCATGGTTCTTTTTCTCTTACCATTGCCAGCGAACCCTTTGGTGGGGGGCCATTGATAGCTATGTCCTCTATCTTCTCGACGCGGCTTATCAAATATATCATTATGATTACGACAGCCGCGCATCCAGCAACAACCAAAAGAAGAAGTAATTTTTCCATTTTTGACCTCGCTATAGATAAACTTAAATCTGAAGTTATTTCTGTTCCGAGCTGGGGAGCTGCGATAAAACCGTTTCGTCGGGCTCCCCGTGAATGGCTCTTTGTTCGATTTCATTTACCCTCGTGATCAGATATATGAAGAGGATTAACACAGCTGCAAAAGCTATTACGACCAAAAGAAGTAGGATCTTTTCCATTTTTTGCCTCGCTGAAAAGAGTTGTCTGATTAAAATCTATCCCTCACCTGAGCCTTCCTCATCCGAATCCCCGGTTTGGGTGTCATCCCCAACAGCTGCAGCCAACTCGTCCCTCAAGAATTGGAGTGTAACAATTGGTTTTTCAAGATCCAGGTCAAAACTAACTCTATTGGCGACATCTTGAGTTAATTCGATGGCACGAAAAGCATCGATTTCCATCGTCTGATATTGCCCTCCTAATTTGAACACCTCTTCAGAGAACTCGAGGGGAACAAAAGTATACATTACACCTTGTGGGCCTTTGGCTGTCTGAAACATGCTTGGCTTTGGAAAAGCTGGTCTCTCTTGGCCTGACGCCTCTGCGTGAACACACACTTCTTGATATCTTCCGATCTTAGTGGCGCCTTCAACAAAAACCTTATCCAAATGCGTTCGACTTCGAAACCCGATACGCCTTCTGAAGGCCATCTCCTCGCGAGTGTCACCTTTTAGAGCGGCAGCCTCGTTGTAAGCCTTTTTTGCAGCTATGAGTGCTTTTTTCTTTGCATTGTCTTTGAATAACATTTTTACAGCTCTGTTATATCCAAATGTTTTCTCAACTTGACCACGCAAGATGAAAGAATCTGACTGACTCGAGACTCACTTACCTCAAGCACTGCTCCAATTTCTTTGAGATTCATTTCTTCTGAATAGTATAACGAAATTACCGTTCGTTCCCTCTCGGGTAAAACCTTTATCGCCTCGACGAGTGACTGCAGAAACTCTTCCTTTGCAACCTGAGCTTCCGGCTCACTGGCATTGGATGCGGTTTGTTCTGTTGTTTCAGGGAGTTGTGATTCAAGCGAAACCGTTTGGAAACGATGGGCATGATTGCGTTCACGTTGAAACTCTTCCAAATCTTTGCCCATAAAAGCAGCTAACTCAGCTTGGGAGGGCTCTCTCCCCAATTCACTCGCCAAGGCTGATGATGCCTCATTATGATCGCGCAGGTTTACGATAGCAGACCGAGGTAGATAAGACATTTTTCGAACCTGATCTAAAATGGCTCCTCGGATTCGATTTTTTGCAAAAACTTCAAACTCCACACCCTTTTCGTCGTTGAACGATTTATTGGCTTCTATCAGCCCTATCATGCCAACCTGAATTAATTCATCAAGTTCCATGAAATTTGGTAGTCGTCCTTTCAAATGGATAGCTACTCGCTTAACTAAACCAACGTGTGCCATTAACCCTTCATCTGGCGCAACAGTCTCCTGAATGTCTTGGTAGGATTTTATATTAGCCATAGGAGGAGCCAAGGCGATTGGGTGGTTGTGTCGCAAGACGTTCAACAAAGAATTCCAGTCCTCCACTCATTGGAATGTCGGATTGGAAATCAAGAATCATCTTAGCTAAAACCCTAAAATCACGCGTGGCAATACTAGAGGGTGCGAACGATGTGAGCGGTTGGGCAGCCTTTATCGACCGAAGAACCATATCATCCTTACTAATTGCATGGAGGTAGTTAATATCTCCGCCAAGAAAATTTTGGATAACAGAATTGATGCTACCGAAGAGGCGTTCACCCTCTTCCTGCGAAATAACGCCATTTGGAATAAGCCCGATATTTTCTAGGCCGTAGTCCTGAATCATGACTTTGATCATGCCATAGGCGTCTGCAATAGATGAGGGTTCATTCTTAACGACAATAAATCTGTGCTGACAAGCACGAAGAAAGGTCATTACTGTATCAGCCATGCCAGCAGCAAGATCAACGATAAAATAATCAACTTGCTCTTCAATTTCTGAAAAAGAATTAATTATGCCGGCCGTTTCCATTGGATTTAGGGCAACCATATGCTGGATACCGCTAGCACCGGGCACGAGCTTAACGCCCATCGGGCCCTCAACAATAATATCCTGCAAGGTTTTCTCACCCGACAGCACATGGCTGAAGTTAAAAGGCGTCCTGCATCCCAAGGCCAGTTGAGCGTTAGCAAGTCCCAAATCAGCGTCGAATATCATCACTTTTTTCCCGAGTGATGCTAAGGTCACAGCAAGATTGACAGAAACTGTCGTCTTACCGACGCCGCCTTTTCCGCTTGCAATTCCTATGATTTGCGTGGGAACCGTCTTCAACATTTTAACTCAATTCTCCAATGGCCTTACATTGCAAGAGTCACGTATTCGATAGGTTAATGACTTCTTGAAAAGCAACCGCGTGGCGCTATATGCACCTCTATTACTTAAGTATTACCATCTTTTCAACCTACTATCTTCGTCGATCAGTTCGGTCTAGTCAAACAAAATGAATAGGTAGTTGCGTTAATGTATGTTGGGCCAAACCGATCCCTGTCATTGGCACGGCCGAATCTAAAATTGTGGGCTCAGCTGCTGCCAGCGAAAGTGACAAGTCGCTGCTCATCAAAGCGCTAACAACCGGCCAAGGATACACTTGAGTTTCCAGTCGAGACAGCATTACAGAATCCCATTCGAGGCGCGGATTTAACAGATGTCTTTTTAGCGAAGCTTCGGAGGCGTCCGCTGCTATTACAAGATGTTTTTTAGCTTGCGGTAACAATTTTCCGAGAGTTTCAATATTATTTATTAAATCGACACCCGGGGTATCGATTATAACTAATCTGCGAGACTCGAGTTCGGACAAAAGCTGTCCGAGCGTCTCTAAATTGTTCGCGCGGAAGGTTTCGACACCAGCCTGTGTGCCGATAAGTTGAGATTGATTCCATGCACCAAATCGAGTGTCGTTGTAACTGATCATTGCAACTTCTTGATCACCATACTGCACGGCCATCTGTTTACACAAACGTCCAGCCATAAGGCTTTTGCCGGCCCCAGAAGCGCCTGCTATAAAGTGAATGCCAGAAATATCATCAAGAAGATTTGTATGTTTTATACCGTCGCCTATAAAGGATGCGATTTCAGTCAGCGCACTTATCATATCCGTATGGTTATTAATAATATCAGTCAACATCGCACGCAAACCTACTGGCATACCTGTCTCATTAAATGCGTCAATCAAGGGACGCATTTCGTCGGAAACCGCTAGTGTTCCGCTCCAAGCATCCACCTGTTGAGATAATTTGAATTCTTTGCGCATGCTTGCCAATTCTTGCTTTACCATATCGACAATTTCTCGAGCACGCAGGTTTGCGGTATCGTCTTGCTCGACTGAAGTAACGTTGCTGAAGTCAGGGTTAATCTCTATGCCTCTGTCGAACGGTTGCATCTGATTTTCCGTGGGTTGATTTGCGGTGCCATGCCCTAGAACTTTGTGGCCAGTCTTTTGGTCCTGATCGCCGAAGACATGGGACTCTAAAACCGAATCAAAATTAGGCATTTCTCCCAAGGCTTCTCGGCGCGGTGACGGACTCTCCACGGGAGTTTCACTGAGCGCATCCATGGCTTGAGTGGCAAGGTCAATAGCTACTACTAGCTCCGTCTGATTGTGAGTTCGACTATTTGACACAACCATAGCGTCTTCGCCGTAGAGCTCATATACCTTCTCCATCGCTTTACGGGTGTCATGCGCTAGGACTCTCTGCAATTCCATGTTACTTCCTCAACTTAAGTATTTTCTACATCTACTGTGGCAACCACTTTTACTGCCTGATCATCTGGTATTTCGCTGTATGAGAGCACCGTGAGATCAGGGAGTCTATGGCGTGTAATTTTGGCCAACCAAGGCCTTATTCCTGGGGAGACAACCAGCACCGCAGGATGGCCTTGATTCTCAACTTTCTGAGTATTTTCTGAAAGAGCATTAAACAAGCCTTCAGCCAAATTAGGCTCTATGACTAATCCTTGATTCTTACTGCTTTGTTGTAGAATGTTGTGCAGCATCTGTTCGAGCGATGGATCGAGAGTTATCACTGGCAAACTCGTATTCACATCTATCAGCCCTTGCACAATCATTCGGCCCAATCTAGGTCTCACGGCCGCCGTGAGATCGTCTGGATCCTG
>CACEBC010000049.1 GCA_902557735.1 Porticoccaceae bacterium
AATCGCTCAAAATGAAGATCATTCACTATCCGACAATAGTCTGAATTTGAAGGAAGTGAATCAAATGGCCCATATTGGCTGAGAATGCTTTTCTTCATCTCTTCTACAAAAGTTTCTTTAACTGTTCCCTCAACGTATATGTAGTCAGGCGCTATACACGTCTGGCCGTTATTCATAAACTTTCCAAAAACAATGTCTCCTGCTGCCTTTTTTAGATCAGCCGTATGATCTATTACAACTGGGCTTTTGCCGCCTAACTCCAGAGTTATAGAAGTGAGGTTTTCGGCTGCAGCAGCCATGACCCGTCGACCAATTGATGGACTTCCCGTGAAGAAGATGTGATCAACGGGAAGACTTGTAAGGTAAGATGCTGTTGACGCGTCACCTTGAAACGCGACTACCTCCTCGGGAGTGAAAGCTTTGCCAACAATGTCACAAATCACCTCTGACATATTTGGTGTTAGTTCGGATGGTTTGATAATGACAGTATTACCAGCTGCAATCGCTAGCATCATCGGACAAAACGTTAAATTGAATGGATAATTCCAAGGGGAAACAACCAGACAAACTCCCCGTGGTTCTGAGATAATCTTTGCTGAGGTACCAAACATCGTCAAGGCGGAAGCAGCGCTCTTAGATTTCATCCAAGACCTCAGGTTCTTTCGAATATGTTTTAGTTCGGAAAGTACAGTAAATATCTCGGTAAAATCGACTTCCGCCTCAGATTTGGAGAAATCAGCAAAGGAAGCGCGGTAAATTTCGCCAAACGAAGCTCTAAACACCTTTTCAAAGCGATCTAAAACGGCCAGCCGTTGCCGGTAATCCGAGCCTCTCAATGAGAGCGCATGAGAACGTTGTAGGCTTAACACTTTGTCTATTTCGACTGCTTGGGAAAATTTCGCTGATTCTTCCATCTGGGTTTTCCTAATAGTGCGGTGGATTTTGGATCGAAATCTCGTTCCCCGAGTCCTCTGCATCAATCAAACTATCTAGCTTCTCTTGAAGAAGACCAATAAATAGTTTCAGTGATTCAATCTCGCCTTGTTGTTGAAAGACCTCTCCCTCTAACTCAGCATAAGCATGCTCCAAAAATGCCAACTTTTCCTCAATCTTTTGAAGCCGTTTGCTGTCCATTTGTGCCTGACGAATTTAATGAGGGACATTACAATGAAAGAAATATTCTATACTACGGACTACAAAGAATAAAACTTTGATATGGCCATGAAAGACTACCAATCATTATTCAATCAACTCAAAGAAACAGCGCTTTATCCGATGGCTGACAGCATACCTCATCTTGTTGCTCAAAACTTGAATTCCTCTAGATGGGGCGATTTGCCTGACTGGCTGGAGTGTTTGGATTTACTGCCCAAAATCAGAGCAGAATCGGTTGAAATAGCAGAAGGCGTGCGCATCGGAACCAAGGATCAGTTAACCATCTCATCTGAAGAGCTTTTTGAGCTCCTAATGAGGCTCCACCCTTGGCGCAAGGGGCCTTTTTACCTCTTTGACGTGAAAATTGATAGCGAATGGCGATCAGATTTTAAGTGGAATCGTGTCAAACCTCACCTCCAATCACTAACTGGGCGCTTAGTACTAGACGTCGGCTGCGGTAACGGTTACCACTGCTGGAGAATGCTCGGAGCAGGTGCAGAGAGAGTGATCGGAATCGATCCCTCAGTAAAATTTGTATGCCAATTTTACGCGATAAAAAAATTTGCCGGTGCTGAACTTCCAGTAGACGTTCTGCCTCTGAGCACCCGGCAGATGCCCGATAAGCTGCAGGCTTTCGATACAGTTTTTTCGATGGGAGTGCTTTACCATCGGAAGTCACCCATTGATCATCTAATTCAATTGCGCGACTTGCTCAGACCTGGCGGTCAGTTAATTTTAGAAACACTGGTTGTCGAGGGTCCGGACGGATTTACTTTCATGCCTGAAGCCCGTTATGCGCAGATGCGTAACGTGTGGTTTATGCCGAGTCCTGCAACGTTAGGCAGTTGGCTCCGTAAAGTCGGTTTCATAAATGTAAAGCTCGTTGACCTCTCCGTAACCTCCTCAAAAGAGCAAAGAACAACTAGATGGATGACTTATCACTCCTTACAAGATTTTCTCGAAACAAATGGAAGTGGGCGAACGATTGAGGGACATCCTCCACCTACGAGAGCCATACTGACAGCGGAACTATCTCTCTAAGATGAATTGGCGGGCTTGAAGATATGTTGACTAAAGATCATGTGTCACCTATAGTTTTTGAAATAAATCCTTCACGCACTCGTAGCTCAGCTGGATAGAGTACTCGGCTACGAACCGAGCGGTCGCAGGTTCGAATCCTGCCGAGTGCGCCACTTAACTAATTGATATAATTGAATAAATTAAGAAATATAAAAATAAATGAAATTATTTTTACTTTTTGTGTGTCAAATACAAAGTTGCTTATTTCAAGTGAAAGTTGATTACAGTTGAAAATACAAGAAAATCAACCTCTGGTAGCACAAAAGGTGAACAAAGAAAACTTGAGAATGTTTGTTTTAAATTGTTGAAATATAATCCCTTTTTAATAAAAGAGTTAGACTACGAACCGAGCGGTCGCAGGTTCGAATCCTGCCAAGCATCAGATTTAACAAGCCTTGAGCGCAATTGATAAATTTAACCTGCCTATTATTGGAGCTGATAAACCTGAGTCGGCTCATAATGCAGAGAAATCACTGCACAGGTTTCAGGACTTCTCGTGCCCGCATATCGGCTTGTGTAAGTATTCCTGGGGCAGCTGGCCGTGTGATCTGAGTTCTGGCCATTTCAGCAGTCTCAGTATCATAGTCTGTATCTTAGATACGCCCGCGTGATTGAAAGGTGCTCATGACTGCATTTGCGAAGTTATTCTGCAGAAACCTCCAAACGTGTCATGGTTGCTCCAAAGCTGGCCCTTCGGAGATCGATCTGATAAATACCGTTTTCGATGCGTTGCAAAGTAACAAGCTTTTTACAGCAGAATCCAACGCAAGTTGAATTAATTTTTCTCCTGATGAAATCTTTGTGCCTTTTTTCAGCTGTTTTGCTAACATAAGCCGACCTTTGAGGAAGCGAGCGAAAGATGCTTTATAGACCGCTAGGCAAATCCATGATTGAAGCTTCCATCATTGGTCTTGGGACTCATGCATTTGGCGGTAGTCGTGATTCTAAAACCGCAAACGACCGCGAATCTTTAAATGCCATTCATGCCGCATTGGATAGTGGTGTTACGTTAATAGATACAGCTCCCTCATATGGCTGGGGGCATTGCGAGAGAATCATCGGGCGAGCTATCAAAGGTCGCCGTGACGAGGCAGTCATCGCTACAAAGTGCGGAGTATGGTGGCAGGACGCTCGAGGTTCCTTTAACGGTATAAAAGATGGTAAGGAAAACTATGTAAGCTTGCGCCCGGATACCATCAAAATTGAGGTGGAAAATAGCCTAAAAAATCTGGGGACTGATTATATTGATCTTCTGCAGTGCCATAAACCCGCCATCCCCCCGGAAGATACCCCCATTCCTGAGACCATGGGTTGCCTTATGAATTTAAAAGACCAAGGTAAAATTCGCGCCATAGGGGTGTCGAATGTCTCTTTAGATCAATTCATGACCTATGATTCTGTTGGCGAACTCTCGAGTAATCAATTTAGATATAGCATGCTGCACCGAGATCGAGAAGAAGACATCTTAGCTTATGCCGCGAAACACGATATTGCGACCCTAACCTATTGGTCCCTTGAAGCAGGCTTATTAGCCGGTAAAATAAATCTGGAGCGCGTCTTTGAGAAGAATGACTTTCGCAACCATGCTGCTCAGTGGCATCCATGGTATAAAAAAGAGAATATCGAGCGTCTGCTAGATGTATTCGTCAAGTGGTCCGATATACTAAATAGGCACGAATGCACTCTTAGTCAGTTGGTTATTGCTTGGACCGCAGCTCAACCCGGCGCCTCTCATGTCCTATGCGGTGCAAAAACCGCTGCACAATCTGAGCAAAACGCTGCTGCTGGGTCCATAGTATTAGAGCCAGACGAAATAGACCGGATTCGCGACGATCTAAATGCTCTTGGAGATCCAATCTAAAGGACTGCTGCAGCTCGAGACTCTAGGATCGCCAAATTTTTCATGGAACCATGTGTTGAACTAGCGTTCATTCATACAGCAATCGGCTGGGAAAATATCAATTAGGATGGTCCATTTATTTGAAACACTTCGTAACGAAGCAGAATTTTAATTCTGGCCGTTTCCTTTAGAAAAATTATTGAACTAGTGTGCTCTGACGAAGCTTTAAAACGAAGTCAAAAGAACACGGCTTCATTCTAGACACTGATACTATTTAATTTGGTTTCCTTGAACCCAAACTTTTGTGATATTCGTACGATGTACATTGTGAATTATTTTTTGTAAAACATCGTCGCTGCTATCCAAATCTTTCCAAATCTTTAAATTACTCTCCTCAATAGAAGTATCTACAACTATAGCATCCATAGCATACTTGGGCCTGAGCATCCCTATCTTCAGATCCAAAGCGCGACCTCCGCCAGTTGTTGCCATCCAAAAGGCTTCTTTGAAATCGATTCTCATATTTCTTCTGCCTCTTTCGTGAGCGGGAAGCGCAGCATCCACGCCCTCTTCTAAGGCACGTGACGAGGTAACCGCCATCGCGCAAGCGTTAAATATTGATGGATTAAAACCGCCTGAAATATCCGTTCCTAGCCCCAAATCAATTGCGCTATCAATCAATTTTCGAACAGGTAACACCGCATTTGAAAAATAAAAGTTTGATAGCGGACAGTGTGCCACGGCAGATGACTTTGAAGAAATAAGGGCCATATCATCGTCGTTGATAAAATTAGCATGAGCTAAGACTGTATTAGGCTGAAGCAGGCCAAATGAGTCAAGGCTCTGAGCGTCATGGCATCCATGCCGTTCGATTACGTAACGATGCTGCCAGTCACTCTCGGAACAATGCGTTTGGATATGACATCCAGTTTCAGATGCAATTTTTCCTAAACCTGATAGCATCTCATCGGTGCAACTGGGAATGAACCTTGGGGTCAACACCGGTAAAACTCTTTTACTGGCATTGCCACTAGCACTGCTAATATGATCTATTAACTCATAGGTTTCGTTTAAACCAACTGAAGTTGAGCGATCTCTATAATATTCCGGACACTGCTCAGGGTTATCCATTACCACCTTGCCAATTAGCGCTCGTTGACCAAGGTTCAAACATATGTCTGCTAACCTTTTAGTCGCCTCGATGTGGATAGTCCCAAAATACAAAGCCGTAGTGGTTCCGTTGGCGATTAATGTCTCTACTAAAGATGAATAGACTTGGTTCGCGAACCCTACATCCGCGTAACGCGCCTCCAATGGAAACGTGTATTCTTGTAACCAATCATGCAATGGCAAATGTAAGGCTTTACCCAACTGTGGCCATTGAGGGGCATGCACATGCGTATCGATTAGCCCAGGCAATAAAAACTCGTTGTCTGAAAGTTCAAAAAGATTCCTTTTGCCCCTATAATATTTCTCTCGTGCAATAAGCTCCGGGTCATCGGAACTAATGACGGAAGAAATATTGCCATCCCGGTCAACTTCTAAAAGACTACCGATTTGGGTCTCTATCTCTCCAAAGACTGGAGCATGAATTAAGTTTCCTTTTACTGCAAAAGTATTCAATCGGTAACCCTCTTTCCAATGATTTGATCAACACCGGTTTCATGGCTGATGTCTGTATTTATCGTTTATATCGAGGAAACAGTTAATTCATAATCTTATTTTTAAAGCATGCCTTCGGTGGTTATAAACTTGATTATTCCATCGACTCCGAGCCCGGTCTTAAAATTTGAAAAAATGAACGGTTTTTCTTGTCTCATTCTGAGCGCATCATTCTCCATTACCTCCAAAGACGCGCCCACGAATGGTGCAAGGTCTATCTTATTTATGATCAACAAGTCGGACTTAGTAATGCCGGGCCCCCCTTTACGAGGGATTTTATCACCGGCGGACACGTCGATAACATAAACCGTCAAATCAGACAATTCTGGACTAAAAGTGGCGCTTAAGTTATCCCCGCCACTCTCAACAAAAACGACATCCAAATCACCATGTCGATGGCAGAGTTCATCGATGGCGGATAAGTTCATGGACGCATCTTCTCTTATAGCCGTGTGAGGGCACCCTCCGGTCTCAACACCTATTATCCGATCTGCATCGAGCGCGCCATTTTTTATTAAAAAATTTGCATCCTCTTTTGTATAAATATCGTTCGTAACAACAGCTATTTCATATTGTTCACGTAATTGATTGCAAAGCACTGCTAAAAGGGCGGTCTTACCAGATCCTACGGGGCCGCCCACCCCAACGCGGAGAGTTTGTTTATGCATTGTTGTATCCTCCTTTATGAGCGAAATAATCGCGTGTGCTGTGACTCATGCCAAGCACTAGCCATACCAATTGCGGGTAATCCACTTCCAACAAAACGATCGTCCATGAGTTCTGCTTTTTCAATCGCAGGTTGAATAATTGGAAGTAATTCACCAATGAGCCTCTGCGCAGCATTCTGGCCCAAAGGGACAAGCTTAACTGCAGCGGCAATTGAATTTTCAAGCCACGACCAAAACAATCCAGTGAGCGCCATTCTCGGTAGTATTTTCCATTGCACAGCCGCAACTGCAAACCCCGCACAAAAACAAATTTCTTTTCGATCAATGCACGGGAAACTCAAATCAACATTCTCGAGCAACCGTTTCATTGCTGCACCCATCTCGACGTCCGCCAATCTCAACTCTTTCGATTCCCTACAAGCCAATGAGTAAGCGTTCCAATATACAAAAGTTTCGAGGTCATCTCTTTCCAGTGACCCCATCAGTCGCAAAAGGATTGGGGCATCTGCACTCGCAATAGAGTGCGTCATTTGCAGAGACAACCATTGCCGAGCATCATCTGAATCACTGATCCATCCAGAATGAACGGCGCTCTCCATTGCTTGCGAAAAAGCATAAGCACCAATGGGTAAAGAGGCACTGCTGAGCTGCAGTAATCGAAGTAAAGAAAGATTAGCATCTTCAGTCATGAGCAGCATGACCAGAGTTTATCAAATATGCACCCGACTCAGGCACGAATACAGCTTGTTCCCTTTGGAGACTCAATCCTAATTTTAAAAGCATGTCCTCTAGTACATGATCGGCTATTATTCGCAACCACAGCTCGCCCAATTGCACTTTCACATGGCGATTTCCCAAATGATAACAAGCCCTGCAGAAAACTCCCCAGTCAGTTGAAGAGGCGGTTGTAACATTCTCTATCGCTCCCAAAACCTTGATGTTCTTGCCACAGTTACTCCGTAATACTTGACCAAGTTCGATGACGTGCCCACGCTCGAGAAAGATACCTACTTCCATACCCGAATCCGACAACACCTTAAATCGTCCTTTTTCTCTTTGAAAATGATCAAGGGTAATGGAGTCATCAATCGCTGCTGTTTCTCCGTCCAAAAGTCGTTGATATATGTCGACGCGCATAAGATGGCATCAAAACAGGCTATAGAGCTGAGTCAATGGTAGCTCTTTGGCCGGCTCACAGGTCAATAATTCTCCGTCTGCCATGACCTCATATGTTTGCGGGTCCACTGAAACTTTGGGCATCCAAGCGTTTAGCCGCATACTGGTCTTATCAATGTTTCTGGTGTTTCTGCACCCCACTAGACGCTTCCCCAGATTCCATTTTTTGGCAATGCCGGAATCAATTGCTGACTGAGACGTGAAAAATACTGACGTGTGCAATGGTGCTGAGCCAAAACCTCCAAACATCTCTCTATAATGTACCGGCTGCGGCGTGGGAATCGAGGCATTGGGATCACCCATTGGAGCCGCTGCAATAAAACCTCCTTTAATTATCATGGCAGGTTTGATTCCAAAAAAAGCGGGTTTCCAGAGCACCAAATCGGCTAGCTTACCAACCTCTATGGAACCAATGTCGTCACTAATACCGTGAGCTATTGCTGGATTGATAGTATATTTCGCCACATATCTTCTGGCTCGAAAGTTATCCATAGCCTCATTATCTTCCTTGAGGGGGCCTCGCTGAACTTTCATTTTATGAGCAGTCTGCCATGTTCGAGTAATGACTTCCCCAACCCGTCCCATCGCCTGTGAATCAGATGCAATCATACTGAAAGCGCCGAGATCGTGAAAAATATCCTCGGCAGCAATAGTCTCTTTCCGAATACGCGAATCCGCGAATGCAATATCCTCGGGAATGGAGGAATCTAAGTGATGACAGACCATCAACATATCGAGATGCTCATCTATTGTATTGACTGTATAGGGCCGTGTCGGATTGGTCGATGATGGTAATACATTTACTTCAGCGCAAGCCTTTATTATGTCAGGCGCATGTCCCCCTCCAGCACCCTCCGTATGGTAGGTGTGAATAGTTCTACCCGAGAATGCCGCAATTGTATCATCAACAAAACCGGATTCATTGAGCGTATCAGTATGGATAGCCACCTGAACGTCAAACGCCTCTGCAACGTTAAGGCAATTATCTATGGCTGCGGGAGTTGTGCCCCAATCTTCGTGCAACTTTAGACCACATGCTCCAGCCAAGAGCTGTTCCTCTAGGGCGATCGGAAGACTGGCATTTCCTTTTCCCATAAAGCCCAAATTCATTGGCATAAAATCGGTTGCCTGCAGCATTTTACCTATATTCCAAGGTCCAGGCGTACAGGTAGTAGCATTCGTCCCTGTCGCAGGTCCAGTGCCACCACCCAGCATGGTAGTGACGCCCGACATGAGTGCTTCTTCTATCTGTTGGGGACAGATAAAATGAATGTGCGCATCGACGCCACCGGGAGTGAGAATTTGACCTTCACCTGCAATAATCTCTGTTCCTGGACCAATAATTATGTCGACGCCATCTTGTATATCGGGGTTGCCCGCTTTTCCAATACAACTTATTCGACCATCTTTAATACCAACGTCTGCTTTAACAATCCCCCAATGATCTAGAATCACTGCATTGGTAACTACAGTATCAGCGCACTCCTTGCAGCTTTTTTGACTTTGACCCATGCCGTCTCGAATAACTTTGCCGCCGCCAAACTTGACCTCCTCTCCGTAGGAAGTAAAGTCTCTCTCCACCTCAATTATCAGTTCGGTGTCACCCAAGCGCATCCGGTCGCCTACAGTTGGTCCGAACATTGCCGCATAAGAACGACGATCTATAGCAGTCATGAATTATCTCCATCCAAGTCACCCATCACGTCACCACGAAATCCGAAAACTTTTTTTTCACCGCCAAGTTCAACAAGTTCTATCTCCCTGTCTTGGCCTGGCTCGAAACGAACCGCAGTTCCAGACACTATATTCAAACGAAAACCTTTCGTTTGACTGCGATCAAAAAGCAATGCCGGATTTACTTCATAAAAGTGGTAGTGAGAACCGACCTGAAT
>CACEBC010000050.1 GCA_902557735.1 Porticoccaceae bacterium
ATCGTGTTACGGCCAAATAATGTCCCTTGAGGGCCTCGAAGAACTTCCACCTGAGCGATATCAATCATATCAAAGACAGCACCCGCCGAGCGCCCAAGATAAACTTCGTCAACATATATGCCAACACCTGGGTCAATCGTGGGTATAAAATCTCTCTGTCCAATACCTCGAATGTAGACCGCAGCGTTATTGCCGGCCCCACTGAAGGTGGGAGTATTTTGGAACACTAGATTGGGGGTGACGTCTTGTAATTTGGTTATCTTGGTCAAACCCATATCCTCTAGCCGATCCCCTGACAGGGCCGTGATAGATATCGGAGTGTCTTGCAAGCCTTCTGCTTTTTTCCTAGCGGTGACAATGATTTCTTCCAAGTCAGCCGTTGCTAGGCTCGGCAACAAGGTCAAGATCGTTACAGTTGAGAAAAACACGAATTTTCTGTGCAAGTGCAAGAGATACCAAAAGTTTGCAGGCAAGGCGGCCGTGCTTAAACCGAAACATTTAAAACATTCATTGAGCATGATTATTCTTCCTTCTTAATTAGAAATAGCTATGTATTGACGAATCGAGAGGCTTCTACCCCAATTCATTGAAGCTCTCATTAAACAAAAATTCCGAGTAGATTGGGGACAGCATTATGCCAAAGTTCTCGCCCATTTAATTCTCCAGATTGCAATTGCCGCCAGCAACAGTGGAAGCGCAAAGATAACGATAATCTGACTGGTTTGAAAGCCCCAATTAAGTAATACACCCCCAAAGAAAGGCGAGATAATTGCGCCAACACGCCCGACACCGATCGCCCAGCCCATCCCAGTAACTCTATGAGTAGCTGGATATAACGAAGGTGCTATGGTGTAAAGCCCGATCATTGCACCAACGAGGAAAAATCCCATTACAGAGGCACAAATCATCAAACTGACCAATCCTAGACTGGCCATCCCAAAAACCGACATCGAGACCACACATAGCAATAAGTAAAGTGCAGTGAGCCGAGTGACATCATAACGCCGCGTCAATAAGCCGAGGACGACCGACCCAACAATGCCCCCTGTCATGACATAAATGTTTGCAGATATACCCTGAGCAGTTGTCAATCCGGCATCAACTAGTAATTTTGATGTCCAGCTTACCACGTAATAAAAAGCAAACATCAGACAGAAAAAAGATAACCATATCAGATACGTCGACTGCCAAAATGGCTTGTTAAGAATGACTTTCAGCCCGCCTGATCTTTCTTTCTGACCAACCATTTCGTATGAATCAATCTCGCCTAGACCCATTCTCTGCCTGAGCCTATTAACATCCAAGAGTACGTCATCTGATTCTTTAGATAAGAGAAAATCCAAAGATTCCGGCATTTTCCAGTAAACCAGCGGTATCATAATCATCGAAGCTAGAGCCCCAAAAAGAAACAGTGAGCGCCAGCCATGCTCTGAAATCAGGTATACCGATATGACCCCGCCAACAATAGCTCCCAGTGGGAATGCTGACTGAAGTATACTTATACTCAGACCGCGCCTTGCATTATTGGAAAACTCAGACACAAGGGTATTCAGCGTGGCTAACATTCCTCCGATACCAAGACCTGTCAAGAATCGGAATATCATCAGCTGAGAGCTGGAATCTACTTGAGAGGACAAAAGCATACCCAAAGTCACAATACACAAGCAGAGAAGCATCAGCTTCCTGCGGCCCCAAACATCGCCAAAAGGCGCGAGAACGAGAGAGCCTATTGCCATACCCACAAGAGCAGAGGTTAAAAGTAACCCTAAAAACACCTGCGATAGTTGCCATTCCTCGGAGACAGATGCAGCAGCAAACGGCATCACCATTACATCGAAACCGTCCAACATGTTTATCATAACGCAAAGGCCAATCACGCCAATTTGAAAGGGACTCATTGGCCTCTCATTTATTTCAATATGAATATCGGCAGAACTAACATGGTTCATCCATTACAATCCTTCTAAATAATCCAAGAGCAATTGTTGTTATGCTCTCAGGGAAAGGTTAGATTATGCAGCTTAACATCAGAAACGTTGTTGTTCCATCTAGGCAACCGAGGGGAAAAGCATGATTGAAACATACAATGCCGTAGGACTTGTTCCGACCGTTTGGGGGATTCGTCGAAGAGCAGAGATTTCCAAAAACATTGAGCACCTAGCATCCATGGCAAATGCAGCGCTTTGGTTATCCTCTCTTGACTTGCCAGTGAAGCTAATCGCACTGCCAGAAGGTGCGCTACAGGGGTTTAATGACGAGGTGATGGACGCCGATCATGTCACTTACGCCAGAGAGTGCGCCATTGATATTCCCGGTCCTGAAACTGAGATGATTGCCGAAAAAATCGCTAGAGCACATGGCGTCTACGTTATGGCTCAAGCAAAAGCTCGCCATGAAGAAATGCCTGATAGATTTTTTAATGTCGGTTTCATTCTGGATCCAAACGGTGACGTTATACTTAAACATTATAAAGTAGCGCCACTGTACCCAGTCGAGCACTCTGTATGTCCGCATGATATTTACGATTGGTGGATCGAGCGTTATGGCAATACACTTGAGAGCTTTTGGCCAGTGGTCGATACTAAAATTGGTCGAATGGGCATTATGATGGCAAATGAAGGGTCATACCCAGAAAATGCTCGAGCATTAGCTATGAACGGAGCAGAAATTCTTTACCGCGCTTCAATTCCTCATCCCGCAGCTTCAAATGACTATTTTGAGATCCAAACGCGCGCTCGAGCGTTAGACAATAATTTATTTGTGGTCGCTCCCAACATGGGCACCTATTATCTGACTCAAGACGAGGAAACACCGGTAGATACTTTCGGCGGCCAATCGATGATAGTAGACTATCGTGGACAGATTGTGGGCAAACAGAGTTATGGAGGCGTTTCAACCAGTGTGTGTGGGCCCATTAATATTGAAGCGATGCGCAACCATCGGCAGAACTCATTATGGACGAATTGGATGAAGGATCTCAGGAATGAACTTTATCAGATCGTTTATAAGGATCCAATTTATCCAAAAAATTTGTACCTAGACAGAGAGCCAATGAAGCATGTCGAGTACGAAGAGAAAGTGCTTAAAAAGCAAGTTAAGCTTATGCAAGACGCTGACATATGGAAAAAGCCCTCAAACTAGCTGCCCAATGCAAGCAATGAGTCGGCAAAACTTAAGAGTGACTTTGACATGAAAAAATCTAAACTCTGGATAGGCGGTGAGTATGTTGAGCCGTCGCGCGGAGAGTATTTTGAAGATCTAAATCCGTCAGACCAAACTGTAATAGCGAGAGTTGCAAAGGGCACCCCTTCCGATGTTGATAAAGCAGTGAAGTCAGCTAAGGAAGCGTTTTATAGCTTTAGTGAAAGCCAGGCGAAGGAGCGCGAAGCCATATTGAGCCATGCCGCCGCCATTGTTGAGCGCGATCGTGAGCAATATGTGCAGCTTTTAATTGAAGAAGTTGGTTCCCCTATAATGAAAGCGGAATTCGAGGTTGATTACTGCATTAATGCATTCAGGGCGGCATCTGGAGTACCTCGTCGTCTTACCGGGCAGACAATGCCGCTCGACAGACCAGGCGCTTTTGGTATGTCGATTAGAGAACCGGTAGGCGTGATAGCGTGCATAACCCCATTTAATGTACCTTTGCTTAAAAACGTAAAACAAATTGCAATGGTGATTGCTACGGGTAACACTTCAGTGCTTCTGCCGTCAGAGTTTGCTTCTCAGGTAACAGTGAAGTTTGCCCAAACACTTGCCGAAGCAGGAACACCTGCAGGCGTGTTCAATTATGTAACCGGGGATCCTTTCGAAATCGGGGACACCCTGACCCGTCATCCAGAAATCGCGGCAATTAATTTTTGCGGCTCGCCGAGAATCGGTAAACATGTTGCCGAACTTGCAGCGAGGGATTTAAAACCGGTTACATTGGAGTTGGGCGGGAAAAATCCCCTAGTCGTTCTTGATGATGCCGATCTAGACAAAGCCCTTGAGGCAGCAACCATAGGCATTTTCTTTTTTCAGGGTCAAGCATGTATGGCATCAAGTCGAATAATTTTGCAGCGTGGAATTGCATCTAAGTTCATCCCAGCCTTCAAAGAAATCGCCAGTAAAATAAAGGTGGGAGATCTTTCAGATCCGGAAACAGCAATAGGACCCATCATAAGTTCTCGACAACAAGATCGTGTCAAGAGGCACATAAGTGATGCGGTATCAAAAGGAGCGACTTTGCTTCATGGTGACAAGGACTGGCAAGGGGCTTGCTGCCCCCCAACAATACTCACCGGAGTGAAAGAGGGCATGACCGTATACAGAGAGGAAACTTTCGGTCCAGTGACCTCCATCTATGAGGTAAACAGCATTGAAGAGGCCCTATCTTTGGCGAATGATACAGATTATGGGCTAAGTTTTGCTGTCTTTACACAGGACATCAATACCGCGTTAAATGTTGCCAAAAAGGCTAATGCCGGGATGGTGCATATTAATGCTATGTCGATACAAGATGAACCCCACGTGCCATTTGGCGGCAATGGGCTAAGTGGTTTTGGTAGAGAAGGGACAGAGGCTGATCTTGATATCATGACCCGATGGAAATGGATTACCGTTCAGCTCTAATCTCAGTCAAGACTTTTAAAAAATATACTTACTTGGAATTTTAAATATGCCATACCCAAACAAAATCTTACTGGAAGAAAAAGAAATTCCTACTAGATGGTACAACATAACAGCTGATCTCCCCCAACCAATGCCGCCTCCGCTTCACCCGGGGACGCATGAACCAGCGACTGGGGAGGACTTTGCCCCATTGTTCCCGAAAGCTCTGATAGAGCAAGAAATGTGCACCGAGAGGTATATAGACATACCCGGGGAAGTTCTCGATGTATACAAACTCTGGAGACCCAGCCCGCTCTTCCGCGCGACGCGTTTAGAAAAAGCGTTAGATACACCAGCCAAGATATTCTATAAGTATGAGGGCGTTAGTCCAGCTGGCTCGCACAAACCCAATACTGCTGTGCCTCAAGTATACTATAACGCGAAAGAGGGGATAACTAAATTAACAACGGAGACTGGGGCGGGCCAATGGGGCAGCTCTCTTGCATTTGCATGCGCGCAATTTGGGCTGAAGTGCGAAATTTGGCAGGTCGCAGCCTCTTACCGCAGTAAACCTTATCGAAAGACTATGATGGAGATTTGGGGGGGTAGTGTCCACCCTAGTCCCTCAGCAGTGACCGATTTTGGTCGCTCACTCCTATCGGAGGATCCTGATCATCCGGGATCTCTCGGTATCGCCATATCTGAAGCAGTAAGCGAGGCAGTGGCAGATGATAAAACACGTTATGCTCTCGGCAGTGTTCTGAATCACGTGCTTATGCACCAAACCATTATTGGAGAGGAAGCGCTATTGCAGCTAGAAAAAGTGGGTGAAACCCCCGACGTGTTGGTGGGCTGTACAGGCGGCGGATCAAACTTCGGCGGTCTTGCTTTTCCATTTATGAGAGAGAAGATGAATGGAAAAATGAGCCCAATAATCCGTTGCGTTGAACCTACCGCCTGCCCAACGCTTACTAAAGGCGAATATCGGTATGATTTTGGAGACACTGCAGGTATGACGCCACTGATGAAAATGCATACCCTGGGGCACAACTTTATTCCCGAACCTATTCATGCCGGGGGGCTCCGTTATCATGGCATGGCACCGCTTGTATCTCATGTATACGAACTTGGGTTAGTGGAGGCGATATCCATCGCACAAACCGAGTGTTTCTCTTCGGGCATTCTATTCGCGCAAACCGAAGGAATCGTTCCAGCTCCCGAGCCTACGCATGCGATTGCAGCGGCAGTTAGGGAAGCTCTGGCCTGCAAAGAAACGGGGGAACAAAAAACTATCCTAACTGCGCTTTGCGGTCATGGGCACCTCGACCTAGCCTCTTATGAGAAATATCTCCATGACGAAATGACAGACTTGGATCTTGATCAGACTGCTATAGACCATGCGCTACAGGGAGTGCCTGTTATCGAGTCTTAGTTATAACTCAGCTTATTAGTCTCTAAATGGTATATTACAGTTAGAATCTTAATAACTGGCGCTGCTGATCAGCACTCAGCCTCTTGCATTTCCTCAAAATAAAATAGTGAAGTCTGTAATGCGTTTCGAGAAACTGTTAAAACAAATTGTCGCTTGTAATTCCATCAGCAGCGTGGACCCGTCCCTAGATCAGGGGAATAGGTCGATCATCGATCTATTAGCCAACCGATTAGAGGAACTAGGTTTCAGCTGCGAAATAATGGAACTGGGTCGTGATAAAGCGAACCTTATTGCCACGCGAGGGCAGGGGCCCGGTGGACTCGTTCTCTCTGGCCACACAGATACTGTTCCATGCGATGACACTCTTTGGACCAGCAATCCATTCAAGTTAACTGAGCGTGATGGCCGCTTCTATGGCCTTGGCTGCTGCGATATGAAAAGTTTTTTCGCTCTTGCCATAGAAGCACTCAAGCCCCATTTAAACAAAGATTTCAAGCAACCGTTAATCATTCTAGCGACAGCTGATGAAGAGTCATCGATGAGCGGGGCGCGAGCGTTGGTTTCCAGGGGTATTCCTATCGCACGTCGGGCTATTATAGGCGAGCCTACTGGCATGCGACCTATATCCATGCACAAAGGCATAATGGTTGAGAAGCTAAGTATCTTAGGGAAATCAGGGCACTCTAGCAATCCAAGTTTGGGGCACAACGCCATGGAAACGATGCAACGAGTCATGACGTATCTGCTTTCTCTTCGCGACGAAATGATGCATCAAAAACATCCAGGATTCGAAATCGACCATCCCACCCTGAATCTGGGTTGCATAAAGGGCGGTGACAACGCAAACAGAATCTGCTCTCACTGCTTTCTCGCTTTTGAAATTCGCCCACTGCCAGGAATGGATATTAATAAATTACAAGCAGATCTTGAAAGAAAGATTTCGCAATTGGCATCAATTGATAGAGTTGGATGGGATTTGGAACGGATTATCGTCCCGCCCTTTTGCAGCGAGACTGGGTCTGAAATGCTGGGCCTCTGTGAAAAGTTGACTGGTTATCAAAGTGAGTCGGTCGCTTTTGCTACCGAAGCTCCCTTTCTCCAGCAGCTGGGAATGGATGTGGTAGTTGTGGGTCCCGGAGATATTGAAGTGGCACATCAGCCAGATGAGTATCTCAGTTTTGATCGCATCAACCCAACTATTAACTTCTTGTCTAAACTTATCGACCAGTCTTGCTTATAATTGCGGTATGAACATGCAAAACTATGTCAACTTTTTTCGCCATATGTCGCCATATGTGCGCGCGCATCGTGGGAAAACCTTTGTTATTGCATTCTCTGGCGACGCCCTTTTGGAAAGCGCAAACCACCAGCTCATGTCAGATGTCGTGCTCCTCCAAAGTCTTGGGGTTCGGGTCACCCTGGTCCACGGAGCGAGACCTCAAATTGAACAGAGGCTTTCAGAAGCGGGTATTAAGACTCCTTTTAAAGACAGTGCGCGTATAACAAATGTTTTTGCTATGGAGCATGTGAAGCAGGCAGTCGGTAGTGCTCGTCTCACAATAGAGTCATGCTTATCCAAGAATATATCTAATTTTAGCCTTCAAATCCCAGCGGCAGGTGTAATCGGCGGAAATTTTGTTGTAGCAAAACCGAAGGGCGTCATAGATGGCGTTGATTACCTGCATACCGGTGAGATTCGTCGCATTGATTCGTCAGGCATTCAAAGGCAACTGGACAACAATGCCATCGTACTTCTATCGCCCATCGGTTTCTCTCCGACAGGGGAAAGCTTTAATCTAAGTTATCAAGATGTTGCAACCGAGGCAGCGATAGCATTGGAAGCCGATAAACTGATCTTTGTCGGCAAAAAGAACGGGATTTCACTTGATGGTATTGTTCAAAATAGCTTTTCCCTCATAGCTCTAAAAGCACTCCTCTCAGAGACAAATCTACTGTCCTCAAATGATACGAAACTTCTAACTTGTGCATACAGGGCGTGTAAAAAAAAGGTGGCGCGCGTTCATTTGATAGGTTTCTCAGAAGATGGTGCATTACTTTCTGAACTTTTCACGAGAGACGGGATAGGAACCCTTGTGAGTCAAGATTATTCCGAAACACTCCGCGCAGCAAGCATTGATGACGTGAGCGAAATACTCAATCTAATTAGCCCACTGGAAAAGCAAGGCAAATTAGCCAAACGTTCAAGAGAACTTTTGGAGACCGAAATATCTTATTTTTTTGTGGCAGACCACCCAGATGGGTTTTTGCTCGGCTGCGCAGCTCTATATCCTATGGGAATTGAAAGTAGCAGGGAGTTAGCATGTGTTGTGACCCATCCGGACTTTCAAGATATGGGAATTGCGTCGCGGCTATTGGCATTAATAGAACAGCAAGCCGCAGATCAGGGTGTGTTGCAACTGTTCGTGCTCACTACCCAAGCGACCCATTGGTTTCAAGAGAAAGGTTTTATAGAAACCACTTTTAATGAGTTGCCTGAAGACAGAAAGCTTCTATATAACTACCAAAGGAATTCCAAGATCTTAAAGAAACTTCTTTAATCCGGAGCATATTAAGTGAAACCGCAGAGTTTCTGCTACCTTTTTACCCTTCCTTCGATCACATGTGTTTACATTGCAAATCATAAATTAATACAAATTTATGATTTACTAATACTATGTACGGAGTTGCCGCTCGAGTGGCCAGAAGAGCTTAAACTGAATAGAATGGTTACCCCAGCGGTTTGCAAGTATCTTGTTTTTTGGCGTTGCGAGAATTGTTGGAGATGCTATCGGAGCACCAATGAAGAATTCTAATACAGTTTTAATTGATAAAAATCCTGGAAGGAGTTCGCAAACCTTTGGTATTGCGCGCGAGCTTGGCACTGACCTTGATTTAATTCATGAGCCATCGGTGGGTGTCGTTGGCAACAAAGGCGACTCGCAATGTTATATTGGGGTGATGCAAAAGGTCAGCGTAATCCACAATTTACTGCGCGACCGAGTTGGGACGGGCGAGGACCAATTGCGTATGCGTTTGCTTCAGCCCGAATTTACAGTGGCCACCTCCGATGGAATTCGCAACGGCACAAAGGAGATGCGCTACTCATTGATTGGCCGAGAAGTTACCAATGATGCTCTGTCTGAGCATTTGAGCGCATCCGGCTTGGAGGGCGTCATCGCAGTAGTTGCCTGTGACAAGCCCCCAGTAGGCACTCTGGCGGCTATGTTAGAGCACAATCGACCGGCAATCATAATGTCTGATGGATCTATAAGACCAGGTGTGGACTCGGTAACTGGCGAGACCATCGATCTCATCACCGCTTATCAACTAGCAGGCAGTGAGGATGAAGAGTTAAAAAGTCGGAT
>CACEBC010000051.1 GCA_902557735.1 Porticoccaceae bacterium
CCCCAAAGGGCGCTCAAGCTCCGATGCTATAGCCTTCCTTACAAATTCACGCGAATTATATATCGCTATCGGATCTGCCGGCTCCGACGCTTCTCGAAGCGTTGCTTCAGAGGGCAGCTGCAACATTAAAGCTAGCACTGCATCATCAATGGTTGGATCCAAAATTAGCTCGCGGTATGCCTCAATCAGCTCCTCATGAACTTTCAGAGGTTTCCCATTTGAATAGTTGTCGACTTCTGATAGCAGAATCTTCGTCGCCAACTGCTGGCCCGAATCCCAACGATTAAAACCATCGGAATCATGCTTCATCAAGTGAGCCAACTGACCCATTGAATATGGATAAGAGATTTTAACGGGTGCTGAAAAACTCCTAAGCAAGGAGGGCACACTATTAACATCAATTCCTTTAAACACTTCCTCTTGGCTTCTTTCAGTAATTTCGATGACTGTCTCACTATCCCCATTAGAGCTCAACTTAACTGAATTTCCCTTCTCATCAAGAAACCCGAGCCGAATAGGAATGTGAAATGGTTGTTTATCTGCTTGGTTTGGCGTATCAGGACAATGCTGATTAAAAGTCAAAGTGAGCTCTCGATTATCAGTGTTGTAGCGACTCATCACCTCAACTTCTGGGGTTCCTGATTGTTTATACCATAATCTGAACTGAGACAGATCTCGCCCGCTCGCGTCTTCCATCGCCACAACAAACTCTTCGATCGTTACAGCTTGTCCGTCATGCCGCCCAAAGTACAAGTCTGTGGCTTCTCTAAAAACGTGTTTTCCAAGCAATGTATAAAGCATGCCAACGATCTCAGCGCCCTTTTCGTAAACGGTAACAGTATAGAAATTATTTATTTCAACATAGGAGTCCGGCTGAACCGGATGCGACATGGGACTTGCATCCTCCGCAAACTGGTATGTGCGCATGTAGGCCGCGTCTTGAATCCGCTTTACGATCGAAGAGTTCATATCGGCAGAAAATTGGGCATCCCTAAAAACCGTAAACCCTTCTTTAAGGCTGAGTTGGAACCAGTCTCTACACGTTACCCTGTTGCCAGACCAATTATGGAAGTACTCATGAGCAACAATCGCTTCAATTTGCTGAAAATCGACATCGCGCGAGATATCTGGATTGGCAAGCACACAAGAGGTATTGAAGATGTTTAAACCTTTATTCTCCATTGCTCCCATATTAAAATCATCCACAGCTACAATCATGAAGGTGTCTAGATCATATTCGCGACCATATGCCTCCTCATCCCACCGCATCGCTTTCTTCAAAGAAAGCATTGCATGGTCACACTTATTTATATCCCTCGCCTCAACAAAAATCTTCAACGCCACATGACGACCACCGCCGGTCAGATATTCGTCCTCCACAACAGCCAGATCTCCTGCAACTAGGGCGAATAGGTAAGAAGGCTTTCTAAATGGATCATGCCACGTCACCATGTGATTTCCATTTTCAAGGTCCTTACTCGAGACTTGATTACCATTTGATAGCAATACTGGGTATTCAACCTTTTCAGCAATAATCGTCGTTGTGAATTCCGACAAAACGTCTGGCCTATCCAAGTAAAATGTTATCTCTCGAAAACCCTCGGCTTCACACTGTGTACAATACATTTTCCTTGACTTGTATAACCCATTCAGAGAGGTATTCTTTTCCGGCTCAATGCTTACCACTGTTTCGATAACTGACGAATCTGTAACGCCCCAAATCGTGAGAGATTCTGGTTCTCTCGAGTAACGGTCACTGCTGAGTGGCTTGCCGTTCAATTTGACGCTCTGCAGTTCCATGTTTGGGCTACCATCAAGCACAAGGGCTGCACTATTTCCATTTGCGGCAAGCAGAGGATTCCGTTTTATGGTCAGTCTTGCCACTACAGTTGTTGCCTCATGGCCTAACGTGAAGTGTAAATCCGTGTAATCAATAAGAAATTCGGATGGAGAATATTCACTCAGATACGTTGATTTAGCCAGTGCGTCCTTCACTCAATGCTCCTCCTATAAATATTGAACAAGCTGATTTATCCACGTCCGAAACTACGCATTATCAGATGCAATCACCTGAGCCGGTAGCTCTGATTTCTGCTGTTCCGGGGACTTTAAACAATCTTCTTTTTTCTTTGGCATGAAGCCACTCCGCTCTTCCGAGGGTTTACGTCGCTCATGAAGCATTATTGCCTGCAGACAAATTTGTTTTTGCGCTGATGTAAGCAAGCGCCCATCTGGCCATTTGCCGAGCTCAACGCCGCGCTTCAACGCCTCATAAGCTTCTGGTGTTAGACTTTCGGCCAATTTTAGAAAACTCATGAAGAAGTACTCGTAAAAGTTTGGGGCTTAATCCACGGCCATCACTTTAAATTACGATCAAATTTAAGCAATCCGAATATAATGCCAAGCAAACTACCCACTATTAAGCCACACAAATGCGACGCATTCGCAACCCTAATTCCTACTAAAATTTCTAGGATTCCAGAAGCACAAAAAATCAACCACCCAAACATGAGCCAGAACAGCTCAGGGGGTACAAAGTAAATACCCCTCGGAACCACCTTATTATACGCATATAAGTAACCAAGTAGGCCATAGATGGAGCCCGACATCCCCCCAAATTGGTCTGATCCAGACCAAAGATATTGGCTAATATTTGAGATTAGGCCAATAACTATAACCAAAAGAAATAATTGAATTGAACCTGTCCCACGCTCTAGTTTGCTGCCAAAATAAATCAACCAGAACATGTTAAAAATAAAATGCATTAAGCCAAAATGTATGAATATGGGGGTTATCAATCGCCAAAAACTACCAGCTTCTAGTGATTCAAGGCTCAACGTGGCGACAGAAGAAAAAGCATAGGTGCCCAACAAAAAACCAACCGACGAAAGCACAATCAAAATGGTAAGCGCAGGGAATTCGGAACCCAACCGCAGAATACTTGCAAGTTTTACTGGCTGCTCTCGCCTCTCCTCGTCACCCACTTTTTTCGGAGGCCCCCAAACGACTGCCCCAACTGAGTTTAGATCTGCAGACCCGATAAAAGTTATTGTCTCGCGAGTGGACCAAATTGATTTGGTGATTATGTTTCGCTACCCTTATCATGTCTCCGGGCTCCGTTGCGAGGTCACTATGACCATCGCAAGTTATTTGTGAAACCAGATCGTTTCCGTAACCCACCCTAATAGCAATTTGAGCCGCGCCTTGCAGTGCAATTGGTCGACTATTGAGAGTATGCGGATTTAAAGGCACGAGGACAATGGCATCCAATTCCGGGAAAAGCAGCGGCCCCCCCGCAGACAAGGCATAAGCGGTGGAGCCTGTTGGTGTGGAAATAATCAGACCGTCTGACCTCTGACTGTAGACAAACTCATCGTCGACATAAAGCTCGAACTCTAGCATTCGAAGCGGTTTTCCAGAATGGAACACCACGTCGTTGAGAGCAATCCCAGTTTCGATAACAGCACCATCGCGAACAATTTTACTCTCTAAAAGAAATCGTTTTTGGCACAGATATTCGCCCTTCACCACCAGCGGAACTTTCTCTTCGATTTCTTCGGGATAAATATCGGTAAGAAAACCGAGGCGTCCCCTGTTGATCCCAAGGAGTGGGATTCCGATTGACGCGAGTTCTCGACTGGCACTAAGCATGCTTCCATCACCGCCGACGACTATAACAAGATCTATCACGCCAGGGAATTCAGCAACCATCAATTCATCCTCTGCGGTCGACTGCATAAGAGTGGCTGTCCGTTTTTCAAATACAACCCTAACACTAATCGCTTTCAATAAGATCGCTAACTTGCGCAAAGTTTCCTTGACCTCGGGGAGATCGAGCGTGGCGAGGAGTGCAACACATTTGAAATCTGACATTATTAATCCTGAACCCCGATTAAGGACTTGATTACGCTTAGGTATGTCTAAACGGTGGTATCATCAGGCATAATACGCACCTCTGGTATTTTTTCCACTGATAGTTTAAAAGCGTCGAAATGAAGATGGGAACGAATATGCTTATCAAAAGGTATCCTTCACAAAGATCGGAACAATTGAGGTGAAAAAAAATTCTATCGTCCTAATCGGTATGCCGGGAGCAGGAAAAACCACGATGGCTCCACTTTTAGCTGATAAGCTGGGATGGAATCTAATAGACACCGACGACGAAATTGAGAGTGCCGCAGGTAAAAGTTGTCAGCAAATAGTCAGTCAGCATGGATACCTATATTTCCGGCATTTAGAGGAAAACCAACTTATCAGCATGACAAGTGCAAAGCATGTAATTGCTACTGGTGGCAGCGCCATCTACTCCGATGCGGGCATGAACCATCTCAGATCGGGAGGCACGGTAGTTTTTATGCAAATCTCTTTTGATGATCTTTTGAAGCGCAAACTGGACATGGAAAATCGTGGGATAGCATCTGAAATAGGGCGGTCATTTCGTGAAATCTATCTAGAACGACAGCCCTTTTATCTCAAGTATGCAGATTACACAGTTGATTGTTCTGAAAAATCGAAAGCGCAGGTTCTGCATGAGATTCTCGAATTGATCGAGAGCTAATGCAAGACAGTTTTGATAGCTTCAGCTAGGTAGCCAATGTTTGTCGAATTAATACCGGCTAGATTTATTCTCGTTGATGAGACAATATAGATTCCGAAGTCTTTCCTCAGTCGCTCAAGCTGCTGATCAGAAATTCCCAAAAATGAAAACATGCCTGATTGGCGCTTAATGTGTTCAAAATTAATTCCTGCGTTATTGTTTTTAATTTGATCGACCAAAATTGATCGCATAGACAGTATTCTGCACCGCACCTCCTCTAGCTCACTCTGCCATTGCCTCCTGAGCTCTTCATTGTCCAGAATCATACCGACAAGCAATGCCCCATGAGCTGGCGGCATGGAATACATCTGTCTCGCCACCGCTTTTGCCTGACTCAAAACAATATCGGCCTGAGAGCTACTTCCCGAGATAAAAGTGACAGAGCCCGTGCGCTCGCGATATAGACCAAAGTTTTTGGAACAGGATGAAGCTATTATAAGCTCTGGCAATGCAGAGGCCATAGTGCGTATCCCATAAGCATCATCCTCGAGTCCCTTTCCTAATCCCTGATAAGCAATGTCAATAAATGGTATAAAACCTCTAGACAGCGCCAGTTCAGTGATCTCATCCCAGTGCGAGGGATCTAAATCAGCGCCACTAGGATTATGGCAGCAACCATGAAGAAGCACCACATCTCCGCGAGGGACTAGTTTGAGTGTCTCCATCATTGCATCGACGCATATTTCGCGCAAATTCGTGTCATAGTAGGGATATTGTCTTATCGATAGTCCTGCCCCTCCAAGAAGCGGCACGTGGTTCGGCCAACTGGGTGTTCCAATCCATATAGTCGCGTCAGTCTTGGCTCGGAGGATCAATTCAGCACCCACTCTCAAAGCACCCGATCCACCCGGGGCTTGGAGAGTGCTCAGACGCCCGGTCGTCAGAATTTCGTGCCCATCTCCTAACAGGAGTCTTACCATCCGCTCATTAAACAGAGCGTCCCCTGGAATGGCCTGATAAGATTTAGTACCCTCCACGTCAAATAGCCGAGCTTCAGCCGCTTTCACGGCCTTCATGACGGGCGTATGCCCAGAATCATCCATATAAACTCCAACTCCTAGATCGATCTTTTCTTTTCTGGGATCATTCCTGAAGGCGCTCATTAGACCCAAAATAGGGTCGGTCTGTGTTGGCTTTAGATTCTCAAACATTAGAAAGTTCCTCTAAGATAATATAAATGCCAGCTAAATTTGACTCTCTCGGACTTACGGGGAAACCAAACGCTCATGAGAGAAAATCGGCCACAATTTTATTAAACATTTTTGGGTCCTCTGCGTGTAGCCAATGACCAACCTTTGGGATTACCTGAATATCTGCCATTGGGAAAAGAGTGCTTATTTCAGATCTATGTTTATCCTGAATATAAGCAGAATCCTCGCCCTTTAAAAAGAGTGTAGACCCGTTGTATGGTTTGCCGAAAGGCGGAGCCATGAGGCCTTCAAAATAATTTTTAGCTATCGCCAAAACGTTAAGTCTGAGACGGAATTCACTGCTGTTTTGGCGCACCAAGTTCGTGAGCAAAAAGCCTCGGACATTCGCATCGGCCTCGAATTTAGACAATATTTCGTCTGCCTCACGTCGACTATAAAGTTTAGTTTTCTCGATTGCCATCAGTCCTTCGAGCGCGCCGCTCTGAGTCTGTTTATATCGAACAGGCGATATATCCGCAATGATCAACTTGTCTACCCTTTCTGGAAAATTCAGTGCTGCCTGCATAGCAACCTTGCCTCCGAGAGAGTGCCCAAGAACAGCCGCACTGGCAATGTTTAAAGAATCGAGAGTTTCTATGAGATCAACTGCCATGCTCGGAAGGTCCATTATTGAATCATGACCAGATTTTCCGTGGTTACGAAGATCCAAGCTAATCACTCTAAATTTCTTTGATAGAGACCTTGAAACGACCCCAAGATTGCTTATGGAACCGAACATTCCGTGCAGCAAAATTACCACCGACCCTTCACCACTATCAACTGCGTTTAGCCTCATGACGATGGCTCTCAAGTTTTATCGATTTCAAAATTTTTATATTTCTGTTTGTTTTTCTTACCAATAGCATACAAGGCAGGCCTCAGCAAGCGCCTAATGGCTGGGAAGTTATAACTCATTGCAGCCAATTTTCCACTTAAGTATGGCATGGCAACTTCCGTCTGATGGCCTCCGGCTACAAACAAAACAGCATCAGCTACCTGCTCAGCAGTACTCATCGGTTGCGAAAAAACAATGTCTTCAACATTTTCAATATTTTCCATTATAAAGCCTGTGTCCACGGGGCCCGGAGAAACCACACCAATTTGAACATTACTTTCTCGCAATTCGTCAGCCAAAGCGAACCCGAACGATCGCATTCCTGCCTTGGTTCCTGAGTAGGTGGCCGCGCCGGGAAGAGGCGCCAAACCCGCTAACGAGCCGACAAAAACGATGGCGCCAAATGCAGATCGATGAAGATAAGGCAGAGAGGCCGCGGAGAGATACAGTGGTGCGCGCATATTAATGTCGACCATCTTTGCAACCGCTCGCGCGCCTACTGTCTGCAGATCGCCTCTCTCATGCATTCCAGCATTGTTAACAAGAATGTGAATATTGCCAAAAGTTTTATAAGACTCTTCAAGGAGGCGGTCGCAATCGTCGAGGTTACCCACATCCATCTGGAACTCGAACACTTCGGTAATTTCTCTCAACTGATCTGCCACAAGCTTGAGTTTTTCGGACCCGCGAGCGACTAAGACCAGTTTAGCACCGGCATAAGCAAACGCTCTAGCGCATGCTTCGCCGATACCAGCAGAAGCTCCAGTAATTATGACAGTTTTGCCTGAAAAGTTTTCCATGGTCTTTTCCCTGATACTATTGTGATTAAATCGATCAGTCTATCGGTGATGATAACAAGTTTCTGAGAGCTGAATTAAGTTCTGGATACTGAAAAATAAAATCACTCTCAAGAGCAACTTTAGGCAAAACATTCTGCCCCCCCAACAAGAGTTCGTTACCCATCTCTCCAAACAACGCTCTGATTATCATTTGGGGCATGCGTAGCTTCGCCGGCCGTGATAAAGCAGCCCCAAGGGTCTGACTAAATTCACGGTTAGTCACGGGGTTTGGCGCTGTCGCATTTATCGGTCCTTTCAATTTTATATTGTTCATACAGTGATAAATTAGGGAGATCAAATCATCCCGATGTATCCAAGACATGAATTGCTGACCCGCCCCAAGTGGTCCACCCAGTCCAAGCCGGAACGCCGGCAGCATGCGAGCTAGAGCCCCTCCTTCCCCAAGAACAATACCAATTCGCAGGTAACATACTCTGCATCCCATCGACTCAAAACCACTTGCACTATCCTCCCATTGTTTGCATAGACGGCTGGAGAAACAGTCGATTGAGGAAGAAGTCTCATCAACACGGTGGTCACTATGGCCATAGTAACCCACAGCAGAACCGCTTATAACCAAGTCGGGTTTTTGGTCCCGATCGCGGAAAAACTCGACTACTGCTTTTGTAGTATTAACCCTACTGTCGATGAATAAACTCTTGCGAGCCGGGGTCCAGCGGCGATCGGCGAGCGGTTCCCCCGCCAAGTTCACTATAGTGTCAAACTGATCCCGAGCATCGATTTCATGGAGGTTTCCAATTACATGCACTCCTTCAGGCAGCAATCTAACAGCAAACTCTGGTGTCCTTGAAAGTATAGTGACGCGAGCACCTTGAGTCAGGGCGAATGCAGAGAAATTTCTGCCGATAAACCCACTGCCGCCTGTCACCAATATGGATTTTTCTCTCATCCCAGCATCTTCAGTAAAACTCAAGTCATGATTATAACATAGCCCACTTTTTACTATGCTGAGCAAGTTCGAATTGATAAAATATAAGGGTGGTTCGACTCCAATATTGAAGTACAAAGATTGATTTCTTAGCAATTCCATCAAAAAACCACCGAAGCGACATAGGAAAAATTATGAAAGATGCCGACTGCGTTTTGTCTGTAAATGACGATCTCCCGATTCGGACGGAAAAACCAGTACACCGAGGAAAGGTTCGCTCAGTGTATTGGTTGTCAGGCGCGGACAGCCATCGCTTGATTCAGCAAAAAAACTATTCAGTCCCCGCGGATTCCCAATTGGCCATAATGGTTATCAGCGATCGAATCTCAGCTTTCGAATGTATTTGGCATGCTGAGGGCAACATGCGAGGCGTGCCAGGCAAGGGAGCAGCACTGAATGCAATCTCCAGTCATTGGTTTGATCTTTTTCGGGAATCTGGATTAGCAAACAACCACATCTTGGATAACCCGCACCCACTGGTCTGGATTGTTCAAACTGCCAGACCAATAATGATTGAAGCCATTGGCCGTCGATATATTACGGGTTCGATGTGGCGAGCTTATGCCAGAGGCGAAAGAAACTTCTGCGGGATCGCTCTGCCAGACGGGTTGCAGAGAGATCAGTTGCTTGATGATTTGCTCGTCACTCCTTCAACAAAAGGGATCATGAAAAACGTGCCCGGAGTACCAGAAGTGGACGATACGAATATTGATCGCCTTATTCTGGAAAGTAATTACAAGAAATTCAAATTCAACTCTCTGGCCGATATTGATTTATATGAAAAGCTGCTTCGGGAGGGTTTTAGCCTAATTGAAAAAAAACTTGGCATACTTGATCAGTTGTT
>CACEBC010000052.1 GCA_902557735.1 Porticoccaceae bacterium
CAACAGTTTTTATTACAACTTACTGAGAGCCAGATAACACTTGACATAAATGTGGCAACGCGACCAATCGAATAAAAGCGAATGAGAATATTTAGTCAAATACACTCTGACAACAACCAACACTCATGGTCATTTATTCAGTTAAAAATTAAATTTCATTTCAAAACTGATAAACTATCAGGACACTTATATATTGACAGCTAAGCATGAGTAAAGCCGCAACTGATCTTCTGCATGAGGCAGTCCGAGCCCAGCAAACAGGAGAGTTTCCAAAAGCTCGGGCGCTATACGAGCAAATTCTGGAATCGCAACCAAATCATGCTGACGCGAATCATAACCTAGGGGTTCTTCAAACGGAAACTGGGAAATCCGAGCAAGCACTGCCGCTATTTGAGGCCGCAATTGAGGCAAATCCAGGAGTTATGCAGTATTGGACAAGTTATGTCCGAACCCTCCTTTCTCTCAATCGCATCAAAGCTGCTCGAGGAGTTTTTCAACGGGCTAAAACTCTCGATCTTGATAAGAAAACCTTGTTGAAATTGGAGCAATATATTAAAGCAGCGCAAAATAGCAGCCATTTGTCAATGACACAACCCACAGCACAGGAATTACTCGACCTTTGCCAAACATACGAACGTGGAGATTTGAATAAAACTCTAGAACTTTTCGTTGACAAACTTCAAGAATTTCCAAATTCTGTATCGTTTTTAAAGATAGGAGCGGCTGCAAATGCTCAGTTAGGAAATGCTCCTGAGGCAATTAAACTATATCAAAGAATCCTAATGTTTGAACCAGACGCTGAAGATGTTTATGTTAACTTAGGTATCTTATACGTAAGTTTGGATGACCCGGACAGTGCCATAGAGAATTTCAAGATCGCTATCAATCTTCAATCGACTTACGTTGATGCTTACTTAAACTTGGCGAGCACCCTTCAGCAAAAAGGACTTGTTGATGAAGCGATTAAAATCTCCTCAGAGGCGCTCAGCGCTAATCCCAATGAACCGCGTATTCTTTGCAATTTGGCCTGCGCACTCAAAGAAAAAGGACTTTTTGAACAGTGTATTGAAAATTGCAAAAGAGCCATCTCAATTTCACCCGAATTCGCCGAGGCGCATTTAAATCTGGGTTCGGCTTTACAAGAACTTGGATCATTGGAGGAAGCCTCTGTTTGTTATCAAAAAGCCTTGACTATTAATCCAGAAATGTCTGAAGCGCACTCTAACCTGGGGTTGATCCACCTCCAACAGGGCGACTTAGATGAAGCGATACGGTTTTTGAACGCCTCACTTCGGGCTAATCCTGAATCTCCTCGAGTCTTGTTTGACCTGGCCAATGCGCTGTATCAGCGGAACGAGGTGGAACCGGCCATTGCCCATTTAAGAGCGCTAATTAAATTATGTCCAGATATGGCTCATGCTCATAACAATCTGGGTTGCTACCTTAAAAAAATTGGGCAGTTTGAAGAGGCTTTGGTCTGTTGTTGTCGTGCACTGGAGATAGAGCCCAGTTACCGCGAAGCATACTACAACATTGCTGCCGTCTTAAGGTACAAGACGTTCTCTAGACCGGTAACCGCATTACCTAATCTGGCTTATGTTCTGCTTGACATAATCACTAACGCGAAAATAATTAGGCCGAATGAAATCTCAAGTGCATGCTTAAGCTTATTAAAGCTTGAACCTCGCTTTAGAACATTATTAGATGATGCTCTCAACACCAACAAAAAACTAAATGTGTCGCCAGTCATTGAAACACTATCTGAGATCCCTCTATTACTGGAGCTCATGAGTGTCTGCTTTCTTGCAGATTACGATGTTGAGCGTTTTTTTACAGCGATACGAGCCGGCATTCTTTTCTTATTGATTGATTTAGACGATCAAAATGAGAGCTCAATGTTCGAGCTGGCTTTGGCCCTTCAATGCTTTTCAAACGAATATATCTACGCTCAAACAGATGAAGAAACTAGAGCATTGCAGATTCTCGAGGAGAGAGTACACATGAAAATTGCTGTTGGAGATCAGCCAAATCAGAGAGAGTTGACATGCCTAGCAAGCTACAAACCCTTGAGCACGTATTCTTGGTGTCATTCAGTAAAATTTCCCAAAAATCTTAATCAATTGGAAAAACGACATATCCTCGATCCATTGGTAGAATCGCAATTGCAAAAAAGTATCTCCAGGGTCAAATCACCTAATCAAACCGATGAAACTTTGAACGATCAGTCCGGGTCACAGCCATATCCACGCTGGGAAAATGTGGGACTCTCGTGCAAACCAGAATCACTGCAGCAGCATCTAAACGCAACTGCAAACATCAACATCTCGCGGCCGCCATGTGGCACCACAGAACAAGTACAAATTTTAATTCTGGGATGCAAGACGGGACAAGATGCCATTGAGACTGCTTCAAAATTTACCGCATGCAACATCCTGGCTGTCGATCCAAATACTTCAAACCTAGCCTATGCGCTTAGGAAAACAAAAGAATTAGGATTGAGCAATATTGAATTTCGCCAAGCCGAGATGACGGACTTCGATCACCTTTCTTTGCGTTTTGACGTGATTGTGTGCAGTGAAGGTGTGCTAAATCTAAAAAGCCAAGAGTCTGTTTGGGTTGCATTGACTGACAGCCTAAAACCCCATGGTCTTATGAAAATTTCTGTTCATAGCAAGAGTGCAAGAGAAGCAATGTTGAAAACAAGCAGAATTAAAAGCCAACAAGAACTTGAAAGTATGCACCACAACACGCAGAGTTTTAGACAAAAACTGATGTTGGGGCTTAGTACTGACGACCAACTGCAACTTTGGGGCGACTTTTATGTTACCTCAGCCTTCCAAAATCTCCTCCTATCTGACGAGTACTTGTTTACGATACCTCAAATAAGCGACTGGGTCGAAAAACTAGGTATGGAATTTTGCGGATTCGAAACCGATCTGATTGAAACTTTTCTAGCAGAATATGGAGGCGCCCATGCACTAACCAATCTAGAACTTTGGGATGAATTTGAGCAAAATAATCCAAACAGTTTCGCTGGCCATTATCAATTTTGGTGCCAAAAACCAAACAATTTTGTTGAACAAGCTCGAATCACTTAAATTATTCATCAGTATAGAAACCATAAGTAATAATCAGGCCACTTTAAAAAGCAACGCTGAAAAGAAAGGACGTTGGAGGTAACATAAAGTGATCAAAAAAATATCGATGTACATACATTTTAGGAAAATATGCATAAAGTAACTCCTGTTTTATTAGCCGGTGGCACCGGCACGAGGCTATGGCCGCTTTCGAGAAAAAGCTATCCTAAGCAGTTTTCCAAACTCACTGGAAATCATTCACTCTTTCAGCAGTCGGCTGAAAGGTGTGTAAGCTCAGCACATATGACTTTCTCTGAGCCCTTAATAATGACCAATAATGAATTTAGATTCATTGTTGCTGAGCAACTCAGGCGAATCGGGATTGGAAATTATTCGATTATGATCGAACCCAAACCAAAAAATACCGGATCAGCAATATTGGCTGCTGCAATGCACATAGCGCGCGATGATCCAGATACTTTATGTCTGGCCACTCCGACGGACCATATTTTGAAAGATCGGATGCAGTTTCACAAGGCCATTCAAAGTGGGTTGGAGGGTTTGGAGAAAAGAACAATTGTAACTTTCGGGGTAAAACCAACTCGAGCTGAGACGGGGTATGGATATATTGAATTTGAGAGCAAAACTGCAGATCATGCAATTAAAGTCAAAAGGTTTATAGAAAAACCGAGTTCTCAAGTGGCAGAAGAAATGATTCTCTCGGAGAAATTCTTATGGAATATGGGTATCTTTCTCTTCAGAGCAGGTGACATGATAGAACAGTTCAACTTGCACTATAGGGCGCTGTTAAAGCCGGCGGAGGATGCAATTTTAAATTCTCATGAGGATCTTGACTTTATTCGCTTGGACTCTGCGGCTTGGGAGAAGATGGCGGATATCTCTATAGACTTTGCCATAATGGAAAAGTCTAAAAATTTAGTCGCCGTGCCCTATCACGGTGAGTGGACGGATATGGGTACTTGGGAATCCGTTTGGGAGCAAGAAAATATATCTGCTGATGGCCTTGTTTTATCCGGCAACGCGTCAGCCATAAACTGCTCAAATTCTTTGCTCCGTTCAGAAGGCAGCGGGCAGCATATCGTTGGTGTTGGGCTCAAAAACATATTGGCTATAGCGATGAATGATGCTGTTCTCGTCGCGGATAAAGATTCTTCCCAAAGTATCAGAGATGTAATACCTTTGCTTAAGTCTAAAGGCATAAATCAAGCAGAGATCTTCCCAACCGATTATCGGCCATGGGGATGGTTCGAGGTATTAATTGAGCAGAAAAATTTTAAGGTAAAGCGGATTTTGGTGTATCCGAAAGCAGCATTAAGCCTTCAAAGTCATGAACATCGTTCCGAACATTGGGTCGTAGTGGAGGGCCGAGCGCTCATCTCACTTGACTCAAAAGAATTTGTATTGAGTCACTCTCAATCGATAAGCATTCCCATAGGCTCTAAGCATAGATTGACAAATGTCGAGGATGTGCCACTAGAAATAATTGAAATCCAAATGGGTTCATACTTGGGGGAAGATGATATAGTGCGGTACGAGGACAAGTATAAACGCGAATAAATGACTTTACTCTATAGTGGGATAACATCAATAATTTAGGAAGGTTTATTTTTGATTAGTTTTGGGAAGTTCACGAATTTGATCCGCCATCGGCGGTGCAAAAGCAAGGGGAGAGAGTTTTAGCGATGTCAAAAATTGCTCTTTTGACCGGGATAACCGGCCAAGACGGATCATATTTAGCAGAGTTCTTGCTAAAAAAGGGCTATATAGTGCATGGCTTAAAGCGAAGATCCTCATCCTTTAATACAAAGCGTATCGACCATATATTCCAAGATCATCATGAGCAAAATATTAGACTAAAACTCCACTATGGGGATTTATCAGATTCCTCAAATCTAACAAGCCTAATTTCAGAGATTCAACCCGATGAAATTTATAACCTGGCAGCTCAGAGCCATGTGGCTGTGAGTTTTGAAACACCTGAATATACCGGAGACATTGGAGCATTGGGAACGCTCAGACTTCTGGAGGCGATAAGGTTTTTAGGATTGGAACATAAAACTAAATTTTATCAAGCTTCCTCTTCGGAATTGTATGGTATGGTCAGAGAAAGCCCACAAAATGAAAGAACCCCATTTTATCCTAGGTCACCCTATGCCGTGGCAAAGCTCTATGCCTACTGGATTACCATTAATTATCGAGAAGCCTATGATATCTTTGCGTGCAATGGAATTTTATTCAACCATGAAAGTCCCAGAAGAGGCGAGAACTTTGTAACCAGAAAAATTACTCGGGGTATGACTAATATCGCTTTAGGGCTGCAGGATTGTCTCTATCTCGGTAACATGGATGCAAAAAGGGATTGGGGTCACGCCAAAGATTATGTCGAGATGCAGTGGATGATGCTGCAGCAAGAACATCCCGAGGACTTTGTGATAGCCACAGGCTCTCACCACTCTATCCGAGATTTCTTGTTATGGACCGCCAACGAACTTGGAATCAAGTTAGGTTTCAGAGGCAAAGGATCAGAGGAATACGCTCTAATCGAGGATATCAGAGGTGACATCGCCACAGGCGCAAAATTAGGTCAAGTGGTCATCAGAATCCATGATCGATATTTTCGTCCCTCTGATGTGCCAACCCTCTTAGGGGATGCCTCTAAAGCTCGAGCTAAACTGGGTTGGGAACCCAAGATCAGCGCTCAAGAAATGTGTTCGCAAATGGTTGCCGAAGATTTAAAGAATGCTAAACGGAGGCGAGTTCTTCGCGAGCAAGGCCTCGAAATACCTCCCTCCATAGAAATTTGATCAGGGAGAGTTGATGAAACCAAAATTAATATTAACTGGCGGTTCAGGGATGGTTGGCCAGAACATCCTAGAGCATGGAAATGCAGACAATTGGCAGATCATTGCGCCCTGCTCAAAGGAACTGAATCTTTTGAACCCGAGACAGGTCGAGGCATTTTTAGACAAAAATAAACCCGACCTAATAATTCACGCGGCGGGTTTGGTGGGTGGTATTGAGGCTAACATTGGTGACCCTATAGCCTATTTGGATAAAAATTTAATGATGGGAAGAAATCTAATCATAACCGCCCTTCATGCCGGAGTCACAAAGTTTTTAAACATAGCTTCTACCTGCATGTATCCGAAAGATTTGGAAGTGCCTCTAAAGGAGGATATGATTTTATCCGCTCCACTTGAACCCACTAATGAACCATATGCACTTGCCAAGATTTTAACAACGCGCCTTTGCCAGTATATTCAAAAGAATAACAAAGCTCATTATTTCAAAACACTCATTGCCTGTAATCTTTATGGCAGATATGACAACTTTGATCCGAGGAGTTCACACTTGTTGGCTGCAATCGTGCACAAAATTCACTCGGCGAAACTAGCTAATAATCGGAAGGTAGAGATATGGGGCGATGGCTCCGCGAGACGAGAATTTCTCTATGCTGGAGACTTTGCGGATGCAATAATCCGAGCTGGGATGGACATTGAAGCGATACCAGACGTGATGAATATAGCTGTAGGATACGATCATACAGTAAATGACTATTACAAATTTGTAGCTGAAGTGGTCGGTTGGGAAATTGATGTCGTTTATAACGAAAACAAGCCAGTGGGTATGAAGCAGAAATTGTCGTCAATTGAACTTCAGACTCGGTGGGGTTGGACTCCAAAGACTAACCTTCAGCAGGGTATCGCGAAGTGTTATAATTATTATCTTGAAAACTTAACCCCTCAGCGCGCTTAACATGCAGGTTTAGCCCCTTTTGAGTAATGGGATAAATTTACTTTAAACCTCCTTCTCCAACCAACTCCGCGGACGAGAAAAGCCTCCGGTCTCGCCCAATTTTGCCGCTTTACGCTTTACCGAGTGGCTTAACAACCGACCATTTTTTCGTCGATGAATCGTTATGTTATCCGCCTCAAACCCAGCATCGACAAGCCATCTTCCAAGAGTCAGTTCATTTGGAGCGAACCAATTCCAACCTCTTTCCATTGTCCCAGAATAGCCGCATGTAGCATTTCTTCCACCTATCGCCTTTGTTTCGATCAGTAATTCTCCGCCAATTTTTAGATAGCAAAATAGAATTCGCAAGAAGAGTACCGGATCAGTCACATGATATACCACACCACTACAATATATGTAATCGAAGCTTTGACTCCACGACTCTTTATCCTCAAAAACGCTGGATTGAACAATTTCTGCTGGGACTTCGAGTGACCGAACCAAAGCGGCTGCCGCTTTTGCAGCAATCGGATGCTCCTCAAGTGCAAAGCAGCTTCCTCCCAGTCCGGCAAGTGTAATAAGGTCGCCGCCAGTCCAAACACCGACATCCAGAACCTTTTTACCATCCAGTCGTTCGGGTAAAAATCCAAGGGAAAGTGACTCCGCCGTGATCTCGAGGTGTCTCGTGCCCATACTTCCCTTTCTGAAGAAGCCGTGGCCAAAATTATGATCGTGTCCCCAGACAAAAAACTGCTTGGAATCGAGATGCGCGGCGCTATCCCACCAGTCATCAGGTTGGTAATCATCTGGAAAGTTATTTTTAAGACTTTGGAAGATTTCCGCAGCGGCTGTTGGACAAGTAGGCTGCCATTTATTGAACGCAGCATTCACGATGTCTCCGGCCCGTGCCTCTTCAACAACAACGACCCCTCTATTAAAGAAATTGTTTTGCCCTGTCAGCCTATCTCTATAGTTTCTTTTTTTGAAGCCTCTTTTTTTCATAGGGTGATGTCCAACTGACCTATTTTGATGAATTATTTAGACTTCATAAGGGAGGTGCGTTTGGAGCATGTTAGGCAAGTCAAAGAACTCTGTCAATAATCGATACGCTTGGTCAAAAAGACACCATGACCGCATTGAAGTTGCGTTAAAAATTTGCCATTACGAAGCCTAAGAATTAGGGTTATTGAACTGTCAGGTTCATAGCAAGACATTCCATGTCCCTGATCTGGCGTTTCAAAAGTTTTTCAATCATCAATACAAACATCCTTAGGTGGGTTACCTGCAAAATACCCCTCATATGCGGTCCAATAACCTTGCTCAAGATGCCGGGTAAATCGCTCAGTATCAAACAAAGGCGAGTTAAATCGATTATCCAAAAGCGTCTGCTTAATCAAACCCAGCCGATCGGGATCACCCGCTAACCCCAAAGCCAATGCCTCATATGCCTCGTCAGTATCCGTTATCAGCTCAGCCAAACCAATAGCATGCAAAAGACTACCACTCACTCTGGCAGCAAGACCCTCTCCCAACTTCGTCACCATCGGTAATCCCGACCACAACGAATCAACCGCCGTACTGTGTGCATTCGACGCAAACGTATCCAAAAAAAGATCCGCTAAACGATGCCGCGCCAAATGATCCGAAAGAGAAACATGTCCAGCAAACACCAACCGAGATGAATCAACACCCCGAGCCTCAGCCTCAGCTCGTAAATTATCCGCACAAAAATCATTCGCCTCACGTAACCATAAGACACTGCCCTCAACCGCCAGCAGTAAACGCATCCAGATGTCAAACTCTCGAGGCGAAATCTTATAACTGTTAACAAAACTGCAAAATACAAAACCATCCGCCGGTAAACCCATCTCACAACGCGTCAACGTGTCCTCAGGAACCAATCGAGTATCGTCCGTCGCCATATAACAATGTGGCAACTGAATCACTCGCTCACTGTAATGGTGCCTCATACCCTCAGGAACAACGACCTCGTCCGTCACCGTGTAATCCATAAAATCAGCACCCGTCGTGCCAGGATAACCCAGATAACCAACCTGAATCGGCGCCGCTCGATACGCAAAAATACCCATTCGGTGATTCTTGGTATAACCCATTAAATCAACAGCAATATCAATACCGTCCTCTCGCGATAACTTGGCTACATCCAAATCCGATAAATGACGAATGTCCTTAAAAACATCAACCGCTTCAATAATACGAACCCGCATCTCATCATCAGACTTGTCAGGCCCAAACGAATATGCAAATACCTCAAAACGCTCCCGATCATGCAACTCCAACATCCGAATCATCAATGTCATCACCGCATGACCATGAAAATCAGCAGAAAAATAACCAATACGCAAACGAGACGGCATCACCAAAGGGCTCGAGTCC
>CACEBC010000053.1 GCA_902557735.1 Porticoccaceae bacterium
TGGACGAAAGTGCCGCAAAATATCTTACCGAGTGGCAGAATGATGTAAGGGAGAGTATTTCAATCAGAGACATTTTGGACATGAGATCCGGATTGGAACCGGCCTGCTTTTTTAATGGTTGGTATATTTGCGATGCCGCTGGCGCAAGCTCAGGAGGATATTTTGGTGGCGCAGAAGACCAACTTACAGGTTGCATCTATCGCAACCTAGCTCAGACCGGCGTTGCGCAACCTTGGTACTATAATTCCGGGATAGAGTACAAGGGCGGTCAATTTATGTACAGCAACTGCGATACGATGATCCTTGGGGAGATATTTTTTAGGGCAACTGGCAAGGACATCATGACATTTGCGGAGACTTACCTGTTGTCCGAGTTGGGAATTAGGGCACACTGGTGGCGAGATAGTGCGGAGGGAGGTCAGGCTGATGGAAATTATCTCGCTTATTGCTGCATCGATGCTACGACCAGAGATTTTGCCAAGATTGGATTGCTGATTATGAATGATGGTGAGTGGCAGGGAAAACAGATTGTGCCTAAAAGCTATATTCAACAAATTAAGGATATAACCATACACTCTGTTGTATCTGAGCTCGGCGGTTCTTTCAGTTATGGGCTTCAGTTTTGGACACTGGCACCGGGAAATGACTGTGGTGAGCAGGAGTGTTTCGCACCCAACACTTTATATGCTGCAATAGGCTTTGATGGTCAGTATATCGTGATGGATTTTAGGAACGACTTGATGGTTGTCAGAAATAGTCTTTACACTGCCCGCCTAAATTACTCTGACGATCGTAAATTCTATGTAAACTCTTCTAACGAAATCGCCTCCAACTATACGCTTACTGCACCCTCATTTGTCTCGGAACAGCGTTTGGGAGAGCGTTTTAACATCAGAGAGGTGATGTCCCAACTCTTGCGAACCGAAGGAACTGTCTCCGAATAGTTGGGCTGGCTTGGGTAAACTCTCGCTTCAGAATAGCACTGATAGTAAAGTGTGTCCCGAGTCAGCTTTTTTCTGGAGCGAACCATCAAAGGGCAACTGATCCATGATTCAAGCAATCGAATGAGTCCTGCGCATTCCGGAGTTAACAGCAAAAGTCGGTATGCTTGATGCTCAACTGACGGTTAGCCAAAATGAATGCCAGTAAACTCGTGGGTTGTCAATAACGTAAGGCTCTATCAGTAACACATATCGCAAACGGTTTGCTATGAGGGCTCAATCATATGACAAGCTTTTGAAAGCGCCCAGGCGGTCACTGCGGTAAGGTCAATATTAAGCCACTAAAAACAAATTTCTCTGGTTGAATTTATGAAAAGCGACACACTTTTGGTCATCATGGGAGATCAGCTGTTCCCTGAAGAATATATAGCTCAGACACAATGTCGACGAATCTTCATGGCGGAAGACTTGGGTCTTTGCACTGAGAGCAAGCATCATAAGTTGAAGATACTGATGTTCTTCACCGCAATGCGTGCATACCGTGACGCGCTGGTAAAAAGTGGTTTTGAGGTTTTTTACCATTCTATTAACGAGACCAGCTTTGCTCATTCATTTGAGAAAAAACTTGAAAATATTATTACAAAAGAGCAGATAACAGAGGTTAATTATTTCGAAATAGACGACCGACCCTTTCAAATAAAAATTGAACAGTTTCGATCCAATTCTCCAGCGAAATGGATTCTCCATCCAAGTCCAAAGTTTATTTGTAGCCGCAAGAAATTTTTTGATTTTGCTGAAGGTAAGAAATCCCTCCGAATGGGAAGCTTCTACCAGATGATGCGGAGAGACCTGAATGTGTTAATGGTAGACGCAAAACCGGCTGGAGGCAGGTGGTCATTTGACGAGGAAAACCGCAAAAAGTTACCTCAGGGTATACGTTTGCCCGGTTTGCCGAGAACTAACACCTCGATCGATAAGAGGCTTGTAAGCGACATTGAAGAGCGCTTTCCCGATCACCATGGGTCCATGTCCAATCTTTGGATGCCGATAACTAGAGATCAGTCCTTGAGCTGGCTGGATAACTTCTTGACGCATAGGTTTGCTAACTTTGGTCCCTATGAGGATGCAGTTCATGGTGAAAACAATTTCCTGTTTCATAGTGCGTTGAGCACATCGTTAAACATGGGTTTGTTAACGCCCAAGGAGGTTTTACAGCGATCGATGGAGTTTTATGAACACAACGATGTGCCTATCAACTCTGTTGAAGGCTTTGTCAGGCAGTTAATTGGCTGGAGAGAATTTATTCGGGGTGTGTATGATGTTAAGAGAGAAGAGCAGATTAACTCCAACTTTTGGGGCCACACAAGGAGATTGACCTCTGACTGGTATGAGGGCACTACAGGAATTCTTCCGCTAGATGATGCCATCATAGATTGTAAAGAATTTGGTTACACGCACCATATACCTCGATTGATGATTATTGCTAATCTGATGACGTTGGCTCGAATTGATCCGAGAGAAGTTTATGCCTGGTTTATGGAGATGTTTGTAGATTCTGCAGACTGGGTCATGGTGCCAAATGTTTTTGGAATGGGTACCTTTGCTGATGGCGGAATATTCTCCACCAAACCTTATATATGCGGCTCAAATTACATTATCAAGATGAGTAACTATAAGAAAGGGCGCTGGAGCGATTTAGTTGATGGGCTATATTGGCGATTCGTTCATGACAATACCGAAGTTTTTAAAAGAAACCCTCGTTCTTCCTTTATGACGAAAAATTTGGATAGGATCGACTCAAAGAGAAAGGGATATATTTTTGACTTGGCCGAAGAATTTATGGCGAGCAATACAAAACCCCTACAATCCTTTACCTCACAAAACCACAGAAGAAAATGAATGTCTGTGGGAAGGGTGAATCGCTTGAGGCAACACAAACACCGGATTATCGATATTTTTGGTCGGTGACGGTTCTTCGTTTTGTAACGCTTTTTTTTGTTTTTTGCCTAGCCATTGCTATTTCCTTTTATCCGGGAGGCAACATCCATGATCCGAGCCAGATTGGATATTCTTTTACTCATAACTTTTTAAGCGACTTGGGAGGTTATACGGCGCGCTCTGGAGAACAAAACTTTCTATCTTCGTTCTTTTTCAACATGGGTGTATTTTTTTTCTCGGCTGTTGGTGTAGGCTTCTTATTTGTCCCTAAACTATTTTTGAATGATCCCTTAGGATATCGGTTGGCGATTCTGGGTTCCCTCTTCTTTGTCTTGGGTATGACTTTTTTCGCTGGTGTAGGCCTGACTCCCTATGATTTATATACTGATCTCCATATTTTCTTCGCGTTAAATGCTTTCCGCTTGCTCATTCCGGGAGCGCTTCTATACGTCATTGTTATATACAGAAGCCCTTTGAATAATGCTTTCTCGCTGATAACCATTGTCTATCTTATTTCAGTCACATGTTATGTGATTTATCAGTTGAACAGCGGAAGTGCTCTGGATAGCAAAGTTGAGATGGTAAGGCAGGCAAGCATACAAAAAGTGATTGTATTGATAAGCATGGTGAGCACTTACTCGCTTAGTTATGCTTTCTCCTCGCAGCTTAGAGAGCTACAAAAAAAGGCGCCATGATATTTGGCGCCCTTTTAACCATGCTTCCGATAAAATCAGAACTGGTAGCTAGCACTCACCGATATCAGGCGAGGCAGGCCGGCAGTTCCCAAAATCATCAGAGGATCTGAGGCGTCGTCAAAGATGCCATTGGGCCCAAGATTTGGAAAATTATTCTCCACATCATGATAATATTTCTCATCGGTCAAGTTCTCGGCGTGAACTATAATCTCCCAGTTATCTTTCTTGATACCAGCCGCTACATTTATAGTATGGTAGTCTGTGTTATCCAACGGCGAACCAGGCGGCATGGTCCTCATCGTTCCACGGTAGTTAAATTGGAGGTCAAAAACGAATTCCATGCCATTCCCCATTGGTTTGGCATAGTTTGCAGCAAGAGCCATCCCGTCGTCTACCGCCCCTGAGGGCGTAGTGCCACCCATGTCAACACCGCCGATAACGGTTCCGTCATCCCATTCCGCATCGAGGAACCCTATAGCACCTGAAAGCAATAAGTTCTCTGTCGCCTGCACCGCTATCTCAAGCTCTAAACCAGTTTGCTCTGAATCTCCGACGTTTGTCATTTGCTCATATATTGAGCCATCTGGCTCAGTTACCACACCGGTAAAAATTCTGTCATCATAATCAATCCAGAAAGCAGCGATGGCCGCGGTGCCTCGTCCGTCTCCAAACGTACCTTTCCAACCAAATTCGATTTGAAGCGCTTCCTCCCTCTCCCAAACTGGCAGTCTCAGCGGAACTCCGTTAGAGTCAACAATCATGGGTTCATACCCAACGCCACCTGGTTCATATCCCTGTGAGGCCGTCATATAAAGCATCGAATCGTTTGCCAGGGAGCGTGATATGGACAGTCGCGGCATTACTTCGGTGCCATCAATCATGTTATCTACAATTTTCCCATTGGTCTCGATGTCAACAACCTGCATGAAGTTTTCCCACGAGTCGGCTCGCAATCCAAAATCAATTGACCAAGGTCCGGACTGATAGCTCAAGTTACCAAAAGCGGCGATGTGCTCTCTCTCCGCATCATACCAAGCACTCCGAATAGTGAAGGGAACACCTGCGCCCGCCCAAAGGCCAAAAGTTTGCGTGGATCGCTCTGATTTTTCAAAAGTCAGCGAGTACAGACCCGCTTGCCACTGCAAGTTGCTATCATTAGTTGATACGAACCGGAGCTCATGCGAGCTTGTCTCGAAATCTTCAATTTGATGGCCGTCGAACCACAACTCATAAACGAGATCTACATCGACTGGTCGATCAGCCTCTGTTTCAGTATAAGAACCGATGTACGTCACGTCGAACCCGTCATTTTCCCACACCAGCTCTAGATGAACACCAGTGGTTTCCTTTTCGCTCTTTGACGGACTATCAATATCGGAAACATAGTTGTACTGGAATTCATTTGGCTGGATGCCGCCAGCCTCTCTGACCCAGTTGTTATTGTGACCATCCCATTTGTTATAGCGGACTGCTGCGTAGAGTGAAACATTGTCAGAGAGAGGCCCCGCAAGTTGAATTCGTCCACCTTGCTCTTCATAACCAGCAATGGCATCGTCTTGCGTTGTAATATTATACATAAATCCGTCGTCTTCTCGGGTGTAAGCGAATGCGCGCATCGCCCAATCATCGCTGAGTGGAATGTTGATGGAAGCCTCCAAGTCCGTCGAGTTTTGTTGGCCTGCCATAAGCTTTATATTACCTGAAACAGCATCAGCAGATGGCCGCTTGGTTACGAACTTCACTGCGCCGCCGATGTTGTTTCCTCCGTACAAAACACCTTGAGGTCCCTTGAGTACCTCGATTCGCTCAAGGTCGCCAAATCTCGAGGAAGGATCGGAAATAAGTTGCACGTCGTCGAGGTAGAAGCCAACGCCTTGCGTTAAGCTGAAAGCCCCCAAGCCTCTCATCGTGACATTTGGGTAGCCGTCAGATCTGGTGTTGAGATTAAAATTAGGTACGGTCATCCCGATTTTATCTAAAGTTTTCATATTCTGACGAACGATGGTTTCTCCAGAGATCGCGACAACAGTCTCTGGAACATCTGTTAAGCTTTCTTCCCGCTTTCTGGCGGTAACGATAATCTCATCGAGTTTTGCGCCGTCATCAGCGATTGCCGGAAGGGACAAGCTAGACGCACACAGCGTTAAATATTTTGTAAACAGATTGGTGCTCATAAGATTTTCCCCATCCCTTAATTATTATATTAGTTTCGCTATCACATTTTCGGTGGTTTGAGTTTTAATTATCCCACGGAAACAAAAATATTAGGCTTGTGATAATTATTATTTCCGATGTTAGCCTGTAAGGCAGATGATGTCCAGTTCCTGCCGTGTCCACTGCTCGGACGCGTAAACAGCTTTTTTGCCTTGAAGCATCATAAAGTGCTTCATCGCGACTGTCTGAGTGGTGTATTATCTGATTGCGGCATGTGAACTTAAGTGCGGGGTGCAATGCATCGCGCGACAGGCTAACGCGTTTGAACAAAAAAACCGAGTCTACTATGCAGAACGTAACGTTTAGATGAATTCTCTCCAAAGTCTGTCCGGCCAGGGTCGAATCATTATTTAGGTCAAAACACTTGTCTTGCTATTATCGAAAACGGATCATCTTAAAAGCTGTTGCAATAGCCTTTGCCATGACTGCGGCGCTCGCACCTCAGCTCGACGGGGCCCATGCCGGTTCCGACGGAAAATTCAAGGTAGCGACGACGTTTACTGTGATTGCCGATATGGCACGGCATGTCGCAGGAGACGCGGCTATTGTAGAATCCATTACAAAACCTTATGCAGAGATTCACAATTACCAAACAACACCCAGCGATATACGCCGCGTTCAAGGTAGCGATCTGATCTTGTATAATGGACTAAATTTAGAATCATGGTTTGACCGATTTTTTAAAAATCTAACGGGCGTGCCAAGGGTTGAGGTATCCAAAGGTGTGCTGCCAATAAGTATCTCGGGCGGTCCATACAAAGGCAAGCCGAACCCTCATGCATGGATGTCGATAAAGAACGCATTGGTTTACGTAGATAACATCCGTTTGGCTATGGTGGAGTTCGATAGTGAGAATACTGAGATCTACAACGCTAATGCAAAGCTTTACAGTTCTCAGATTATTGCATCCTTAGAACCATTGAGCGAACGTCTAGCCAAGTTGCCCAAGGAAAAACGATGGCTTGTGACTAGTGAGGGAGCGTTTAGTTACCTAGCCAGAGATCACTCTCTGCAGGAGCTATTTCTGTGGCCGATTAATTCGGATGGGCAAGGCACGCCACAGCAGGTTCGCCGTGTCATAGATGGTGTTCGTAGAAATCAGATAAAGGCTGTATTCAGTGAAAGTACAGTCTCATCAAAACCGGCGAGACAGATTGCGAGAGAAACCGGGGCAAATTATGCTGGTATTCTTTATGTTGATTCATTGAGTGGATCAGATGGCCCAGTCCCAACTTATATAGATCTAATGAAGATCACGTTGCTTACAATAGCTGATGGGTTGGATAAATGACTGGGCTGGAGATTAAAAACGTCACAGTAACCTATAGCAACGGTCATACCGCAATATGGGACACATCTTTTAGTTTGCCTACTGGATCCATAACCGCACTCGTCGGCGTTAACGGCAGTGGAAAGTCGACCCTGTTTAAATCAGTTATGGGATTGGTCAACTTATCCAAGGGATCTGTGCAGATTTTGGGACAGAGCGTCTCTGCTGCTATGAGAGCTAATCAGGTCGCTTATGTTCCTCAATCTGAAGACATTGATTGGAACTTTCCAGTTCTCGTTCAAGATGTTGTCATGATGGGACGCTATGGGCACATGAATATGTTCAGAATGGCAAGGTCTAGAGACCATGAAAAAGTGGCTTCAGCATTAGAGCGAGTCGGGATATATGAATTACGGCGTCGTCAAATCGGCGAATTGTCCGGAGGACAGAAGAAGAGAGTCTTTTTAGCGCGAGCCCTAGCGCAGGAGAGTCAGGTAGTGTTGCTTGATGAGCCATTTACCGGGATTGACGTTAACACCGAAGAGCAGATAATGTCTTTGTTGAAGGATATGCGTGAAGATGGGAAAGTTATTTTGGTTTCAACGCATAATTTAGGCAGTGTGCCTGAGTTTTGTGATCGGGCTGTTTTAATAAACGGGACTGTATTAGCATCTGGAGAAACTAATGAGGTGTTTACTCAAGATAACCTTCAACTCGCTTTTGGAGGGGTTTTGAGGCGCTTTGTGCTCACCGGTAAAGAACTGCATGATGATGATGACCGCCGACAGGTGACTGTCCTATCTGATGACGAGAGACCGGTGGTGCTCTATGGTGAGGCCGATGCTGATAAGTTCCTTCCTTGTCCCACGCCGGTAAGATGGATTAAAACCGATCCGGTAGATTCAGATGGGTGACAAATAATGGACTGGCTCACTCCTTTCGAATATGAATATATGGTCAGTGCAATTTTTGTCAGCGGTCTTGTCGGCGGTGTTTGCGGTTTTTTAAGTGCTTACTTGATGCTAAAAGGTTGGTCCTTAATGGGGGACGCGCTGTCGCATTCTATTGTACCGGGTGTGGCTGGTGCCTACATCCTGGGTTTGCCATTTGCTTTGGGAGCTTTCTTTTCTGGAGGCCTAGCGGCAAGCACCATGCTCTTCTTAAGTCGCCGTTCAAAATTGAAAGAGGACGCCATTATAGGTCTCATTTTTAGCTCGTTCTTTGGTTTGGGATTATTCATGGTCTCAGTGTCTCCAGTATCCGTTGATGTGACGACGATAGTGCTCGGCAATATACTCGCTGTCAGTCCAACCGACTCCGTGCAGCTATTAATAATCGGTTTGGCTTCTTTAGTTATATTAACGTGGAGATGGAAAGATTTTCTGGTGGTGTTTTTCGATGAAAATCATGCAAAGAGCATTGGTTTAAACCCAGATCATATTAAGCTTCTATTTTTTGTTTTATTGAGTGCATGCACTGTTGCGGCTATGCAAACGGTGGGGGCGTTCTTGGTTATAGCAATGGTAATAACACCAGGCGCGACTGCCTACTTGATTAGCGATAGATTTGGCCGAATCATTTGTCTTAGCCTGGCTTTCGGTGCTGGCACCTCTTCGGTGGGCGCATATTTGAGCTTTTTTTTGGACGGTGCTACTGGGGGTATCATCGTATTGTTACAGGCTGTGATTTTTATATGTGTTTTTCTTGCAGCGCCTAAATATGGTTATCTCTCTGCTCGCTTTAGCACCGGAAAAGCTAGTAGCGAAGGTGTCGCAATTAGAACCCTCGGAGGGGAAACTCG
>CACEBC010000054.1 GCA_902557735.1 Porticoccaceae bacterium
TTATCCTAACCGTATCACCTCTATTAATTGCTGCCCTCAGACCTTGAGCTAAATTAAAACCGTAGCATGTAAACACAACCATACTCAAATAAAGTATTTCATAGTTTTCCATAATTAGATTCTCCTCAAAAAAATTATTCCCTGTTCAAACTTACTCTACCGTTACACACTTTGTTCTGTTCAGGGGTTTTGGGTTCAAGTTCAAGTGAGCTCTTATCTAAATCTAGGATATCCATTATTCGCCATGTCAGTCCTACCCTAATGATAAAGTGAGAGATTTTAAACCAGAAGGACTGGTACACAGAAGAATTGAAACTTAATTAAATGAAGAGGATCTGAAGACTTTGTGTGGTAAAGTTTTCGTTGATCAGAATGTACATTCGAGACTCGAGAAGATGACATTAGACGGAGAACGAATCAATTGGAGATTAGATATGAATACTCCGAATAAGATTTGTCACTAACAATAAACGTTCTTATGCAAATTAGGCATTTGCCATGTTTTGTCTGTCTGGTATAGTGCGCCTCCCTAACCGTTTTACAGTGATGCCAAATGAGAAAAGATATACATCCAGAATATAGAGACGTTTTATTTCATGACACCAGCGTGGATGAATACTTTTTGGTTCGTTCCACACTGCAAACTAATGAAACCAAGAAATGGACAGACGGGAATACATACCCCTATTGCCCTCTGGATGTGTCTTCTGCTTCTCACCCATTCTATACGGGCAACCAAAAACTTGTCGATTCTGCTGGTAGGATCGATAGGTTTAACAGACGTTTTGGAAATAAATCAAAAATCACTGCCACTTAATAAAAAGCGTCAGTTTTGCAGAGGAATATTGTGATGATAACCTCTGAACAGTGCTTCCTGTCTCTTGAAAACACCATGTCCCCCATAGGTGAGGTTTTTAGATTGGTAATGAAGGGTAAACTTTAGGAAGACGGTGCCGGGAATTAATGCACCACTCGGATCTACTCTACTGTAACAAATTAGATTTGAGTGCAGAATTAAGAGTATAGTTTTTTCTGAACCCTTTGTGAAACTTCAAATAAAATTCAATATCTTTATAGTTCATAAAAAATCAACATATCATGCAATGATCGATAAGAATTTTGCCCTCTTCTTCCTTAAAAATTGCTTGATTGATCAATTCGTCATTGCTTGAAGAAGTTTTTTGTTTCCAAACAATTCCAACTGAGTCGCTTCTTCGAAATAAACACACAAACTCTCTTTTAGTCCAAAAAATATTTGGTTCAATTGATAACTGTCTTTTGAGTTCTTCAGGTGTAACTATGGACTTCATTCTATCTGTGAAATCCTTTGTATGCTTTTTATGGTCACCCTCATTGGAACCCTCCAAACAACTATCCATAATCGGTTCTACTATACTAAGAATTTCATCTTCACTAAGATTGGGGAGTTTCAATTCTGCACTCAAGATTATTCAACCGTCACGGATTTGGCTAAGTTTCGTGGCTGGTCTACATCAGTACCCTTTAATAAAGCCACATGATAGGACAAGAGTTGAAGCGGCAGGGTGTAGAGAATTGCTTCTAAACTCTTTGGCACATGTGGCATATCTATAACGGTGATTCCTAGCTCACTCACGAATCCAGCATCGCTGTCGGCAAATACAAATAATTGCCCCCCTCTAGCACGCACTTCATGCAAATTGGATTTAAGTTTTTCAAGCAATTCATTGCTTGGTGCTACAGCAATCACTGGCATATCGTCATCTACAAGTGCCAGCGGCCCGTGCTTAAGCTCGCCCGAAGGGTATGCTTCAGCATGTATGTAGGAAATTTCTTTCAATTTAAGTGCTCCCTCAAGAGCAATAGGATAATGCTCCCCTCTGCCCAGAAATAGCGCATGTTGTTTGTTAGCGAATGCTTCTGCAACCGTTTCAATGAGGCCGTCAAGTGATAGAACCCTCTCACATAATTCTGGTAACCGGTGCAAATTACCAACCATGTGGCTCTCAAATGAGCTCGGTATCTCACAATATTTTGCGAGACTCAGGGTCAGTAATTGCAGTGCAATCAGTTGAGATGTGAACGCTTTTGTTGAGGCGACACCTATTTCGGGACCAGCTTCTGTCAGGAGGGCCATATCAGATTCCCGAACAAGCGAACTATTTGCCACGTTGCATATAGCAAGGGAACCAAGATACGAACTTTGCTTCGCCTTCATTAAAGCCGCAAGAGTGTCCGCTGTTTCTCCAGACTGAGAGATGGTCACAAATAAAGTATCTCGGGGAATAGCGACTTCTCTGTAACGATATTCGCTTGCTACTTCAACAAGGCAGGGCAAATTCAAGTTTTCCTCAATCCAGTAACGAGCCACAAGCCCCGCGTGAAAACTCGTACCGCAGGCCACGATATGTATAGCCGAGGTTTTTTCAAACAGTGACTCAGCTCGATGACCAAAAATAGCTTCACAGATGCCATTTTCAGAAATTCTACCTGCGGTTGTCGCCGCGAAAACTTTAGTTTGCTCAAAAATTTCCTTTTGCATGTAATGCCGAAATTCGCCTTTTTCAGCAATAACATCATGATCTTCCAATTTTGTGAGTACCCGGTCGACCTCTCTCCCATTTTTATCAAAGACAGTGGCATTTAGTGCGCTAAACTCTATCACGTCTCCCTCTTCCAAAAAGATAAATCGGTCAGTGACTTGACGAAGAGCCATTTGGTCGGAGGCAATAAACCACTCCTCTATTCCAACACCCACAACTAAAGGACTACCGCTACGCGCTCCTATCAAGAGCCCTGGATATGCTTGGGAAACGACGGCAATAGCGAAAGCGCCATCTAGCTTAGTTGTTGCCGAAATTACCGCTTTGCATAAACTTTGTTCTTTTTCGAGGAGGCTATGTATCAAGTGAGCAATCACTTCGCTATCAGTTCCAGACAAAAAATTGTAGCCTTCCTCAACAAGCTCGTCTCTTAAGCTTTCGTGATTTTCAATTATGCCATTATGGACGATAGCAATTCCATTGGATTCATGCGGGTGGGCATTCACTGTACTGGGGGCTCCGTGTGTGGCCCATCTAGTGTGAGCTATGCCTACAGCCCCTCTTAATTCAGCATCAGCAGAGAGCTTTTCCAGAGCCGCCACTTTCCCCAAAGTCTTTCTTATGGTCAGACAATCTTTTGAGTCTATAACGGCCACGCCCGCAGAATCATATCCTCTATATTCCAGACGTTTCAAACCCTCAATAAGAATAGGATAGATATTGCGCTGTGCGACGGCTCCGACGATACCGCACATCGCTTCAGTCTTCCTGTGCTTTCTTTGCCGGAGACGTCCAGCTAGATATATTACGTTGCTTGGCTCTGCCGATCCCCAGCGTGTGATCACCAACTGTCTTGGTAATTGTTGAACCAGCAGCTATAAAAGCCCCTTTTGACAGGCGCACGGGTGCAACTAAAGTGCTATTAGAGCCTATGAAGACATTATCTTCCACTTGGGTAGCATGTTTCTTGTCTCCATCGTAATTACAGGTGATTGTACCTGCTCCAATGTTTACATTGTCTCCCAAATGTGCATCGCCAACATAACTCAAGTGATTGATTTTGCTCGACTTGCCAACCGCTGTTTTTTTTGTTTCAACGAAATTCCCCACCTTACTATTTTCGGCCAAATCGGTGCCGGCTCTGAGTCTCGCGAAAGGACCCACAACGGCTCCAGATCCAATCGAGCTTTGCTCTATTACTGAGTTGGCCAAGACAATTGCTTGATCCGCAATCGTAGTATCTTTGATGGAGCAATTTGGGCCTATGTGCACTCCTGAACCGAGTTGAACGGTTCCTTCAAAAACGCAGTTGACATCTATGAATGTATCACAACCCGCAATCAGTTCTCCCCGCTGATCAAAGCGCGATGGGTCCGCCAGGCTGGTTCCGCCCAAACACAGTTTCTCGGCGAGTTTAAGCTGATAGCGTCTCTCTAATGTTGCTAATTGGAGACGATTATTGACACCTTCGATCTCTTCCACAGACTGCGGTCTAATACTTCTAATTTCTTCTTTATCGCGTCTCGCCAAACTAACCAAATCAGTCAAGTAGTATTCCCCTTGAACATTATTTTTTTCTATCTTTGAAAGCCAGCGGCGCAACTTGGCGCCTTTTATCGCCATTACACCGGTGTTAACTTCAAGAATTTTTTCTTGATCGGGAGTGGCGTCTTTTTGCTCTACAATTCCCTCAATATTTCCATCTTGATCACGCAAAATTCGGCCGTAACCAAAGGGATCAAACACTTCCATAGTCAAAACACCCAAAGAACAGCTTTCCAAAACGTTGAGCATTTCGCGGATCGTTATTGGGTCGATAAGAGGCACATCACCGTACAAAACCAAGACTCTTGAGTCTTCATCAATATCAGCAGTGGCAATCTGAACTGCATGCGCGGTACCTAATTGCTCTGCCTGAATCACAAATGAAATATCTTCTGCCAATGGTGACTTTTGGAAGAAAGCGGTTATAAGGTCTTTGCCTTCCCCAATCACTACTGTTTTTTTGGCTCTAGGAATCGTCGCTGAAGCTCTCAACACATGAGCAAGGAGCGGTTCTCCCGCTAGTTTATGCATAACCTTCGGGATAGTGGATTTCATCCTCGACCCTTTTCCGGCCGCTAGAATAATGATGTGAGTATTAGTCTGTTCGCTCACCATTGAATAACCTTCGTTTTGTAAGAGACACGTTACTTACAAAATTACAACAAGGCAAGCAAACGGATTGCAGGAAATTTAAAAAAGTTTGAAACGGAACTCACTAACAGGTGCTTTAAGCACCCATCTTCTTGCGCAGTTTGTCAACCGTGCGTAACTGCGCCGTCGCCTCAGCCAATTGCGCTGCCGCTTTTGAGTAATCAATGTCACCACTTTGATTCGTTATCGTCTGTTCGGCAAGCTTAAGCGCTTCGTTGGCCGCCGCTTCGTCAATATCGCCCGCCCTAACCGCTTTATCAGCCAAAATTGAAACGCTCGTTGGTTGCACTTCTATATAGCCCCCAGACAGGTAATAGATTTCCTCTTCTCCACCATCCTTCAAAAGACGAACAGGGCCGGGGTTTAAATCACTTAGCAATGGTGCGTGGCCTGGGGTAATTCCCATCTCTCCAAGCGAACCTGTCGCAATGATCATGCTCACTGAGCCAGAAAACAATGATTCATCCGCGCTAACTATGTCACACTGTACACTTGCACTCATTTTCAAGCCTCGTTGCTCGGGTGTTCAGAGTTGTTCACTTTTTGCGATGGCTTCTTCAATCGAGCCAACCATATAGAAAGCTTGCTCTGGCAAATTATCATATTCACCATCCAGAATTCCCTGAAAACTAGAAATCGTCTCTTTCAATGATACATATTTGCCTGAGGAACCTGTGAAAACCTCAGCCACATGGAACGGTTGTGACAAAAATCTCTCGATTTTACGCGCTCGCGAAACGGTCAACTTATCTTCTTCTGAGAGCTCATCCATACCTAATATCGCTATAATGTCTTTGAGCTCCTTATAACGTTGCAAAACTGACTGTACTCCCCTAGCCACTTCATAATGAGCCTTACCGACAATAAGAGGATCCAATTGCCGAGAAGTAGAATCCAGAGGATCTATAGCCGGATAGATCCCTTTCGAGGCAATATCACGGCTCAGAACCACCGTGGAATCCAAATGAGCAAAAGTTGTAGCAGGAGATGGATCTGTTAGGTCATCAGCCGGAACATAGACGGCCTGCACCGAGGTTATCGACCCAGTCTTAGTGGATGTAATACGCTCCTGAAGCACACCCATCTCCTCCGCCAACGTGGGTTGATAACCTACCGCAGATGGCATGCGGCCTAGCAGCGCGGAAACCTCTGTTCCCGCCAAAGTATAACGATAAATATTATCGACGAATAAGAGAACATCTTTCCCTTCGTCACGAAATTGCTCTGCCATGGTTAGCCCTGTTAAGGCTACGCGCAAGCGATTACCTGGAGGTTCATTCATTTGGCCGTAGACCATCGCCACCTTAGATTCGCTTGGGGTCTCAACATTTACCACCCCGGACTCCTGCATTTCATAATAAAAATCGTTCCCCTCTCGAGTACGCTCCCCTACCCCTGCAAAGACGGAGAGACCGGAATGTTCTGTTGCGATATTATTAATCAGCTCCATCATATTAACGGTCTTCCCTACACCAGCTCCTCCGAAGAGTCCTACCTTGCCACCTTTTGCAAAAGGGCAAACCAAATCAATAACTTTTATACCTGTCTCTAAAAGTTCATCAGATGCCGCTAATTCATCATACGCTGGAGGTTTACGGTGAATAGGCATTGAATCTTCGGCCTTAATTGGCCCTTTTTCATCAATTGGCCTACCCAACACATCCATAATTCTTCCTAGAGTCTCAGTGCCAACAGGGACCGAAATAGGCGCCTTGGTGTTCTCGACCACTAAGCCTCTGCTAATTCCTTCAGAAGAACCCATCGCGATAGTCCTAACGACTCCGTCTCCTAGCTGCTGCTGCACTTCCAAGGTCAAATCCTTACCCTCAACCATCAACGCGTCATACACACCAGGCACCTCGTCACGAGGGAACTCCACATCGATAACAGCGCCAATAATTTGTACGATTCTTCCGCTACTCATTTCCGCTTCCTCTCAACTAATGCCCTTAGAATAAATTTTTCTGCTAAACTGCAGCAGCTCCACTTACAATTTCTGACAGTTCTTGTGTTATTGCAGCCTGTCGCGCCTTGTTGTAAAGCAGCTGTAATTCTTCAATTAGATCGCCCGCATTTTCAGTGGCATTTTTCATGGCGATCATTCTCGCCGCCTGCTCACAGGCTTTATTTTCGACGACGCCTTGATAAACCTGGGATTCGATATACCGTATAAGAAGGCCATCGAGCAAATCTTTCGCATCCGGCTCATAGATATAGTCCCAATGATGGGCCAATCCCGAATCTGTGTCGGGTTCTAACGGAAGAAGCTGCTCCAAACGGGGAGTTTGGGTCATGGTATTGACAAACTCATTGCTCACTAAAATCAGTTGATCTATACGCCCTGCATCAAAAGCATCCAACATCACCTTGACGCCACCAATCAAGTCCTGTCCGTCTGGTTCATCGCCAATGTCCTTGATCGCCGCAGTTACATTGCCCCCAATGCTTGAAAAAAAACTAGCTGCCTTGTTTCCTATTAGACAAAGATCCACTTCTTTGCCTTGCTCTGTCCAAGATTGGATTGATCTCAATGCCGCCTTAAACAGATTAATATTGAGGCCGCCACACAGGCCTCTGTCTGTCGACACTATGATATATCCAATCCTTTCCACGTTACGCTGCTTCATATATTGATGTTGATATTCGGAAACAGCTCTGGCGATATGTCCTACCACATTTCGTATTCTCTGGGCATATGGTTTCCCCAGAGACATGCGATCCTGCACGCGACGCATTTTACTAGCGGCTACCATTTCCATCGCACTGGTAATTTTCTGCGTGCTTGCTATGCTCGCGATCTTTGTTTTGACTTCTTTACCTGCTGCCATATTGCTCCCCGAACGGGAAAACTCTTCACCAAGTCTGACTTGCTAAAAACTTATCCAACGCTTCTTTGAAATTTGATGAAATGTCGTCATCATAGTTGCCGGTGCGATTTATCTCAGACATCAATTCAGCGTATTCAGCCTTCATGTAGGAGAGAAGAGCCGCCTCAAACGCACCAACTTTGGCAACCTCGATTCCCTCCAGATAACCATTATCAGCCGCATAGATCATAATGCCCATCTCGGCAATGGTCAGAGGAGAATATTGTTTCTGCTTCATCAACTCAGTAACTCGCTCCCCATGGTCTAGCTGTGCCTTGGTCGCATCATCTAAATCCGAGGCAAACTGCGAAAAAGCTGCGAGCT
>CACEBC010000055.1 GCA_902557735.1 Porticoccaceae bacterium
ATCAATTTGCACCGCTATCTGCAGCGGGTTATCGGGTCGTTGCGCCCGATATGCGGGGCTATGGTGACTCCGAAAAGCCATGCCAAGTGAGTTCATATAACCAAATTGAGATCGTCAATGATATTCGTGGTGTGGTCACAGCGCTGGGCTATGAGTCAGCAATTGTCATAGGCCACGATTGGGGCGCGCCCTCTGCATGGAATTGCGCGCTCTGGTATCCAAAGGAATTCTCAGCGGTTGGAGCTCTTTCTGTGCCATTCATCGCACGATCAAATAGTCCTCCTCTCGAGAGGATGGAGAAGTTGTTCGCCGGCAAATTTTTTTACCAGCTTTACTTTCAAGAACCGGGAGTCGCTGAGCAGGAATTTGAGATCGATATCGAATCGAATCTTAAAAAGTTTTTCCACACATCGAGTGGTGACGGAAACTTTAGTCAGTTTCATCAAAAAGCAGCTGATGCCGATCTACTGTCTGATATTGCAGAGCCACAAAAGCTGGGATCATGGCTATCGGATAGAGATTTAGATTTCTACACCAAAGAGTTTAGGAAGAACGGATTTAGAGGCCCGTTAAATTATTATCGAAATCAAAACTTCACATGGGAAAAATCAGCAAACAAACCTGCGAAAGTTCGCCAACCCGCATTGTTTTTGGCCGGAGAGTTAGATGGGGTAATTGAGATGGCGAAACCAGCTCTGGATAATATGCCAAAGTTTGTGCCGGATCTGAGAGTCAATCAATTGATCCCTGGTATCGGGCATTGGACTCAGCAAGAGGCTCCTGATGCTGTGAACGAAATCCTGCTTGGTTGGTTAAAGAATCTTAAATGAAAACTGCCTTCGGTTGCGCCAGTAATCCATAAAAATTGCATTCATTATCGTGTATTTAAGCGCCAATATTTAGATCTTGCCCAATTCTCTTGCTTCCGTCTCGTAATTTACATAGGAATCCTTAAGGACAGCGCTATTAAGCAGCGTGGTGGCGACCAATTGTTTAGTCTGGTGGGACAGGATCGATGTCTTAAGCCACATCGATTCTGTTCGTCGAGTTTCTCCAAGACCAACGATTTCACGTTCCAGTAAATATTGCTCTCCGACAAATAATGGCCCGTTAATCATCTTTATTTCAAGGTCGGCAAACAGTCCGATGGAGGGTTGTTTGGCCTGGGGCAGTATGTCAGCGGTAAAACTTACAAAAGGGTTTACCATTTCTATCGGAATTATCGCCTTTTGCCAGGGCGAACTAATTGCTGTTTTGGGCCTATACCAATCACAGTACTCAGTTATTTTTTCAAGTTTATCGTTTAGCGAGAAAGGATAACTATTACCAAGGTGTTGATCCATTTCAATTTTGACGGGGGTGGCTGAAGACGAGCGATCTCCAATGTTTACCTTTTCAAGGATAACTAGGTTACTCGGAGTCGGTCGGGAACTGATAATGCGATCGAGTTCTGTCTCTGGGTGATCAGGTCCAATGCTGGCTGAGCCCTCCAAAACAATATCGCCAGTTCTTTTCAGCGCCCAGATGCGCGTCGACTTTTCTCCTGTGAGGGGCTTCGAGACGAACGCTTGAACTTCATCGCCCTCAACAACCATATTTTTAAAGTGGGCGCTGATGCAGCCATGCTCAAACCACTGGTCGCCCCATATTTTATGTAATAGAGGATCAAACTGAGAAAAGTGGGTGGGACCCTCTATTGGCGCGCCACTGAACCCCAGAGATGCGGCTTGATCGTCATCATGAATCGATAGATGGCCGCTGTACTCTTGTGCAGACAGCATTTGACGCGGCATTCGAAAGGGGCCGCTAAAAACATCGTTTTTCTCGTTAAAGTGCGTTTTCCAGATTGATTTTCTCATATCAATTCCCATAAATTAGGTAAAACAAAAGGGCCGTATCGCGAACTATTCTTATTCTATCTCACTCAAGAACTGTATGTAATGGACTCTGGTATTTCAATGGTGCTGACACGCATCTCGCATATCCATTTTTGAAATCGTCAAGAATGTTATTCAAGACATATGACTGGTGATTTGTTATCGGGTAATATATTGAATTTTGCTAAAAATTAGTCAGCATCTTGATCCTCCTCTATCAGCGGGTTGGTTAGCATACACTGGAGATAAATGATGAATTTAAAGGGTAAAATCGCTGTAGTAACGGGCGCCGGCAGCGGTATTGGAAGGGCATTGGTGGTCCGCTTTAAAGCAGAGGGGGCCAAACATGTTGTTTCAGTGGATATCGACGCAAAAAATGCCCGCCAAACTGCGGATCTTATAGGTGATCTCTCCATCGAGGCCGACGTCTCAAATGAAAATGATCTCATTGGAGTAATAGAAAAAACCGAAGAGCAGGTCGGCCCGATTGACATATTTTGTTCCAACGCGGGGGTTGGACTGGGCAAAGACTTATATTCAGCTACTAATGAGGACTGGCAGATAAGTTGGGATATCAATGTAATGTCACATGTTTATGCGGCACGCCATTTAGTGCCGCGCATGGTTGAACGCGGCGGTGGTTACTTCTTGAATACGGCCTCCGCTGCAGGTGTGTTGAATCAAATTGGTTCCGCAACCTACGGAGTTACCAAGCACGCAGCGGTTGGCTTTGGGGAATGGCTCGCAATTCATCACAAACATGAAGGCATAAAAGTCTCAATGTTATGCCCTCAAGCTGTCAGAACCGCTATGTATAGGCAAGGGACAGCCTCGTCCGCTGCGGCGGGCGTAGATGGTGTCATGGAGCCAGATGAATTGGCCGATGTTGTTGTAAGAGAATTGGAGAAAGAGAGTTTTATGATTCTGCCGCATCCCATAGTTCTGGAGTATATGAGAAACAAGACCTCAAACTACGATCGATGGATCGGAGGTATGCATAAACTTATGAAAAAGATAGGGGGTATTGGATAGGAATCATCCGCCCAATCCCATCAATTTCTGTAATCAGCGATACGTGAGATATTTGAATGGAAGCCATAAAAAACACCATCCAGATTATCATCGATTTAATCAGGGTCCTGCTTGTCTTAGCAGTCAAGCCACCGAAAGTTACCGATAAAAAATCAGTTGGTACGATATTTGAGGACACCGTTGCCAAGTACACAGAACGCACAATGATCCTCTTTGAGGATCGCGAACTCAGCTGGGGCCAATTCAATGCGTTAGCCAATCGAATGGCTCGTCGCCTTCAGGCGCTCGGATTAACGCGCGGTCACAGCGTGGCGCTGATTATGGATAATCGAATTGAGTTCTTAGCTCTTATAATTGCAACTCAGAAGCTAGGCGTTGCTATCGCGCTTATAAATCCCGGTTTGCGAGGCGCGCAGCTTGTCCACTGCATCAAGATTTCAGGTTCGGTTAAGTGTCTGATTGGTGAGGAGGTTTACGATAACCTGCTTTCGATAAGAGATGATTTGGATTTGAATGAAGACGATTTTTTGTGGGTTGCAGACCGGCGTGATACAGATCCGCCGCCGGGAGTTGAAGACTTCTTGAATCAAATAGATCATTACCCATCGAATAATTTACAGGAAGTTAGGAATATTTTGGCCGGCGAAACGGCCTTCTATATCTATACATCTGGGACCACAGGCTTGCCAAAGGCTGCAAAAATTACCCATCGTCGTTGGGCAACAGCAACCCATGGTTTCAGCGAGATGGGCTCCCTGGCTAAAGTAGATGATCGTTTTTACTTGTGTCTGCCGCTTTATCACGGTACAGGACTCATTTGTGGATTTGGCGTTTGCGTTTACTCTGGAGCATCTTTCTACTTGCGAAGAAAATTTTCGGCATCGTCATTCTGGCCAGACGTTCAGAGATACAAAATAACAAATTTCATCTACGTCGGGGAACTCTGCCGATATCTGGTTACCCAACCGCCTTGCGCTGAGGAACACAATAACCCCTTGACCAGAGTGTTTGGTAATGGACTACGACCGGATATTTGGGATGAATTTAAGAATCGATTTGGGATAGAGCGGATCGCCGAGTTTTATGGTGCTAGCGAGGGCAACATTGCTTTTGTTAATGCCTTTAACAAGGATCATACAATTGGCATTTGCGGAGCTAATATCTTGCTAGTTAAGTATGACATTGATCTAGATATAATAGTTAAAGATGAGGCCGGAAAGTTCATGCCTGCGGGTGATGACGAGGTTGGATTGCTCTTGGGAGAGATTGACGATCAGTACGTTTTCGATGGCTACACTGACTCTCGCGCATCTGAGTCCAAGATATTGCGGAGCGTTCGAAAAGACGGTGATGCCTGGTTTAACACCGGTGATCTTATTAAAAAAATTGATGTCGGTTTTGCATTTGGTCTGGACCATTACCAATTTGTCGACAGAATAGGAGATACCTATCGTTGGCGTTCTGAAAATGTCTCGACCAACGAGGTGGAGGAGATTCTTAATGGCAATAATCAGGTCGAAATTTCAAATGTTTTTGGTGTAGATGTTGCGGGTGCCGATGGTAAAGCAGGGATGGTGGCCATTGTGGTGAAAGGTGGTAAAGAATTGGATTTGGAGGAGTTTTCCCTCTACGTTAGTTCAAACCTTCCTTCATATGCACGTCCAGTTTTTTTGCGTATTCAAGCAGAATTGGCAACAACTGGGACGTTTAAGCTTGTGAAAGGTGAATTGCGAAAGCAAGCATATCATCTTAGTGAGATTACTGATGATCTCTACTATCTGCCGCCAAATTCAGAGCATTATCAGTCGCTGGACCAAGCTGCTTATGAAGTGCTAATGAAAGGCCAAGCAGGTTTTTAAAATATGGAATAAATAGATACTTATGAAGACATTATCAACAACATTGGAAATAGAAAAAAAAGGAAACATAGCCATCCTATGGCTTAATCGTGCCAAAAAATACAATGCGCTCTCGTCAGAATTATGGGGAGGGATACCTGATGCATTGAACAAAATTCTGCTTGATGATGATATTAATGCCATCATCTTGGCTGGCCGAGGCAAACATTTTTGCGTGGGTATAGATTTAGCTGAAGCTGGTTTTGCAGCTGGAAATCAGAACGATGGGTCGTTTTCCGAGGCGGAGTCAAATCTCCGTCAACTGGATGGCACCCAACGGTTCCAAACAGCAATTTCCTCGATAGCGGAGTGTGAATTGCCGGTTATTGGTGTGATTCATGGCTATTGCCTTGGGGCTGGAGTTGACCTTATAACGGCATGCGATATAAGGATCTGTAGCGCTGATGCGAACTTCAGTGTCCGCGAGACTAAGATCGGAATAGTGGCTGATGTGGGGACATTGCAGCGATTACCCAAGATTTTGAACGCTGGGCACGTCGCTGAATTGGTTTATACCGGTAAAGACATCAGCGCCCAGCGTGCCGAAAAAATTGGATTGGTTAATGATGTTTTCGAATCATTTGACGCGGCATTTGATGCGGCATATGGGGTGGCATCCGAAATTGCCTATAACTCAACTCTTGCTGTACGTGGCACTAAATTTATGCTTCGGCAAAGTGAGAATCTCACGACAGACCAAAGTCTGTTGCTTAATGGCATGTTCACCTTGATGACAAGTCTAAAGTCAAATGACCTCAAGGAATCGATGAGAGCCTTTTTTGAAAAACGGCCGCCCAAATACACGGGCACCTGATTCTCAGTAGAGAATATCTCGGCTGGCATTGAGCAGGAAAGGGAAGCGCTCACCAAGCTTGGCACTCCAATACATAGCCCAGTATTGAATTTTTTGAAGTGCACTCAGTTCCAGCTTGTCTGGAAGCTTTTGTTGTTCAGCGCTGAGATATGCTTGAAGATGCCTCGCGTCTTCAAGGTCGAGTGTCTCGGCAAAACCGATCATTCCCTTATGAACTTTCGAGCCACCAAGAACAATATTGACAAACTCCTCGTGAGTTTGTTGGCTCATGTAACGAAGATCGGGGACAATGCCACTGCTCTTTGCGCTGATTCCATGGCAACTGCCACAATTTCTACTGTAAAGCATCTGTCCTCTTTCGATAAAAGCAGGACTTGTCTCAGTATCGACGTCCATTGGCTCTATTTTGGCTAGTTGTTCGCTTATCTTTTCATGTTTTTCTTTAGCCTCGCCTAGTTTAAAAACTAGGAGTCTGTTCCTATTGACCCTGTCATACTTCAATTCATTGCCTATGGTCAGCATGGCTACACCACCACCGCCCTGACCAACGGCGATGTATTGCTCCCCGTTTATTTCATAAGCGATCGGTCCCGCAAGGATTGCACTATCGGATTGGAAGCTCCAAAGCGTCTTACCAAATCGCGCGTCATAAGCCACAAATTTACCATCCTGCGTGCCCTGAAAAACAAGATTTCCTGCCGTGCTGAGTATACCGCCATTGGATGGCTTGGCGTGGCGAACATTCCACGCCCGAGATTTTTTCACTGGATCCCAGGCAACAAGTTCCCCATACGCCAGGGCATCGACGGATGCCTTTGCTGCCACCCAACTATCCGGATGCCTGGCCTCATTAAGATCTATGCCTGTGTTCCATCTGTTTATCCTGTGAACCACTGGTTGCTCATCGGCCGCGAAGTAATGTGGCATATTTTGTACGGGTATGTACATCAATCGAGTCTCTGGGTTGTATGACATGGGTTGCCAGTTATGAGCCCCATATGGCGACGGCCAAAGGTAGCTTGGACCGTTATTCTGATAGTCTGCTTCTTTCGTTTCAATCGGTTTCCCGGAGCCGATATCAACGTGGGTTGCCCAAGTCGTTTTGGCGAAAGCATCTGCCGAAAGAAGCTCGCCCGTTAACCGATCGAGCACATAGAAAAATCCATTTTTAGGGGCTTGCATTATCACTGAGCGAATTTGCCCCTCTAACTCAATATCAGCAAGAACCAGTTGTTGAGTGGCCGTGTAATCCCAGTTATCGCGGGGGGTTACCTGATAATGCCAAACATACTCACCGTTATCTGGTTTCAAAGCCACTATGGAGCTTAAGTAGAGGTTATCCCCGCCTCCCGGGCTTCGCACCTCCCTATTCCAGGGAGAACCATTACCTGTTCCTATGAAGAGCAGATCGTTTGCAGAATCATAAACCAATGTATCCCAAACAGTGCCTCCACCTCCTCCCTGTTTGTACCAATAATCGCCCTGCCAGGTGGTAAGGGCCCTCTCTAGCGCTTCATTTTCCTGCGATTTTGATGGGTCACCGGGTACTGTATGGAAACGCCAATTGAGTTGGCCCGTGGAGGCATCGTAGGCGCTAATGTATCCTCTAACTCCCAATTCTCCGCCGCCGTT
>CACEBC010000056.1 GCA_902557735.1 Porticoccaceae bacterium
CTGAAAACGCCTGAGCATATTGCGCCAGTTTGGTATTTTACGCCCTACTATTCGATGCTTCGAGCAGTACCAGACAAACTAGGTGGTTTTATTGTGATGGCCGCAGCAGTAGCCATATTGTTTATTCTTCCGTGGCTTGACCGCAGCCCAGTGCGCTCTATTAGGTACAAGGGCAAGGTGAGTCGCGTCGCCATCATTTTGTTTGTCTCAAGTTTTATCATTCTTGGTGTTCTTGGCGTCAAAGCACCAACAGAAGCTCGAACGCTCTTGGCTAGAATATGTACAGTGTTATATTTTTCATATTTTGTAGGCATCTTCTTTTGGACGCGTTGGGAAAAAACACTACCGGAGCCGGATCGAATAACCATGGATGGAGGTATGAGCCCTCTCAAGACGTTAGGAGGATTCTTAACTGTGGCGGCTCTAGTTGCCCTGCCGCTAAAGGTGGTGGGCGCTGAAGGCAAGGCCTGCGGTAGCATCGATTGCGACCCTTACCTAGCTGCCCTGGATGACACGGAGTCGTTGCAACGGGGAGCAAAGCTTGCCGTGAATTATTGTATGGGTTGTCATTCCTTCAAATACTCCAGATGGGAGAGAGTGGCAGACGACATAGGTATTCCACACGATTTAATGCTTAAAAATATGATCTTTTCAGGGCAAAAGATCGGAGAACTGATGACAATTGGCATGACGGAGGACAAAGCAAAGGATTGGTTTGGAGCTGTGCCGCCTGACCTAACCCTTGTGGCGCGCGCTCGATCTCCAGAATGGTTGTACACCTATTTAAGGAACTTTTACGCAGATGATACACGTCCTTTGGGAGTTAACAATCGGGTATACAAAGATGTAGGCATGCCTCATGTCTTGCTTGAATTGCAAGGCCTGACAGCCTGTGCTCCGGCGCCTTACAGAGGTTCGTCGGACATTGGTCTGATGGAGGTATTTTACGGTGATACGTCAGGGAAAATGAGGGTCGCAGCGTCCCCTGATTTTTCCTCAATTGATCCATGTGGCACCTACAATTTTATATCGGAGGGCCTGTTAAGCTCTGAAGAATATGACAAGGCGATTTTTGATTTGGTAAACTTTATGACTTACGTCGCAGAGCCATTCGCCCAAGAGCGGAAAGACATAGGCCGGTCGGTATTGATTTTTTTAGCCGTCTTTTTTGTTTTCGTTTGGTTATTGAATCGGGAATATTGGAAAAGCATTCACTAGCCAGTTCGACATAGATTTTCTATTACCTTATTTTAATAAAAACTCCTAATATCGCTTAAATACCTGTGCCTCTTCTGGGCATTTTACTATACTATTACCCCATTACTTGGAGAGGCCATTTTGAGACGATCATCGATGACGCTGTTTTCAGACCCTGCCTGTCAATACAGTCACCGGGTTCGCATTGTCTTGGCAGAAAAAGGAGTCACTGTCGAGATAGAGGATACCGACTCGTCCTTTATTACAGATGAGATTTTTGAGGCGAATCCCTACGGTACCCTTCCAACCCTGGTAGATCGGGACTTAGCTTTGTACGAATCTAAAGTTGTAATGGAATATCTTGATGAAAGATTTCCGCATCCGCCTCTTTTACCTGTATACCCTGTCGCTCGCGCTCAGAGCCGATTGTGGATATACCGGATTGAACGTGACTGGTGCACCCTGACTGATCAGATTTTATCCGATCCTAACGGTGATAAGGGCAGGACTGCTAGAAGTGAGTTGAATGAATCACTAATGGGAGTGGCATCAATCTTTGTTGAGTTACCCTACTTCATGAGTGATGACTATACCTTGGTGGATTGTTGTTTGGCACCAATGTTGTGGCGACTGCCACAGTTCGGATTGGAGATTCAGGAAAGTTCGCAAACTAAACCTTTGTTAGAATACATGGAGAGGGTGTTTTCTCGCGATGCCTTCCAACAAAGTCTGACTGACTTGGAGCGGGAAATTCATGGCTAACAAGGGATCACGGATGTTTTCAAATCGTCCGTATCTTGTGCGAGCCTTTTACGAATGGATTGTTGATAATGATTGTACGCCATACGTTGTAGTAGACGCGCACTACAGCGACGTTGAAGTGCCCCAAAGTTTTGTTACCAACGGGCAGATTATTCTTAATATTTCGCCACGCGCGGTGAGTGATTTCGAGATGAATAACGACCGCATCAAATTATCTACTCGCTTTGGAGGGGTGCCAATAGATATTTATTGTCCCATGGGGGCAATTCTTGGGATTTATGCTCAGGAAAATGGTCAAGGTATGATGTTTGAATCAGAACCGTCAGACGAACCACCCCCTCCTAAAGGCCCAAGAATCGTTGCGCCAACAGTCGATAAGAAACAGAAAGAGGTCGGCAAAATAAAACCTTCGTTACGAGTGGTAAAATAAAAAGCAAGTCATGAAAGGAAAAAGTTTGAGATGAAACCGATAGCAATTTTGGCGGCCTCAAGAACCCCTATGGGGTCAATGCTTGGGACTTTTGCAGATATATCCGTTTGTGATTTGGGGGCTAACGTTGTAAGTTCGTTGATCGAAAAGGTCAGCTTGCCAACTGACGGAATCGACGAACTATTGATGGGTTGCGTTTTGAGCGCTGGGGTTGGCCAGGCACCTGCAAGGCAAGTTGCTCTATCGGCGGGATTGAGCCGAGATACGAGTTGCGTCACAATACAAAAGGTATGTGGCTCCGGAATGAAGTCGGTGATGTTTGGATGTAACAGTATCCTATCCGGCCAGACCAAAACCGTTATCGCAGGGGGTATGGAAAATATGAGTCGCGCACCATATCTTTTGCCCAAAGCGCGCCAAGGATATCGCTTCGGCGAAGCAGTTATGCATGATCATATGCAATACGACGGCTTACGGGATGCATATCAAGGTTGGGCTATGGGGGAGTTTGCCGAGAATTGTGCCTCCCGATATGGATTTACTCGAGAGCAGCAAGATTCCTTCGCCATTGAATCTCTGAATCGAGCTAATAATGCTATTGAGAGAGGGTATTTTGCCCAAGAGATTACCCCAGTGGCGGTGTTGTCTCGCAATGGGACAGTTAGTGTTGATACTGATGAACAACCCACGCGCGCGCGGATAGATAAGATTCCTAAGCTTAGGCCAGCATTTCGTAAAGAGGGAACTGTGACTGCGGCAAACTCGAGTTCAATCTCTGATGGCGCTGCAGGCTTAGCTTTGATGGATATTGAGAGAGCTGAAGCATTGGGTTTCGAACCCATTGCCGTAATTAAGGGATATGATGATGCTTCGCATGAACCCGAGTGGTTCACCACTGCACCAGTAGAAGCCATTAAAAAGACTTTGTCCAGAGTAGGGTGGTCGGTGGATGATGTCGATCTTTGGGAGGTCAATGAGGCCTTTGCAGTCGTAACAATGGCGGCGATGCATGATTTGAGGATAGGTCACTCAGTCGTGAACGTTAATGGCGGGGCTTGCGCTCTAGGACACCCGATCGGTGCAAGTGGTGCGCGTATTTTAGTGACGCTGATACATGCCCTTCGTCAACAAAATCTGAAGCGAGGTATTGCCAGTTTGTGTATTGGCGGTGGTGAGGCCACGGCCATGGCAATAGAAATTATTTGAATGACCTTTTTAACTAGTCAATGTACTCAAAGACTTTTACGACGCGTCGAACGCCTCCAGTTTCCTGAGCTCGATTAGCGGCTTTCTCGCCCATTATTTTCGGTACTACACCCATCAGATAAACGACATTGTCTTCTGTGATGACATCAATGTCACTTGCTGTGACCTCTTCATCTAGGGCGAGTTTAATCTTCACTTTGGCCGTGATCATGCTGTCTACCCCCCTATCCGGAATTGTAGAATTAGGGCGTATTTTCAATTCATTATGCACGACTCGAACGCCTTTAATCGATCTTGCAGTGTCACCGGCAATGGTTTTTAGTCTTTGATTGGGGGCCTCTCCAGTTAAGAGCACTACTGAATTAAAAACGTTTATATTGATATTGGCATATTCTAAATCAGCATCAGCCTTTTTAATGTTAACGCCGATATGCCGTGATATTGTAGAGTCGGTTATGTCGACTCCGATCCCTTGAGAAGCTTCTTCTTTGCCAACTGGCTCCTCGCGCACTAAATGCTCTATGGTTGTGCAGCCGAAAAATAAGAAAGGAATTATCATTAAAAAAATAATTTTAGACACTTAATTTTCTCCCAAAATAATGTGGTCTATAAGTTGACTCAGGCTTTCAATAATTTGCAAGTGTAGTTGGCTTAGTACACTTGTTTCGAACCCGCTTAAATCTAAGCAAAGGTCATAAGGTCTTAGATGCTCTATCAGGATGACATCATCTCTGTAAGCCACTAATACAATCCTTAAATCCCGTTGGACTCCGGCCTCGATAAATTTCATTAAATTGGTATTACTGGCACCACGGCTAAGCAAGAACAAGATATCTGATGAGTTCGAATGGGTCAAGAGCACATTTGCGTTACAATCATTAATGACACCATACACCATTTGGTTTAAGTTTAGCGAAGGAAAACCAGGACGCTCGATTTGGGTCCCTAAAACGAGATTTTGAGTGAGTAGTTGAGCTAATGCAGAAGAATTTCCTTGACCCACGGTAAATACGGTATTACCAGCCAACAGGGCCTCAGCGATTATTTTTGTTGCGCCTTGAATGGAGTCCGAAAAGCTATCGCCAAGAATCATGGAGCTTTCGATCATTTGCTCAAAAAATCTGTAGAGAATCCGGTCCACTTGGTCACTCTTGTGTTAAAAGGCGTGTGAAAATTAAAACCTACTCGTTTTGTATTATATCATCGGAAACTTTCAGTATTCTGGAGATATAGTTGAAACACCGCTGGGGTCGAATTTGGCCCAGCCAGGTTGTCTTTTGATATGTCCATCTGAGAGAGTAAGTATTCCTGTTGCGCCAAATATAGGTGTTTGGAGGCTGGTCAGTCTCAAACCAATTAACTCCCGATATGCGAGAAATGTGTCATAACCCAACGCATAAAAATTCCGCAACGCGGGATGAAGATCCACATCTGGTTGTAACTGCATAGGTAATTGGCCCTCCATGGTCCATGGCATAGCGCAAAATTCGACCCCCGCAAGATCTCGGTCTAAATTTTCTTGGAACGAGCCACCATAAACATGGGAGCTGGCAAAGATGGGTATGTCTCCTGCATAAAGGAAGTCAAGAGTTGGTTTGATTCGTCGTGCAATTTCAGGGTAGCCAAGCATTACCACTAGGTCCACGTCCTGACGTCTGCGTTGGCGGGTTACCAGCTGGCTGTTTATGAATCTTCTTAATTGTGTCCCCCTTGCCTCGCTCAGGTCGATATGCAGAGGCGGTTTTAGAATGGGGCTAAAGTCGCTGACGTTTTCTGGATAATGAATTATACTGACAATCTTTCCATCATGACTGGACCAGAGACGCTCAAAGTGCTGACTTGCTCTGACGCCCCAACCGGTGTCGGGCACAATTAATAAAGCTCTCCGCATATTTAGATGCAAAGCTCTATGTGCAATCTGTTCCATTTCATCGAGCGGCGACAATCCGAATTGATACAAGTTCTTCGGTCCACTCAAGTTTTTGGTTTTAATCCTGTTCAGACTGATAGTGGGAACTGGCAAAGTGTCAAGTCCGATAAGAGTTCTTACACCCGCGCTTCTGAGAGGGCCAATGATCATTTGGGCGCCATTGGATACGGCCTCGTTGTAGATGTCCTGCAATCGCCTTTGGGATGTGTCATATACTTGCAAGTCTGGCCCTTCTCCAGTCAGGCTAAGAAGCGCGTAATAGGCGGTCATGAAGCCGTCGAGTAAAGTTTGACTTACTTCAAGATATTCGTCCGAGAAAGGCAGTAATATAGCTATTGACTGAGGTGGATTACCCAAAACAACATCAGCTCGAAGCAGTGATGGTGGCGTTAGAGCTGCTGGATGATTAGACCAACTTTTCTTCCACTGAGCGAATTTCGCTAATTGTGTTTCTCGATCGCCCAGAGCTTTTCTATAAAGAGTAGCAAGCTCATACCAGCCGGCAAGCACAACATCTTCTGATATTTTTTGACTCAATAGGTCGAACGGCAAACGATTCAGTAGACTCCAGATTTCATCATGAAATCGTTGTTGAGTATCTGAGTCTTTCAGGGATGTTGCCAAACCTATAGCTTTGTGGAGATAATTAGAAACGCTACCCAAAGTTATACCTAAGTCTACTTGCAGTTTGAATGTTCGGAAGTTATCCAAGGCATTATTTTCTGACTCGAGTGCTTGAAAACGGGCTT
>CACEBC010000057.1 GCA_902557735.1 Porticoccaceae bacterium
TTCAAAGTACCTATAGCAGACCTTTACAAGAAAGACAGCAATTGAGGCGCTGACAAACCAAAAGGACATTTCTCTTCAAAAGTTTTATGGCCTAACGGTCATCGGCAGAAATCGAAGATTCAAGCTTAAATAGGCGTTGTATCATGCACATGAACTCACTGGTGGAAAGCAGGTACAAACAATGCTCAATTTCCCACAAATAAAGAAGGTCAGTGATCACTTGTACATCGAAGAGACCGATGCGCCTTTACCCGAAACTCTCAATCCGAAAACTCGTTATGCATTCTTTTCCACTCTTGCGACGGGAGGAAAATCGCTAATCCAATCTTGTCGCGATCTCCATCTGCGTCGAACAGTCTGTTATAAATCATTGCGATCTAAGTATCAAAAAGATCCCATTGAAAATAAGCGTCTGCTGCGAGAGGCACGCATCGCTGCCATGCTGCAACACCCCAACACAATACCTGCGCATGAAATAGGGCGTGACAATCGCGGTAATATTTATTTTACAATGAAATTGGTTCATGGTTATACCTTGCGGGAGGTATTGAATTATCGTGAACGCTATGATTTGACACAATTGATGGATGTGATTATTCAGATAGGAAATGCGCTCGCCTATGCCCATTCTGTCGGAGTTCTGCATCGAGATATCAAACCAGAAAATATTTTAATAGGCCCTTATGGCGAGGTGTTGCTTCTAGATTGGGGCTTGGCCAAAGTGTGGCATCAAAACCCGCTTAGCATAGAGGATGAAACTGAAGGAGCGGAAGAAACTGGGAACCATAGTGAGGGAGGTATGACTGGGGAAGCCAAACTTCAAGGTTCGGTAATGTACATGTCGCCAGAGCAAATTGATCGCGATCCCGAAATTGGTTTTCAAGCAGATATATATAGTTTAGGCGCAGTGCTATATGAGGTTTTAACTGGATCAACCCCTTTTCAAGGCAATATCGTGAGAGTAATAATGGATCAGATACGAGCAGATATCCCGAATGATGCAAAGACGGTCGGTGGAGGGGCGGTACCGAACGTGCTTGCCGATCTAGCAATGCGATGCCTGCAGAAAGAACCTCAGAATCGCCCAACATCCGCAGATGAAATCGTCCGCATTCTCAAGGATGATTGGGCACCCAGTGACCTAACTTAGAGTGGCTGAGCAATTAAATATTTTTGAACGTTCATTGTTGTTGGGAGAGAGCCTTTGCCACAAATAATTTCATGTCACCTAAAGGATATGGAGGTTGAGCTAGAAAAGTCTCCGTCTAGAGTGTCTTTCGTCTTCAAGACGGACTCTCATAGCAATATCGGTCTGGTGCGAACCATCAATGAAGACGCATTTTATGTGAACGAAAAGCAAGGCTTATGGTTAGTTGCAGATGGCATGGGCGGACACATGCGAGGCGACAAAGCAAGTGCGTCTGTGATAGATAGCGTAAGGAGTTTTATGCCCCTCGATACATTGAGCGAAAGTATAAAGGATTTAGAAACACGCCTTCTTCTAGCTAATAACACCTGTCGCAATATGTACGGTAAAAAAGTAGTCGGCAGCACCATTGCTTTATTATTTGCTTATGAGTCGTTAGCTGTTTTTTTATGGGTCGGCGACAGCCGCATATATCGCCTGCGCAGAGGGAGCTTGACGCTATTGACCGAAGACCATAGTTTAGTGCAGGAACGATTTCGTCGAGGCGAGATCTCTCGAGATGAAGCTCAAACGCTTCCATCTGCAAATGTGTTGACCCGTGCGATTGGGATACATCAAACCCTTAGGTTAGAAATGCAAAGCGCAGTCATACGATCCGGCGATCGATTCCTTATCTGCAGTGACGGGCTATATCGAGAGCTCTCTTTTAAGGAAGTTCAGACGATGCTTAACGCCGATTCATCGGGAGACATTCTAAATACATTGATCCAAGAGGCTTTGGATAGGGGAGGTAAAGATAATATAACCGGAATACTAATAAACGTTGGCTAAATAGACACTGTATTAAATATCTAGATTGTATGCGGAAACAGCAGAGTGTCTCATGATGCATTCTTGATCATGCTTGTCGTAATCTGAGATACACCTTCTAACAAGATCAAGTGCTTCGACATAATTTGAAGCCAAATTGCAAACAGGCCAATCGGAACCGGCCATTACTCTCTCAGGCCCGAAGAGTTCGATAACATGATTGACATAAGGCGCAATGTCCGCGCTCGACCAATTGTCCCAGTCAGCCTCGGTCACAAGGCCAGATAATTTAATCCACACGCGATCTCGAAAATCTGCCAAACACGAAATAGAGTGTGCCCATTCAATATCCCAACCCTGAGAAATTTTCGGTTTGGCAATATGATCAATTATAAAATTTTGATCCGGCAATCTCTGAATGCAATCTGCAGCTGCCGGAATTTCGCGTGGCCGAATTAGCAAATCATAAGCCAAGCCATACTCGCGAAGCACGGCCAACCCGCTCAGAACCTGTGAGTCAACTAACCAGTTTTCATCTGGCTCGTCATGAACCTGATGACGCAAGCTTTTTAGATAAATCGAATGAGGATGCGCCATAAGCCGCTCAATTTGTGGCCCCACATTTTTTTTAAAATCAACCCAGCCGACCACACCAGCTATAAACTCTGTTTCCCCCGCCAGGGACAAAAATTTTTCTGTTTCCTCTAAGCTGCTCCACGTTTGGACCAACACAGTATGGCTGATCCGCGCATTAATAAGAAGAGGTTTTAATTCATCTAGCATGAACTTTTTATTTATTGGCTCATGGGCCTCGGTCATCCAGGAAAAGTCGCCAACTGAAGGATCCCATATATGATGGTGGCTATCTATGGCTATCATGCCCCGCCTCTAAATTCTGTTACGATATGATCAAACATCTTCTCACAATTCTCTCAGTCAAATTGAAGTCCGCCATTCATATCTATTACTTCACCAGTTATGAACCCGGCAAGGGGTGAGGCAAGAAATGAAACCGTATGCGCCACCTCCTCTGGTTCGCAGAACCGACCCACTGGAATGGCTTTAAGTTGATTGTCTCGTTCTCGAGGTGACAATTGCTCTGAAACCATCGGCGACATGACGTAAGCAGGCGCGATCGCATTTGCTGTCACGCCATGCACTGCGCACTCCCTCGCTACCGAAAATGTTAACCCAATCATCGCAGACTTCGAGGCCGTATAAGCAACTCCTGCCGTAAGGCCCCCACATTTTGCTGCATATGAGGACATGTTGATAACGCGGCCCCATCTGCGATCAATCATTCCGGGTAAAAAGGTCTTCAAAATAATAAGCGCAGAATCAAGATTCACTCGAAAGGTTTTATCCCACTCAGACAAAGATTGATCGATAATTTTTTCTGCATTAAGAATACCTGCATTATTAATTATAATGTCGACGGTACCCACGTCACCAAGCGCTGATGGCAAACCATCTAGTTCATCTAAGTCCGTGCAAATTGTTTTAATGCCCAATAGATTTTCAAGCTCGCTAAGACGTTTTCTGTCTATGTCTATGCCAATGAGATCGATACCATCATTTAGCAAGCGTCGACAAATTGATTGGCCGATGGCTCCAGCGGCTCCCGTAACGACAGCGACTTTTCTCGCATCTTTCATAAATTGTCTCTTGAAGAGTTAAAAATTTAACCCAAGTGATGCTAAATTGACGCACCCAAATTTTATTGTGATTGTAACTATTGCATGCAAAGAATATCAGTCGAATCTCCCAAGACCTAGATTTGTCCTCCATGTCCTGCCCCGGGGCACCTCCAATGAGACGAATGCTTCGGCACATCATGCGCTAAGATAACAAGATTATCCAATGACTACTACACTTGATGATCAACAAAAGGTGTCCACATAAATCAAAATACGGAACCATGAAAGGACCAAGAAGATTTTTCTGTATCAGCTTGCCACTGTTCGAACAAAGTTTCATGATGACAAGGCCAAGTTCTTCGGCACAAGTGGATCGTTTATCATAAGGTCAAGGTAATACAAATGGCACGACATCAGGGCGCATATAAGCCAGAAAAGTCAGAAATCCCTTTCGAGCTATCACGGAGCAAAGTTGAAGACTATATCAAGTGCAAGGCCTGCTTCTGGCTTGAAAAAGTCGCAGGGGTCAAACGCCCTTCAATTCCGGGGTTTAATATAAACGCAAATACAGACAAGCTCCTCAAAAGAGACTTTGATTCTGTGAGAGGTAGAGAATCTCATCCATTCCTTATAAACAATGGATTAGGGCATTTAATTCCTTTTAATCATGACGACTTAGAGCTATGGACACAATCAATGCACTTTGGCTTGCCTGGTCGCTTCAACACGCTTCACCAAGAGACAAATATCTTGTTTGGGGGCGGAATAGATGATATCTATCAAAATAAGCTGACTGGCGAACTGCACGTTGTCGACTATAAATCGACAGCCAATCTGGCGAAAAATCCAACCAGAGTCTCTCTAGAAGGTAAATGGAAGGATGGTTACAAACGCCAAGCAGATATGTATACGTGGATCCTGAGGCGGAAAGGATTTGACGTGAGCGATACCGCCTACTTTGTTTATGTTGACGGCTTGCACGTTGGTTTTGACGGCATGATTGACGACGACACATCGTTAGCGACGATGAAATTTGAGACAACGCTTCTGTCCTACGTAACCGACATATCTTGGATCGAGCCAACCTTGTTTAAGATTAAAAATTTGCTCACAGATTCAAAATGCCCTCAGCATAGCTGGGATTGCGAGCACGGCATCTATCTTAAGCAAGTCACTAAAGCAACCGAATAGAAACATATTTATTTCGTATCAGAGATGGCCAAAAAAATGTCCAAAGGCAACTTATTCGAATCTCCCTAAATCAGTTCCCAAACGCACATGAGCTGGTCTTGCAAAACGTTGAGGTCAGCCTTCAACTCCATCCTCGAAAAAAAGTTTTTCAGTTTCTTGTAAGAACAGCTGTAGGTCAACAGCTATCAAACATCGCTGCAAAGAAGATCTGGGGACAGATAGAAAATCTTGGTAGCTGTCCCAGGTTAAACGTTAATAATTTATTCATTCCGGCAAACTTCGATAGTATTTGCAAAGCAGACCTTTCAAAAAACAAGGTAAGTCCATTAATAGACCTGCTATGCGAACTGTTGGGCTGAGCTTATAAAGAGGCGGACATTCCGCTGCTATCAACTGGTAACCTAACTAGATTCCTTGAGCTCACCCTCGACTTGGACGTTGCGAAACACCCAACAGATATCAAAGCGCTTTTTTCTGGATCAATTCAGTAATTAAATGTTCGCTTTTCCATATCCCAGCTTCTGTCAAACAGGCCCGAACAAATTCCAACGCCGGTCTGTTGATATTTTTCTTATTATTATCCGCCGCATCAAAAATCTTGTACGCTGCCGGAGTGCCAGTCCCACTCTCGAATAATTTAATCAGGTCAAGTACAAGTAGATTTTCTAAGCTCAATCCCTTGTTTCCATCATCTGACTCGATGGCTTTTAATAGGTACTCTGCTTGCTCTGACATTAGCTCAAGTTTAGAAATAAACGAGGCTTTTCCGGTACCTAACCGCGAGAAGAAAACAGTTGCTTCAAAACTCGGAAGGATTCTTAAACTCCGAGATAAGTTATCCGCTGCTTCGATAACTTCCAAAAGATCTTTCTTGGCGTTGCTAGCGGTTAGAGTCCTATCCGCACTAATATACATTGCATAAATGCTATAAAGGTCTGTAAGGCGTCGATAAAGCTCTGACGGATTTTGAAATTTATAAATATTTGCTATCTGTGTGCACTTTTCTTTCGAAAACACTTGCAGTGTCTCTCCCAGCAAAAAACCTGCTGGCAAGTCGGGCTTTTTTGAATCGTCTTC
>CACEBC010000058.1 GCA_902557735.1 Porticoccaceae bacterium
CCTGTAACTGTCAGACGCTCTGAGTTCTGAGCGCAAGTGATCCATTACTGGCGCTGAAAATTCGGTTATGTCCTCCGGGTAGCACTCCCCTTTAATGCTGCATAATCCGGAGCTGAAAAGCACTTCAGGCGTGCGCGATGTTCCTGGTATTTCCATAGATCCCTCGCCCCATGGTTGGTTAGACATAATATTTGGTGTTGTATAAAAACCTGTGTAGACATCCATCAAGAGTGAGAATCATAATTGACGCCCTCAAAATCATCGCTAAATAATTTATCTGCCAATGAGGCACTCGTTCGAGACACTTTGCCTGTGTATCGTGTAAGTTTGGCTATACCGCCCTCCGCGCTGCGACACTCGCGCAAAATGTTACCCCGAACCTTATTCTGAAAACTGGTCTGCCGACGATACATTACGCCGCCAAACGCCTGCAAAAGTCTCATGGCAATTTTTGCATTGCCTTGAATGAGCTCATCGAATTTTTTTCTGGTCAGCTTATAGCAATCTGCCTCAGACATGGCCACCACGGTCGCCGTTCGCTCGGCATCTGTCATAATCGCGACCTCTCCAAGAATTACCGGACCCGGAAAAGTGGCCGTGTGCAGAACTACCGGTTGACGATTGATAGAAATCTTTTCAAACACCGATAAGGTCCCACTCAAGACGAAGTACATGTCTTCATCTTTATCACCCTGCTTTATAAAAACATGTCCCTGTTGGGCCGTGAACTCGGCTAGATAAGGTAGTAGCGCATCAACCCCCGAGGCCATGAGTTGAGGCAGTAATGAGGCTAGTTTCTCTTTTGAATCATTAGTCGACATGCGAAGATCTCATATGGTTCCATCACCCTCATTATCACCCAGATGATATCTCAGCTCAATGTCGCTCATATATTAAAGATTGCAGAAATAAATCTACTTCCCTGTCTAAATTGCGCTTTAAAAGTAGTTTGTTAGTTTTACAAAACTTCAACTCTGTCTGCAAGGCCTACGGGTATAAAGTTAAGATCAACTGTGCCGCCATCAGCAAAAGTGGGCACAAACCTGCGGCTATTGACTAATACAAGTGTCCTATTCCCGCCCAACCCTCTTAAGTTAGCTGTCGCAATGCCTGCCCCCCAAGTCGAAGACCTATCAGCCCCGCCGACAACTTGTGGCATCAAGTTAATTAGTGATTCGACATTGACTGCATTCGTCAATGTCGAATTGGTCAGAAGAGATGGTGGCAATTGGTGCCATGGACACAAAATCACCTTTGGGTACTAAAGATCCGGTGACCAGAATGGACTCAGTCACGGGCGCGGGAGCGGCTTCACCTTGTTCAGCTGTTTGCGGTATCTCTTGAGAGATTATATGACCGCAAGAAAGGAATCATACAAAAATGAATACTACAAACCGAAAGATAAGATGCATGTCGGTCCCTTCTAAATAATATTATATTATTGAATACTTTTTTGTTTAACATAAGATTTTTAACAGTGTGAGATCATTTGATACTTTAGTGAATAGTTCAGTAGCTAGCAGTAGTCGGGCTGGTTTTTTCTTAAAATGGTCAAACAACCCCGACCTATTAGACCGAATCTTTAATTCCGTATATCCGTTACATTGGTGCGGTTCAGCTGGAAATGCCGACTTAGTCGAGGAAACTTAAATTATATGGGACCGTGCCGATAATTTGTGTAAACTGCCATAGCAAAGGTAGAAACTGAAAGACGCATCATTGAATTAAAAGATCGAGGTTAAAAAAATGAAAAACGCGCAGATACTCATATCAGCAACCACTCTAATTTTGTTAGGTTCGCCTGCGATTTATGCCGATGGTCAAGGAAATCCTGTTGACCTAGCCGTTCTGAATTCGCTCAACGTCGAGATGGGTTCGGAAGTTGATGAAGAAGCCCTCTCGGCGATCATGGACATGGAGGGAGCAGGAATGGAGTCCTTGACAACACCAGAGGCGAGATGCGACTTGGCGATGAACATGCTCGTTGCGGCTGATATCGATCCTGACATGATGACTGAGCTGGACGATGGCGATGATCCTACCGAAATGCTGTCCGAGGCAATGGGGGACGAGGAAGCAGCTGCAACCTTAGTGTCTGGTCTCGAGCAAATGGATGCCGATTTAAAAGAGTGCTTTACAAATTTAGCGACGAGCGAATAATAAAGTTCGAGGGATATTTTTCCGAGAACATCCCATTAAATGCTGCCTCGATTTGGAACTTTCTATCCGCCGATTGCCAACGCACCATTGCATGCGCATCTGTCCAACCAGTTGTCTTGATCAACTCCGGACTCAGAGTGTTTGCCTCTGTGACCGAGTTTAAGTGATAGCGAATGTTTTCTGCGTTAGTGGCATGTTCTAGCAGCAATGAAAACTCGAGGTTTGCCACCGGCACCCATGTCACTCCGGCTCTAAAATAATGTTTTGGGAACGCTTGCACTCTATACTCTTCGTTTCCTCTCTGCTCACATTCTTGCTCTGATGCTACCGACGAGAGGCATTCAAGAGCGCCCAAAAGAAAATTTGACGCGCCCATTGGAACAACATCAGATTCCCAATGATGCAGGTACACAAGGCTAGCAGACAGATTTGATGAAAGTACAAAGTTGCCATCAAACTCCAATTTTGTATTTTGACGACAATTCATGCAAAGTCGGTTTTCGTAGGGCCCTACAGTAGTGTTTAGACCGCGCATATCATTTGATCTCATCTGATCAAAAATATTACTTGTAAGCCACTCGGTGTATCCTTTGGTGCTTGGCGTAACATACGAACCACCCCACCCTGAGTTATCGCTAATTTTTTCAGGGCGCATCCTGCTCTGACTAATTGAAAGTCGGAGCAGCGCCTTATCATTGAGCACATAACTCGAGCTCACAAGATCAGTGGATAACCGGGTGTCGGTGTTCACTCCGTATTGCAGACTGGGTGCGAAGCCCAAGTAAACTGGCGCGAGGGTGACATTCAGATTTGGTTTCGCTTGGTCAATATGTGCAAGATTCACATAAAGTCGATCATTCGGTTTCAGGAGAAGACTTGCGCTAGTCCCGAGCTTCCAACCTGACCCATTGGGATCATTTAGCGCATATTGAGGCGCCCGAATTGAAACTGTATTCCCATCGATATCTGACAGGTCTGCACCAGGGAAATACATGCTAAAACCCCCATAAAGGTACTCGACTGCCGAGTTCTTATATTTTTTAAAAAACCCGGCCTCATTTTCAACGCCCTGCAGCGCGATGTTTATAATGGCCTTATCGCTCATTTTATACTTGAGATGCGCGCTTACATATTCGCTTTTAAAAACATCTTGACCATAAAAATCTATCTGCTCTGAAAATTCTGGGGAGCTCATTATTTTCGAAAAGAGTGAATTGTTGCCGCTGATGATGGTCTGGCATAGAGGCGACTGGACGGGTGACACCCCACAGAAAAAGTCAATAGCAGGAAGATTTGCAAACTGAGATACAACGTTCTGAACTGGACCAAGATATTGGTTAGGGTCCGTCCCAGCAGTTCCCCAAAACGTTATGTTACGGCTTTTCGACATCTCATAGCCCAACGAGAAATCAAATTTTGGGCCCGTTCTCTCAAGGAATAAGCTGAAGTCGCTCAAGCTGTTTGATGAAGTATCATAGCCAGCAAGATCAGTCTGATAAGTCTCGTCGCTAAATGCTTCGAGAGGACACTCCGAGCGAAAGCCTCTCAGTTGAGCTTTCTCGAACAGGTCCCAAAAACTTTTGGGTAATGAATTCCTGTTTACGGGGGAGTAGAATTGGTTGAGAAAAAGAATCTCTTGAGCAATCGGAAGTAATTGATTTTGTAGGGCAACACCAACTGACTGATTGGTAACCGTACTCAACGGACAAATGGTGGTGGTCTGATACCTTATATCTGAGCGATTCTTTGTTCGACTATGCTTGACCAACAAATTCAAAGAATCTGTTATTTGGTACTTAAATCCCGAAACAAAAAGCGTGTTAAGGTACCGCCCTTGTGTTTTCTCATCAATCACCGGAAAGATACTCAAAGCATCTGATGTTGACATTGAAAGGTCGTTTATTTCCGAAGTAAGGAAGCTGCTTGAATCGACGATTTCGGTTGGCTCAGCGTAAATCCTGCTTGACGGGGAACTTTCCTTAGAGCGGACATGAAGAGCAAACAAGTTTAACCGCGAGGTCGGCTTAGCACCAAGCCCGAACGTATTAATATTCTTATCAGCGATGCTCACCTCCCGATTCCATGCCGAACCCATACGGGCATCAGAAATCACGGAGCCAGTCACAAACTCACTGTATGCCGAACCCACCGACGAAACGGTACTACTAAATTCTTTCCCGTAACCGTCATCGTTCGCCCTTCCCTTTGTCTTTTGAATAAAGAATGAGATTGGCATGGGAGAAAATGTTAGTCCGCTGACAGCCAATCTGACGTCGTCGCTACTGAACTCGGTTTTGCCAGATCGATCATGAATTAATTCGGCGCTTACGTTTGCACTGTCTATCAAAGAAATCCTCCGCTTCGAAGCACCAAAGGTCGTGGGCTCATTTAACAATCCCCTAAGCGAAAGCGAAGATCGAGCAAAATTCTCTTGTTCTCGCTCTGCCAAAAAAAACTGACTTCCGGCCCAGTTAGACTGATATGAATCCAGTGCATAAAGTTTTGCGAAACCCTCCAAACCGAATTTACTGTAGGCGTTTCCTATATTCGAGCTCCCGTTTTGGTCGGTTGAGACCTTATCTAAAGATTTCAGATAAGGTATCCGCTCCAGAGCAGCCCGCGAGTAGTGCATCGCATCAGCTATCCGGTATTCATCTGCCGACATGGCACTCAGCAGGAACATCGGCATTGGGTCCTTAGGATCCTTTTCACTGGCATCTAATAACTCATCATAAGAGCTCTTTATGTTGCCTTTCTGATGATGAATTAATCCAGCTGTGACATTGGGCATCGCCGACGATGGCTCAACTAAACCCGCTGTTCGTATACTCTTCAAAGCGTCTTTGGTCCGCTTCTCAGCTAAGTATGCTTCCGCTAAAGCATTTAATGTAAGCAGATCGTCCGGCTTCTCCGAAAGCAACACCTCAAACATTTTGATTGCTTTTTCATACTCGGAGTTCTCAAGTTGAAGCTCAGCTTTTTGTGCTCGGGCCAAATAGTTAGTCGGATCCAATCGCAAGGCATCACGGAGCAGGGAGGCGCTCTCGAGGCTATTGCCGTACGCGCGGTTTATTTTTGCCAAACGGGTGAGCGCTTCGACTTTGGTTTGCTCGATAGCGAGAGCCAGGCGATATGATTTTTCTGAGTTAGAAAAATCTCCCTCTAAGAAAAAATAATCACCGGCCACCAAGTATTTTAATGGATTGTTCGCCCTACCATAATCTGATCCCCGAAGGTATCTTTTTACGCCATCAAGGTTCCCAAAATGCAGATCAATGGCAGCGCGCTGCGCGTTCAGATCTGAGTCTAAGCTGAAATGACTTATTGCGACCTCTAGGGCTTGTATGGCGGCCTCATAATTTCCAGTCAAAGCGAACAAATCAGCCTTTATCTGAAGCCCCAATAATGAATCAGAAAAATTGGTACTCGCAATTAAATCCGCCGCCGACTTCGTTTGACCAACGAGCATAGCATTCAGCGCGCAAAGCTCGACCGCCCCTTTTCCATCAGGGTTCA
>CACEBC010000059.1 GCA_902557735.1 Porticoccaceae bacterium
TGAAAAGCTGGCTGTATCCGTCACTCAAGAGTTTCCTCAGCATCCTTTTGGCTGGAAAGTACTAGGCGCAGTATTAGGAGCAACGGGGAGAAAGTCTGAAGCCGTAGATGCTAATCAAACAGCAGTTGCATTATCTCCTCAAGATGCTGAAGCTCACAGCAACTTGGGTAACACACTCAAAGGACTAGGAAGATTAGACGAAGCTGAAGCCAGCTATAACCAAGCCATAGCGTTGAAACCTGACTATGCCGAAGCCCACAACAACTTGGGCAACACGCTCAAAGGACTAGGGAGATTAGACGAGGCTCTAGCAAGCTATTCGCAAGCGATAGAATTCAAACATGATTATGCCCTAGCTCACAGCAACTTGGGCAACACGCTAAAAGAACTAGGAAGATTGGACGAAGCTGAAGCAAGCTATAAACAAGCGATAGCGTTGAAGCCTGACTTAGCTGAAGTCCACAGCAATTTGGGCATCACGCTCAAAGAACTGGGCAGATTAAACGAGGCTCTAGCAAGCTTTGCACGAGCGATAGCGTTGAAGTCTGACTTTGCCGAAGCCCACTACAATTTGGGTATCTTGCTCAAAAAACTAGGCAGGTTAAACGAAGCGGAAACAAGCTATAAACGGGCGATAGCTTTGAAACCTGACGATTTTGCAAAAGCCTATGATGATTTAGGTGTTATTCTGCAGTCTAATGGGAAATCTAAAGACGCCGAAATATGTTACCGAAGATATCAATCCTTAGAGCCTAACAAACTATCCTCAATCATAAGCAGAGGAGAAATTTTATTTGATGAAGGAGATTTTGAGCAAGCATTACGTGTCCTTGATAGTTACGATAATATAACTTCAAGAGCGATCGCGCTTGAATGTTTATACTGTTTAGGACGAATTGAGAGTATTTATGAAAGGATTGCCGCTCAGGCTGACTTGGATAGCGAAAACATAAGAGTCGCGGCAATTTCAGCATTTCTCATTGAGCAGACGAAAAAAGATACCGCACATGGTTTTTGCAACAATCCGTTAGATTTTATATATTTTTCAAATATTGCTTCTCATATTGAAGATTCTGATTTGCTCATAAAAGAAGTCATTGATGAATTACACCATGTGAAAACTGATTGGGAGCTTAATACAACTCGAAATGGTTTTCAGGCTAGTGTTGATGTTTTTAAAAATCCGCTAGAAAAAATGAGCATACTTAAACAAGTGATCATCGATGAGCTAGACTCCTACCATTCAAAGTTCAAAAATGAAGCCTGCTCCTTCATTGCGAAATGGCCATCTAATAAAATTATTTCTGGGTGGCATGTGATACTTAAACAAGAAGGATATCAAAGTGGGCATATTCATCCAGGTGGTTGGTTAAGTGGTGTGATCTATTTAAGGGTTGTTCCTGCAATGGGAAAACAGGAAGGTGCAATAGAATTCAGTTTGGATGGTCCCAACTATCCAGATACTTGCTCATCCAGAAAAATACATCAACCAGAAGTAGGAGATATAGTTTTTTTCCCTTCGTCGCTCCATCATAGGACAATTCCTTTCACTACAGATGCGGATAGAATTATCGTTTCGTTCGACCTATTGCCAGAAGCACCGAAAAACTAGGTTACGTGACCTACTTAAAACCAAAATAGCTCAAACCCGCGAGCTTACTGAACTGCCCAAAAAAGAGCGAAATAGGTTGGCGAAGCTTAATGGGATTCTCGATGAACTTACACGTGGAGAAATCGTGCAGAATCGTCCGCTAGCTATTTGGTTGACTGAAGCGAAAGATGAGGGATTTGAAAGCGATTGGGAAAGTCAGCTGCAAATCAGAGAACAGTTAACTGATAAAGCTGACGAACTTAAACTCTATGAAGACAAACAAAAAAGGCAATTTTTCATTACGGCAGAAAGGAAAACACAGCATAGCTGAGAAATTTTACAATAGCAGTGAGAGTCTTTGCGAAGCGGCATTAGAAATTTTGCAAGAGCTTTTGCACGCCGACGCTAGCATACAACAATAGTTTGACGGAACATTAAACTTCGACGTTGACGGAGACTTGGGGTGAACGCCAGTTGCTATGTCGTGTGCAGTTAATTCACGCAGTTTAGACAGTCAAGCTACTGATAGTCGGTTGATACCGAAACGCGAAATTAAAATAGCTGCTGTGGAATGGGCTATAACAATTGCTTTGCTTGTCGTTGACGCAGTGGACAAAAAAGAACGAAAAGAACAAGAGAACGCGAAGCTAAGGGAGTTTCTTCAATCGCCTTTTTTGGAGTGGGTTTATGTGTGATTTAGGTTGTAAAGTGTGCAGCCAAAGATTGTGTAAACTATTGAAAAGCAATAGAAGCGTAGAGGTAAGAAAAGCATGCGATATGAAGGTGGCTTACATATGAGTTTCACACATGCTACTAAGAGTAGTTAAGTACTTAATAACATTATTTATTTAAATTAAGTAACTATTGAGTGGGAGTAGTCGGGTGGGCGTAACCCATTGATTTATTGAGAGTTGAGTATTATAAACTTGTTACAAACCACCCCTAAAATTTGGAGCTTTACAAAGAAAGTTACAAACGGTTTCGATCACTACAAATCATAAGTAGCATTTAATAAGGGTAGCGTTAGATTTAGTTGATATACGATAAATGTGGCTTCTCCTAGCTTAGTACATTGTCTGTAAGAGAAAAGCATGACAGCTACCGCACACGTGGCTTTAGTGGAAGAAAATACTATTCCAGGTTCTTTTTTCGATTGCTTTTACGTCTGTTTATCTGACCTCAATGGCCTCATTCGATGAGTTCAGCGCGACAATTGCTATCTAGCAGGATTTTTTTACCGGAAAAGGCCTTCATGTGAGAGATGTCGTCTTATACTAAGCTTTCGAGGCGAGAGCCTTTTTCGCTATGGCCTGTGACCGAAGGCGCTCTCAACGGTCAATTCGGCGTCAAAAGCGCACTATTATCAGAAAAGTGAAAATTTGCGTGATAATCACTCTGGGTATGAAAGTATTATTCACCGACGTACTGAGAATGAATCAATTCTCCCTGTGAATATAGTTCTCTTTTCCAAACTTCCCCGAACGGAAAATACGTGGTCACTTCCCCATCAAGTTCACCATTTACATAAGTTACTTCGGAGGCAATTCTTCCGTTACGGAAATACTTCACCGATGGCCCTTGTAAAACTCCATTCTTATATGTCTCCTCAACCCATAAGTTCCCATCGTCGAAGTAAGACAGGTAAGTTCCATCTGCCCAATTCGAATCTTTTATCATTCCTTTCACCAAAAGTGCGCCGTTGCCGTGGTACTGCTCGACCAATCCGTCTTCCCATTTGTTATTTTCATCTTTACTCCCGCGCATGTGTAATTGACCATTTTCGTGAAACGAAAGATATTGGCCGTTAATTTTTCCATTTTTGTATGTCCACTTTTCTTTGACTTTGCCGTTACCATGATAAGTTACAGCGGTCCCGGTAAACGGGGGACCGAGCTCATTTAGCATCGCAATCCCGTCAGAGTACAGAAGCGCCTCTTTTGGCACGGGGGTTGAGCATCCCAGCATACATACTAGAACAAAAACTGTAATCGTCTGCTTCATAGAATTAGTTTAACTTGTTTCTAAACCGCTAGACAAGATCCGGCTAATCTGAAAGCCAGCATTACGACAACAGTATCAACCAAATTTCGCACTAACGATAGAACTAAGCTGGCAAGACATCAAATGCAAGCACAATTCGATCCTCCTCAGACTCAAACGATGTGGTGCTATGATGCAACGAAGCTGGAAAAAGACATATATCCCCAGTTCTGACAACTAATTCAGCGCGCGAAACCTCTTCTATGCTTGCGTCATTAACGTTTTCATCTAGACTAACCACCAGATTGCCTTCCTGATCATTAAGAGTTTTTGGCACGTTAATATAGATACTGCCGCTGACCCAACCTATTTCATGTATATGCGGGTTAATTGATCCCCCGTTTTTATACTGAACAAGCCAGCCATATATTTCATATTTTTCAGGCCAATATTTCAGAAATCCTTCCGGTCGATTAAAATATGTTTTGCGATACTGTTCCACCTCATCTCGAATTATCTGTTTAGCGGTCTTTGAAAAATAGTTATCGTCACCTAAGATATTCCCCGAAGTTTGATAAGCTTTAACGAGTAGTTTTTGCTCAAGACGAGAGATGTTTTTATCCCGAAGTAGTTTGTATGAAGGCTTGATAAAAAGACTCTCAAAATCAACCGTTTCACTCAAAGACTTCAGTGAAACAAAGTTTAACGGCTTACTACAAAATGGATTATCGATCGCGACACTGTATCGCAAACTCGCCCGACTGCAAATGGATCCTACTAGTGCGCTGGTGAATCCCAATTTATTGATGCGTTCCAACTGCTGAAGAAAGCTTGACTCATGATTTACAATAAATAAGCTTTTTAACGTGAGTTCCTCAGTTCTCTCATGACCCCTGGTACCCTCTCCATAAGCGAGCTTTGCAGAGGCAAGAATTTGCAAAGCCTCCTGATGACGGCCTAGGTTTTGCAGAACGATAGCTTTATTAAACAGCGCATCGCTGTTTTTAGCATCAATTTTAAGTGCTCTCTCATAGCTCTCAAGCGCCAAATCTCTTTTACCGAGATCTTTCAAGGTATTACCTAAATTAATGTGAGCACTCACAAGCATTGGATCGATCTCGAGGGCCCTTTCGAGATTTTCGATAGCCTCGTCAAGTTTACCTTGCCGCCTCATGACAATCCCAAGATTATAATAAGCCATAGCGTGTTGGGGGTTGAGTTCAATCGCCTGATAGTAAGATTTAATTGCAGAGTCCAGCAGGCCTTTGTCACTTTGAACATTACCTAGATTGCAATGAGCATCGTCATAATTTGGATTTAAATTGACGATGGAAAGGAAACAGTCAATTGCTGCATCTAAGTCTCCTCGTTCTCTCAAAATGTTACCCAATGCATTTCCTACCTGCGTGTAACTTGGTTTGAGTTTAATGGCCTGTCTTAGGCTTTCAATTGCAGCAACTAAATCACCTTTCTCTTTTAAAGCTACCCCTAAATTATAGTGTGCATCAACATGATTCAAATTAACTTTGAGCGCCGCCCGGTATTTGTCTATCGCCAGATCTATCTCACCCCTGGCCTTCAACACATTACCTATATTAC
>CACEBC010000060.1 GCA_902557735.1 Porticoccaceae bacterium
TGTTTTGGCGACGGCTGGAAGCGAGGAAAAATGCCAAAAAGCAATCGAAATTGGCGCAGATTTCGCTTGTAACAACAGGGAGACGGATCTCGCTAAGTGGGCAAAAGAGCGCACTGATGGGCGCGGTGTTAATGTGGTTTTTGACCACGTGGGTGAGGCACTTTGGGCAAGTTCTATGTTTGCTTTGGCTCCTAGAGGGCGGTTAGTTAACTGTGGAGGCACATCGGGCAATTCGCCGGTTATCCCAAACCTCGGTTACATGTACCATATGGGCCTTCAATTGCTTGGATCGGATCCGTGGCGGCATGAGGAATTTGCGCCAGCATGGAAGTCGTATTGCGAAGGTGATTTTGAGTCAGTTGCCGACTCCGTCTTTCACCTTTCCGAGGGCAAAGCGGCGCAAGACAAACTGTTGGGTGGTAACTTTTTCGGTAAGATCATTTTGGAACCTTAATCTCATGGCTATTGACTCACCCTACCCGGAATTAAAGAAAACGCATACGATGGCTCACAAAGGAAGGCCATGGAGAGACTTCAAGCCGCCGCCTTCCGGTCCCGTTTGGTCTGCAATTACCGCTGGAAATATCTATTGGATGTTAGTGGCTGCCATTGATCTGGGCATCTTTGACGCTTTCCGACCCGGTGAAACAAAAACAGCACCCCAGATAGCTGGTGAACTCCAGCTTTCGCTGAAACATCTGGAACTTTTGCTGGATTGCATGACTACACTCTCATTTCTCGATCAGATTGATGGTAATTACGAGCTGACGGAGACTGCGGAGAGATATCTTTGTAGTGATGGACCAGCATCTATGGCGTCATTGGTTCGCGTTTCGCCGGGCCCTTTAGAGAATTGGATTAACCTAGCTGAGACCATTCGGTCTGGGGCTGTCCAGTTCCCAATTGAAAATGATATAGCGGGCATCTATGGCCCCCTGGTGAAAGCTACTTTTCCTACACAGCATCGCGTAGCAACTCGCCTTGGATATAAGCTTGGTTGGCAACGTCTAGCCGGTTTGCGGGTGTTGGATCTTGGAGCTGGTTGTGGACCTTGGTCCATCGCCCTCATGGAGCAATCACGGGGTTCCACAGCAGTCCTAAATGACTTCCCAGAAATTATTGGACTCACCAGGGAAAAAATTATCCAACGAAATTTGTTACAAAGGAGCGAGTTTCGTGCCGGAAATTTTCATGATTTAAGTTTTGAAAGAAACCATTTTGATATTGTATTTTTGGGTCATATTTGCCGCACAGAGGGGCCAGAATTAGCCCAAAGCTTAATTAGAAAAGCCGTGAATTCATTAAGGAAAGGAGGTCAGTTAGTCATTGCTGATTATTTTTCCGATAATGAACGAAAGATAAATGCATTTGGCGTTCAGATGGGAATGACCATGCTTGCTAATACGCTCAATGGTGGAGCTATTACTTTTGAGCAGATGCATTCTTGGATGACAGATAGAGGTTTGGAGAAAATTCGAGTAGTCGAACCTATCGGTTATAACATGGTATTTTTAGGTACAAAAGATTCGTAAAGAGAGGAGTTCCAATATAATGTCTGACGGGCCAAAAAAAATCGACACGCTTGTTGATGCATGGTATGTGGTAACAATGAATGAAACTCGAGACATAATTCATAGAGGTTCATTGGCAATTGATGGCGATAAAATAATCGACGTTGGCAAAACCGCCGACCTGGAGCGAAGGTATGATTCCAAACGAAGAATAGGTGGGGACCGCTTTGTTGCCACACCTGGGATGATAAATACGCATATTCATATCACAGGAGAGCCAATAACCAGAGGTTATGTGCCAGACGACACTCCTTTTGTTGAAAATGTCTTTGTTTGGTTATGCACTTTATACTCCGTTCAACGACCAGAGGAGGAAATTGTTTCGGCCAAACTTGCTGCTGTGGAGATGCTCAGAAGCGGAACGACTTGTTTCTTGGAGGCTGGAACGATCTTGCACCTCGATGAGGTGTTTGCCGAACTCAGTCAGGTGGGGATCAGGGGGAGAGTGGGAAAGTGGGTCTGGGATCTTCCGCCGGAGCCCTCGGTTTACAGGCAGTCGACAGACACAGCCATTGAAAACCTTCAGCGGCAACTAGAAAAATACAACGATCAGCAAGCACTGTTATCCGCATGGAGTATTGTCGTAGGGCATACGACCTGCAGCGATCCTTTGTGGAGGGCAGCTAAGACTTTTTCTGATGAATATAACGTTGGTATGAGTTTTCATATGTCTCCCGCTGAAATGGACCCAGAGGGATTTGCTGCCGAATTTGGCCAAAGGCCGATAGTACATCTTGCTGATATCGGCGTACTTGATAACAAGTGTGCCTTGACTCATTGTGTTCGTTTAAATGATGAAGAGATAGATATTCTGGCAGAGACCTGCTCCAGCGTTGCGCATTGTCCCACGACTGCGCTTAAGGTGTCCTATGGTATTACTCAGGTGGGAAAATTTCCAGAAATGGTTCAAAAAGGCATTAATGTATCATTAGGCACCGATGGGAATAACGCTTCAAACTACTCAGATTTGATGAGAGCAGCTTATCTTGTCGCGGGTCTTTTCAAAGACGCGCGACAGGATCCCCAGATGTTTCCAGCTGAAAAGGCTTTCGAAATGGCCACAATCGATGGCTCTCGGACCATGTTAATGGAGGATCAGATAGGAAGCTTGGAGCCGGGAAAGAAAGCGGATTTAGTTCTTCATGACACTGATCGACCTGAGTGGCGCCCACTCCTAAATGTCATGAATCAGCTTGTTTGGTCCGCGGATGGGCGAGGGGTGCACTCAGTCATGGTTGACGGGAAATTAGTGGTTGAAAATGGGATTTGCACATCCGTTGACGAGCATAAACTGTGGGCAGATGCTCAACAGATGGGGGAGGCTATTACAGCTCGCTCGGGGCTGCCTGACAAGGCTAAATATCCAACCATTTGATGGGAACATTATTTGACGCGAGTTAAAAAAACAAAATAAGAGTATGAACTCATACCAAGATCAAAATGCATGGCACTCAAGTTTGGAAGACTATCCTCTGCCAGAGAGAGCCTTGGCTTGGAAAGACATCATGAGTCGTCTGGGACTCCCCGTTAATGACGTGTCTTTAGCAGATAATTTCCAAGGTTCAGTCTCATTTCACGAATCTCCGTTGGGGATGGAGTTCGCAATGGTAAGTGCTTCAGCTCATCAAATCTCAGGTAAATATTTGGAACAGAGTGATGCTATATGGTTGGTAGTTATAATTCGAGGAAAGGCCCAACTGCTCAGTGAGGCTGGATTTGAGGACTTGCATCCGGGCGATATTGCTTATGGGCCGTGTCGGGCAGAGGCAACATTGCGGTTACATGAAAGTTTTCAGATGCTCCATATTCGCATCCCCCGATTAACCTTGAGTTCTCGTGTTCTCTCACCTTCGTCCATGAAAATTGGGTCTCTCCGAGTGAAATCTGGTTTAGCGTATGTGTTTTCCGGGTTGCTGTGCGCTACTGCAAAGACACTTGATGATCTGACATCAGCTGACTTGCGGCCGGTAGAGCTGGCAGTGACTGAGCTGTTGATTAGTTGTTTGGGAGAAGAAAAAGCTGCTTTTGGTTTAGGTGGAATTGCCGGAGCAAGGGCATCTCACCTCCACAGCATCTGTCAGGCGGTTGAAACGATGTTAAGTGAACCTGATCTTAACTTGAAGTCAGTTGCCTCTGATCATGGGGTTTCCACGAGATACCTGCAAAAGTTATTTACTGCTGCTGGCACCACTTTTAGTCATTATCTTCGTAACCGCCGATTGGAAAGAAGCAAGGCTGACCTGATTAGTCCTTTGCACAATCAGCTCTCCATATCAGAAATTTGCTTTCGTTGGGGTTTCAATGGATCAGCTCATTTTAGCAGGGTATTTCGAAACAAATACGGCGTTAGTCCGCGGGAATATAAGAAATTGCATTCAGAGCAGGGTCGTTGTGGCTAAAAGCGTGGGTATCGGTAAAGGGCTGGGCGGGCCCAGAAGCCTTCACTTTTTCTGCAAGCTTATAATTGTTATTTAACTCGCTATTTTTTCTCGTCTCTTGCCCCAGCAATGTAACCATTTCAGTTTTGGCGTCATTGAAATATCCAGTTTAGTGATTAGATTTCCCTGACAATAAAGCACTTTTAGTTTGGGAAGCTGCGAAAGATTAATTTTTCTCAGACGATTGCCTGAACAATAGAGGCTGACAATGTTGGGAGTATCTGAGACATCTAGTTCTGTGAGCTTGTTTTCATCACACCGCAACTCGCTTAACTCAGGCGTATGAGATAGATCAAGACGGGATAGTTTATTTGATCGGCAGTCGAGCCATTTTAAATTTG
>CACEBC010000061.1 GCA_902557735.1 Porticoccaceae bacterium
ACGGAGGGATGCGTCCCAAGATACTTGCCTGAAGCGCTGCGGGACGCTCTGTTCTGGACATTTTTCCGCGGGGTAGCCCAAGATAAACCGAGACGCATTCTAAAATCTCATGAGGCGTCGCAGTGGCATCTTGATCGCCAAATAGGTAGCTCCAAGCCCCTGGTGAGGAAAGTGCAATGCCACAAGGTCGCTTGCAAAGGCTCATACATTGAACGGGCTGCAGAGTAATCGGCCGCAACTTATCAGAAACTTCGATTAACCGTTTTAACTCTTTATAAAGCTTATAACCCGGACGGTTTTCTTTTGGTTCTCGAGGGAAATTAGTTGGTCTGCAAGAAGTACAGACATGAAGTACGCAAGACTGAGGAAGGTCATTATATGATTTGGCTTGTTCCATCGCAATTCCATTGATAGTAAACACGATCACACTGACGTAGGAGCGATTTACATATAAAAATATTGGCGCGCCCGGCAGGATTCGAACCTGCGACCCACGGCTTAGAAGGCCGTTGCTCTATCCAGCTGAGCTACGGGCGCAGACAGCTGTGCTCAAGATTTGGTCGGGGATGAGGGATTTGAACCCCCGACATCCTGCTCCCAAAGCAGGCGCGCTACCAGACTGCGCTAATCCCCGAGTGCTCATCATACTAACTCTATTCAAAGTCGGCGCATGATACTTTCAACAAGTAATCTCGTCAAACTCTATGGTAACATGAGATAAGCCCTTGATCTTTATTGACACCCTAAATAATCGCTCTTTCAAAGCTCTCCTGTGAAAGGCGGACAAAACTTATATGCCATAAAGCGATTATGACTGATAATTTATACAGTTATAATTATGTATAATGCTATTTGGCGCGGACGTAGCACAACGAATTTGCCGTTTCGTCCAAAGTAAAACTCCGAGCACGTTACAATTTTCACTCACGTTTTCCAAAAGGAGCAGCAGGATAAATTATGTACAACGGAAACACTCTCAGTCTTAAAAGAATAGAAAACCAATTTGCTGAACTATGTTTCGAAAATAAAGATGAAACTGTTAATAAATTGGATTTGAAAACAACCCGTGAGCTAGCTACAGCGATGGAGATTTTGACAAAAGCTAGTGAGCTAAAAGGACTTTTAATCACGAGCAAAAAAGTGGTGTTTATCGTAGGTGCAGACATAACCGAATTTCCTGGGATGTTTAGTTTGCCAAGAGGAGACTTCCTTTCAAGAATTGAAAAGGTCACTAAATCTCTTTCTTTACTTGAGGATCTCCCATTCCCCACCGTAGTCGCTATTAATGGCTATGCTCTAGGAGGTGGTTTAGAGGTTTGCATGGCATGTGATTATAGAGTGCTCTCAGAAACAGCATCAGTCGGATTGCCAGAGGCCACTTTAGGTATCATTCCAGGTTTTGGGGGAACAGTGCGACTACCCCGAATCACAAGTGTATCAACAGCTCTCGACTGGATGACGTCTGGGACTATGCAAAATGCAAAAAATGCCTTAAAGAAAGGCGCTGTTGATGAAGTGGTACCTGAGATTGATCTCCGGGAGGTCGCGCTCAAGCGATTATCAGAATTTGCATCAGGTAGGGTAAGTTACCTAAGTCGTCGTGGCCCAAAATCACTACCCATCAACTGTGAAGACCATGTTCTAAATCAGACCTGCGCCGAGTATAGGGGCTTATTAGAGAAAAAACCTGGTGAGAACTACCCAGCGCCCCTTGCGCTGGTAGAACTGATTTTATCATCCGCCAAATTAGATAGAGAAAACGCTCAAAGGCATGAATCTGAAGCATTCCATAGGATCGCTCAGACATATCAAGCCAGGGCGATGGTTGGAATCTTTCTGAGTGATCAACACCTTTCCAAGCAAGCGAAATCTCAAGTTAAAAAATACCAGAATGAGACCACAAAAATCAGACGAAGCGGGATTATCGGTGCGGGCATAATGGGAGGAGGAATAGCCTATCAAAATGCCATCAAAGGATACTCTGTTTTACTAAAAGACATTCATCAAGAAGCACTAGATCTGGGAATGGCTGAGGCATCAAAGTTGTTATCACGATCTATCGATCGACACAAACTCAAATCGATTGATGGTCTAAATATTCTTTCAAAAATCACACCGACACTATATATCAACGGCATAGATACTTGTGATGTCATTGTGGAGGCCATTATTGAGAACGAAGAGGTGAAGAAGAAGGTGTTGGCAGACGTTGAAAATTCAGCCCGTGAGGACACAGTAATTGCGTCCAACACATCAACTATATCGATCAATCGCCTAGCATCAGCACTTCAGCGTCCAGAAAATTTTTGTGGGCTTCACTTTTTTAACCCCGTTCATGCTATGCCTTTGGTTGAAGTGGTTCGCTCTGAGCACAGTTCAGAAAAAACCATCGCAACGCTTTGTGACTACGTTTTGGGACTTGGCAAGAAAGCCGTTGTCGTAAACGACTGTCCCGGATTTTTAGTTAATCGAACACTCTTTGCGATGCTCTTTGGTTTTGAAATGTTAATCCTCGATGGAGCTGATTTTAGGCAAATTGATTCTGTTATGGAGGCTTGGGGATGGCCCATGGGTCCAGCATACCTAATTGACGTGATTGGGCTCGATACTATTAATCATTGCTATGCTTCAATGTCATCAGGTCTGCCAGAACGTTTCAATCTAGATGAATCCAATTCTCCAAGTGGACGCATTTACGCTGCAGGTCGTCTGGGGCAAAAAAATGGTCGCGGATACTATCAATACATCCAAACTGAAACTGGTCGCGCAGAAAAGCAGATCGACATCGAGGTGCAAACCATTATTGAACGCGTTTCAGGACCGACCAAAACCTTCTCTGATGATGAAATCATAAATCGAATGATGTTGCCGATGGCAAATGAAATGGTTCGTTGCCTCGATGAAAAGATCGTGGCAACGCCACAAGAGGCGGATATGGCTCTGATCTATGGACTGGGTTTTCCTCGATTCAGAGGGGGCATCTGCCGTTGGATGGACGAGTTAGGGCCCAAGAACCTTTGCAACTTGGGCAAGAGCTTCAAAAGCTTTAGTCCCCTATATGAGCCGCCCGAGAGCATCGAAGAACGCGTGGCCGAAAAGAGGTCGCTCTATTCTTCAGAATGAGCATAGATCATGGTTATCAACGCGCTCTAGTATCAGAATTGGTTCATCGTGTTGTCTTTTCCAGAAGCTTTGAGTGCTTGATCACCAGAAAAATATTCTTTGTGGTCATCTCCCAGATTAGAGCCAGCCATCGCTTGGTGCTTCACACAGTCAATGCCTTGTCTTATTTCCTTTCGTTGAACGCCAGCCACATATGCAAGCATTGCTTCATTTCCAAAATAACCTTTTGCGAGATTGTCAGTGGATAGAGCCGCAGTGTGGTACGTTGGGAGAGTAATTAAGTGATGAAAGATACCTGCATGCTCAGAAGCATCCGCCTGAAAGGTTCTGATTTTCTCATCGGCCTCAATCGCCAGAGGGGTGTCATCATATTTCTCTGACATAAGATCTTCTCTGTCATACATGTTTATGTCTTTGCCCTCCGAATCCCACTTGTCAAACACCTGCTGACGAAAATTTAAGGTCCAATTAAAACTCGGAGAGTTGTTATAAACCAATTTAGCATTCGGTATTACAGTTCGCACCTCATCAACCATTTCTTTTATTTGGCCGACATGAGGCTTTTCTGTTTCGATCCATAGCAAATCCGCACCATTTTGCAAGCTGGTTATACAATCCAAAATCGAGCGAGCTTTTCCTGTGCCATCTCGAAAACGATACAAACCGTTCGCCAGACGTTCGGGCTTTACCAATTTTCCGTCAAGCTTAATCACTGTTTCCCCCTCCTCGAGATCGTCCACAGAGTTCACCATTGAGGTTTGCAGGAAACGATTGTATTGATGGGCCAAGTCGCCAGACGCATGGGAAACTGGTATCTTTTGGGTGAGACTCGCCCCTAGCGAGTCCGTTCTCGCCACTATCACGCCATCATCCACACCGAGTTCGATGAACGCGTAGCGGACCGCATTAATCTTTGATATAAAATCTTCGTGAGGAACGGTAACTTTACCGTCTTGGTGCCCGCATTGCTTTGCATCAGACACTTGATTTTCTAGCTGAATACA
>CACEBC010000062.1 GCA_902557735.1 Porticoccaceae bacterium
CCGGCTCCTTCCCCAATCTCATCGAAACTTTCAGTATCTAATAATTCGGAGATCCTCTCCCGAATCGTTAATCGACCTTTCTGGTGATGACGTTCTACCGATTCTGCACCGCCTTGCTGCTTTGCCAAAGTACGACGCTTTCTTATCTCCTCGATGTCTGTCTTCCAGTTCACTCTGATTCTCGCAAGACTTCCAAAGTAGCAATGTCCTGATCTTCCTCAACAAGATCTTCCTCTTCGACATGCAGTTCAGTTATGATCCCAGCGATTGGAGTGGAAACTGGAATCTCCATCTTCATCGATTCTATGATCACTATTGTATCGTCTATCGCCAGCTTCTGGCCCACTCGAGCAACAATCCTCCACACCTGTCCAGCGATCTCACTTTTGATAATCATAGGAACATATTCCAGATTTTAACCTTTGTTGAAAACATGGGCGCAAGACAAAGTCTCCATAATGCGCAAAGCCACCAGACGAGTAAGATACAGTAATCTCTGACACTAAGAAAGCCTGACGAAATACTGCGATGGTAATGTCATCTGATGTATCAGATATCTCTTTAAGAGGATCCAACGCAAAATTTTGCATGCAAGCGATCGTCACTTTTGGTGTCGCGAATTGGTATGAAATTAATCAATGATCTCAGATCCTATTCCTTTTTGCCTTGATGAAGATCCGATTTGTCAAAAGTATTTGCAACGATTTTAATAGCTGTCATGATGGACCTCATCAACCCTCAGAGAATCCCAGTCTTTCCGGTTAAGGTAGATCACTCATGTCAGGTTTTAGTCAGCTTAAATTTCATATGCCTGCGATCGCGCTAGCATTTCTCTATGGTTGTAATCAGTTTAACGAATATGACTGTGCAAAGGTTACATTAGCCGTGGTTGCAAATCTTGAAAATAACACCGGTCTAACTGCTAGCGAGCTCAAGTTAGCAAACTATCTATTTGAGACAGTTCCGGCCAGAGGCAGTTTCATGGTTCGCTCTTATGACGAGGTGTTCATGGTCTGCCAAAAAATAAAATATGATCCCAACTCGCCGTTTTAAAGTTCATTCTTAGACTAGGCGATGCAGGGCATCATCGAGATTAACCTGTCAAATCTCTGGGATTACTCACTCAATGGAAACAGTCCGATAGACCCAAAAATCGTAATCTATCGGATTAGCAATGAAACAGACCTGCTATCGACTTTAAACGATTTCATCGCGCACTTGAAGACGGAATATCAAGACTGGGCCCAGTATCAATCGGGTCAACGTAAATACTGCTCATTTCGGGCAAACTGGGATCAAGCGACTCTCCCACCGACTTATATTCTCCCGAGAAATTCTCTAATGGGTCTATGTAATGTAGCGGAATATTTTGGCCAACATTTGAAACTTCCTGATTAGAATTTTGATTTGATCCCAGGAAACTGGGTCCATCGGGATCGGGAATATCAAGACTCTGGCCTATATTCTGGAGAGATAGTTTGTCCTGGAAAACATGGGGTACGAAAACCACTGCTGATTCCCTCGCACCGCCGTCAGCATTTTGGCTATTGGTTACCTCTGGCGCAACATCAGCCGGGATTCCCTCTTGGATCGGTCCAATCTGCTGATTTTGAGTATTATCCATTTTCGAGTCACTTGAAATTCGCATCCAAATCAAAACAATAAAAACACCGACAAGGAAATAGTTTCGCCATGACATATTAGTATTCAATTTCCATATAATGCAATCCTCAGGTCAAGGCAGTATCACGATTTACGGCCCGCTTATCAATAAAAGTTGCCAATTAATTACAGCCGCGATCGCAACCAGATGAGCAATTAAAAAACCGGCATAATTCGGTAAAGAATCACCACCTGAATCTTGTTTCAGCATATTTAGGATACAAATCAGTTACTTCGAAAAGGTTTTTACGGCAATCTCTTGCCACTTTAATAAAGAATATTTGTATTTATCCGAATTCATTTTTGGAGCTAAGTTTTTACTTTTGATGGGAACCATTTAAAGTGATCAAAATTAACACCAACATCTCCGCAATGAAAGCTGCGATTGCTCTGACCAACAGTCAGCGGAATTCGGATAAAGCCATAGAGCGTCTCGCAGGCGGACTTAGGATCAACACTGCAGCAGATGACGCTGCGGGGCTGGCCATTGCGTCGAAGATGACCAGCCAAATAATTGGATTGAGGCAAGGCATCCGAAACGCCGATGATGCAATTTCTATGGTCCAAATTGCCGAGGGAGCTACCGTTGAAATCTCAAATATGCTTCAGCGGATGCGTGAGTTAGCTATTCAAGCTGTGAGCGATTTGAATACTTCGAAGGATCGTATGGCATTGGATAACGAGTTCCAACAACTATCTGCCGAAGTAGACAGAATCGCCAATAATACCGAGTGGAACGGAACAAGTTTGCTTAACAGCGCTAGTGCGGGATCCGTAACACTCCAAATCGGAGCTAATGCAGGACAAACCATAACGACCGATTTTGGTAACTTTCGCGCAAATACCGGCCTTGGTGTGCTTGGCGTTAATCTAAATACAAAAAGCATTGCCGGTGCAGCCAGCACACAATATTTCGAGGTGGAACCCATTGATCCTCGGACATATGCAAGCAGTTCAACCCCTATAATTGATTCATCACAAAAGCCATTCGCTCGGGGCCAGATAACGGACATCACAAAACATGATACAAATAATGGATCCTTCTACTTAAAAATCCAGACCGTTGGGGACAACAACCACTCCTACTGGAACAACATGAGTGCCATGGAGCTAAAAGACCGACTGGTCAAACTGAGTTTTAACGATTCGTCATCTGCAGCTCAAGGACTAAACAATGCCCTATGGGCTGTCAATTGGGCCGATAGTAAAACTATGACTTTATACCCAGTTGATGATTCCATTGCGGCTCCAAATTTATCAGTAGAAACCGCTGCAGCTCAGAACTCGTCGACTAACCCATCTGTTACCTGGGAATTTGTCAGTCCTGTAATCTACTCTCAAGCAAAAACAAAGCACAGCGGCACGTTCCACTACAATGTGCACAATGATCGGGTTAGTTTCCATGCCGGCGATCCGGAGATTGATTTTGCGGTACACCATGGACATAA
>CACEBC010000063.1 GCA_902557735.1 Porticoccaceae bacterium
TAAATCCTTTATGAGTGGAATTTTGATGCCAATATCAATTTCGGCTTGATTATCACTAATATCTTGCGCTGATATCCACAGATCATGCTGATGATAGAACGTCATTTTATTCCAGAACATTTTGGAGTAGTCGAGCGACCAATTAAATGTCATCTGTTCATTTTTAATCTCGTTTGTCTGATCCTCTGCCACCCATAATAAACCCAATTCAGTTGACAACGCACTACTGTTATCGTCCCAAAATTGACGTCCCAACGCTGTTCCGGCTGAAAATACCTGTTCTAGGGAGCGGTTTTCATCTGCGCCCAGAGATACCTCATTGCGCCAAAACCAATGCTTTCCTAAAAACCAATCGGCCATATAAATCACGTCAAAGCTATTTTCTGCTTGGCGGCCATCTAAACTATGACTCTCATACTCGAAAGTGCCGATCTGGCGGAGCCGGTTTTTTGTCCTCTGGAGCGTGACATCAAAATCCCAATTTTTCCTTTCTTGGTTGCCACTCGAAGCTGACCCTGAGATCGAGACATTCCCTCCGTAAGACGGTAAGCTTCGCTCGTAAACCTTGGTTCCTGTTTCCGAGACCAGATCTTCAAAAGACTGTCCATCGAACGGTTTAAGTAGCTCTGAAGTCGGGACAGTCAGAACACCGAAAGTATCGGAACGCCAAACTATTTCGTTTTCATTTACTCTGATTAGCTTGCCATTCAACACGTCACCATTTTTTAAGTGGATTTGATTTGCGTGGTTCGGCTCACTCACCACAAGCAGATACAATAGCAGCCCAAAGCGATGTGTATAGTACAAATGATTCCCCCCAACTCTCTAATCCAAAATTATACGTCAATAACAAGCCTACTCAAGTTGGTTACAAAATTTGCTTTCACGGCCTATCGATTGGGGTAAGATAGGGACTGAATTCAAACAAGCCGCTATTAACACTTTTGGGCGTTCGGGAAGTTAAGATGAATATACCCTCTAAATTAAAATACTCTAGTAGTCATGAGTGGGTGAAGATAGAAGATGATGGTTTTGCAATTATTGGTATTACCGATCATGGCCAAGACGCACTTGGTACTTTGGTTCATATTGAGTTGCCCCAAGTAGGAGACGAACTTGTGACAGGAATGGAAGCAGCGATAGTCGAGTCTATGAAGGCAGCGACGGATATCTGTTCTCCTCTATCGGGAGAGGTAGTAGACGTAAATTTGGCGCTATCAAATGACCCAAAACTTGTAAATATTTCGCCTTATGATGAGGGCTGGGTTTTAAAATTAAAACTTTCAAACTGCGGGGAAGAGAGTGATCTTATTGATTCAGAAGAGTACAGAGCTCTGGTTGAAGGAGACCTAGCACAAAATCAGTCACTTACGAAGTGAGATGATCTCCCAACCGCGAATAGTGGCCTCGTTCAATAGGCGCGGGTCGGGGTCAACTGCAATAGGTTTATCAACTTTAAGCATGAGTGGCAAGTCGTTTATAGAGTCTGTGTAAAATGAGCTTCGATGCAGAGTTAACTGCTTGTCCCGAAGCCAGGCGTTCAAGTGATGAACTTTCCCTTCCCCAAAGGCGGGAATTCCTTTGACTTTTCCCGTAAACTTGCTTCCCTTTTGTTCGAGCTCGGTAGCCAACATATCCTTCACACCGAGAATTTCGCAGATTGGCTCCACTATAAATCGATTTGTAGAGGTAATAATTAAAGTATGGTCGCCTGTGTCACGATGTTTTTTTAGCAAAGCCCTTGCTTTGGGTAATTGCATGGGAATTATATATTCGTTGATGAAGGTTGCCCGAAGCAACCGCAATTCAGTCATGGGTATTTTGGCTAAAATATTGAGGGAAAATTCAAGGTACGCGTGAATGTCAAGCGTACCTTTGTTATATTCATCATAGAATTTATCGTTCTTCTTTGCATACTCAGTTGAATCAACATATCCGCGGGCAACTAAGAATTCGCCCCATGAGTGGTCGCTGTCCCCTGCAAGGAGGGTATTATCAAGATCAAAAATCGCTAATGGCATTGCATAAGCCTAAAAAATACGGGATTGCAATATTAAAGATGATACGATTTGCACTCAATAATAAATTGCTCGCCCACCGCTTCAATTTTTGCCTTTTTTAAAAATGAGCAGGGCATTTGGAGATTTTTGTGTTAGACAAAGATGGTTTTAGACCTAATGTAGCTATTGTCTTGGGGGACGGCTTAGGGAGAGTATTTTGGGCAAAGCGAATCGGTCAGAATGCTTGGCAATTTCCACAGGGAGGAGTTGATAGTCAAGAGTCGACTGAGCAAGCTCTTTATCGGGAACTCTATGAGGAAATTGGATTGACAGCCAAGGATGTCTCGGTGGTTCAGGTTACTAGACGCTGGTTAAGATATAAGATCCCGCCAAATTTGAGACGCAACAAAGGGAGAGCGGTCTGTATCGGACAGAAACAAAAGTGGTTTTTTTTGAGGCTGACATCGAACGAAGAAAAAATTCGTTTTGATACGACGCATGAACCTGAATTTGATGATTGGAGATGGGTGACTTTTTGGCACCCGCTCAACTCGATTGTGGCGTTTAAAAAGGGTGTCTATCGGGCTGCTCTAAAGGAATTTTATCAAAATAATAGTCACATGCAACAAAGCCTATAATCGCCTGCAATTTAATGTCTATGTTTCTAAAATTGATATAGCGGTTCAGGGCCCTCTAAAAGTGTTTTACATTTCATAACGGTATTTGTTCGTTTGCTCTAGAATACCCTCTTGATAACAACTCTCCATTACAGAGATTTTTTCCCCAGAAGCTATCACTGCAGTGCAACTTCTGGTGCCATACTGATCGGAGACAACGAAGCAAGAGGACAGAACTTTCTCCAGTTTAGCGGGAAATCCCGCCTCAGGGTTATTTTGATCCTCATGAGTTTTGCGACTCGATAATAAGATGGATAGCTCCTCAAGTTGCATGTTACTTGCATTTGATCTGGCGAGATATTCACGCAGCTTTGCCTCAGCATGTTTGACTTTCGGCCACGCTATGTCTGGATCGGCATTGCTGAATGCATACACACCGGGTTTCAACAGTTTTACAGTGCCA
>CACEBC010000064.1 GCA_902557735.1 Porticoccaceae bacterium
CGGAGGAAGTTCTCTACTTTTGGAAAGAATGAGCCGTCACTGATAAATATGCATAGGAACTTTCTGTCAGCGGTGGGTCTTGACCCAGATATCAAGGATCCTCCTGTTTGGGAGGGTTTGAATATTGGCGAAAAAACTGGCTCAGAGGCGGCTTAGCGATTTGGTAACTAGCTGCAGAGACAGATAAATTGATAATAAAAACGCTTGATAATAAGGAGTTATGATGGCGCTTCAAGAAAAAGACTTGCTAGAAGCATATAGGATAATGTCCACCATTCGGCAATTTGAATCACGTGTAGATACTGAATTTCAATCAGGAAATATTCCAGGGTTCGTCCACGATTATAGTGGTCAAGAGGCCGTTGCTACCGGCGCATGTATGCATCTGACCAAGGATGATTATGTAGGCAGCACCCACAGAGGTCATGGCCACTGCATCGCCAAAGGGTGCGACATCAAAGGTATGATGGCCGAGATAATGGGACGATCCACAGGGCTCTGTCGTGGAAAAGGTGGGTCGATGCACATCGCAGATATCAATCAAGGTATGCTCGGAGCAAATGCAATAGTGGGTGGGGCTCCACCCCTTGCGATTGGAGCAGCACTGAGCGCCAAAACTCTTGGCACCAAAAACGTTTCTCTGAGCTTTACCGGGGACGGGGGCTCCAATCAAGGAACCGTCTTTGAATCTATGAATCTAGCTGTTGTTCTGCAGCTTCCGACTATCTTCATGTTCGAAAATAACGGTTATGGAGAACACACAGCAGCCAAATACGCCGTAGGGAGCGGCGATATTGCCGGCCGGGCAGCGGGCTTTGGGATGCCAGCAAAACGAGTAGATGGACTTGATTTTTTTGCTGTGTATGACGCGGTGGGCGAAGCGGTCGAGCGCGCCCGCTCCGGCGGCGGACCGAGCGCGATTGAGGCTAGCGCAGTCCGTTTTGGTGGCCATTTTATCGGTGACCCTCAATTGTATCGAGGGGAGGGAGAACATGAAAGAAATCGCCGAGACAATGACTGCATCAAGATTTTCTCCAAAAAAGTGATTTCTGAAAAAATGCTAAAGAAAAGCCAGTTAAACTCGGTTGACAAGGCAATTGCACAGCTGATCGATGCCGCTGTAGAAGAGGGGCTCGCTGCTCCTTGGCCTGCAGCAGAAGAGTTATTAACAGACGTTTACAGCAACTACTGATCTGAGGAATCAACATGCCGATTAAAACTATAAGACAAGCCATCAACGAAACACTGAAAAATGAGATGCGTCGGGATTCTACAATTGTAGTAATAGGGGAAGACGTAGCCGGTGGAGCGGGTTCAGATGGCATTGATGATGCGGCAGGCGGAGTATTTGGCGTGACCAAAGGGTTGGTCGGAGAATTTGGCCGAGAACGCGTGATAGATACACCTATAACCGAAGCAGGATTCATTGGGATGGCAGCAGGTGCCGCTTGCACGGGATTGAGGCCAGTGGTCGAACTTATGTTTGTTGACTTTATCGGCGTCTGCTTTGACCAAGTCTTCAATCAAACCGCTAAGTTCCGTTACATGTTTGGAGGAAAGAGTGAGACTCCCCTCGTAATCAGATCCATGGTCGGGGCGGGGATTGGAGCGGCAGCCCAACATTCGCATATGCTGCATCCACTGTTGGCCAGTGTTCCGGGCCTCAAGGTCGCATTGCCGAGCAACGCATATGATGCAAAAGGCCTATTGTTAACAGCGATTCGAGATAATGATCCAGTTGTTTTCCTTGAGCACAAGCTACTGTATGACATGAAATGTGAAGTTCCTGATGAGGATTATCTGATCCCGTTTGGTCAGGCGGAATTTACCAGAGAGGGCGAGGATATTACTCTCGTTTCGATGTCCAACATGGTTCTCAATTGCAATCAGGTTGCAGACAACCTCTCAAAAGATGGCATAGGGGTCGACGTTATAGATCTTCGGACTGTGTCGCCACTTGACGAGGGTGCAGTTCTCGAGAGCGTAGAGGTAAGCGGACGACTGGTTATAGTGGACGAGGCAAGTGAACGTTGCAGCATGGCCTCTGAAATTTCCAGCGTCGTGGCAGAAAAAGCCTTTAAAAGCTTACGAGCGCCTATTGCTAAGGTCACCGCACCACATACCCCCGTGCCATTCACGCCAACCTTGGAGAAACTATATGTTCCCAGCGTTGAGCGCATTGAAAAAGCGGCTCGCATGACCTTGGAGGCCTAATTATGAGTGACTCACTCGTCGCGGTCGTCATGCCCAAGTGGGGTCTCGAGATGGTGGAGGGAACAATTACCGAGTGGCTAGTGCAGGTCGGTGATTCCATCTCTGTAGAGCAAGATCTTGTGGACATTGAGACCAGTAAAATCGTCAACACTCTCACATCTAACCAGAGCGGGACGATTGTTCGCACATTGGCACAGGAAGGCGACCTTCTCGATGTCGGTGCTCCGATAGCTATTATCGCAACAAGCGAAACGAGCGAATCTGAGGTAGACAAATTCGCCGCTAGATTGAGTGGTGGGGACGTCCCTGTAGCTGCTTCCGCTGGAGAGGAGCCTCCAAGCCAAGAGAGAATTTCCGAACGAATTGATCTCGCAAATTCCAACCCCACACAAGATGAGTCCCCCGCCGAGATAGATAATACGGTTGATTTTGTGATTCCCAAAAGTCTTTTGGGCAATGGCGAAAATACCGATATTCCGGCCACTACAGTGGCCCGTCGTCTGGCTAAGAAACATCAGATAGCCATTGACTCTATTGCAGCAACGGGGCGTCATGGGCGCGTCACTCTTGATGACCTGCGAGCCGCCGTTATTGAGGCAGGTGGGCAATTCAAGGTTACCCAAAAGGTAAACGATAAATCCTCGGCCGATCGACATCTAACAAACGACAGCGATGTGCCGGCGACCCCTGTTGCGAGACGACTCGCAAAAAAAGTTGGTGTCAACCTGCATGACTGCCGTCGCACAGGACGCCATCAAAGGGTTAGTAAAGCTGATGTTGAATTAGCAG
>CACEBC010000065.1 GCA_902557735.1 Porticoccaceae bacterium
ACATTAACGAAACCAGAATACGGATCCCGTCAGACTGATATCGATCTCCCAAGTATTCTGGGATCGAACGGCTACCAAAGCGATTGCCTGCGGTTGCCACCAGTCGCATGGCGATGATGACGCCGATGTAGACTCCTATCGGATAGAAAAAACCATACCACTGAGAAGCCAATCCCCATTCATAAGCTAAGGCCGGGATTCCCAGGAACGTAGCGCCACTTGCCGTAGTCGCAGCGTAAGCCAGAGCTAGGAAAAACGGCCCATATGAACCTCTTGCAGTAGCAAAATCATCTGCGTGCTTTACTTTTTTTTGAGCGTAAACACCCACGCTGACCATCAAAAGAATATACAACACGAGGAAAATCCAAGACCACTGAGCAAGAGTCATATCGTTAAAACATCCTATTTATTAAACGCAAGGGTTGCGGCATCTGTCTAAACTTTATGGTCCGAACAAAAGCCGATCCGTAAAGAACTATACACAGTCGCAGACAAAATATCTGTTTTGATTGAAGTGAGGATTTTCCCATAAAGGTGTTTATTCCCCCATTTAATTTTGAGAGTCACTCGAAGCGACATCCAATGTTTTTTGCCACCCTGCGCGATTGATGTCAGGTTGAGTCAATACCAAAAAATTCTTAATCGATGTGAATCTGGGTCGCTCAATTTGGTGCTGTTAAGTATGATCGGGTGAGTTTGATTTCGTGATATTTTAAGTTCTCTTCATTTGAGTGTAAACGCACCATGACAATCGCCGATCGATGAAGATAATGCGCAAAACTTTTGAAGCTCGTGCGAGTGTTAATATTTCTCGAATTTCGTATTATGAATAAACAACAGGGCAAGTTATATGTGGTGTAAATTACCGAAACGAGTTTCTAAAGAGCATGTTGATGCCCTGGTAACACGGATAATGAATGATGAATCTACTCTACAAAAACATGGCTTATTTAATAAAAAATTTTTCTCCGATCTCATACCCAGCCAATCAAACTTAGATCTATTGAAATTGATACACTTGGATCTATGGCCGCAAATGAGCTACGGCTCCTCCTTTGCATTACCCGTTATCGATCATGCAACTTTACTCATCAAAAAGAGAAATGCTGTCGAAACTGGTTTACATCAAGACAGAATATATTGGACAAATAGAGAACGATCAGCGACTCTTTTTTCAGTCTGGATTGCTTTGGAAGATATGACTTTTGACAAAGGAGGAATAATGTTTTCTGAGGAAACTAGAATTGCAATCGATGATATGAATCGATTCAACTCCGGATTGTTATATGAGCATATTGAAGTGAAAACTGCTCCGGGTGGATTCCCTCTTGTCATAGCGGATCCGTTGGCATCAAGACTTAAACAATCAATCCATTGTGTAGAGTTGAAGAAAGGTGAGGCGATTGCCTTTGATAGTTTTGAGCCCCATATGTCGGGGGGAAATACGCAAAACTTGCCTCGACTGGCCATGAAAATAGCATATTGTGAGGGGCAAAAGCGAACAAAGTACCTGACCAAAATCGAACGATTTAAGGATTGAAAAATTCTCTTGGAACTTATGGGAGATTAATTCTTTTAAGCTCGACGCTGAGACAAACTTTTGCTATCAGCTCAAAACGCTCGCCATGTCAGGCATTTTAGTTCTGTTTCTGAAGGAAATTTTATGGGAACTGACCGTCAAACAAAAGTTTCTCACTGAACAAAGTCGCATCGCTCTCGACTCCGGCTAATCAAAAAGTTTCAAGACGGTGCGCCGCGCGCAGTTGCTCAATAAAACAGTTGCCCGCTAACAATCAAGGATATGATTTACAATTTCTGCGGCATGGGTATTTTGAAGAAAATGACTAGCACCCGGAATTGGAGTAAAGGAGCCATTCATCCTTCCAGCCCACTCTCGTCCCCAAGTCTCGGTGAATATCACATCATCGACGCCCCAAATAAAGTCAACTTTTTTATCCCAATTCAAGAGAAGCCGGTAATGCATTTCTTGGGCCGCGGCATTACCATTGTGATAGTTCTTCAGCGGGATAGACAGCGGGAATCGCCGATAACCATTATACGCTTCGTCAGGAAGACCTTTTAATGGAGCGTGGAAACCATCATACATTCGTTGTGCCTCTTCGGACAGATCAAGTTCCATTCTCAGAGCAATACTCTCATAAAGCTGCTTTCTTGATATAAGCCCTGCATCCATCAAAAGTATTAGGGCAAGATCGGGTTTTTCATGGCAGTAGAAACCGTTTTCCTCCCATGCTTCTGACCATTGCTTTACGTTATCGCAATACCTATAACCATGGTGATGTAACCAGGTATTCATCACCACTAGCCTGTCGAATCGATCGGGCATAGTAGCTGCCTGAGCCAATCCAGTGGGACCACCCCAGTCTTGGCAGACAAGCGTGATACTTCTCAGATCGAGGGACATAATCAGCGTAGTCAAAACCTCAGTGTGCCGGGCAATCGTGTACCAATGAATATCAGTGGGTTTGTCTGATCGGCCAAATCCAAGGTGATCAGGAGCAATGCATCGATACCCAGCACTAGTCAAGGGATCAAA
>CACEBC010000066.1 GCA_902557735.1 Porticoccaceae bacterium
CTCAATTTGATGGAGACTCGACGCGATCTGCTCAAAAGCAATCCCGTCATGAGCCATTGACTGCACCACGGCCATAATCATTGATTCGACCTCATCGGCTTTGCATTCTTCTGATCCTTCAATTCCGCATGCAAAGCATAGTTGCTTTTGGGAATCCTCTAGGCCACACATGGGGGACGGAGCGGAGCCTAAGACTGTGCTTTCGAGAGCGTTCATTAAGGGGGAGCCACTGTTGTCGAGAAGCACGCTCGCCAAAAGTCGGGCTTCCATAGTCGATTCTAGGTCGGTGGAGTCCCCGAGAAGCCAGGCCATTATAATATGAGTCTTTTTGTCGCATGATTCGGATTCATCGATCGCGTATGTTTCTCTAAAATATTGCGGCGTCTTATATCGCGTCTCATTCTGAACGGCTATATGGCAATCGAGATATTTGAATCTATCCAATGCCAATTCTTGGAATCTAGCTTGATGGTCTAGCGCAGGGATGCTGCCATATGTCATGAAAATGGCATTACTCGGATGATAGTGACTGGTGTAAAAATCCATAAATTGCTGATAACTGAGATCGGGTATATGAGCAGGATCCCCACCGCTATTGAAGTGGTAGGTGCTAGTGGGATAGAGATATTTGGTCAGGGTTTGCCATAGTATCGAATTAGTCGAGCTCATTGCTCCTTTCATCTCATTGAAAACCACCCCTTTAAAGATTAACTCGGATTCACAATTGAGAGGATCTGAAAACTCTAAGCGATGACCTTCTTGCGCAAAATCCAGCGGGTCAAGCCGAGCGAAAAATACTGAATCTAAATACACCTCCAGTAAATTCTGAAAATCTTTTAAATTCTGGCTTGCAAAAGGATAGGCAGTCCAGTCCGAGCTAGTCATGGCGTTCATGAAGGTATTTAGGGATCGTCTGGTCATAAGAAAAAAGGGATCACGCACCGGGAATTTCTCGCTGCCGCAAAGTGCGGTGTGCTCGAGTATATGAGCCACCCCTGTTGAGTCCTCAGGAACAGTGCGAAGAGCAACCATAAACACGTTTTCTTTGTTGTCTGCCTGAAGATGAATATGCTGCGCTCCGGTCGCCAAATGATGATACTCTTCAAAAGTCAAATTCAATGAATCTATAGGTTGTTTCCGTTTGAGTTCAAAAGCGGGGTGAGCTAATTGCGACATTTGTTGCGGTTTCTCCGAGTCTAAGAAATTTGGTGTTAATACATCTATACTGGTAGTAACGTATTAAATCGTATACGTATGGTATTCTATGTTATCTCTTTACTGCAGAAAACAACGAAAAACTGAATTTGCCGTTTTTAAAAGATACAGTTGTGGACAAACGGCAAAATCAAAAACTGCATTATAGTTGAAAGCTGGCTTATTATGATTTCAAAATGTCGGTACCCAATATCAAAATACACCAATCGATAATTCAGCTTCCTGCAAGAAGCGATGTTGCTAGCAATCATGACCGGTTAACGTTGAGGATTTTTTATGACAACTTGTTTTTCTGCACCCGTTGACGACCTTTTATTTTTATTCAACGATGTTATGGATATGCAGACCAACTTCGAACAGGTTCGGGGAGGAGATTCTGCAACTCCGGAAGTTCTATCGGCAATTTTCGCAGAGGCTGGCAAGTTTTGCGAGTCTGAACTGGCGCCGCTTTACCGAAAGGGGGATGCGGGTTGCCATTGGGATAACGGAGTGGTTACGACTCCAGACGGCTTTAAAGACGCATATAAAAGTTTTATTGCGGGAGGTTGGACGTCCATTAGTGGAGATGTCAGTCATGGTGGCCAAGGCCTGCCATCCTCTATTTCGATTGCAATCAATGAAATGCTAGCGACTGCCAATTGGGCCTGGTCAATGTATCCTGGGCTAAGTGAGGGCGCGATAGCGACACTCGAGGCACATGGAACAGAAGAGCAAAAAGCTCTGTATCTCAGCAAACTTATAAGCGGGCACTGGAGTGGAACAATGTGCCTGACAGAAGCTCACTGCGGGACCGATTTGGCTCAGATGAAATCAAGCGCGGTGGAGGATGGAGATGACGGTTATCGGTTGAACGGAACCAAGATATATATTTCGGCTGGTGAGCACGATCTTACCGAAAACATTGTTCATATCGTTCTTGCAAAACTGCCTGACGCCCCCTCTGGTACGAAAGGGATCTCACTAT
>CACEBC010000067.1 GCA_902557735.1 Porticoccaceae bacterium
GTTGTGGTTAGCGTCCGGATGTAAAGGCTGGGATTGCAAGATAGCCCGATATAAACGTTCAGCATCTTGAAGTTTACCTTGTTTATGTGCAGCAACACCTTGCTGCAGTGCTTGCTCAATCGTCAGTTCCATTAATTACTCTTGATCTCTGTCTCGAACATGCGCGAAATACCTGTTTTTATTCGTTATTACATGCATCTTGCATCTGCTTTTTCGATATAAATATTGTATTGATTTTTACGGGTCTCGAATAGCACGTTTTTTTGACGTCTGACGGTTACTAGTAACATTTAAGTGTCACCTCATCAAAGAGCATCTAGCCCCAGCCTCACTATGCCAGTCACTGATTAAGTCAAAGAGAATTATAGACAGTTGAAAATCGTGCATTAATCAGCATTTTTCAAACGCTTATTAGATTTTTTGTTGATTGGACAACGGCTTTTGAGCAGTGATGGGTTTGATAACAGTTCGAGCTGCATCGTTCGCAGTGGGTTTGCTAGGTTACTGAGCAGGCTATGTAATGATTTCTTCTTCTTTTCAATAATTTACGCTATCCTTGGCTACACACTGTACAGCCTCATTTGCACTTAGACCTACTCCAAAAAAGGCGAGTGGAGCAACTCTTTTAGCTCCCCGCTATCCTATTCTTCTTCGCTCATACGTGTCGTCTATCCTAGTATCCAACAATGCACTAATTGATATTTCAAAAGTAGCTAATTAAATTCGCGCTGTGATTGTTGTAAACGTATCGTAAGTGAATTATTAAATTAATCAGTGGGCCGATTTTTACGAGACTAGGATGGCTGAAGGCGTTCTAAATTAAACCAAGAGTAATCTTCAGTTAAGGTAGCCTGTATGTTCAACGATTGCCCTTTCGTTACACTTACAGGATCGTTGAATCTAAATATCGGTGTTTTCCACCCTGACACTGAGTTTGATCGGTACATTTCCACGGGATTATTTTGATATTCAACGTCGTCATACAATTGTACTTTGAGCCACTGTATAACGCCGGCACAGGCTCCCGCTCTGTTAACTTTTATTTTTATTGTTTTTTTGTCTCTATAAATCTTTTCAAAATTGCAGAAATCAAAATTAAATGCTTCAATTGGATCACTTAAAAACACAGGCTCATCTTCTAGCGTTAGTGCCAGCTTATTAGTTGTGATAGAGTTAAAATCGCTGATGTCATAACCTAACGCTTTTTCAACAAAAATCTCTTTTGCTAACTTTCCTGTATTTTCGATTAATGCAATCATAATGCTCCCCCCTTCAGGGATCATCTTCCCAGTTTTTTTAAGCAATCGTTTCTTTGCATCTAGCACAGACGTTTGAATCCCTTCACCTACGAATTCACTAGATAAAATTTCTGAAACCAAAATATCCACTTTCTTATTAACGTCTTGGCCGAGAATAAGATCCTTAGAGTTTTTATTAATCACCCTTATTTTATGATCAAAGCAATTTTTATGAATTATTTTTTCTGCAATTTTCGAAATAGTTGTCGACATTTCACAAGTTATAATTTCGCTGGCGCCACAATCTGCAGCTATCATTGACAGTAAACCTGCCCCAGTTCCTATATCTAGTACTACATCACCTCCCCGAATAGCTGCGCGCATGGCCTTTTGATAAGCTTCATTTCTGCCATGCTCATTCATCATTGGAATATGCCAGAGCGGAACCGCTTTCCTTTTTGCAGTGCTTATATTGAGTAGAAATTCAGCGTTGCCAGGCTGAATAGCTAACGCCTTGGTGTAAAGCTCTATACTCTCGTCTAATCTTTCTAGTTCTTGAAGCGTGACACCCAAGCTGCTGTGGGCTTCGGCATAGTCAGGTTTCAACGTTATCGCTCGTGCAAAGCTTGCTTCAGCTACGTCTAATTTGCCAAGTTCTTTTAGAGTGATGCCCAAGTTGTAGTGGGCTTCGGCATAGTCAGGCTTCAACGCTATCGCTTGGTTATGGCTGGCTAGAGCTTCGTCTAATCTCCCTAGTCCTTTGAGCATGTTTCCCAAGTTGCTGTGGGCTTCGGCATAGTCTGGCTTCAATGCTATCGCTTGGTTGTAGCTGGCTAGAGCTTCGTCTTGTCTGCCTAGTTCTTGAAGCGTGATGCCCAAG
>CACEBC010000068.1 GCA_902557735.1 Porticoccaceae bacterium
ATTGCTAAGCCAGTAGTCGAAACCCAACTTTCCAGGGCCATGCGGGTCATCTGCGGATAGCGGATGCTCTGAAGCACTAAACCTTGTTTTATTAAGATGCCACTTGCCAAAATGAGCCGTGGCGTAACCCGCGTCTTGGAAGGCGCTGGACAACATTTTTTCTTGCTTGTTTATGTATTGACCGACCCGAAACGCTCCAGTTCGGTCATTGGTTCTGCCTGTCAAAACTGTGGCCCTAGTAGGCGTGCAGCTTGGTGCACCGGCATAAAACCGATCCATGCGGAGCCCGTTCAGGGCCATAGCATCAAGGTTCGGAGTCTTCATGATAGGGTAACCATAATACCCCGTTTGCGCCCAACCCATATCATCAGCCATTAACAAGATAACATTTGGCTTGGCGTTTTTATGCGTTTGACATCCTGCCGAAAGCAGCATGGCTGAGCATACCAGAACAATCCTGACCGTAGTCCAGATTTTGAGGATACTAATCTTTCGACCTTGGAGATTTATCATGAAACGGCTCCTTAAAAATCATCACAAAAAAAGTCGCGATAAATCCCGCGGAAAGTAGCGTTTTCTTGAGGCATTTTTATCCAGAAGAATCAAGATTGATCCCCGCAGATTTCTAGCTCACGCTTGTAGGGAATAGACGCTGACGCGCCTGCGCGCTGGACGCAGATCGATGCTGCCTTGCATGCGGTCTTGAGACTCGCAGCAATACTAGCACCGCAAGCAAGCTCCGCAAGAAAGTAACCGATAAAAGTATCGCCTGCTCCCGTCGTATCAATAGCCCGCGCTGGGAAGGCATCCGCACATATTGTCTGATGGGTGTCCTGATAAACGGCGCCCTCGGAACCAAGCGTCAATATGACTTTGACATTGGTGTATTTCTCTCCCAACGTTCCCAGTATTTTTGAGACATTGTCTTCCGAGGTCAGCGCAGTGGCCTCGGTCTGGTTTAGGATCAGGTAATCAACATTGTGCAAAGGATACTCAAGCACATCTGGTGACATCGGAGCAGGGTTAAACACGATAGTTAGGCCTTTCTCAGCTGCATGATTAATGATCTTAGGGAGATCATTAATCTCGTTTTGAAGCAGGACCCAATCACCGGGGTCCGCACCATCAAATACGGAGTTAATCATGTCTGGGGCATTGCATTGATTTGCCCCGCCGTGGAGCAAGATGCAATTTTCTCCAGCGGGATCAACCTGAATTATTGCATGGCCACTGGGTTGATCTACCTCAAACACTGACGATACGTCCACCCCGTCATCCATCAAGACATTTCTGAGCATCGCTCCATCCGCGCCTATACTGCCGGCATGGCTTACGGTTGCACCCGCTCTGGCGAGCGCAATCGACTGATTCAACCCCTTTCCACCAACAAATTTCTGATACGCTTGGCTTGCAATCGTCTCACCCGGCTTAACAAACTGTTCCACGCTGTAAACGTGATCGACATTCAGAGAACCGAAGTTAATAACGCGCATAGGTATCTGATCCTCTTTATAATGAAATTTTGTCAATTACCCGGTTCACTGGCAACCTCTCCTTCTAGGCAGCTCGACCGCAGTGCTCGACGATCTATTTTCTCAGATCCTCCTCGCGGCAGGCTTTTATCCGAAAACCAAACTCGATCCGGTATCTTGAAGGCTGCTAAATGCGAGCTCAAAAACTCCTTAACACCCTCACCCGATAGTTTTGCTCCTTTACGGAGATAAACGCAAGCACCAACGGTCTCGCCCAACCTACTATCGGGTATGGAAAATACTGCGGCCTCTGCGATGTCAGGATGAACGTGGAGGGCTGCATGAACCTCGGAGCAAGAGATGTTCTCTCCCCCGCGAATCACCATATCCTTCTTGCGGTCCACCATGAAAATGATTTCTTCATCGTTGACCCGAACTAAGTCGCCCGTATGAAGCCACCCATCTCGCAGCACTTTCGCAGTTTCTTCCATCTGATTAAGGTAACACCGCATGTTGGTCACACTTTTAATAACGAGCTCACCAACCTCCCCCCGGGGCACATCTCTTCCCTGCTCATCTACTACTCTCATCTCCTGAAGAGGAGGCTGAAGGCGGCCTGAAGAGTCAGGATACTT
>CACEBC010000069.1 GCA_902557735.1 Porticoccaceae bacterium
GGCTGAGCATACCTCCCTTTGGACGTCCGGTGCTTCCCGAGGTGTAGACTATAGCTGCAATATCAGTTTCTTTTACTGCAATCGTTGCCTTTCGAAAAATCTGTTTACTTTTCAAGACGGAGTGTTGACAAAGAAATTCTGACAGATTTTTTGCATTGAAGGATTGATCGTCAAACTGAATAAGGTTGCAAGCTGGATGGAGATTTAAGTTCCTTAATATCAGCTTTACTTCGCTCCAATAATCGCGGCCGTCGAAAGGGGAGAATGCGAAGATTAGTTTGGGTTTGGCGTCACGGATAAAGAAAGTGAGCTCCCTCTTCTTATAACGAGGGTTGAGGCCAAGCCATTGAGCACCAATGGCTGTAGATGCAAGAAAACAGATCCAAAAGCCTAGGCACGGGGGAGCAATCGTGGCTACTCTGTCTCCCGGTTTGATTCCAGCTCCAAGAAGAGCGCGGCCCAAATTCATAACGAATTCAAGGAGCTGATCGTAAGTGATTTTCTCAGTTCCATCGACGAGAGCAATCTTTCGTCCGAACTTTTTAGAATTATCAACTAATAGATCAAATATCAATTCATTGCGTCTGAGCATATACCATTTGTTCATTATGTATTTTTAATACTAATGATAAACCTGTTATTCTTAATAGAAAATAAGTTTTCAAGATTTGTTGTCGCTCACTAGCGGAAGGAGTGAAGAATGGTAAAGCGCATATCCGATTCACAGGCCAGAACTCAGTGAAGTCACTGATGGTTACGATCATTTAGGAGATTATTTTTGTCAAAAAATACAACTTCGAGGAGCGATGTTGTAATAGTCGGAGCCGGTTTTGCTGGACTTTACATGACCAAACGCCTTGTAGACGACGGTTTTGCAGTGGAAACTATTGAGGCAGGCGATGACATCGGCGGCACGTGGTTTTGGAATCGTTATCCGGGAGCAAGGTGTGACATCGAGAGCATTGAGTACTCATACCAGTTTTCTGATGCGGTTCAGCAGGAATGGGATTGGAGCGAGCGGTATGCAGCTCAGCCAGAAATTCTTGATTACATACACTATGTAGCTGGCAAATTTTCGTTACGACAGTTTGTAAGGCTAGGCACGAAGGTCGAGAGCGCAGTTTTCAACCAAAAAGATTCCACTTGGTTAGTCGAATTATCGGAGGGTGGATCGATCATTTGCCAATACTTTATTCTAGCGGTCGGCAATCTTTCCAAGCCGTTCATTCCGGACCTAGAGGGACAATCAAACTTTCGTGGAGTCTCTTTACATACTTCAAGGTGGCCAGAGTCTGGTATAGACTATGCCAACAAAGACGTTGGGATAATTGGTACAGGCTCATCGGGCGTTCAGTGTATTCCAGTCATTGCCAAGAGGGCGAAGCGGCTCTTCGTTTTCCAACGAACACCTACTTTTACTGTGCCTGCCGGAAATAGACCGATCGATCCAGGTTGGCTGAAACAGTTTAAATCGGGCTATCGGGAATTCAGAGACAAAAACAAGGAAATGCTGGGTGGATTCAGCGCTTCATATCTCCCGAATGAACAGTCTGCACTTGCCATCTCTAAAAAAGAGCGTGCGGCGGTTTATGAGAAAAGATGGAGCGAAATTGGTGGGCTTCTTTTTATGCAGTCATTCAACGACCTGTTGATTGACGAAGATGCTAATCGCACTGCCGCCGAATTTATTGTAAATAAAATCAGACAAATTGTGGGCGATGATGAGGTCTCTTCATTGCTATCGCCGAAAGGCCCCGTTGGTTGCAAGCGACTTTGCGTTGATACAGACTATTATAAAACTTTCAAGATGCCACATGTGTCTTTGGTCGACGTCTCAGGATCAAATTCGATCAAAATGTATGAAGGTGGCATTATTTATGGCACTCATAGCTATCCATTGGATCTGGTGATTTTTGCAACGGGTTTTGATGCGATAACCGGATCCATATTGAGTATCAATATAACTGGGAAAGACGGGACCTCTCTCAGAGAAAAATGGAAAAATGGCCCAATCTCATTTCTCGGCGCCTGCACCGCAGGGTTTCCAAACATGTTTTCAATCTGTGGCCCCGGCAATCCCTCCGTCCTGAGTAACA